>NZ_CAJXYK010000004.1 GCF_913063425.1 uncultured Thiohalocapsa sp.
AAGTCGAAGGACTCCGGCGCCTCCGACTTCCACAGCCGCAGCAGATTCACGTTGCCGACGCCGTAGCCCATGATGGGTGTGTCGTAGGCGACACCGTTCACCAGCAGGCTCGGCACCCAGCGCCTGCGCAGGGTGCCGTGCTCGTCGGTGTACGCCTCCGTATGGCCGTTGAAGCCCACCGGGAAGGACAGCTTCGGCCGCGGGATCTCCCAGGGGTTGCCGGCGCGCAGCCAGGTGTCGCCGCGCTCGGACTGCCAGCCGTCGACGATGACCTGGTCGAAGATGCCGAATTCGTAGCGGATGCCGTAGCCGATGGCGGGGATCTGCAGTGTCGCGAGGGAGTCCATGTAGCAGGCGGCGAGCCGGCCGAGACCGCCGTTGCCGAGGCCCGGCTCTTCTTCGGCCTCCACGATGGCTTCGAAATCCAGCCCCAGCTCCTCGCCGGCGGCGCGGGCGGTGTCGGTGATGCCGAGGTTCACCAGGTTGTTCACCAGGTGCGGGCCGAGCAGGAACTCCGCGGACAGGTAGCACACCGTGCGGGCATTGGTCTGCTTGAAGGTCTGCGCCGACCTGATCCAGCGCGCCAGCAGGCGGTCGCGCACGGTATAGGCGGCGGCCATGTAGAGGTCATTGACGGTGGCGACTTCCAGGAAGCGGCCCTGCAGATAGAACAGGTTGTCCAGATAGGCGCGCTTCAGGTCGTCCTTGCCGAGGCCGGTGCGTGTGCGATGCAGCTCGGTATCGGGCTTGGCGGTGTCGTTCATTGCAGTTTCCCTCGCTCAGGCGCTCGCCTGAAGATGACTCGGTGGTGTGCTTCTTTCGAGCAGGCAGGGGCTCAAGGCTCAGTCCTCAGGGCCAAGTGCCCCTCAGCCCTTGTTCAAAAAGGCCAAGTCCAGTCGTCGTACTCCGGCATGTCGATGCCGTACTCGAAGGCGTAATTGCGCGCATCGATCTGCATGTCGCGGAAGCGCTGCTTGGCGTGCGCGCCGATCACCGCGAGCCTGGGCACGCGGTCGATGACGTCGATCGCGAGGCTGAAGCGGTCGATCTCGTTCTCGATGGCCAGCTCCAGCGGCGTGTTGATGTTGCCGCGCTCTTTGTAGCCGCGCACATGGAACTGGGAGTGGTTCGACTGCTTGTAGGTGAGGCGGTGGATGAGCCAGGGATAGCCGTGAAAGTTGAAGATGACCGGCTTGTCCTCGGTGAAGATGCTGTCGAAGTCGCGGAAGCTGAGCGCGTGCGGACCCTCATGGTGCAGCGTCATCAGGTCCACGACATTGACGAAGCGGATCTTGATGTCGTCGAACTCGGCTCGGAGCATGGCCGTGGCGGCCAGCGCCTCCTTGGTGGGGATGTCGCCGCAGCCCACCATGACCACGTCCGGCTCATGGCCCTCGTCGTTGCTGGCCCAGTCCCAGATGCCGACGCCCTTGGTGCAGTGCTTGATGGCGTCCTCCATGCTCAGGTACTGGAGGTGATTCTGCTTGTCGGCGACGATGACGTTGATGTAGTTCTTGCTGCGCAGGCAGTGATCGGCCACTGACAGCAGGCAGTTCACGTCCGGCGGGAGGTAGATGCGCGCCACCTCCGGGTTCTTGTTGACCACCACGTCGAGAAAGCCCGGGTCCTGGTGGGTGAAGCCGTTGTGGTCCTGGCGCCAGACGGTGGACGTGATGAGCAGGTTCAGCGACGCGATGGGCGCCCGCCAGGGGATCTCGTTGCAGATGGCGAGCCACTTGGCGTGCTGGTTGTACATGCTGTCGATGACGTGGATGAAGGCCTCGTAGCTGGCGAAGAACCCATGGCGGCCCGTCAGCACATAACCCTCGTACCAGCCCTCCAGGGTGTGCTCCGAGAGCATTTCCATGACCCGGCCGTCCGGTGCCAGCTCGCCGCCGTCCGCGTCTTCCGGTAAGTACTCCGAGAGCCAGAGCTTCTTTGACACCTCATAGACTGCGTCCAGCTTGTTCGAGGTGTTCTCGTCCGGGCCGAAGATGCGGAAGTGGTCCTTGTTGTGGCGCATCACCTCGCGCAGCAGGGCGCCCAGGGGCTTGGTGTTCATGGCCCGTACCGTGCCCGGGCGCTCCACCTCGCAGGCGAACCGGCGGAAGTCCGGCATGCGCAGCGAGTGGCGCAGCAGCCCGCCGTTGGCGTGGGGGTTGGCGCTCATGCGCAGGCTGCCCATGGGGGCGGCGGCGCGGATCTCGGGCTTGAGCCTGCCGGTCGCATCGAACAGCTCGTCCGGCTTGTAGCTCCGCATCCAGGCTTCCAGCTGCGCCAGGTGCTCGGGGTTGTTGTGCAGCCCTGACAGCGGCACCTGATGTGCACGCCAGAAGCCTTCGACTTTGTGGCCGTCAACGTTTTCAGGACCGGTCCAGCCCTTGGGTGTGCGCAGCACAATCATGGGCCAGCGATAACGGGAGGCGTGGGCGGCGCCCTTGGCGCGGGCGTCAGCCTGGTACTCCCGGATGCGGGCGCAGCACTCGTCCATGGTGGCCGCCATCTGCTGGTGCATGGCCATGGGCTCGTCGCCGGCGACGAAATGCGGCTCCCAGCCGTAACCGCGCATCAGCGACGCCAGCTCGTCTTCGGGGATGCGGGCGAGCAGGGTGGGGTTGTTGATCTTGTAGCCGTTCAGGTGAAGGATCGGCAGCACAGCGCCGTCGCGGGCGGCGTTCAGAAATTTGCTGGAGTGCCAGGCGGTGGCCAGCGGGCCGGTCTCGGACTCGCCGTCGCCCACGGCCACCACCACCAGCAGCTCCGGGTTGTCGAAGGCGGCGCCGAAGGCATGGCTGATGGAATAGCCGAGCTCGCCGCCCTCGTGGATGGAGCCGGGTGTCTCCGGCGTGCAGTGGGAGCCGATGCCGCCCGGGAAGGAGAACTGCTTGAAGAAGGCGCGCAGACCGTCCTCGTCCTCGGACTTGTTGGGATAGATCTCGGAGTAGGTCCCCTCCAGATAGACCGGCGCCAGCACGCCGGGTGCGCCATGGCCGGGGCCGGCGAGGAAGATGGCCTCCTGCTGGTGGGCGATGATGATCCGGTTGGTGTGGCAGTACATGAAAGCGAGCCCGGGGCTCGCGCCCCAGTGCCCGAGCAGGCGCTTCTTGATGTGAGCTTCCTTCAGGGGCTCGCGCAGCAGCGGGTTGTCCAGCAGGTAGATCATGCCGGCAGCGACGTAGTTGCAGGCGCGCCAGTAGGCGTCCAAGCGCTCAACCTCGGTCTGGCTCAGCGGAACTTTGGCGGTGTCGGTCATCGGGCTCTCCTCGGCTCGTTTTGGTGGTGCATCCGGTAGGTTACGGCGCTGGCGTTAAGGGGCGGTGACGGCGGGCGGCCGGTGGTGCGGCTGGTCCGACCATGCAGCCGATCGTCCCCCGTCGTCAGCGCTCCGCCGCCTCTACTGCTGGATGCGTGATGCAACTGGGTATGCGTGTCACGTCCCAAGCATGCACGGCCCATGCCCAGAATGCGGCGACGTCGCCCGGTGGCTCAGGCGGCGGGCATTGACCGAGGAAGCGCCAGGCGGCGAGCAGCGCCGGTAGGGGATCGCTGCGCTCCACCGGCAGCGCAGCGAGGGACTTGGAGAGCTTGCGCCCGCTCGCATCCAGGGCGAGGGGCAGGTGGGCGTAGGTGGGCTGCGGGAGCCCGAGATGGCGCTGCAGCCGGATCTGTCTCGGCGTGGACAGCAGCAGGTCGGCGCCGCGCACGACGTCGGTGATGCCCTGGGCCGCGTCGTCCACCACCACCGCGAGCTGATAGGCGTAGAAGCCGTCGGCGCGGCGGAGCACGAAGTCGCCCACGGCGCGGGCCACGTCCTGCTGCTGCGGGCCATGGACGCGGTCCACGAAGCCGATCTCGGACCCGTCGGCGCGCAGCCGCAGGCTGCGCGGGGCGCGCCCGGCGGGCAGGCCCCTGCGGCAGGTGCCGGGATAGATGGGGCCTTCCGGGCCGGGCCTGCCGCCGAGCTGGATCTCGCGCCTTGTGCAGCCGCAGGCGTACACCAGACCCGCCGCACTGAGCCGCTCCAGGGCCGTGACATAGGCCTCGGTGCGTCCGGTCTGGTACCAGACCGAAGCGTCCCAGTGCAGGCCGAAGGCGTCGAGGCCTCGGAGGATGTCGTCCGCCGCGCCCGGCACCGTGCGCGGGCGGTCGAGGTCTTCCATGCGCACCAGCCACTCGCCCCCGGCCGCCCGCGCATCGGCGAAACTGCCGACGGCCGCGACGAGCGAGCCGAAGTGCAAGGGGCCGGTGGGGGAAGGGGCGAACCGCCCGCGGCGGCGTGACCCCGGCGGCGCTGCGGTCAACGGATGACCCGACGGTGCCCGTCGGACGCTGCTCGGGATGGCGGCGGTCGGGACGGCGGCGTGGCGTCAGACGTGCGCCCGGCCGTGGCCTCAGCCGCGCTGCTTCTCCCGGATCTCGTCGAGGGTCTTGCAGTCGATGCAGAGTGTGGCCGTGGGCCGGGCCTCCAGACGGCGCACGCCGATCTCGACACCGCAGGCCTCGCAGTAGCCGTACTCGTGCTCGTCGATGCGCTCCAGGGCCTCATCGATCTTCTTGATGAGCTTGCGCTCGCGGTCGCGGGTGCGCAGCTCCAGGCTGAACTCCGACTCCTGCGTGGCGCGGTCGTTCGGGTCCGGGAAATTGGTGGCCTCGTCCTGCATGTGGTGGACGGTGCGGTCCACCTCTTCCATCAGTTGGCGCTTCCATTCCAGCAGCAGCTTGCGGAAGTGCTCCTCCTGCTCGGGACTCATGTAGTCCTCGTCCTTGCCGGCCTCGTAGGGCTCGAATCCGAACGCCTTCGCGCCTTGTGTGTTCGCCTCGGCCATGGGTGTGCTCCCGCAGACAAAGGGTGGTCGTTGCTGGACCTGCCGCCGGGTATCGGGTCGGGCGGGAGCCCGCGCGACACGGAGCCCGAGCAGCGCTGAATCCGCGTTTCTACCAGAGACCGTGAGCGGCGGCAACTGGCGCCGCGGGCGCCGCAGTGGCGCCCGACCCGCAGGACCGGCGCTGTGCTAGTCTGGAACGCCCTGACGACCCATGCAGCACTGAGGCCGCCGGCATGCCGAAGCTCGAAGCGATTATTTTCGACGTCGACGGGACCCTCGCCGACACCGAGCGCGATGGTCATCGCGTTGCCTTCAACGCCGCCTTCGCGGATGCGGGCCTGGACTGGGAGTGGTCCGTTCCCCTCTACGGCGAGCTGCTGCGTGTCACCGGCGGCAAGGAGCGCATCCGCGCCTACCTGGCCGAGCATCTGCCTGACTTCGCGCCGCCGGAGCCGCTGGATGACTTCGTGCTTGGGCTGCACAAGCGCAAGACGGCCCACTACACACAGATGATGCGTGCCGGTGCCATCGGGCTCAGGCCAGGTGTGCTGCGGCTGCTGCGCGAGGCCATGGACGCTGGTATCAGGCTCGCCATCGCCACCACCACCACGCCGGAGAACGTCGCGGCGCTGCTGTCGGCGGTGCGCGTGCCGGGCCAGTATCCGGCGCTGGAGCACTGGTTCGAGGTGATCGCCGCCGGTGATGTTGTGCCGGCCAAGAAGCCTGCGCCGGACATCTTCGACCTGGCGCTGGCGGAGCTGGACCTGCCGGCGAGCGCCTGTGTCGCCGTCGAGGACTCCGACAACGGTGTGCGCTCGGCGCTGGGGGCGGGTCTGCACGCGCTGTTGGTCACGCAGAGCTCCTACACGGCCGAACAGCACTTCGACGGTGCGGCCCTGGTGGTGGATGGGCTCGGTGAGCCCGGCCTGCCGTCGCCGCAGGTGGTGGCCGGCGGCTGTGCCGATCCGCTGACGGCGGCCGTGCAGCGGGCGGGCTGCGTCGATCTCGCCGTGCTGCGGGCATTGCACGGCTGTGTCCAGAGCGCCGTTGGGTAGCGAGACCGCCATGCTGGAGCCCGCCGCCCGCGCGCAGGCCGTCGCGCCCTTCCAGGTCATGGCGATCCTCGGGCGCGCGCAGGCGCTGGAGGCCGAAGGGCGCGATGTCATTCATCTGGAGGTGGGCGAGCCGCGGTTCCCCATGCCGGAGCCCCTCCTGGACGCGGCGCGGCGCGCGCTCGGGCAAGAGTCCATGGGCTACACTCCGAGCGCGGGGCTGCCGGCGCTGCGTCGGGCCATCGCCGCGCATTATGCGCGGCAATACGACGTCGAGCTGGAGCCGGCGCGCATCATCGTCACCCCGGGCGGCTCCGGGGCACTGCAGCTCGCGCTCGCCGCGGTGCTCGAGGTCGGCGACGGGGTGATGGTCACCGAGCCCGGTTATCCCTGTCACCGGCATATGGCGGCCGTGACCGGCGGCGTCGTGCATCCGCTGGTGCTCGGCGGGGCGGATGCCTGGTGTCCGACGGCGCAGGCGGTGGCGGCACAATGGCGGCCCGGCACCCGGGCGCTGATGGTCACCTCGCCCGGGAATCCCACCGGTGCAGTGCTGGCGCCCGCGGCGCTGGCGGAGCTGTCTGCCGCGGTGCGCGCGCGGGCGGCGGCGCTCGTGGTGGACGAGACGTATCAGGGGTTGGTCTACGATGCGCCGGATGTCACGGCGCTCGGCTGCGGCGAAGACGGGGTCTTCGTCGTCAACAGCTTCTCCAAGTATTTCGGCCTGACCGGCTGGCGCTTGGGCTGGCTGGTGGTGCCGCCTGGCTGGTCGCCGGTGGTGGAGCGCCTGGCGCAGAATCTGTTCCTGGCTGCGCCGACGCTGGCGCAGCATGTGGCGCTCGCGGCCTTCGGCCCCGAGGTGCGCACACTGCTCGAAGAGCGCCGCACCGAGCTGCGGCGCCGGCGGGACCTGCTGGTGGACGCGCTGGCGTCCTGCGGCTTCGGGCTGGACGCAGTGCCGCAGGGGGCCTTTTATGTTTATGCGGCCCTGCCGCCGGACGCCCCGGATGCGCCGGCATTTGCGGCGGCGCTGCTGGAGGACGCCGGCGTCGCGGTCACCCCGGGTGCGGATTTTGGCGGCCCGGATGCGCCGCGCAGGCTACGCTTCGCCTATACCGAGAGCCTGGACCGTCTCGAGACGGCTGTGGCGCGGTTGCGCGCCGTCATGGGAGCCGAGCGCGACCAGTCGGGCCAAAACGGCTGATCCGTGCGGTACGACCTGTGACGAGCGTACACCCAAGCGCGGCGAAATCGCCGCCAGGGCCGCCTGATGGCCGGCATCCGTGTCCGACCGGCTGCACCGAAAACGGTGTGAAACAAGCGCATCGCGGACGAAAACACTCGTTCACTGTGCAATAATCGCGGCGCCGCGGGGATCGGTTGGGCGCAGCGCGCCGGAGACGCCCTGCGCCGGACACCCGGTCGGTCGGTGGAGCAACCCGGCCGGGCCACCCAATCGGAATGCTGCGAAAGGTTGTCCATGCCCCGATACCTCCTCATATTCGCCGTGGCCGCGGCCCTGCTCGCGGCCGGCTGTGCCAAACCGCGATTCCCGTTCCTGCCGGAGGCGACCTACCAACTGCGCTATGCGCAGAAGTATAAAATCGGACCCGGTGACTCGGTGCAGATCTTCGTGTGGCGGTATCCTGAGGTGAGCACGACCGTTCCGGTGCGACCCGATGGCTACATCTCGGCCCCGCTGCTTGAGGACGTGCCCGCAGCCGGCAAAACCCCCACGGAGCTGGCACGGGATCTCGAGGAGGCGCTCTCGGTCTTCCTGCGGGACCCGTTGGTGACGGTGATCGTGCAGGGCTTCGTCGGCATCTACCCGGAGCAGATTCGGGTGCTGGGCGAGGCGACGGAGCCCCGCGCACTCCAATATCGCGACGGCATGACCCTGCTGGACCTGCTGATCGCGGTTGGTGGGATCACGGAGTTTGCGGACGGCAACCGGGCTGTGCTGGTGCGCTTCGAGAATGGTGAGAAGAGGCAGTACACGGTACGGTTGCGCGACCTCATCGAAGACGCCGATTTGACCGCCAACGTGGACATGCGCCCCGGGGACATTCTGCTGATCCCGGAATCCTGGTTCTGAGCATCGCGGCGCCGGCGCCGCTCACCCGCGAACTGAAAGCAAACCGATGCAAGACGTCATCCGCTTAGCGATGTTCTACCTCAGTGGTATCTGGCGATACCGCTGGTTCGTACTCATCGTCGCCGCTATCGCATCCCCCATCGGCTGGGCCTACGTCGCCTCCCTGCCTGACACCTATCGCTCCAACGCGCGGGTGTATGTGGACACCGACTCGGTGCTGACGCCGCTGCTGCGGGGCCTCGCCATCAACACCAACGAGTCGCAGCGCGTGCGGATGATGACCAGCGTGCTGTTCGGGCGTGAGAACATGGAGAAGCTTGCCCGCATGACGGACATGGACCTGCGAGCAAACACCCCTGAAGAGATGGACGCTCTGATCGGCAGCCTGAAGCGCCGGGTCAAGCTGCGGGCGTCGGCCTCCAACATCTACCAGATTTCATTCGAGGATCAGTCGCCGGACCTCGCCAAGCGGGTCGTACAGTCGATGCTCACCATCTTCGTGGAATCCAATCTTGGGTCGTCGCGCCAGGATCAGGACTCGGCGGAGCGGTTTCTGCAGCGAGAGATCAAGGACTACGAGCGGCGTCTGATCGATGCCGAGCGTAAGCTCAAGGAGTTCAAGATGCGCAATCTCGATCTGCTGTCCGAGAAAGGGAGCTATTATGACAGGCTCAGGCAGTCGAAGCAGGAGCTCATCGGCGCACAGGATCAACTCGCTCTCGCCGAGAGTCGGCGGGAAGAGATCGCGCAGCAGCTCGAATACATGGAGAGCGAAGGCGCGAGCTTGCCTTACTTCCAGACTTGGCTGGAGGAGTCCTCCAGGGAGATCACCAACCCCCTGGATGCCAAGATCGCTGAGATGGAAGGCCAGATCGATGATCTGCTCATCCGCTACACGGAGCGACACCCCGAGGTCATCGCCATGCGTCGTGCCCTCGTGCGGCTCATCCAGCAGCGGGACGCTCAGCGCGACGACTATGTCGAGGAGCAGCAGAACAACGAAGTGGCTGTCGTCCGCTCGTTGTCCGAAAGCCCGGTCTATCAGGAAATGCAGCTTCGGCTTGCGAGCGCGGAAACCGAGCTCGCCGCCCGGGAAACCCGGGTAGCCTCACTGCGCGACAAGATCGAAAAGTTCCAGGCCGCCGTGGATGAGGTACTGCAGATCGAGGCCGAACAGAAGCAGCTGAATCGGGACTATGGCATTCTGAAGGACAACCACCAGACGCTGTTGCAGCGGCTGGAGCAGGCGCGGCTCACGCGAGAGGTCGATTCCAGCGTCGACACCGTGAAGTTCCGCACCCTGGACCCGCCGAAGGTGCCGAAGCAGCCCTCGGGCCCAGACCGTGTCGGCATGGCCTCGCAGGTCTTCGGCGGCTCGCTGGTGGCTGGTCTGGGTATCGCGTTCCTGCTTGCGCAACTGCGACCGGTTTTCTTTGATCGGCGTCAGCTCTCGGAGGTGACGGGCGTGCCAGTGCTGGGCAGCATCAACCTGATCACGGTGCCCCGCCAACGCCTGCGCAAACGCTTGGCGACGGTTGCCTTCTCGATGTCGCTGTTGCTGCTGATCGCAAGCTACGCCGCAGTGCTCACCGTCTTCTTCCTGGATGTTGACGTGGCTTCGAAGCTGCCGTTCTGACCCGGATGGATGCGCATCCGGTGATGCCCCGTACTGGCTGCCGCGCCCAGCGATCATCCCCGGCTGTGGCACGCCGTCGCCACGTATCTTTCGATACGCACACACAGTCTGGAGTCACGTTATGACCACCCAACAGCAGGATGCACCGCAAACCGGCGCCGCAAACCGCTGGATGCGACAGGAAGGCGGGGGGCTGCCGGTGGATTCGACGAGCCAAGGCGAAACCGCTGTCGAGCAAGACTGGTCGTCGCCAGCGACTGACAATGAGGTCGGCGTGCTTGACACGGGCGAGGTCATGGTCTTTCCGAAGGAAGACTGGACCAAACGGGAGAAGGCCGAGCACAAGCGAATCGCCGAAGAATTTCGCATGATCAAGCGCCCACTCCTGATGAACGCCTTCGAGCGCAGGCATGACGGCGAATCACCGTATAATTTGATCATGGTGTCGAGCTCGGTACAAAGCGAGGGCAAAACCTTTGTGTCGCTGAATCTCGCGGCGTCACTCACGCTTGAGCTGGATTGCTGGGTACTCCTCATCGACGGTGATGTCGCAAAACCGGGCTTGTCCCGCCGGCTCAGTCTCGGGGATGCACCGGGGCTGATCGAGCATCTGGACGAGGGCGCCGAACTGTCTCAGCTGATCCGGCAAACCGACATTCCGAAGCTGTCCGTGCTGCCCGCCGGGCAGCGCCACCGTCAATCCACCGAGCTGCTGGCTAGCCAGAATATGCGACGGCTCCTGCATGACGTGGCGACGCGTTATCCGGACCGCATCGTGTTGTTCGACTCGCCACCGGTCTTGGCCACGAGCGAGGCTCCGGTGCTCGCGTCACTGATGGGGCAGGTAGTCATCGTCGTGGAGCATGAGGCAACGCCACAGGGGTTGGTCAAAGAAACCGTCAGCCAGATCGGGCGCACAGACAACGTCTACATGCTCCTCAACAAGTGTAAGAGTACACTCTTCTCCGGAAAGTACGGCTATCAGTACGGCTATGGCTATGGCTACGGTTATGGCTATGGCTATGGTTACGGCTATGGCGGTGATTACGGGGCGGAGCGCGACGATTGAGGCGGCATGGGCGTGGTGCCGCGGATGAGCTCGGGGATGCGGCGCGCCTGCTTCATGGGCGCGGTACTGATCCTTGCCGCCGCGGACGCGACGGCGTCCTGGCGCGGCACCGCGGGTGTGCGCACCAGCGCGATCTTCACCGACAACCTGTTTTTGACCACGGACGACACCGAGTCTGGCAGCGTGCTGCGGGTGCGTCCCTATATCGCCTCGTCACGCGATGGGAATCGCGTCGAGGCCCGTTTCAACTACGGTCCGAGCGTGGTCTTCTATCCCGGCCAGTCGGATCTGAACGACATTCGTCACACCCTGAGCGCGCGGCTGGATTCCGAGCTGATCGAGCGCTATTTTTTCCTTGACATCCGGGCCAATGCCAATCAGGTGTTGATCAACCCACGGGGCAACGCCGGGTTCGACCCGATCGCCAATCCGGATGCCTTCACGCAGCAGGCGTCGATCCGGATCATCCCTCGGATCAATGTGCCGGTGATGGATGGCCGGTTCGCTACGGTACGGATACAGCCCGGGGTGGGTTATGACTTTACGGCTTCGACTGCTGACGACGGTGATGGGCTGCGCACCCCGACACGGGATACGCGTGTCCGGGTGACCAGCGGCCCAATGTTCACAACCGTACCTTGGTCGTTGAATTGGCGCAGGAGGCTGTTCGACGCAGATACCGACCAGGGCTTCGGTGAGCTGTACGCTCGGGTCGGATACATCTTCAGCCCGCGCTATCGGCTGGATGTCATCCTCGGCTACGATGAGAGTACCGACGCATTCCGTGGCTCTGGTGGCGAGACGAGCGGGAGCAGGTGGGAGACCATTTTTCGTTGGACGCCCAACACCCGTGCACGCTTCGCGTTTGGCTTCGGTGAGCGCTATTTCGGCAATGTGTACCGCTTCGATGGCAATTATCGGCACAAGCGTTGGGTGTTCCGCAGTCGCTATCGCGTTTCCATCCAGTCGGCGGCCACCGCCCTGCAGGAGCAGCAGGTAGTCCCTATTCGCGATTTGTTCGGCAACCCGATTCGGGATCCCTTCGACACCGAGGAGGTGCTGACGGCGACGGTGACAACGCCGGTCCTGATCGACGATACTTTCCGGCGCGAGCGCTTCGACTTCCAGTCTCTGTATCGCAAGGGCCGGAATACCGCCTCAGCGCGTTGGTTCGTGACCCGGCGCGAGTACGACCAGTCGGATCTCGATACCCTCGACAACCAGTTCCAGTTCCGCTACTCGCGTCAATTGTCGCGTCGGCTTACGGCGTCGGCTGTGCTGAATCTTTGGGATCACAGCGAGGAAAACGACGCGGCGTTCGACTA
This sequence comes from uncultured Thiohalocapsa sp., assembly GCF_913063425.1. Lineage (GTDB taxonomy): Bacteria > Pseudomonadota > Gammaproteobacteria > Chromatiales > Chromatiaceae > Thiohalocapsa. Next base: position 12,004 of record NZ_CAJXYK010000004.1, read on the forward strand.
TTTTCAGGAGTCCCTCGATCTTCGAGTGAGCTATCGGCTCGGACCCAAGGCCAGGTTGGGAGCCCGTATCGGACGCGTCAACCGAGACGCCGAACTGGATGCCGCGGACTTTTCGGAGAATCGGCTGAGCATGGATTTCAGTGTTCGGTTCTGACTCGCACGCTCTCTGTCTACACCCGGAGATGATCCTGTGCTTGCCGCCTGCGGGTCATCTTGTCGCCCAGGCAGCGGCAGGACCCTTGGGAAAACGCCTCATTGCATGGTCATGCCACGCAAGCAGCATGCGTGACCGTCGAGACAACCGGGCTTCCGGGCTGCATGGTGACGGCCCGTGAATCCGCGCGTGCACAACGATGATTCACTGAAACCAGGGGCAGCGCGATGACGAAACGCGTGATGTGCGTCGTTGGTGCCAGACCAAACTTCATGAAGATCGCCCCGCTGATGCGTCGCCTCCAGGCGTCCGCGTCGCTGGAGCCTTATCTGGTGCACACGGGACAGCACTACGACGCCGCCATGAAGGCGGCATTCTTCGACGCGCTGCGAATACCGGAGCCGGACGAAGACCTCGGCGTCGGGTCCGGCACGCACGCGGCGCAGACCGCAGAGATCATGCGGCGCTTCGAGCCGGTGCTGGACGCGGAGGCACCAGCCGCGGTGCTGGTGGTGGGGGATGTCAATTCCACCATCGCCTGTGCGTTGGTGGCCGCCAAGAAAGGTGTGCCGGTGGTGCATGTCGAGGCGGGTCTGCGCAGCTTCGACCGCAGCATGCCCGAGGAGATCAACCGGGTGCTGACCGATCAGCTGTCGGCTGCGCTCTTCACCACGGAGCGTCGGGCGCTCGACAACCTCGCGCGGGAGGGGGTCGACCCAGACCGCGTTCACTTCGTCGGCAACGTCATGATCGATACGCTGATGGATAATCGCGCGCGGGCGCCGAGCGTCGCGCAGGTGCTTGCCGCCGTCAGCTCGCACGAAGCACCGCCGGAGCGCTTCGGGGTGGTGACCCTGCATCGGCCATCGAACGTGGATGATCCGGCGGTGTTGGAGCGGCTCCTCGCAGTGCTCGCGGAGCTCTCGGGGGAACTGCCGCTGCTGTTTCCGCTGCACCCGCGCACGGCAGCAAGGCTCGAGGGTGCGGGGCTTCTGGCGCGGGCGCAGGAGGCCGGTACGCTGTTGCCGCCGCTCGACTACCTGCAGATGCTCGGCCTGCTCCAGAATGCGACAATGGTGCTGACGGATTCGGGCGGCATCCAGGAAGAGACCACAGCGTTGGGCGTCCCTTGCCTGACGTTGCGTGCCAACACCGAGCGGCCGATCACCGTGGAGCAGGGCACCAACAGCGTCGTCGGGTCCGATCCTGAGCGTATTCTCGCGGCCGCCCGCGGCGTGCTTCGGGACGGTGGCAAGGCCGGCCGTATCCCGGAGCTTTGGGACGGGCAGGCCGCGGATCGCATTGTTGCCGTGCTTGAGAACTGGCTCGATTCCGCAGTCTCGCCCACCGCCGGCCCAAGTATCGCCCAGAATTACTGACCGACGCCGGCGCGGCCGGCACCGGAGACGCACCATCATGACGTTGCTCGCAGACGTGTCCACCCGTGGGGGCCCCGCTGCGCCCCCTGCTCCCAGCCCGGCTGCCGTCAGCAGCACCGCCGTTGCACCGCCGGGCGAAGGCACCGCCAATCCGGTCAACGCCATGAGCGTCGATGTCGAGGATTACTTTCAGGTCTCCGCCTTCGAAGGACACATCCGGCGCGAGGACTGGGCGCGCCTGCCCTGTCGCGTAGAGGCCAATGTAGACCGTATCCTGGCGCTGTTCGACGCGCATGGCATCCGGGCCACCTTCTTCACCCTGGGTTGGGTTGCGGAGCGCTACCCGTCCATGGTTCGGCGCATCGTCGCCGGCGGGCACGAGCTCGCCAGTCACGGCTACGCGCACGTCCGGGTGACGGCGCTCGACGAGCCTGGCTTTCGCGCGGATCTGACCCGCACCAAGGCGCTGTTGGAGGACATCGGCGGTACGCAGGTGCTGGGCTACCGCGCGCCGAGCTATTCCATCGGCGCAGGGAATCTCTGGGCCCTGCGGGTGCTGGAGGAGACCGGCCATCACTACTCGTCGAGTATCTACCCCATCCGCCACGACCTCTACGGCATGCCCGAGGCGCCGCGCTTCTGCTTTCGCCCCGCGGGCTGCGAGCGCCTGCTGGAAGTGCCGGTGACCACGGTGGCATTCGGCGAGCGCAAGTATCCGTGTGGGGGCGGCGGCTACTTTCGCCTGTTTCCCTACGCCTATTCGCGCTGGGCGCTGCGGCGTGTGAATCGCCGTGATCGCCAGCCGGCCGTGTTCTATTTCCACCCCTGGGAGATCGACCCGGCGCAGCCCAGGCAACGGGGTATCGGCCTGAAGACCCGGGTGCGGCACTATCTGAATCTGCGCCGCATGGAGGTGCGGCTCAACCGGCTCGCCACGGATTTCCGCTGGTCACGGATGGACTGGGTGTTCCTCCCGGAACAGGCTGAGGAACATGACCGCGCAGCCTGAACTGATCCCCGAAGACCTGTCCTGTACGACGCTGTCCACCGACGACCTGCGCGTCACAGAGCTGCGCGCTGAGGACCGTGGGGACTGGGATGCCTTCGTCGCCGCCCATCCGGACGGGACGTTCTGCCATCGAAGCGGCTGGTCGGAGGCGGTGGCGGAGGGGTTGCGCCACACGCCGCATTTCCTGCTGGCCCGGCGCGGCGGGTGCGTGGAGGCGGTCCTGCCGCTCGCCGAGGTCAAGAGCCGGCTCTTCGGCCACACCCTGGTCTCCACCCCGGGCTGCGTCTATGGTGGTGCGCTCGCCACCAGCGAGGAGGCGCGCCGGGCAGTCACGGCGCGGGCGTGCGAGCTCGCCGAACGGCTCGGTGTGGATGCACTGGAGCTGCGCAGCGAGCAGCCGACGGAGCCGGACTGGCTCACCAAGGCGGAGCTGTACGTCACCTTCCGCAAGGCCATCACCGCAGACGACGACGCCAACCTCAAGGCCATTCCCCGCAAGCAGCGCGCGATGGTGCGTAAGGGCATCAAGGCGGGGCTGGTGGCCGAGCAGACCCGCGACCTGGAGCGCTTCTACGCCATCTACGCCGAAAGCGTCCGTAACCTCGGCACGCCGGTCTTTCCGCAGCGCTGGTTGGAGGCGCTCCAGCGGGTCTTCGCCGATCACTGCGAGCTGTCCATCGTCACGCATGCAGGTAAGGACATCGCCGGTGTCATGAGCTTTTTCCATGGCGACACCGTGCTGCCTTACTACGGCGGCAGCCGCTCCGCCGCGCGCGCACTGTACGGCAACGATTTCATGTACTGGGACCTCATGTCGCGCGCCGCGCAGCGCGGTTACCGTGTCTTCGACTACGGCCGCAGCAAGCGGGGTACCGGGGCCTTCAGCTTCAAGAAGAACTGGGGCTTCGAGCCGCAGCCGCTCAACTATCAGTACCATCTGGTCAAGAGCCGGGCGGTGCCCGACGTGAATCCCAGCAACCCGAAGTATCGTTACTTCATCGCCGCCTGGAAGCGCCTGCCCCTCCCCGTCGCGAACCGCATCGGCCCGGTGCTCGCGCGCAATCTTGCCTGACGGAGCCGCCGCGCATGCACGCATCGATGTCTGCGGCGGCCAGCCCGGCGTTACGGGATGGTGACGAGGTCCTGCTGCTCTGCCATCGCATTCCCTATCCGCCGGACAAGGGCGACAAGATTCGATCCTATCGCTGGCTGACGGCGCTGGCGCAGCGTTATCGGGTCCATCTCGGTGCCTTCGTGGACGACGCGCGGGACTGGGAGCACGCCGAGCCGCTGCGGCGCCTGTGCGACGAGGTCTGTCTGCGCCCTCTGCCGCCGCTGCGGGCACGCCTGCGCGCCCTGCGCGCCCTGCTCACCGGCGCGCCGCTGACGATCGCCTGCTACCGCGATGCGGCAATGGCCGCCTGGACCCGCGAGCTGCTCGCGCGGCGTCCGGTTGGCTGCGTCGTTCTGTACTCGTCGGCCATGGCACAATATGCGCAGACGGCTGAAGGGGTACTCCCACGGCACGTGATCGACTATGTCGACGTCGACGCGGACAAGTGGCGCCAGTATGCCGAGCGCAGCCGCGCGCCCATGGCCTGGCTGTACGCACGGGAGTCGCGGCGCTTGCTGGCGTACGATGCACAGGCGGCTCAGGCCGCCTGCGCGAGTCTCTTCGTCTCCTCGCCCGAGGCCGCACTGTTCCGACGCCTGACCGGTGTCACGGCACCGCTGACGGCGTTGCCCAACGGTGTCGATCACGAATTCTTCGCCCCCGCCACGGGGCGCGGGAATCCGTTCGCCGGCGACCGCCCCGCCATTGTTTTCACGGGCGCGATGGACTACTGGGCGAATGTGGATGCCGTACGCTGGTTCGCGACCGCAGTCTGGCCCAAGGTGCAGGCTGCGGCACCCGCCGCGCGCTTCTGTGTGGTGGGCGCCCGACCGAGCGGCGAGGTGCTCGCACTGGCGGGCGACGATATCCTGGTCACTGGCCGCGTGCCGGACGTGCGGCCCTATCTTCAGCACGCCGCCGCCGTGGTGGCGCCGATGCGCATTGCCCGGGGTATCCAGAACAAGATCCTGGAGGGAATGGCCATGGCGCGTCCCGTGGTGACCACGACCATGGGTCTTGAGGGGATCGAGGCCGTCGCCGGGCAGCATCTGCTGGTGGCAGACGAACCGGTGGCGATGGCGGAGCGCATTGCGGCTGTACTGCGCGGCGCCCATGCCGGGCTCGGCCCCGCGGCTCGGGCGCTCGTGTCCGAGCGCTACAATTGGTCCGCGGCCAAGGCGCGGTTTCTCGACGCAGTGACCGGCGAGAGCGAGCCGGCGCAGGTTGACGCATGACCGACATGACAAAGCAGACTTCCGTCCTGGGCACCGCAGGTGCCGCCACCACCCGCGGCTGGCTCGACACCTGGGGGCTTGGGCTCCTGTTGCTGCTGGCTGCCGTGGCCCTGGTCACGCTGGCTTTCCACCAAACCGCATGGTCCATCGTCTCCATTTGGGAGCGGTCCGAGACCTATGCGCACGGTTACCTCATCGTCCCCATCAGCCTGTGGCTCGTTTGGGAGAAGCGCGCTGGCCTCAAGCAACTCGCGCCCGAGCCGACAGCGCTGCCGCTGCTGCTGTTCCTGCCGCTGGGCTTCGGCTGGCTGCTCGGCTATCTGGTGGACACGCTCGTGGTGCAGCAGTACGCCTACGTCGGGCTGCTGGTGGCCTCGATCTGGGCGGTGCTGGGCCATCGCCTGGCGCGCTACCTGGCCTTCCCGGTCCTGTTCCTGTTCTTCGCCGTGCCGGTGGGCGAGGGCCTGGTCTACCCCATGATGAACTTCACCGCCGACTTCACCGTCGGCATGCTCAAGCTGACCGGGATCCCGGTCTACCGGGAGGGGACCTTCTTCACCATTCCGAGCGGCCAATGGTCCGTGGTGGAGGCGTGCAGCGGCATGCGCTATCTGATCGCCTCGGTGACGCTCGGCGTGCTCTTTGCCTATCTCACCTATACGCGGTGGTGGAAGCGGGCACTGTTCGTCCTCTTCTCCATCGTGGTTCCCATCATTGCCAACGGCTTCCGCGCCTACATGATCGTGATGATCGGCCATCTGAGCGACATGAAGCTCGCGGTGGGCGTGGACCATTTGATCTACGGCTGGGTCTTCTTCGGGATCATCATCACCATTATGTTCCTGGTGGGCAGCATCTGGCGTGACCCGGCCGCGCCGCTGCCGCAGCCGGCGCCCGGCCGCGTGCAGCCGATCGATCGCCGGCGGGCCTTGCGACTGTTGTCCGTGATGGCGGTGGCGGCGCTGTTCTGGCCCGCGGCGGCGTGGGCGCTGTCCGACCACGGCGGCAAAGTGGCACCGGTGGAGGTGCAGGCCCCACGGGCGCCCGGCTGGACGCTCATGCCGGGTGCGGACCTGTGGGATTGGCGACCGCGCGTGGTGGGTACCGACGGCAGCCTCTATGCCTTCTACGAGGCGGCGGGCGAGGCCGATGCACGGCCCGTGGGCCTCTACCTCGGCATCTATCGCACCCAGCGCCAGGGGGCGGAGCTGGTCACCTCCGCCAACATGATGATCGAGCAGGAGCACCCGGTCTGGAGCGACACCATGGTGCGCCCGCGCCGCGTGGAGCTCGCCTCGGGTGCGATCGGTTTGGAGCAGCACCTGCTGTCATCCCGCCGCGGCGAGCGGCTGTTGATCTGGACCTGGTATCTGGTGGGAGACAGTCACACGGCGAACCCCTACCTCGCGAAGCTGCTGGAGGCCAAGTCGCGGTTGTTGGGCAACCGCGGCGAAGCGGCGCTGGTGGCGGTGGCGGCACCCTATGATGAGAAGCCGGAGGAGGCGGCCGCGGTGCTGACGGCCTTCCTCGACAACGTGCTGCCGGCCATCGACGCAGAAGTGTCCCGCTCGCTTGGGACGACGCCCTGAGCCCAGGTCACGACCCCGTCAGCAACCGGTCATGTGCGGCATCACGGGCATTTTCTGCGCGGAGCCCAGCGCGCCGGTGTCGCCGGAGCTGTTGCGGCGCATGAACGATGCGCAGTCCCACCGGGGACCGGACCAGCACGGCCTGCATCTGGAGCCCGGCCTCGGCCTCGGCCACCGCCGGCTCTCCATCATCGACCTCTCCGGCGGGCAGCAGCCGCTGTACAACGAGGACGACAGCGTCGTCGTCGTCTACAACGGCGAGATCTACAACTTTCAGCCGCTGGCCGCCGAGCTCGCCGCCAAAGGCCACCGCTTTCGAACCCACAGCGACACAGAGGTCATCGTCCACGCCTGGGAGGAGTGGGGTGAGGGCTGTGTGGAGCGGTTTCGCGGCATGTTCGCCTTCGCCCTCTGGGACCGCCCGCAGCAGACGCTGTTTCTGGCGCGTGATCGTCTCGGCATCAAGCCGCTGCATTACGCCTGGCTCGACGACGGCAGCCTCGTGCTGGGCTCCGAGCTGAAGGCATTGCAGCAACACCCGGCGCTGCCGCGGCGCATTGCGCCACAGGCGGTGGAGGACTACTTCGCCTTCGGCTATGTGCCCGAGCCCCGGACCATCTTTGCCTGCGTCCAGAAGCTGCCGGCGGGGCATCACCTGACGGTGCGTCGCGGCGCTCCGCGCCCGCAGCCACGACGTTGGTGGGACGTACCCTTCGCGCCCGTGGCGACGTCCGATCCGGCCGCCGCCGGCGAGGAGCTCCTCGCCCGCCTGCGCGAGGCGGTGCGCCTGCGGCTCATTGCCGAAGTGCCCTTGGGCGCCTTCCTGTCCGGCGGTGTCGATTCGAGTGCCGTCGTGGCGATGATGGCGCAGATCATGGATACCGACGGCGGCGGGCCCGTCAACACCTGTGCCATCTCCTTCGGTGATCCGGCCTTCAACGAGTCACGCTATGCCGAGCAGGTGGCGCACCGTTATGCCACCGCCCACCGAACCGAGCGGCTCGACCCCGAGCGTTTCGATCTGCTGGATACCCTGGCCGCGCTCTACGACGAGCCCTATGCCGACAGCTCGGCGCTGCCCACCTATCTGGTGTGTGCCCTCGCCCGGCGGCAGGTGACCGTGGCCCTGTCCGGCGACGGTGGGGATGAGAATCTTGCCGGCTACAAGCGCTATCAGTGGCATCTGGACGAGCAGCGCCTGCGCCGCCTGCTGCCGCTCGGGGCACGCCGGCGTCTGTTCGGGGCGCTCGGGCACGCCTACCCGCCGCTCTACGGCGCACCGCGCTTTCTGCGCGCGAAGGCGACCTTCCAGGCCATGGCCCGGGATGCGGTGAGCGGTTACTTCAATATCATCGCCGTGCTCGATGACAATCTGCGCGAGCGCCTTTACAGTCCCGCCTTCAAGCGCCGGCTCCAGGGCTATCGCGCCGTGGAGGTGCTGCACCGTCATGCCGCCGCGAGCCCAACGGATCATCCATTGTCGCTGGTGCAGTATCTCGACATGAAGACCTACCTTGTGGACGACATCCTCACCAAGGTGGACCGCGCCAGCATGGCGCACGCACTGGAGGTGCGGGTACCCCTGCTCGACCACGAGCTGGTGGAATGGATGTCGGGGCTGCCGCCGGAGCTCAAGCTGAGCGGCGGTGAGGGCAAGCACCTGTTCAAGGCCGCGTTGCGGGCGCATTTGCCGCAGGAGCTGCTGTATCGGCCCAAGATGGGCTTTGCGGTGCCGCTGGCGGATTGGTTTCGGGGGCCGCTGCGCGAGCGTGTGCGAAGCGCCCTGCTCGGGCCCCGTCTCGCCGATGCCGGGCTCTTCGACCACGGCTTCCTCGCCGAGCTGCTGGACACCCACGACACCGGGCGCCGTGATCACAGTGCCGCACTTTGGAGCCTTTTGATGTTCGAGGCCTTTCTGCGGCGTGAGAGCACCACCGCACCGGCCCGGGCCGAGGCCGCCTGAGCATGAAGATTCTGCACATCCTCGACCATTCCATCCCGCTGCACAGCGGTTACACCTTCCGCACCCGCGCCATCCTGCGACAACAGGCAGCGCTCGGCTGGGAGACGGTGCAGATCACCTCCGGCAAGCAGGGCACGACCGCGGCGGCCGTGGAGACCATCGACGGACTGCGGTTTTACCGAACGCCGCCGCCGGCGGGCCTGCCGGGCAGGCTGCCTGTGGTCAACCAATGGCGCATCATCGCGGACCTGGCGCAACGCCTCGATGCCGCGGTGGCAGCGGAGCAGCCGGACCTGCTGCACGCCCATTCACCGGCGTTGAACGGCCTCGCGGCGCTCGAGGTCGGCCGCCGCCGGGGCCTGCCGGTGGTCTACGAATGCCGCGCGTTCTGGGAGGATGCCGCCGCTGATCACGGCACCAGCCGTGCGGGCGGACCGCGATATCGGCTCACGCGCGCCCTGGAGACGCGGGTGTTCCGTCGCGCCGATGCCGTGACCTGCATCTGCGACGGTCTGCGCGCCGACATCGCCGCCCGCGGCATCGCCGCGGAGAAGCTCACCGTGATCCCCAATGCCGTGGACGCGGAGCGCTTCGTCTTCGGGGTGCCGCGGGACCAAGCCCTGGCGGCGCGGCTCGGCCTTGGTGATGCGCCGGTGCTGGGGTTCATCGGGTCCTTCTACGCCTACGAAGGCCTGGAGCTCGCCGTCACCGCCATGGCCCGTCTCAAGATGGACGCGTTGTCCGGCGCCGCGCCACACCTGCTCCTGGTGGGCGGCGGCCCCCAGGATGCCCGCCTGCGCGCGCTGGCCTCGGAGCTCGGTGTCAGCGACCGGGTGCACTTCACCGGCCGCGTGCCCCATGACGAAGTACACCGCTGGTACAGTCTCGTGGACATCCTGGTCTACCCGCGCCGGTCCATGCGGCTCACGGAGCTGGTGACGCCCCTGAAGCCGCTGGAGGCCATGGCACAGGGTAAGCTGGTGCTCGCATCCGATGTGGGCGGGCACCGGGAATTGATCCGCGACGGCAGCAACGGCCGGCTGTTCGCGGCCGGCGACCCGGACGCCCTCGCCGCGGCAGCGGCGGCGCTGTTGGCGGATCGCAGCGCCTGGCCTGCGCAGCGAGACGCGGGTCGGCGCTTCGTCGAGGAGGAGCGCACCTGGGCGCGCAGCGTGGCCCGCTACCGGGACGTCTACGCCCGCGTGCTCGGCACGACAGCGGCAGCGGTGGCGGACCTGACCCAGGGCGAGCCGGTACGCTGATGCGGGATCTCTATACCCGCTTTGCGAGCGGCGTCCTGTTTCCGCTGCACGAGCTCGCCAAGGGCCACCGAACCGTCGCCGCCCGACGCGAGCTGGAGCGGACCCAGTGGCTTGCGCCGGACGACCTCGCCGAGTACCAGTGCCAGCGTCTGGCTCGCTTCATGACCGACGCTTACGCGCGGGTGCCGTACGTCCGGCGACTGTTCGAGCATCATGGCCTCACGCCCGCCGATGTGCAGGACTTGGATGGCCTGCGGCGCCTGCCGCTGTTGGACAAGCCGAGCATTCGCGCCCACACCGACGACCTCAAGGCGCGGGATGCCACAGGGCTTGCCCGCTTCAACACCGGCGGCTCCTCGGGCGAGCCCCTGGTGTTCTACATCGGCAAGGAGCGCGTTGCCCATGACGTCGCCGCCAAATGGCGGGCGACGCGCTGGTGGGGAGTGGACATCGGCGACCGGGAGATCGTCGTCTGGGGCTCTCCCATCGAGCTCGGTGCCCAAGACCGGGTGCGCGTCCTGCGCGATGCGCTCTTGCGCACCCGCCTGCTTCCAGCCTTCGAGCTCTCGCCCCGGAATCTGGCGCGGTTCATCGACGGAATTCGCCGCTTCCGCCCGCGCATGCTCTTCGGCTATCCGTCCTCTTTGGCGTTGATCGCGGCACACGCCGAGCAGTCCGGCGTCCGGCTCGACCAATTGGGTACCCGCGTCGCTTTCGTGACCTCAGAGCGGCTGTACGAGCATCAGCGCGAGACCATCGAGCGCGTGTTCGGCTGCCCCGTGGCCAACGGCTATGGCGGACGTGACGCCGGCTTCATCGCCCATGCCTGCCCGCAGGGTCGTCTGCACATCACCGCCGAGGACATCATCGTCGAGATTCTCGACGCCAGCGGCCGCCCCCTGCCGGCCGGGCAGACGGGCGAGATCGTCGTCACCCACCTCGCCACCGCGGATTTCCCGTTCATCCGCTACCGCACGGGGGACGTCGGCGCGCTGGACCCCGAGCCCTGTCCGTGCGGGCGGAGTCTGCCGGTGCTCGGACGGCTCGAAGGCCGCACGACAGACTTCATCGTCGCCGCAGATGGGACGGTGATGCACGGCCTGGCACTGATCTATGTGCTGCGCGACATGCCCGTCATCGACCAATTCAAGATCGTGCAGGAGTCGCTGGCGCGCACGCGGGTGCTCGTGACGGCGGCCACAACCTTGCCGGCTGCGACCCGCGCCGAAATCGCCGCCCAGTTCCGCCGTCGCCTGGGCGCCGGTGTGGACATCAGCATCGAGCAGCTGGCGGCAATCCCACGCGAGCGCTCCGGGAAGTACCGCTATGTGGTCAGCCAGGTACCGGCGCCCGTCGGCGCTCCCACCACCCAGATCACAGAGCAGGCGTGAGCCATGGGATTGCGGGATATCGTCCTGCTGGTGACGATCTACGGATCGATCCCATTCATTTATATGAAGCCCTTCGTCGGCGTGCTGGTATGGAACTGGCTGTCGTTGATGAATCCGCACCGCATCAGCTGGACGCTGACCAACCAGCCCTTCGCCCAGATCATCGCCCTGGCGATGTTGAGCAGCCTGCTGATCGCCCAGCGTGAGCCCAAGCGCATTCCGGTGACACCGATTACGGTCACCCTAGGCCTGTTCTGGTTCTGGATGCTGCTCACGACTATCTTCAGCCTGTACCCAACCCTGGCCTGGTGGCAGTGGGACAAGGTGTGGAAGATTATGCTGACGACCTTCGTCGCCATCATGGTGCTGAACTCCAGGGAGCGCATCATTGCGCTCACCGTCGTCGCGACGCTGTCCATCGGCTATTATGGCTTCAAGGGTGGTCTTTTCACGATTCTCACCGGCGGTGGATACCGGGTGTGGGGGCCGGCCGGCAGCTTCATCGGCGGCAACAACGAGATCGGTCTGGCCCTGATCATGACCATACCGCTCTTGGTATTTCTCCACTACATCGTCGAGTATCGCCTGGTCAAGCTCGCACTTCTCGCCGGCACCATCCTTTGCGTCTTTGCCGTGTTCGGGACCCAATCGCGGGGTGCTTTTCTCGGCATCACGGCGATGGGCATCTATTTGGCATGGAAGAGCAAGAACAAAGTCCTCTATCTGCTGCTCGGTGCCGTGCTTGGCCTGGTCGTCTTCAGCTTCATGCCGGACACCTGGCATGAGCGCATGGCCACCATCACTGAATACGAAGAAGACTCATCGGCCCAGGGCCGAATCAAGGCCTGGGAAATGGCCTTCAACATGGCCATGGACCGGCCGCTCGGCGGTGGTTACGAGACTTTCAAGCCCGGCGCCTACCTGATGTATCTGCCGGAGGTGGGTGCGCGTGGAACCGATGCCCACAGCATCTACTTCGAGACCTTGGGGGAGCACGGTTTCATCGGTCTGGCGCTGTTCCTGCTGATCGGGCTGTTCAGCCTCATGGCCTGTGGCCGGATCATCCGCAGGACCCGCAGTATTCCGGAGCTGGACTGGATGAACATGCTCGCGCGCATGATTCAGGTGAGCCTGGTGGGTTATGCCGTGAGCGGACTGTTCCTGGGTCTCGCCTATTTCAATTTCTATTATGCCTTGGTCAGCATTGTCGTCGGCATGACGACCGTGCTGAAGCAGCATGAGACAGCTGCCGTGGGCGAGGCAACGGCACCGCGCCCGGCACCGACGCCACCCCTGGCGAGGCCGACACCGCCCGGCCCCCCGCTGCCGGCACCTGCGGCGGCCCGAACGCCGGCGGCTGCGGGCGCCCCAGTGCGGCGCAATCTACCGACCCCCAAAGAGGCCTGGGCTCTGGGGCGCCAATGGTACGACCGGCTTTGATGGGCGCCGGGCGCATGGCTCGCCGGCGGCAGGGTTCTGGTGCCCGTGTTCCGGCGCGGGTGCCGGGCGGCGTCACGCAGCGGTGCCCGTCGCTGTGCGCTCCTGAGGCAGCGCCATGAGCACGGCGGCGCAGCTCGCCGTCGTCGTGCCGACCTTCAACGAGTCCGCGAACGTCGCCCAGGTCGTCAGCCGCCTCGAGCAGGCCCTCGCCGGTCTGTCCTGGGAGGTCGTATTCGTCGATGACGATTCGCCGGACGGCACCGCCGGGGTGGTGCGCGAGCTGGCCGCCCGGGACGCCCGCGTGCGTCTGTTGCACCGGGTGGGGCGGCGCGGGCTCTCCGGCGCCTGCATCGAGGGCATGCTGGCCACCACGGCGCCCTATGTCGCCGTCATGGACGCCGACCTCCAGCACGACGCGGCGCTGTTGCCGGAGATGCTCCGCACGCTGCGGGAGGCGCCCCTCGACATCGTCGTCGGCAGCCGCCACGTCGCCGGCGGCAGCCTGGGGGTCTGGGCCGAGGACCGCCAGCTGGCGAGCCGCGTGGCCACCCGGCTGTCGCACCTGGTGCTGAAGGCCGACCTCAAAGACCCCATGAGCGGTTTCTTCATGCTCAGGAGGGCGCTCATCGACGAGGTGGTGCGCGAGCTCTCCGGCATCGGCTTCAAGATCCTGCTCGACATCTTCATCAGTGCGCGTCGTCCGCTGCGGTTCAAGGAGCTGCCCTACACCTTCGGCGTGCGCGTGGCCGGCGACAGCAAGCTCGACTCGATGGTCGCCACCGAGTACATCCTCATGCTGGTGGACAAGACCATCGGCCGTTACATCCCCACCCGCTTCATCCCCTTTGCGTTCATCGGCGGGCTCGGCGTCTTCGTGCACATGGGGGTGCTGTGGGCGATGTTCCGGATGCTCGGCACCACCTTCGTCTTGGGTCAGACCGCTGCGACCCTGGTGGCCATGACCTTCAATTTCTTCCTGAACAACTTCTTCACTTACCGCGACCGGCGCCTGCGCGGCTGGGGGCTGCTGCGCGGCTGGCTCTCATTCACATTGGCCTGCTCGGTGGGGGCGGTGGCCAATGTCGGCATTGCGACTTATCTGTTCCATGCCACCCCGTCGGGGGGCGTCTGGTGGGTGGTCTCCGCCACCGCGGGCATCCTGGTCGGTGCCGTCTGGAACTATGCAGTCACGGCCGTCTACACCTGGAAGCAGCCGACCGCGACGGCGCTGCGCTGACCGCCGACGGGCACCGTTCAGCCTGGTGGCAGCAGGTCCGACGTGAGCTGCCGAAGATCGGTGATGACACGGTCCGGCGCCACCCTGCGCAGGTCCGGGTCGTCCTCGCGCAGGCGCAGTGAGCGCGCATCGCCGGCGAAGAGTGCCGTCCGGCAGCCGAGCTGCTGCGCTGGGTGGACGTCGTTGCGCATATCGTTACCGAGGTAGAGCACCGCCGTCGGTGCGATACCGTGGTGTTGCCGAAGCGCGCCGAGCGCGGGCTCGTAGACGGCAATGGACGGCTTCGCCACGCCCTGCCGATACGAGAAGGCGCAGCAGCGCGGATCGAAGCCGGCGTCCTCCAGGGGCCGTCCGAGGAAGGCGTGCAGCATCAGCGGGGTGTAGAACTGGGCATTGGAGACGATGCCGAGCACCAGGCCGCGGCCGGCGAGGGTGCGGATCACGTCCGCGAGCCCGGGCATGGGCCAGACCGGGTTGGTGCGAAGCTCGTACTCCAGGGCGACGCGCCGCGCCAGGGTCTCGTCCACCGCGACCCCCAAACCCCCAAGCAGGGCTTGCCACAGGGTGACGATGTCCACCTCCGGATGATCGACGCCCATGGCGCGGCGCTGTGCGTGGTCCGCCTGGATGCGCGCCCGCAGTGCCGCTGGTCCGTCGAAGTCCCGGGGCAGGGCGGCCAGGTCGAGTCCGACGGCGGACCAGGCCTCGGTGAAGGCGCACTGTGGGCTGTTCGCGGCGCCGATGCCGATGTCGCCGCAGCCCGAGATCACCAGCGTCCCGTAGACATCGAAGAGCACCGCGCGGACCTCGGGCACCGGGTCGGTGCGGGGCGTGGTCGCGGTCGGCTGCGGCGCGAGCGGCGCCGTGAGCGCGCGAATGCGTGCAATGAGTGCTGGGTCGGCGTCTGTGCGCATGGCTTGGGGTGGTCGATGGCGGCTGGGATGTGTGCGGGGGTGCTCAGCTGCGCAGCAGCCAGAGCCGCTCCGGGGCCAGAAAGCGCGCCAGGAGGGCGCTGCCGTCTGCGGCGCTGAAGTGGGGCGAAGGCTCGGCTGCGGCCACGGCGGCGTAGATGGCTTCGAGCCGCGCTCCATAGCCCGGCACGGAGTACTGCGCGGCAATGGCGCTGCGATTGGCGTTGATGAGGTCCGGGTCTGCGGCGACTCTGAGCGACCGGGGGCGGAGCTCAGCGCGGGCGCCGGGGTCTGCGTGCAGGTGGCGGATCACCGTCTCCTGGGCCGGCTCGTCCAGACGGCCGAAGTCGATGCGCCGATCCTGTACCGCATGCGCCCAGGCGCGCTCGGCGGCATCCCCGGCCGGGCGGCCGTAGGCGGCGGCGCGCTCGGTTGCCGCGGTGGCGTAAGCGGCGCGCAGGCGGGTCAGGTCGAGCCAGTCCAGGGGCACCCGGAGTTGCGGGTAGAGGGCGGGCAAACGCACGCCGGCCGCAGTGAAGTCGGCCGTGATCTCGGGCAGGTCGCGGCCCGCCAGGGGGCGGCCCAGCAGCCAGGGCTCCAGGAAGGCGAGCCCGAAGCCCTCGGCGATGCTGGTGGTCACCAGCGCATGACTCTCGGCGACGAGCGCGGGAAACGGCCGGTCACCGGCGCCGACCCCGAACGCCATCGGCAGTCCAAGCTCTGCGGCCAGTGCCACCCAGCGCTGATAGCGCGGCAGCTCCTGGGGGTTCTGTGGCGCCTGGGTGGCGGCGAAGTGGTCCTCCTCTCCCGCCACCGCCGCCCACAGCAGGAGCTCGCCCAGGTTCTTGCGGCGGATGGCGCGGGTCGGATAGAGCCAGAGGCGTCGGCCGGCAGCGCGCCGTTGTTGTGCATGCGCGGGCTCAGCCGACCCGGAATCGGGCGTCGTGCCCACCGCGACGGCATTGGGAAGGGCGTGGAGCTGGGTCTGCGGGACGCCGGCGGCGGCGAGAAAGTCCTGGTCGCGGCGGTTCAGCGCCGCGTAGTGGATCTGTGGTGCCAGCGGGTAGAGCAGGGCTGACAGCCGTCCGATATCGCCGTCCGCGAGTACCCGACGCAGGCGCCCGTAGAGCATGGGACGGCCATCCTCGGCGAAGTCGTGCGGCTGCAGCAGCAGCCGGTGCCCGCCCCGGGCGAGCCGCAGCACCGTGCCCGGCACCGCCGTGTTCTTGCCGAGGCTGTGGTTATGCACATGCCAGATGTCGGGCAGGTCGCCCAAGGCCTCCCGTGCGGCCTGCACCATGGCCGCCGCGAGCGCATCGGGCGACTGCGCGGCGCGGCGCTCCTCGTAGGCCAGGCCCGCCAGCACCTGGACGCGCGTGCCCGCCGGCAGCGCTGCCTGGGGCGCCTCGCCGCTCAGCACCGCCACCTTGGCGCCGCGTGCGAGCAGGGCGGTGCAGGCGTGCTGGATGACCCGGGTAACGCCGCCGGTCTGGAGATGGTAGTGGACGATGCAGACGCGCATGGCTGGCTCGCTGCCTTGGCTGAGGCTTGAGTGCTCCCTGCCTGCTGCGCGTGCGCCGCAGTTGGCGATTCAGAGTGCCACACCGCCTGCCGCCGGGACGGCGCACATGGGCCCCGCCATGGGCACGGGAGCTGCTTGTCTATCGGCGGACTGCGGCGGCCGACTGCGGCGGCCGACTGCGGCGGCCGACTGCGGCGCGGGTGCCGATGGCATGCCCGGCGGTCGCTGCGCTGTGCCAACGCATCTGCGCTCCGCCAGCGCCCGGCCGCCAGCATCCGGCCGGGGGCGTATGACCCGAAGGCCATGGCGCCGCCGCCGCGGCATCGATCGGCGTTGCCGCAGGTGTATTCCCGCCGGCAGGCTGCGGCGGCATTATAGGCGCCGGGCGCCGGCCTTGGGCAGCGCCGGCGAGCGCGCCAGCCAGCATGTGTCATCCCCATGAAGCAACCCGAGAACATCGGCTTCGTCTCCACCCGCTTCGCCGGCACCGACGGCGTCTCGCTGGAGGCCGCCAAATGGGCCGAGGTCCTCTGGCTCAGCGGTCATGTGAGCTACTGGTACGCCGGCGTGCTGGACCGCGATCCGGCGGTGAGCCTGTGCGTGCCGGAGGCCTTCTTCGACCACGCCGAAAACGCCTGGATCAACAACCAGCTCTGGGGCCGCACGCGCCGCTCTGCGGATGCGAGCCGGCGCATCCGTGAGCTGGCGGAGTATCTCAAGTCCACCCTCTACGAGTTCCGCGCCCGCTTCGATCTCGACATCCTGATCATCGAGAATGCGCTGACCATCCCCATGCACGTGCCGCTCGGGGTGGCCGTCACCGAGTTTCTGCTGGAGACGGGTATGCCGGCCATCGCCCATCACCACGATTTCATGTGGGAGCGCCAGCGCTTTCAGATCTCGGCGGTGGACGACTACCTGGAGATGGCCTTCCCGCCGCGGGTGCCGCACCTTCAGCACGTGGTCATCAATCAGGCAGCGCGGGAGGAGATCGCCTGGCGCAAGGGCCTGCCCAGCATGCTGGTGCCCAACGTCTTCGACTTCGAGAATCCGCCGGGGGAGCCCGACGCCTATGCTGCCGACGTCCGCCACGCCCTGGGTCTGCTGGACGACGATCTGCTGATCCTTCAGCCCACGCGCGTTGTGCCGCGTAAGGGCATCGAGCATGCCATCCACCTCATCCGCCGCATGAAGCTGCCGCGCGCGCATCTGGTGGTGTCACACGACAGCGGTGACGAGGGCCTCGAGTACGGCCGCCAGCTCCAGCAGCTCGCCCGGGACGAGGGTGTTTCACTCAAATTCTTCGGCGAGCGCATGGCCGACCGCCGCCAGCTGAACCAGGAGGGCCAGAAGGTCTATGTGCTCAGTGATCTTTACCCGCACGCGGACTTCGTCACCTTCCCGAGCCTCTACGAGGGGTTCGGCAACGCATTGCTGGAGTCCGTCTACTTTCGCACGCCGCTGGTGGTGGGGCGCTACTCGGTCTACCAGCGCGATATCGAGCCCAAGGGCTTTCGGCTCCCCACCATCGACGGCGTGGTGGATCGGGCCGTGGTGGAGGAGTGCCGGCGCATCATCGAGGACACCGACTACCGGCAAGCCCTCACCGAGCACAACTACCGCGTGGCGAGCCGCTTTTTCAGCTACCGGGTGCTGCGCGACAGCCTGTGCAGCATGATCAACAACGTCCGCAACCTGACGGAGTAGGCCCATGCGCGTGGTGGACCGTGCCGTCTTCGAGCGCATCCGCGGCCGCCTGGCGCGGCTCTACGGGGAGGCGCAGCTGCCGCGGCTGCTGCAGCGCCTGGAGCTCCTGGTGGGGCGCTACGGTGTCGGCAGCCATTGCCTGCAGCCGGACGCCCAGCGCGAGCGCTGCCGCGGCTGGGACCAGCGCGATGCGGTTCTCATCGCCTATGGCGACATGGTCCGCAGCGACGCCGACGCACCGCTGGCTGCACTGCGCAGCTTCCTGGACGAGCGTGTGGGCGATGCGGTCTCGGCGCTGCATCTGCTGCCCTTCTTCCCGTCCAGCTCCGACGACGGGTTTGCCGTCATCGACTACCGCACCGTGGACCCGGCGCTCGGCACCTGGGACGACATCGACGCCTTGAGCGAGGACTACCGCCTCGCCACCGACCTGGTCATCAACCATGTCTCGGGGCAGAGCCATTGGTTCCGCGCTTACTGCAACGGCATGGCCCCGGAGCGCCATTACTTCATCGAGGTGGACCCGGGCACCGACCTGTCCGCTGTCACCCGCCCGCGCACCTCGCCGCTGCTGCGCGCCGTGCAGACCCCCTATGGCGAGCGCCACCTCTGGGCCACCTTCAGCCACGACCAGCTGGATGTGGATTTCTCGAATCCGGATGTCCTGTTCGAGTATCTGGACATCCTGCTGCTCTACGTCCACCACGGCGCACAGATCATCCGGCTCGATGCCATCGCCTATCTCTGGAAGCGTATCGGCACGCCCTGCATCCACCTGCCGGAGACGCACGAGCTGGTGAAGCTGCTGCGGGACCTGCTGGAGATGCTCGCCCCGGGGGTGCTGCTGCTGAGCGAAACCAATGTGCCGCACGCCGAGAACATCAGCTACTTCGGCGCCGGGGACGAAGCGCACATGGTCTACCAGTTCAGCCTGCCGCCGCTGCTGCTGCACGCGCTGCACACGGGCGACGCCGGCTGTCTCAGCGCCTGGGCGGCCAACCTGGCACCGCCGCCGCCGGGCTGCACCTTCTTCAACTTCACCGCCTCCCACGACGGCATCGGCGTGCGTCCGCTGGAGGGGCTGGTGCCGGAGGCGGAGCTCGCCGCCCTGGTGGCCGCCATGGAGCAGCGCGGCGGGCTGGTGAGCCGGCGCAGCAATCCGGACGGCTCGGCGACACCCTACGAGCTCAACATCACCTGGTTCGACGCCGTCGGCGTGCCCGGCGACCGCGATGCCTCCATCCGGCGCTTTCTCTGCTCCCAGACCATCGCCCTGAGCCTCAAGGGCATCCCGGGGATCTACTTCAACAGCCTCCTCGGTGCGGACAACGACCTCGCGGCCGTGGAGCAGACCGGCCGTGCGCGCAGCATCAACCGCCGCAAGTGGACCGCCGCGGAGCTGGACCGCATGCTGGGCGAGACCTCCGGTCATCAGGCGGCGCTGGTGCTGCCCGAGTACCTGCGCCGGCTGCATGTACGCGCCGCGCAGCCCGCCTTCCACCCGGACGCCGCCCAGCAGGTGCTGGAGCTGCCGAAGGGCCTGTTCGGTGTGCGCCGGGACGACCCGCACACGGGCCAGCGCCTGTGGATGCTCGCGAACCTCACCGGCCGCAAGGTCGGCTGCGCCCTGAGCCGGCTTGATCGGCACTGGCAGCGCGCGCACTGGCGCGAGCTCATCAGCGCCTGGGATGCGCCGGGCGCGGCACTCGCGACCCGGCTGGAGCTCGCCCCGCACCAGGTGGTCTGGCTCACGCAGACAGCTCCCGCTCCCGTCGCGGACTCGCCTCCTGAGCCCGGTGATTGATAGGCTCTGCGCTGTTGCCGTGACCAGCTCCAGAGCCCTGCCGTGTCCATCGTCGAACGCCTGCTCCGCCGCCTCGCCGACCGCCTGCCCTGCCGCATCATCGACGGCGAGCAGGGCGAGCCCTATCTCGAGCGCTACTACCTCGCCGGCCTGCTGGGCTGGCATGCCTATCTGCACCGCTTCGTCGACTCGGACCCGGACCGCGGCCTGCACGACCATCCCTGGAGCCGCGCCCTGAGCCTGGTGCTGACGGGGGGCTATGACGAGCAGCGCTTCCAGCGCCCGCCGGCGGCTGCGGCTGCCGATTCCCCCACGGCCGATCCGCCCCCGGCGGAGCCGCCGATCAGCACCCGCCATATCCGGCCCGGCCGGATCAACCTGCTGCGCGGTACGGACTATCATCGCGTGGTGCTGCGCGGCGATGTGCCGGCCTGGACGCTCTTCCTGCATGGCCCGCGTGTGAAGGGCTGGGGCTTTCTGCGGGCAGGGCAGTATCGGGCCATGGCCCGGAGCGCCGCGGACTTTCGCCACCGCGACTGGTGGCGCACCGCGCCCACCGGTGACGCGGTGCGCCGGGCACGGAGTGCGGGCGGAGCGGGGTCAGCGAGCGCGGCGGCGCAGCACGAGTGATCATCCTCACCACCATCGGAGCTGTCTCATGTTGCCGGCCCCCGTTGCATCCCTGCGGCCTGTCACGGTGCTCGCGTCCGTGGCGGGGCTGGCGCTCCTCGCCGGCTGCGGCGGCGGCGCCGACAATGGCCCCCAAGCGTCCGCCGACAGCCTGCACGTGAGCTGCCTCGCCAAGCCGGACCCCGGCCCCTGCCGGGCCGCCAAGCCGGCCTACTACTACGACTACAAGACCGACAGCTGCCAGCGGTTCATCTGGGGCGGCTGCCAGGGCAATGTGCCCTTCGAGACCCTGGAGCAGTGCCTGCGCCTGTGCAAGGGCGGTGGCTGAGGGCGGGCGGTGTCCCGACCAGCCGCGGCGCTGCCGCCGCCGACGGCGCCTCAGCCTGCCGTGCCTGCACTAGACTCCAGACATGGTCGCCAGGAATGCGCAGAGGCTCAGACGTCCACGTCCGCCGGCTGCTCGTGCCGCTCGGCTGTGCCTCTGCGCGCTGCTGCTGGCGGCCCCCGCAATCGATGCGCAGACCTGGCGCGGCGCGCTTCAGCGCGGCGGCGAGATCGTCGTGGATCCGGGTACCCATCGCGCCGTGCGTCAACAGGACGGCGCCACCCATCCGCTCTGGGACGGCGTGCACCAGCTGGAGGACGGCTCCACGGTGACCGTGCGCGACGGCGTCGCCGTACCCACCGAGGACATGTACCGCACCTGGCGCGGAAGCGGGCCGCCGGCACCTGTCTATGCGGAGCGCTGGTGCACGCAGCTGGTGCGCAAGACCTGCGGCTTCGACGATGCCTGCGACACCGGCGCCGCCTGCCTTCAGGCCCGCAGCCTGCGTGCCGATGCCCAGCGCGAGCGCCGCGAGCTCGGCCTCACACGCGGCCTCGATGCGGGCGCTGATGCGCCCACGGCGAGCGCTGAGCGCTGCCGCCTGGCCCTCGCCGAGCCCGGCTTTCCCGCCTGCGAGAGCCTCGCCGCGGGCGCTGCCGGGCGCTGCCGGGCGCTGGTGCGCCGCGTCTGTGGCGAGGACGATGCCTGCGCCGACAGCCAGGCCTGCGATGCCGCCCGTCAACTGTTGGCGCTGGAGACGGAGGAGCGCCTAGCGGCGGCAGACCCGACGGCGCCCTCCGGCACCGGCCACCAGTGCATGGAGGCCATGCACAACGACTTCTTTACCCCCTGTACCCCCTGACGGCGCCCCCTGACGGCGCCCCCTGACGGTGCGACCTGACGGTGCGACCTGACAGCGCGCCCTGACAGCGGCGGGCGACGACGGCACAATCGGGCTTCCCCTGATCCAGTGCGCACCGTCGAGGCCACCGATGCTGTCCGACCTGCACGACCTGGAGCTGATGCTGCGCTCCGACACGCCGCTGCTGCTCATCGAGTCCCGGGAGGAGCCCCGTATCCTGGAGCTCTTCACCCGGCTCGGCCTGCGCCTCGGCGAGCCCGTCTTCCGCTGGACGGTCACCGACGGCCTGCGCCGGGCCGAGTACGACATCCCGCAACCGGCGCTCACGGAGCCCGCGGCGGCGCTCAAGCACATCAAGGCCACCACCCAGTCCGGTGTCTACCTGCTGCTCGACTTCCATCCCTTCCTGGACCACCCGCTGCACGTGCGGCTGCTGAAGGAAATCGCCCAGGGCTTCCAGACCGCGGCCCGACGGCTGGTGCTGGTGAGCCATGCCCTCACCACGCCGGCGGAGCTGAAGCACCTGGCAGCCCGGGTGGAGCTGAGCCTGCCCGACCGCAACCGCCTGCTGGCGCTGATCCGCGAGGAGGCCCAGGCCTGGCAGCACGCGGCGCCCAATCGCAGCTTCCGCGCCAACCGCAGCGCCGTGGAGCAGCTGGCGCGCAACCTGCTTGGCGTGACGGAGTCCGACGCCCGCCGGCTCATCCGCAACGCCATCCGCAAGGACGGCGCCATCACCGAGTCCGACGTGAGCGAGGTGACCCGGGCCAAGTACGAGCTGCTGAGCCCCGACGGCGTCGTCGCCTTCGAGTACGAGACCGCCGGCTTCGGCGACGTGGCCGGGCTCGACAATCTGAAGCGCTTCCTGGACCGCCGCCGCGAGGTCTTCCTCGACGGTCGTGGCGGCCGGGGCGTGGACCCGCCCAAGGGCATCATGCTGCTCGGCGTGCAGGGCGGCGGCAAGAGCCTGGCCGCCAAGGCCGTCGCCGGGCGCTTCGGCGTGCCCCTGTTGCGGCTCGACTTCGGTGCGCTGTACAACAAATACATCGGCGAGAGCGAGCGCAACCTGCGCGAGGCCCTGCGCACCGCCGACCTCATGGCACCCTGCGTGCTCTGGTGTGATGAAATCGAAAAGGGCATTGCCAGCGGTCAGGGCGACGAGGGCACGCCCAAGCGCCTGCTCGGCAGCCTGCTCACCTGGATGGCGGAGCGCAGCACGGCCGTGTTCCTGGTGGCGACCTCCAACGACATCTCCGGACTGCCGCCGGAGCTGGTGCGCAAGGGGCGGCTGGATGAGATCTTCTTCGTGGACCTGCCGGATGCGCCCGTGCGCACCGAGATCTTTCGCATCCATCTCGCCCGCCGCGGGCTGGACCCTGCGGGCTTCGACCTGCGGCAGCTCGCCGCCGCCAGCGACGGCTTCACCGGTGCCGGCATCGAGCAGGCCGTGGTCTCCGCCCTCTACGCCGCGGAGGCCGAGGAGCGCGCGCCGGACACCGAGGTGCTCCTGGCCGAGCTTGCCGCCACCCAGCCGCTATCCGTGGTCATGGGCGAGCAGATCGCGCGGCTGCGGGCCTGGGCGCTGGAGCGGACGGTGCCGGCTTAGTGGGAGGGGCGAGGCGCGAGGGGCGGCCGGCGGGGTAGGCGTCAGCCGGCGCAATGGGTGCCTGTGCATCCTTGCGGCGGCGTTTGTTTCACGCAGTCTGGGCTGACACGCGATCGCGTACCGCTGCGGCGGTGTCATGGGAGGTATGAGTCATGTCGGCTGATCAAAGAAGCGCTTGGGTGTCGCGGGCGTCGCTGGTTGTGTTGCTTTTCGCGCTCCTTTTGGTGGTCCATGCCGCACCGGCGGGGGCGCGGGTGCTGCGGGTGGGGCCGGAGTCTGAGCTGAAGGTGCCCAGTGCCGCGGCGCGGGTGGCCAAGGACGGCGACACGGTGGAGATCGCGGCGGGTGACTACCGCGGTGATGTTGCCTCCTGGCGCCAGAACCGGCTCACGCTGCGCGGCGTGGGCGGGCGCCCGCACCTGCGCGCGGCGGGCCGCGCCGCCGAGGGCAAGGCCATCTGGGTCATCAAGGGCAACGATGTGCTGGTGGAGAACATCGAGATGTCGGGCACCCGGGTGCCGGGCTTCGCCGGTGCCGGCATCCGCGCCGAGGGGGGCAAGCTCACACTGCGCAACGTGCACTTCCACCACCATCAGATGGGCATACTCACCAACCACAATCCGCGCGGCGAGCTCGCCATCATCGACTCGGAATTCAATCACAACATCGTCGATTACGAGCGCCACGGCCGCCTGGGCCACAACATCTACGTCGGCCGCATCGCGAGCTTCGAGCTCCGCGGCAGCCATGTGCACGGCGCCGTCACCGGCCACCAGGTGAAGACCAGGGCACGCAAGAACACCATCGTCGGCAACCGCATCGTCGACGGCGACGGCGGCGCCAGCTATCTCATTGACCTCGCCGAGGGAGGGGAGTCCATCGTCCGCGACAATCTGCTGCGCAAGAGCGAGCGCGCCGACAACAACGCCGCGATCTCCTATATGCCCGAAGGCGACAGGTCGCGTCGCGGCACGCTGTTCGTCGGCGGCAACCTGTTCGAGAGCGAGGGCAGTGCGCCCGTGGTCTTCGTGCGCAACCTTGCCGAGAATGTCGAGGCTGTCCTCAGCAACAACGTGCTGCGCGGCAACGTGACGCCGCTCGAGGGACGCGGGCGGGTGCGCTGAGCCCGTCGGCCTGCACGCATCGGCGAGCGCACCTGCGGTCCCCGCGCGCAGTGGGGGTTTAGAATAGGGGGTGCCCGGCGCCAGATAAGGCGCGTTGCGAGTCATCCAGCGCGAGGTCATCGTGGAATACAAGGACTACTACAAGATCCTCGGCGTCGCCCGCGATGCGAGCCAGGACGACATCAAGCGTGCTTATCGCAAGCTCGCGCGCAAGTACCATCCGGACGTGAGCAAGGAGCCGGATGCGGAGCAGCGCTTCAAGGAGGTCAACGAGGCCAACGAGGTGCTGAAGGACCCGGAGAAGCGCGCCCAGTACGATGCCCTGGGTACCGGCTGGCACGCCGGCGACGAGTTCCGCCCGCCGCCGGGCTACGGCGCCGCCGGTGGTGACGGCCGCCGCTGGCAGCGTGCCGAGCGCATGTCGCCGGAGGAGGCGGCGCAGTTCAGCGACTTCTTCTCCAGCATTTTCGGCGATCTCGGTGGCATGGGAGGCGGCGGCATGGGCGGTGATGGTGGCTTCGGCGGTCGTGCGGGGGGCTTCGCTTCCCGGGGTGCGGACCAGACGGCGCGGGTGCGCATCTCGCTCGAGGACGCCTACCATGGCGCCACCCGCCAGCTTAGCCTGGAGGTGCCGGAGATCGACGCCAAGGGCCGTATCCAGAGCCGCACCCGCACCTTGAATGTGCGCATCCCCGCCGGTGTCACCGAGGGCCAGCAGATCCGGCTCGCCGGGCAGGCGGGCGGCGGTGTCGGCGGGGGCGAGGCGGGCGACCTGTACCTTGAGGTGGAATTCGCTCCGCATCCCGTCTTTCGTGCCGAGGGCCGGGACATCCATCTGCGCCTGCCCATCGCGCCCTGGGAGGCGGCGCTCGGCGCCACTGTGTCGGTGCCGACGCTCGGCGGCAAGGTGAGCCTCAAGGTGCCGGCGGGCGCGCAGAGCAATCAGCGCCTGCGGCTCAAGGGCCGCGGGCTGCCCGGCAAGACACCGGGGGATGAGTACGTGCAGCTGGAAATCGTCAATCCGCCGGCGACCGACGCGGGCGCCCGGGCCGCCTTTGAGGCCCTCGCCGAGCGGTTCAAAGCCTTCAATCCACGCGCCAAGCTGGGGGTCTGAGCCATGACACAGCCGCAAGCGGGCATCCAGGGGGAGCTCCTCGACGAGCAGCGCGCGCTTGCCCTCGCCGAGCTCGCGCAGGTCTGCGGCGTGAGCGTCGAGCAGGTGCGCGCCATGGTGGCGGAGGGCATGCTGCAGCCGCGGGGTGCGGCGCCCGAGCAATGGGTCTTCCGCGCTGTGGAGGTCGTTCGTGTGCGCCGGGCCGTGCGCCTGCAGCGGGACCTGGAGCTGAACCTGCCCGGGGCCGCACTGGCGCTCGAGCTCATCGACGAGATCGAGCGCTTGCGCTGTCGGGTGACCCGGCTGGAGCAGCATCTCGGCGCCTGGTCGGACGCCGATGATTGAGCGGGCGAGTTGGGTCGCGCGCGCCCTGGGAGACAGGCCACGGCCGTGCCCATTGACGTAATCGGTCGTTCTCCCAGGAGCTGCGCCGACGACGCCGTGCGCTGCTGGGCTGCCGCCCGCGCTTATCGCGGCAGCGCTGTGCCGCGCGAGCTTCGGAGCTTGACCGCCGGCACTTGATCCCGGCAGTTGGCCGCTTTCACATTGCTGCGCTCTCGGCTTGGGGCGGCGCTTGGGCCCCGCTGGAGGGCGCGGTCTCCGCATAGGTCGCGTATTCGGACGTGAGCGGGTCCTGGGTTCGGCGCATTTCCGTCAGCATCATGTGCCGATAGCGTTGGACCGTCGTCGGCTCCTGCGCCGAGATTTCATTCAGCGAATAGCGGTCTGCGGCGTGGTACAGCTCCTCCGGCTGACGCCGGTGGATCTTGCTCCAAAGGCGTTCGAGGTCAGGGTCGGCGCCTGCGCCGGCTTCGATCGCACGACCGGTCGGGTTATTGGTCAGGTAGCGCTGGAAGCCTTCGTCGCCTAGTGCCCAGTGGTTATAGATGTAGGAGAATGCGCCGTCGTGCACGGCGCGCATGGGATACTGGTGCCGATAGGTGAAGGCACGATCGCGCGGCAGATCGGCCGGTGCCTGACGCAACAGGCTGGTCCCGTCGAGTCCCTCCGGTGCGGCTATATCGAGCAGATCGAGCACCGTCGGCAGCAGATCGACGGCGCGGACATACTCCGTGGATGCCTTGCCGGCGAGCTCCGGATGACCTGGGTAGGCGATCATGAGGCTGGCAAGTGTGGAGTGGCGATAGACATTGCCCTTGCCTAGGGGCATCGCGAGGCCGTTGTCTGTGAGAAAGATGATGAGCGTGTTGTCGGCGTCGCCGCTCGTCCGCAATTGATCCAAAATGGCCTGAAATGAGCGATCCGCCCGCATACAGGAGGTGTAGTAGCTCGCAAGCTCGGCCCTGACCTCCGGCAGATCGTGTAGATAGGGGGGGATGAAAACTGTGTCCGGGTCCACGGCGATTTTGGCATCCGGATGACCGCTGTAGGCGATGTCCGGATACGCAGCTTCGAGCCCCAAGCCGCGCACGGCGGCGCGTGCCCGCGAATGCAGCCAGGAGCTCCAGGTCCGCTCCTCCGGGCTGCCCGCCCAGGGGCGATGCGGGTCCTCGATGTTGGCCAGGATGCAGAATGGCCGCTGCTGCGCGTGTGCCGCAGTGATGATCGCCTCGACATGGTGGGCGAAGCGCTCCGGACTCCGGGCGCTCATGAACATGTTGCGGTCGACGATGTGATCGATTGCATCGTGCCGGGATGGAATCGTATGGCTTAGCTTTCCCATCAGTCCGACGTAGTAGCCGTGCCGGGCGAGTATCTCCGGCAAGGTTGTTACCCTCGGCTTCAGGCTGCCACCAAAGGTCATTTGGCCGTGTCGGTGCGGAACGCGTCCCGTCAGTATCGAGGTGCGCGACGGAAAGCACTCGGAAATCAACACATGGCCGTTCAGATAGGTCGTTGCCACATCGGCGAAGGCCTTGAGGTTGGGCATGTAGCCGAGGCCATGATGGCCGAAGATATCGTTGGTCATGGCCGACAGGTCATCGACGGTAATGAGGACGACATTCGGCTTCTCCGATCGGCTCCGGACGCGCTTTTCCGCGCTGCTGTTGCGCAAGAGGCCCACCGATGCAATGCTGCCGGCGAGCAGTTGCGTGAAGCGTCTGCGATCGATCATCTGATCCCCTTCAGTTGCCATTCTCTCTAATCACGCGCTCCCGTCTCACTGGGCGGGCGTCGTGGGGCAGCCGCTGGAACAGCCCGATGCCAATCCGTCGCCTGCTGCAGCCGGTGGGCGATGTTCAGGAGCCGCCCCTCGGCGAAGTAGTTGCCGATCATCTGCAGCCCCGCCGGCAGGCCGTCCACCGGCGCCACCGGCACCGAGAGGCCAGGCAGCCCCGCCAGGTTGGTGGCGATGGTGTAGATGTCGTTCAGGTACATGGCCACCGGGTCGTCGGTCTTGGCGCCGAGCGCAAAGGCCGTGGTGGGGGTGGTGGGGCCCATGATCACGTCCACCTGCTCGAAGGCGCGGCGGAAGTCGTCGGCGATAAGCTGCCTCAGTTGCTGGGCCTTCAGGTAGTAGGCGTCGTAGTAGCCGGCGGAGAGGGCATAGGTGCCGATCATGATGCGCCGCTTGACCTCGGCGCCGAAGCCTTCGGCCCGGCTGCGCTTGTACAGGTCCTCGAGATCCTTCGGCGCCTCGCAGCGGTGGCCGTAGCGCACGCCGTCGAAGCGCGCGAGGTTGGACGAGCACTCCGCCGGAGCCACCACGTAGTAGACCGGCACCGACAGCGGCGCATTGGGCAGATGCATGTCCACGAGCGTCGCCCCCTGCCGCTCCAGCTCCGCCAGCGCCGCGCGCACGGATGCCTCGACCCCGGCATCCAGCCCTTCGCCGAAGTACTCCTGCGGCAGACCGATGCGCAGCCCTTTGATGTCCTCACCCAGCGTGGCCGCATAGTCCGGCACCGGCGCCTCCGCGCTGGTGGAGTCCCGTGCATCGAAGCCGGCCATGGCCTGAAGCACCAGCGCCGCGTCCGCCGCCGAGCGTGCCAGCACGCCCGCCTGGTCCAGGCTGGAGGCGAAGGCGATCATGCCGTAGCGCGAGCAGCGCCCATAGGTGGGCTTGATGCCGGTGATGCCGCAGAAGGCCGCCGGCTGGCGGATGGAGCCGCCGGTGTCCGTGCCGGTGGCGGCGGCGCAGAGGCCCGCGGCCACGGCCGCCGCCGAGCCGCCGGAGCTGCCGCCGGGCACGCGCCCGGTGTCCCAGGGGTTGCGCACCGGGCCGTACCAGCTGGTCTCGTTGGACGAGCCCATGGCGAACTCGTCCATGTTGGCCTTGCCGAGCATCACGACGCCGGCGGCC
This sequence comes from uncultured Thiohalocapsa sp., assembly GCF_913063425.1. Lineage (GTDB taxonomy): Bacteria > Pseudomonadota > Gammaproteobacteria > Chromatiales > Chromatiaceae > Thiohalocapsa. The sequence continues at coordinate 40,647 of NZ_CAJXYK010000004.1, forward strand.
CCGAGCCGCTCGACGACGGTGGCGTCGAAGGGCGGGATGAAGTTGTCCAGCATGCGCGAGCCGCAGCTGGTGCGCACGCCCTTGGTCAGGAAGATGTCCTTGTGCGCGATGGGGATGCCCGTGAGCGGTCCGCCGGCGCCGGCGGCGATGTGCCGGTCGGCGGCGTCGGCCACGGCGAGGGCCGTGTCGTGATCCACCGTGATATAGCTGTTGAGCGCCGGGTCCAGGCGCCCGATGCGGTCGAGAAAGTGCGCGGTGAGCTCGCGGCTGGAGAAGCGCTTCGCGCGCAGGCCCGCGGCGAGGTCGGCGATGGACTGGTCGTGCATGGGTGGTGGCGGCAGGGATGCGGTGGGACGGCGCCGGTGGCTGGGTGGGACGACCGGCGGCGGGCTGGCCCGGGGCTACTCGATGACCTTGGGTACCAGGTAGAGGCCGTCCTCGGTGGCCGGCGCCACCGCCTGGAAGGCCGTGCGCTGGTCCGCTTCGGTGACGGCGTCCGGGCGCAGGCGCTGGGCCATGTGCAGCGGGTGCGCCATGGGCTCCACGCCGGCGGTGTCCACGGCGCTCATCTGCTCCACCAGCTTGAGGATGTTGGAAAGCTCAGCGGCGTAGGCGTGAAGATCCGCCTCCGCCACCTGGAGCCGCGCGAGGTGCGCGATCTTGGCGACGTCTTGACTGTCGAGGGCCATGGGGTCGGGTGCTCGGAATGTCGGCGAAAGCGCAACGCTACCATAGGGGCGGCCGGGGGTTAATCGGAACGCCCGCGGCGCCCCGCGGTGACGGCATGGCGCTGGTGCCGCGGCGGCTGGGATTCTCAGGCAGAAACTGATTTTGAAATAGAGACTTCTGGCCTATACTGGAAGTTGCTTATCAGCCTTTCGCGCCAAGCCGCTCATCGCATGCGATCCACTGCCTCCTCCTTCCTGACGGTTGCCGCGGGCGCGCTCGTGCTCGCCGCCGCGGGCCTGGACCCGCCGGCGGCGGCGGACGTGCCGGCTGCCTACGCTGCCGGCAGCCGCGCCTTTGTCGCCGACATGGCGGACAGCCTCGGTTACGGCCGCGACGAGCTCGCCGCGCTCATGGCCCAGGCCCGCTATCGGCAGGACATCATCGACGCTATGAACCGCCCCTACGAGGCCAAGCCCTGGCGGGAGTACCGGCAGCTCTTCCTGACCCCGGAGCGCATCGACGGCGGCGTCGCCTTCCTGGGCGAGCATGCGGACCTCTTACGCCGGGTGGAGGCAGCCTACGGCGTGCCGCCTGAGATCATCACCGCCATCATCGGCATCGAGACCAACTATGGCGGCACCCTCGGCAGCCACCGCGTGCTGGACGCGCTCAGCACCCTGGGCTTCGCCTATCCGCGGCGGGCGGCGTTCTTCAGCAAGGAGCTGGGTGAGTTCCTGCGGTTGGCGCGGGAGGAGGACGTGGACCCCGTCGCGGCCAAGGGCTCCTATGCCGGCGCCGTGGGCATGCCGCAGTTCATCCCCTCCAGCTACCGGGCCTATGCCGTTGACTTCGACCAGGACGGTCGCCGCGACCTTTGGGACAGCCCCGCTGACGTGCTCGGCAGCGTCGGCAATTACCTGGCCCAGCACGGCTGGCGGCGCGGCGGCCCGGTGGCCGCGCCGGCGCTGCTTAAGGCGGGTCCGCCGGCGGGTGTCCCCGTCGCCGAGAAGCGCCCGGCGCCGCCGGAGCAGACCCTCGCGGCGCTCAACGCAGCGGGCGTTGTGGCAGACACCGCGATGCTCGCCGCGGCGCCTGCGCCGGACACCCGGGCGGCGCTGCTGGCGCTCGACGGCGACGGCACCGAGTACTGGCTCGGCTTCCAGAACTTCTATGCCATAACCCGCTACAACCACAGCAATCTGTATGCAATGGCCGTGCTCGAGCTGAGCCGCGAGATCGCGGCGCGCGCGCAAACGACGGGTGGCGACGATGCGGCCGGCTGAGGTGCGCCGGCCCGGTGCGGTCCGGCGCCGCCACGGCGCGCGGTGGCTGCGGTTGCAGGCGCCAGCGCTCCTTTGCGCGCTCGCCGTCGCGCTCCTGCTCGCCGGCTGCGGCGGCGGCGCTAAGCAGGGCGTCGTCCGCCTCGACGATGTGCCGGGCCCCGAGCCGCGGGTGGAGCCCAAGGCGCGCTACGGCAACATGCAGTCCTATGTGGTCTTCGGCCGGACCTACTACCCCAAGTCCACCAGCCGCGGCCATGTGGAGCGCGGCATCGCGTCCTGGTACGGGCCCAAGTTCCATGGCCGCAAGACCTCCAGCGGCGAGCGCTACGACATGCACCAGCTGACGGCGGCCCATAAGACCCTGCCCCTGCCCACCTATGCGCTGGTCACCAACCTGGAGAACGGGCGCAACCTGATCGTGCGCATCAATGACCGGGGACCCTTCGTCGGGGATCGCGTCATCGACCTCTCCTACGCCGCGGCCAAGCAGCTCGGCATGGACAAGAAGGGCTTGGCGAAGGTCCAGGTGACCTCCATCGACCCCAGGGACCACGACGGCAAGGTGCCGAAGACGCTGCGCGTCGCCAGCGCTGAGCTGGAGCGCTATCGGGCGCGGCGGGGCGCTGAGACGGCCGACGCCGGTGCTGCCCGCGCCGGGCGCGCGGCGTCTGCGCCAACGCCGGCGGCACGCACCGGGCAGCGCCGGACCGCCGCGGCCGACCCCGCGCCGCCCGGCTTCTCCCGGGCGGCGGCCCCCACGCGCACGCCCGAGGCCAGACCCGCGGTCACCGGTGGCGGCTGGTACCTCCAGGTCGGTGCCTTCGGCACCCGCGCCAATGCCGAGCAGATGCGCCGGCGCCTGGGCGGGCAGGTGGCTGCCCCCGTGAGCATCGCCGACACGGCGGCGGACCCCGACGGCGACGCGGCGCTGTTCCGGGTGCGCGTGGGCCCGGTGGGCGGGCGTGCGGATGCCGAAAGGCTCGCCTCCGAGCTGGCGGCGCTCGGCATCGGGCCCGCGCTGGTGCTGCCGCGCTGAGGGGCGCCTGCGCGCAGTGGCAGGCCGGGTGACCCGCCTCCCGGCCCACCAGCCGCCCGTCGGTATCCCCGCGCCTGTGCCGCCCCGGCGGCACGGGTAGAATGCGGCCGAGATGCGCCCGGGCATCACACGTGCCAGCCAGCCGAGTCGCCATGCTTAACAAGGCCCGTTTTCATCGTCTCCTCTCAAGTCTTGATCGCCCCCGCCTGCTCCGCATCAGCCTGGCGCTGGTGCTCGCCCTGGCCGTCGGCGTCCTGTCCGCCACCGTCGCCGCGCAGCCGCCGACCCAGGGTGTGGACATCCCGGACCCGCCCAGCCTGAACGCCCGCGGTTACCTGCTGGTCGACTACGACAGCGGCGCCATCCTGGCCGAGCACAACGCCGACGAGCCCCTGGAGCCCGCGAGTCTCACCAAGATCATGACCGCCTATGTGGTCTTCCGCGAGCTCGCCGCCGGCAACCTTCAGCTCGCCGACGAGGCCCTGGTGAGCGAGAAGGCCTGGCGCACCGGCGGCTCCAAGATGTTCATCGAGGTGGGCAAGCGGGTCAGCATCGAAGACCTGCTGAAGGGCATGATCGTGCAGTCCGGCAACGATGCGAGCGTCGCGCTCGCGGAGCACATCGCCGGCGCCGAGGACAGCTTTGCGGACATGATGAATCGCGAGGCCGCCCGGCTCGGCATGACCCGGTCCCACTTCGTCAATGCCCCCGGCCTGCCGGACCCCGAGCACTACACGACGCCGCGCGACATCGCCAGGGTGACCGCCGCCATCGTCCGCGAGTTTCCCGAGTATTACGCCTGGTACTCGCTGCCGAGCTTCACCTACAACGACATCGAGCAGTCCAACCGCAATCGTCTGCTGGCGCTGGACCCGAGCGTGGACGGCGTCAAGACGGGGCATACCCAGGCCGCCGGCTATTGCCTGGTCACCTCCGCCGAGCGCGACGGGCGCCGGCTCATCTCGGTCGTGATGGGCACCGCGAGCGACGCGGAGCGCGTCGCCGACAGCCAGGCACTGCTGAACTACGGCTTCAACTTCTTCGAGACGCATCGGCCGTTTCCCGGCGGCGAGCCGTTGGAGACGCTGCGCGTCTGGGGCGGCGACACGCAAAGGCTGCCGGTGGGACCGGCGCGGGATCTCTACATTACCATCCCGCGCGGACAGTACCCGGTGCTGAGTGCAGCGCTGAAGCCGGCGGGAGAGATCACCGCGCCCGTAGGCTGGGGCGATGTGGTGGGGGAGATCGTGTTTCGGCTCGACGAGACCGAGATCCGCCGCGAGCCCGCCGTGGCGCTGGCGGACGTGGGGCGTGGTAATTTTCTGCAGCGGAGCTGGGACGCGGTGCTGCGGCTCTTCTGAGCGCTGCGGTCAGCGCCGGGTCGAGACGGCGCCCCGCCGCCCCAAGCTGTACCGGCACATGAAGCCAGAGACGCCGCACCCAAGTCCCCGAGCATCGCCGTGACCAACCAACAGCCGCAAACCGACGCCGAAACCCTGCTGGAATTCCCGTGCACCTTTCCCATCAAGGCCATGGGCGCCGCCGACACGGACATCGAGGCCGTCGTGCTGGACATCCTGCACCGCCACGCGCCCGGCTTCGATCCGGACGCCGTCACCACCCGCGCCAGCCGCGGCGGCAAGTGGATCAGCGTCACCGCGCGCATCCGGGCGCAGAGCAAGCCGCAGCTGGACGCCATCTACCGCGAGCTGAGCGCCCACGAGCTGGTGGTGTACGCGCTCTGACGCCTCGCCGCACCGGCTCCCGCGCTCGATGACAGGCACCGATCCGGCGCCGCGCGCCCTGCGGCCCTGCCGCCTGGGGCGTGTCCCCTATCACGACTGCTGGCGCGCCATGCAGCGCTTCACCGACGCCCGCACCGCCGCCACGGACGACGCGCTCTGGCTCGCGGAGCATCCCCCCGTGTTCACCCAGGGGCAGGCCGGCCGTGCCGAGCACCTGTTGCAGCCGGGCGAGATCCCGGTGGTGCAGACGGACCGCGGCGGCCAGGTCACCTATCACGGACCGGGCCAGCGCATTGCCTATGTGCTCGTGGACCTGCGCCGGCTGAAGCTCGGCGTGCGTCGGTTCGTGGAGGCCTTGGAGGGGGCGGTCATCGATGTGCTCGCGGACTTCGGCGTTGCCGCCGAGGCCCGTGCCGATGCGCCGGGCGTCTACGTGGCGGGGGCCAAGATCGCCTCCGTGGGACTGCGTGTGCGCCACGGCTGCACCTACCACGGCATCGCGCTGAACCTGGATCTGGACTTAAGCCCGTTCCGCCGCATCAATCCCTGCGGTTTGACGGGGATCGAGATGACGCGCCTGGTGGACCTGGTGCCGCCGGCTGAGGTTGCTCGCGTGGACATGGATGCGCGGCTCGCGGCGGCGGTGGCGGGGCGTCTGGGGCTCAGGCTCAGGGCCGCCGAGGCCGACTGTGCGGGCCGGGCGCTTCAGGCCCCCTGATCAGCCCCGGGCTGATCAGAGCATGGCCGAGCGCTTGATGCTGCCGTAGGCGTTCACCAGCGCGGCCGGGAGCTGGTCGGGCCGCAGGTCCAGCACCCGGCAGCCCAGGTGCTTGAGGCGCTCGTGCTGGCGTGTGCGTGCCTCCAGGTAGCCGTGGATGGCGTGAAAGCGCAGCGCGTCGGCCTGCGTGTGCACGGGGTCCGCCAGTGCCGCGTCCAGGGCCGCCTCCCGCAGGTTGGCCACCAGCACCAGGTGCTTGCGCCGCAGCACCGAGACGGCACGCAGCAGCTCGGGCTGGTCCTCGTCGCGGCTGTTGGTGAGGAGCACCACCAGGGCGCGGCGTGGCTGGCGCTGAAGCAGGGTCTGGGCCGCGGCCAGCGGGTCCGCGGCGGCCAGGGACGGCTGCAGGTCGAAGAGGTTGCGCAGCAGGCGCTGCACCGTATCCGGTGCACGTCGCGGCGGCAGCCAGCGCTCGCCGCCGCCGTAGGCGAGCAGGCCCACGGCGTCGCCCTGGCGCACCGCCACATAGGCCAACAGCAGCAGGGCGTTCAGGGCCTCGTCCAGGTGCGAGTGACCGGCGCGGTCGCAGTGGCGCATGCGCCGCCCGCAGTCGAGCAGGAACACCAGCCGCTGGTCGCGCTCGTCCTGATACTCGCGGGCGATGGGCTTGCGCATGCGCGAGGTGGCCTTCCAGTCGATCTGCCGCAGGCTGTCGCCGCGGCGGTACTCCCGCAACTGGTGGAATTCGGCGCCGATGCCGCGGCGGCGCTGCCGACGCACGCCGAGGCCCGCCAGATGGTCGCTTGCCGCGAGCAGCGTCCAGTGCCCGATCTCGGCGAAGTTCGGGTAGATGCGCACGGCCTGCGCCGGTCCCGTGCGCCGGCGCCGGCCCCACAGGCCAAGCGGCGAGTGGAGCCTGAGCTCGCAGCCGGCGAAATGCCGCAGGCCGCGGCTCGGCGCCCGGAGTCGATAGCTGAGCCTTGCGCGGTCGGCGGCTGTCAGGTCCAGGCGCGCGGGCAGGCCCGAGGTCTCGGCGTCCGGCGGGTGCAGATCGTGCAGATCGAGGCGCAGCCGCCGGGATGCGGCGTTGACCAGCGTCAGGTCCAGGTCGCACCAGACGCCCTGGGGCAGGATGCCGGCCACCCGGCGCTCGATCCGTGGTACGGGCGTGGCGAGCAGCAGCCACAGATCGGCGCCGGCGAGCCCCGCCAGCACCACCCCCGTCGCCTGCCAAGCCTGGAGCAGACCGGGCAGCCAGGCGGCGCCGAGGCCGATGGCCGTCCAGGCGCCTGCGGCGAGCAGCAGGGCCCGGCCGGGGCTCAAGCCGGCCATGGCCGCCTGCGGTGCGGTGCGGCCTCAGGCACGCGGGGCATCCACGGCCGCCAGCAGCTCCGCCAGCACGTCATCCGGCCGCCAGCCCTCGATCTCCAGCTCGGCGCCGAGGCGTACGCGGTGGCGCAGCACCGCCGGGGCCATGGCCTTGACATCGTCCGGGCTCACGTAGGCGTTGCCGGCGAGCAGCGCGTGGCCGCGCGCCGCCCGCACCAGGGCCACGGCGGCGCGGGTGCCGGCGCCGCTGTCGAGCCCCTGCCAGTCGCGCGTCGCCCGCACCAGCCGCAGGGCGTAGCCGAGCACCGCATCATCCAGCGTCAGCGCCGCCGCGGCGGCCTGCACCTCCAGCACCTGGGCCGGCGCCATCACTGCGCTGACGGCGGACAGGTCCAGCCCGTCGCCCACGCGGCCGGCGGTGACGGTGCGCACCACGCTGAGCTCGTCGTCGGCGCCCGGATAGTCGATGTAGGATTTGAGCAAAAAGCGGTCCAGCTGCGCCAGCGGCAGGGGATAGGTGCCCTCCTGCTCGATGGGGTTCTGTGTGGCGAGCACCAGGAACGGCGGCGTCAGCGCCAGTGACTGCCCTTCGATGGTCACCTGCTGCTCCTGCATGGCCTCCAGCATCGCCGCCTGGGTCTTGGCCGGGGCGCGGTTGATCTCGTCACCGAGCAGCACGTTGCAGAACACCGGGCCGCGGCGGATGTGGAACTGCTCGCTCTGCATGTCGAAGATGGCGTGCCCGGTGATGTCGGCGGGCATCAGGTCCGGCGTGAACTGCACCCGCGCGAAGCGTCCGCCGAGGGCCTGGGCCAGCGCCCGCACCAGCAGCGTCTTGCCCATGCCGGGCAGCCCCTCCAGCAGCACATGGCCGGCGGCGGCAAGGGCCACCACCACCTCGCGCACCACCTGCCGCTGGCCCAGCACGGCGCGGTTCACTTGCGCTTCGACCTGGGTCAGGGCGTCGCGGGCGGCGGCGAGCTGCTCCGCCGGGGGTGGGGTCGCTGTGGTCATGGGGTGATGCGTGCGTGCTTGCTTGTCGGTGTATGCGGGGGCGCGGTGCCGGCGGCCGGCGGCCGCGCCCGGGCCAGGCGCTGCAGCGTCGCGGTGACGTGCAGGAGTCCCGCCGTGTCGCCCACCGGGCCGTAGAGCGCCGCCTGCACCTGGGCCGCCTTGAGCCCGGTCCGGGCGGCGATACGCTCCGCCCGACCGGCCGCGTCGAGCTGCTTCAGCTGCGGGTGCCGCCCGAGCCAGCGGCGCTCCAGCCGGCGCCGGGTCTGGGCCACAAGCAGCCCACCGCGCCCGTGGCGCCAGCCGAAGTCGCCCGCCGCCTGCAGGTGCTCCAGCAGATCGCGTCGGCCGGTGTCGGGTGCCGGCAGCAGTGGGCCGAGGCGCCGGCCCAGGTGCCACAGCAGCAGCACCAGCAGCAGCGCCGCGGAGACGACGGCCGCCGGGGCGGTGCGCCACAGCAGGGCGGGCAGCGACGGCACCGAGACATCGTGCAGCAGCCGGACGGCGTCGCGGTTCGCGGTGAGCAGTGCCAGCGCCAGGGCGTGGTCATGCGCGCCGATGCCGGTGTTGCGCAGCCACTCGGTGTCGCTCACCACGATCAGCCGGCCGGCGCCCACGGCGTAGATGATGAGCCTTGCCCGGCCGTCGGCGCTGGCCTCGCCCACGGCGCGGCCGTGGCGGTCTTCCAGGTACCAGGTGGGCTCGAAGGCGATGCGCAGGGGCTGCGACTGGTCCGGCAGCCGCAGCTCGGCGACGACTTCATCGGTGCTTGCCGCCGCGGCATCGCGCCGCAGCACGGCGCCGAAGCGGGTCAGAAACTGTGTCTCCTGCGACCTGTCCGCGTCGCCGTCGAGATGCACCGCCTCCACCAGCAGGTGCCCGCCGGCGCTGAGCCATGCGTGCAGTCGCTCGCGGCGGGCCGCGTTCAGCACCGGCAGGCCATCGATGATGATCATGTCCGCGGCGCCCGGCAGTTGGCGCAGCAGCGTGCGGCCCTGGTCGCTGCGGGCATCGACGCCGCTTGCGGTCAGGAAGCGCTCGGCGGCCAGGAAGGGATTGGCACGGGCCTGCGCCGAGGCGCCCGTCGGGACCTCACGCACCCGGCGCTCGAAGTGCTCCGTGAACCAGAGCCAGCCGCCGAGGGCGAGCACGGCCCCGACCACCCAGAGCACCCAGGCGGCACCGCTGGAGGCCCGGTGGCGACGGGGCTCAGCCACGGCCGCCCGCCGGCGCGAAGGTGTCCTGATCCTGGAGCAGCGCGGTGACCGCGGCGGGCTCGAGCGGCCGGTGCCCGTAGGCCACCGCCTGCCAGGCGCCCACCACTTGCTCCAGGTAGGCCAGCCGTCGCGGCTCGCCGAGCCTGCGTGCCGCGCGCAGGCAGTCCTGCTCGGTGGCGCTGTCCGGCAGCTCCACGCCCGCGGCGCGCAGGTGGCGCAGCTGCTCGCGGTAGAGCAGGGCCAGGGCGGCGCGGACGTCGCCCGCGGCGAGCAGCCGCCGCACTGCCGCCGGCAGGTCCGCGGGCGGCGGCCCGGCGTCTGCCTCCGCAGGCGCGACCTGCGCGCCCGGCTGCTCCGCCGGCGCGCTGTGCTGTCGGCGCCCTGCGGCCAGGTCCCGGACCAGGGGCAGGGCCAGCAGGGCCAGGGCCACGGCAGCGGCGATGAGCAGCAGCCATTTCATGCCTTCCGCCAGCGCCTGGATGAGCCAGGCGGGCAACTGCGCCTGCACCCGCGGCTCGTCCGGCTGCGCGTCGTCATCCCCCACATAGACCCAGACCTGTGCCTCCCGGGTACCGCCGAAGTCCGGGTGGGCCAGGACGGCCTCGATGCGCGCTTCGGCCTCGTCGCTGGTCATGGTCGTCGCCGTGCCGGAGGCCGGCAGCAGCACCGCCAGCAGCAGTACGGCGGTGCTGCCGGGCCGCAGGCGGCCCGTGCGGCGTGTGGCCCGGGCACGGCGGAAGGCCAGCTCCAGGTCCCAGGCCTCCAGCTCCGTGCGCCGGCCGAGATACAGCGCAAAGCCCGCAGCGACGTAGCAGGGCGCGATGACGGACATGGCGAGCACCATGCCCAGGCTCGCGATCCAATAGGGTGCGGAGCCGGTGTCGAAGATGGCCGCTTCCAGGTCCGGCGTGGGCAGCCCCTCCGGCACCAGGAAGGCGAGCAGCAGCAGCCCCGAGAGCCAGAGGATGGCCTCCAGGTGGACGCAGACCAGGGTGAGCCAGCCGGCGGCGCCGGTGCGCAGCACCCGCAGCCGCTGCCCGCGGGCGCCGCCGCGGGGGGCCTCCAGCAGGGTCACGGCCATGTTGAAGCTGCGCCCCATGCCGATGCGCCGCCACAGGAGCTGCGGCCACAGCCGCGGCGGCAGGGCCCGCGGCAGGCTGCGGGCCGCGGCGGGCAGGGCGAGCTGCTCGCCGAACAGCGCGCGGCTCAGCCAGTGGAGCGGCAGCGCCTCGAAGGCGGGCTTGCACCACCACACCAGCAGCAGCCACAGGTCCGGATGGCGGTGCAGCGGGACGAGCGCCGCCAGCGCCAGCGGCGCAGCGGTGAGCCACCAGCACAGCCACAGGGGCAGGAACCAGGTGCGCGCCAGCGCGAAGCCCAGGTCGATGCTCTCCCAGGGGCTGCGGGGGCGTGCCGTGGCGGTCATGCGGCTCAGGTCCATGGCCGGGCTCCGGTGGCGTGTGCCTGCCGCGGGCGCTGGCTTTGCGCCTGCTGTACGCGACCGGGCTGCGCCGCCGCGCGCTGCCAAGGGTCGTGTTTGTCAGGCGCTGCCGTGCCGCGCCCGGCGAGCAGCAGATAGGCGCCCACCAGCAGCCAGCCGGCCGCGCCGACGCCGTACTTCACCGCCGGCGGCACCCCGGCGGTGGCGGACCAGAAGGCCTCCACCACCGCCGCCAGCACCAGCAGCGCCATGGCCCCCAGCACCAGCGGCACCGCCTCCGCGGCACGCACGCGCAGGGCCGCGCTGCGGGTGCGGCGGCCGGGTGCCAGCAGGGCGCTGCCGAGCAGCAGCCCGGCGGTGCCGGCGACGGCGATGCCGGTGAGCTCCAGGCTGCTGTGACCGCTGACGAAGGACCAGAAGGGCGTGCCGAAGCCGAGCTGGGTCAGGTGCCCGGCCACGGCGCCGATGACGAGCCCGTTCATCACCAGCACGAAGCCGCTGCCCGCGCCGGCAAGCAGGCCCCAGGCGAAGGTGCGCAGGGCAATGCCGACATTGTTCCAGACATAGAACCCGAACATCTTCACGTCCTCGTCCGCCTGGCGGGCGGGGGTGCGGCCGGGCTTGTCGTTGGTGGGGTCGTACATGGACTCGTACTGCGCCACCTGCTCGCCGTCGAGCAGGCTGTGGATCAGCGTCGGGTCAGCGGCGCAGGCGAGGCCCATGGCGAGCATGGGGCCGAAGAAGAGCGCACTGGCGAGCCAGAACAGCCCGGCATGGCGGCGCAGGGCCTGCGGAAAGCCGCGGGCGGCGAAATCCACCAGCAGGCGCGGCCAGTGCGGGCGCGGGCGATAGAGCTGACGGTAGCCGCGGCGCACGAGCGTGTGCAGCCGGGACACGAGCCCGGGGCTGTAGCCGCGCGCGCGGGCTATGGCGTAATGGCCGCTCACGGCGCGCAGCAGCCGGGGCAGCCGCTGCACCGGTACGGCCGGGCCCGGCGGGCGCCGCGCCTCCAGCGCCGCCAGCAGTGTCTCCAGGCGGCGCCAGGTGCCGGCGTGGGTCGCCTCGAAGACCTGTTGTCTCATGGCGCGCGCTCGCCCGCGGCGGTGCTGGCGGCGGTGCTGGCGCCGGCCGGCGCAGCCTGCGGCGCGGTTGCGGCAGCCGGCGGCGTGTCCACCGCCGACTTGCCGCGGCTGATCCAGTTGGCGACGCCGAGCAGCGTCGCCGCGGGATCGGCGTCCGCTGTGGCTCGGGTGTCGAAGCCGGCCAGGGCCGCGAGCTCGGCACGTCGGGCCGGTGACAGCCGCGGGCTGCGCTCGGCGAAGGCGAGCACAGCCTGCTGCGTGGCCAGGTCCAGCGGCACCGGCGGTGGCAGCGGCGGATGGGCCGGCAATGTCGCCGGCAGCGGCGGCTCGCGGTGGATCACCAGGGTCCCGGCGGCGAGGTCGCCGAGCCGGCGGAAGTCCCGGTCCACCAGGCAGGCCACCAGTCCGACGCCATAGAGCACCGGCAGAAAGTCCACGCCCCGCAGCAGGTTGCGGAGCAGCGATGCGGACGGCGCCACCGGGGTGCCGTCGGCGTGGACCACCAGGAGCCCCATGGCCCGCTTGCCGGGCGTGGCGCCGCGGTGCAGCTCGAAGAACACCGGATAGAGCCACTCCAGCAGAAACAGCGCGAGCAGCAGCAGGCCGGTGCCGATGCCGGCGAGGCCGGCGAGCGGTGTCAGGGCCAGATAGACGCCGCCGCGAATGGCGAGATCGATACCGAAGGCGAGCGCACGGGGCACGGGCCCGGCGAGGCGGAGCGTGATCTCGACGCCTTCCGGGGTCTCGCGGCGGCGCAGCGTGTCAATGGCGCCCCCCGCGGCCTGGTCCTCGACCTCCGGCTCCGTCATGCCTGCTTCCGGCTGCGGCCTCAGCGGTACAGCGGCAGCGGGAAGGTCTCGGTGATGAGGATCACCGGCTCGCCCGCGATGATGATGCGATAGGTGCGGAACACCGCCTTATCGGCGTCGCTGTCCGGCTCGATGCCGACCTCCAGCACCTCCCGGTAGCTCTCCAGCCCGCTGTCGCGGATGAGTGCGCCGATGCCGATCTCGCGGTCGATGAGCCGTCTGCGGAACTGGGCCGGGATGAGCCCGGTGCGGATCACGGAGAAGGCATTGGCGAAGGCCTTGCCGCTGTGCGCCCCGCGCAGCCGGGCACGGCGCACCATAATGCGCTCGCCGCGCTCGATGTGGACCCAGGGGATGTCGTCGGCGGCCTCGACGAACTCCTGGCGCAGGGTGTCCACCACCACCGGCTCCCAGAAATAGGCCTCGATGATCTTGGTGACCGTGCCGTCCGTCACCAGCAGCGCCCGCAGGAAGGGCGGCAGGCTCGCGATGGCCACGGGCTCCCCCGTGTCGCTCTGGATGGTGCCGTTGTGCACGAAGCCCTCGCAGCGGAACGGATTCGGGCCCGTGTGCGGCAGGGTTCTGCGATAGTAGCGCTCGACCATGGCGCGGCAGTGCTCAGGGCAATTTCATGATGAACAACACCCGGGTGCTCGGCGGCAGATGCTGACTGCGGTCGGTGGCCAGGTCCAGGCGATGCCGGTGCTGATCGTCCGGCAGGTGCTTGAGCGGACCGTGCCCGGTGGGTGTGTGGCGGTTGCGCAGCACCGGCGCCTCGCTCTCGCCGCGCACGCGGTGGTCGTGGTCGCGGCTGCCGAGGCGCTGGCCCACCGCCAGTGGGTCTGTGGTGCCGAGCAGCATGCGCCCGCGCAGGTCCGGTGTGCCCCTGGTGCCGTCGCAGATGGCCCAGCCGCGCTCGGCGAGCCAGTCGCGCAGCGCAGCATCGCTGCCCGTGAAGCCGCTCCCTGCGGGCACGAAGGCGATGATGCTGCCGGCGGGCAGGGTCGTTGGCGCCGGTGTCGTGGCCGCACGCGCTGGGGTCGGTGAGGGTGCATCCGCGCCCGCCGCTTCAAGCGGCTGCGCCGCCGCGCTGCCCCAGCCGGCGAGGCCGGCCGTGAGCAACAACGGCGCCGCAACGACTCGTGTGCGGCGTCGGACCCGCGAGCGCCGCCGCTGCCGGGTGGTCAGTACGCCTTGCATGGAAGGGGATGGCAGTGTCAAGCCGGTCTGGGTGCCGCGAGCGGGGTTGAGGATTGGGGAGTATGACATGAGCAGAAAGCGCAGCCGGCTCGACGCGCACGCGCGCTTCGAGCGCGAGCGCCGGCGCAACCTGCTGGCGCAGCCCGGCCCCGGCGAGTTGATCCTGGTGCTGGATCATCTCAAGCCCGGGTTCAATGTGGCAAAGATCTTCCGCTCCGCACAGGCCTTCGGTGTGCGCGAGATCCACCTGATCGACATCGGCCCCTTCGATCCGGCACCCGCCAAAGGCGCTCTGCGGGCGGTGCCGGCGCGGTTCTTCGCCGGTCTCGACGAGAGCCTGCGTCGGCTGCGGGCCGATGATTATTGCGCATTTCGGCTGCTCGCCGACGGCGGCGAGGCCATGCAGCGCGCCCGCCTGCCAGGGCGGTCGGCCTTTGTGCTCGGGCACGAGGAATTCGGCTTGAGTGCGGCGGCTGCCGATCTGCCGGCGCTCAGCATCGTACACCCTGGGGCAATGCAGAGCCTCAACGTCAGTGTGGCCGCGAGCATTGCGATGTACGAGTATTGCCGACAACATCCGGGGCCTGACTGAGTGGGTGTTGCAGGTAAGCGACAGAGTCCGTGGTATCGAGGCACACGGCACCATCGGGACTCCCCCGGTGCGCTCATGCAAGCAGCGCAATCCACCGGTGCATCGGAGTTTCGGCGGCTCTTTGGCCGGACGTTGTTGCGACACGACGCTGTTCGATTCTGCTAACATTCGCCGCCGAGGGTTCGGACCGGCCCTTGTCCTGTGATATAAATCAAATTGCCGATCGGCAACCTCAAACGGAGAAACCGCTATGACCAAGAACGTCAAGCTTGCGTCCCTGTCCGCCGCTGCCCTGCTGAGCGCGTCGCTGCTCGGCGGCTGCGCCACCGACCAGGAGGCCCGTGACATGGCTCAGGCAGCCATGGACGCCGCCAACGCCGCTCAGGCCTGCTGCGAGGCCAACGAGGAGCGCATCAACCGCATGTATCAGCGTGTCATGGCCAAGTAAGCAGTCGCTGCTTGGTCTCGGTGCCGGCCGTCTGCGAAAGCGGTGGACGGTCGGCACCCGTAAACGCGCTTCACCGACTGAGCCCATCCTCCAAACCCATCTTCCCCGGGGACTCATCTCCCCCCTCCGACTGGCACCCCCCCTGGGACTGTTCCGCCAGAGCCGGCGCCGCATCCTTCCCGGCTGCCGCAGCCTTCAGCCAGCCCAGTCCTCCGGCGCCTGTCCGCCGCGGGAATCGATCCAGACTCGCGCCCCCAGCCTTGATCCGCCCGCGCCGAGCCCCGCCGCCCCAAAACACCCCCGCCAACCCCCCCCGAAGTCGCTCGTTCTTACAGCACGCGGCCCTTTGCATCACTCCGGCCATCTTGGCCGCTGACTGGGCAGCCAGGCCATCCTGGCCTGAGTCATTCAGGGCTGGAGGCCCTGACTACGGAGGGCACGCCCGCGCTAAGGACGGAGTCGTGGTCAAGGCCCGGCACGCAATGTCGCCGGCCTTGACGCCTGTGTCAGAACACCGAGTCCAGCCGGTGCCAGCTCTCTGCGCCCTGGCGCACACCCACCAGACGCGGCAGGCCCGAGTTGTCCTGAAGCGTGCGGCGTACCTCGTTCCAGTCCACGGTGACGTCACCGGCGTTGGCGTACTTGGACGGGATCACCGCCTGCGGCGATGCTGCCGACTGCCCATCCAGAAGGTTGACCTCCAGGAACAGCTGATCGCCGCGCCACCCGACCTTGTACGGCTGGTCCACGATGCGCACCTGCGTGCCCGTCTTCACCTTGGGAAACAGGGCCTCGATGTCCTCCGGGTACATGCGCGTGCAGCCGGAGCTCACCGGCATGCCGACCCCCCAGGGCTTGTTAGTGCCATGGATCAGGTAGCTCGGGTTGCTGAGGCGCATGGCGTAGGCGCCGAGCGGGTTGTCCGGGCCCGCGGGCACCACGGCCGGCAGGGTCTCGCCGCGCTTTTCGTACTCGCGTCGAATGGACGCGGGCGGCGTCCAGGTGGGGTCCTTGATCTTCTCGATGACGGAATAAGTACCCACCGGCGTCTCCCAGCCTTCCCGGCCGATGCCCACGGAGAACACCTCCACCTCCGTCGGCGAGTGGTAGTAATAGAGCCGCTTCTCGGCGAGGTTCATCACCAAGCCATCGCGCGGGGCGTCCGGCAGCACGTGGAAGTCCGGCACCAGCACGTCCTGATTGTCGCCCGGAACCCACATATCCACGCTCGGGTTCGCCTGCTTCATCTCGTCGTAGCCGGAGCCGTAGAAGCGGCCGATGTCGAGCAGCGTGTGCTCGGCGTCGGTCTTTACATAGAAGGGCGTGCCGATGACACTGTCGCCCTCGTTGATGCGGTAGGTTTCGGCGTTGGCCGCCGTCGGCAGGGCCGCCGCCGCAGCCAGTGCTGCTGCCAATGTGGTCGCCGGCAGGGCGTTCAGCACGGCAGTGCCCAGCGTTCCTTTACGATCAAGCATTCGAGCTCTCCGTTGGGTTTCGTCAAAAGTCGATGAGCCGCCATTCGCACGCCAAGCCCGGGTCCAAGCCGGGCGGCAGCCCCACAAAACTGTCTGCCGTGCGCAACATCGGTGTCGCCGCGCACGTGGATGCCGGCAAGACCACCCTCACCGAGCGCATGCTCTTCTACACCGGCGCCTCGCACAAGATCGGCGAGGTGCACGACGGCGCCGCCCACATGGACTGGATGGCGGAGGAGCAGCAGCACGGCATCACCATCACCGCCGCCGTCACCAAGGCGCCCTGGCGGGAGCATACGCTGCAGGTGGTCGACACCCCAGGTCACGTGGATTTTACCATCGAGGTGGAGCGCTCCATGCGCGTGCTCGATGGGGTAATCATCGTGCTCGACGGCGTGCGCGGGGTGGAGCCGCAGACCGAGACGGTCTGGCGCCAGCGCTGCCGCTTCGGCCTGCCGGTGCTCTTCTTCGTCAACAAGATGGACCGGCCCGGGGCGGATTTCGAGCGTTGCCTCAAGGCCATCGCCGCCAAGCTCGACGTGACCCCGGTGGCCCTTACGGTGCCGGTCTTCGATAACCGGGGCAACGAGGAGCATGCGGTGGTGCATCTGCTGCACCGCACCCTGGTCCGCTTCGGCGGCGAGCAGGGAGAAGCGCTCACCACCGAGCCCTGCCCCGAGCACCTCTGGGCGCGCTGCGCCGGCCTGCACGAGACCCTGCTGCTCGCCGCTGCCGATGTGGACGAGACGCTGGCAGACCAAGTGCTTGCGGGCGAAGAGCCGGATACGGCGCAGGTCACCGCCGCGCTGCGCAAGGGCACCCTCGAGGGGCGCATTTTCCCGTGTCTCGGCGGCAGTGCGCTGCGCAACATCGGCGTGCAGCCGCTGCTGGACGCCGCCGTGGACCTGCTGCCGGCACCGCTGGACCGCCCGCCGGCGCTGGCCAGGCTGCCGGAGGGTGGTACGGAAGAGGTCGTCCTTGGCCCCGATGGCCCCCTCGCGGCCCTGGTGTTCAAGGTGCAGCTCTGGGACGGGCGCCGGCACTGCTTCGTGCGCGTCTACCGCAACCGGCTGCTGCCCGGGGATCGCGTCAGCTTCGTGGGCGCCGACGGCCAGACGGTCAGCGAGCACGTGGCCCGCATCTTCGACACTGACGCCGGGCGCAAGCAGCGCCTGGACGTCGCCGAGCCCGGCCAGATCGTGCTCCTTGCGGGGCTTAGGCACGCCGGCACCGGCGACACCCTCTGCGACCCCGACCACCTGCTGCTGCTGGAGCGCATCGATGCCCGCCAGCCGGTGCTGAGCCTCGCCATCGAGCCCGGCGCCGGCACCGACGAGGAAAAGCTGCTGGAGGCGCTGGACAAGGTCACCCAGGAGGACCCGACGCTGGCCGTCGCCGAGGACCCGGACACGGGCCAGCGTTTGCTGCGCGGCATGGGCGAGCTGCACTTGCAGATCGTGCTGGAGCGCCTGGCGCGGGAATTCGGCGTCGCCGTGCGCAGCGGCAAGCCCGCGGTGGCGGTGCGCGAGAGCATCACCGCCGATGCCGAGGTGGCGTTCACCTATACCCGCCCGCCCAGCCCGGACGGCAAACAGCCGGAGCTGGCGGCGGGTGCCCGCGTGCAGGTGCAGCCCGCCGCCCGCGGTGCCGGCAACCGCCTGGAGCTGGCGCCCAGTGTGCTGCCGGACGGCACCGAGCTGTCCCCGGATCAACTCGACGCCTTGCGCCGCGGGCTCACCCAGGGCCTCGCCGCCGGCCCCGGGCAGGCGGCACCCGTGGAGGACGTCAAGGTGACGCTGGCGGCGGTGGAGCTGTTCGGCACCCAAAGCACACCCGATGCCCTGGCCGCCGCCGCCGCCCGCGCCCTGGCCAAGGTCCTGTCTGCCGCCGGGCCCTGCCTCTTGCAGCCGGTGATGCGGGTGGAGGTGGTGGTGCCCGACGAGAACCTCGGCACCGTCCTCGGCGACCTCCAGCAGCGCCAGTCCGTCATCCAGGCCACGGATTCCAGCGACGGCACCGCGACCATCACCTGCGAGGTGGCCCTCGCCGAGTTGCTCGGCTATGCCACGGAGTTGCGCAGCCTGACCCACGGTCGCGGGCAGTTCAGCATGCAGTTTGTGCGGTTCGATGAGGTGGGCAGCGGTTAGTGCTGCGGTCGGCGCTCGCGGATGACGCTTGCGGCATGGCGTCGAGACGGGTGGACAAGGTGCAAAAAAAAGGCTCGTCGAGCGACGAACCTTGTGTTTGCGCACGGGCACCACGGGGGTGCCCTGCCCAGATTGGGGGCGCAGCAGGCGCGTGTTACGCGACCCGCTTCCGCCGCCGCAGGCCGAGACCGGCCAAGCCCAGCCCCAGCAGCGCCAGGGTGCCCGGCACAGGCACGGGACGCGGGCGGGTTTCGACCAGATCGATGGTCGCATCGTAGGCGTTCGGGCCGGTCACGCTCATCTGGATGACGTCCACCGTCGTGAAGACGGCGGGGTCGGAGAAGCTCGCGAACGGGATGAAGAAATCGTCGCCTTCAGAGCCGTTCGGGAAGCTGACAGACTCGGTGGACGAGCCGTTGACGGTGAAAGTGATGTCCAGCTCGTTGTCGATGGGCTCCGGAATACCCAGGAAGAAGCCGGTGGCGAGACCGCCATTGGTGAGGTCCAGGCCGCCCAGCGTGCCGCCGCCGTCCCAGGTGAGGGTGGCTGTGCCGGCGGCGGAGCTGGAGTTCGAGACCTGGAAATAGCCGGTAGAGGCCGAGACCGTGGCCGAAATCTCATCGGCGCCGTTGCCCGAGTTCGGGATGGTCAGTTCAGTGTCGCGGACGCCGCCGATGACGTCAGATGTGCTCAAGCCAGGCTGGTTGGTCGGGTTGTTGAGGTCGCTGCCGTCGCCGAAGGCGCGGATGGTCGAGCTGCCGAAGTAGGGGCCGACGTCGAAATTGTCGATGGTGACGGCATGTGCAAGGCCGCCGAGCAGCAGCAGGCCGGAAAAGCCGGCAGCCTGAGCCAGGTATTTTTGCGTCATGTTGAAAGTTCCCCTGTCTTGGGTTTTGTGGTCGCTTGCTATGAGCCTGGAAGTGCAATGGGGCCGGGACCCCCTAGGTCAGGGTTTTTGCCCTTCGCCTGATAGTAGCAATGCTGATGCCATGCGGCATAACCTACTGTCTTTAGTGGAGAAGAAACTGGTAATATGATAAGTGAATCCCTCATTTAAGCAAAACTGTAAAGAACTGCTACCACGGGCAAGCCCCAGACTCCTGGATAACGCACCGCAGCGCGAAGCCGGGGCTGCACGACAGCCCGGGCAGACACATGGATCTGCAAACGAAGCATCTGAGAAACAAAGGCTTACTGAGCGTATTGCGGGGTTGCCTCAGCTCTTGTGGGCGTCAGGACTTTTTACACTTCGGCGGCTGGATTGGTCGCTGGACAGAGAAAAGCTTGACCATGCGCGGGCTTGCCAGCGCCTGCGCTGCGGTGACCGCGACTCGCCTGATCGTCAGGTGTCCGCATGCGGTTTTGGTGTCGCCTCAGCGGCGCTTCGCCGGGTCCAGCGGCGGCTGCCGGGCGCTCTGTGGCTGGTTCCGACCCTGTTGGGCGAAGCCTCGGGGCCGGACAGTGTCCCTCTGGCCGCGCTTGGTCTTTGTCTGCGACACCGGGCGACCCCTGAGGTCTGACCATCTGATCAGGTGCTCATTGTAGGAGCGCATCGGGTAACATGCGGACGCTAGTCGCCACACTGCCTTAGCGGACGCCAAACCATGCGTATACCGGCAAGCTTTCTCGTCGCCGCGTTGACCAGCGCCGGACCCGCCGCCGCGGACGGCCTTGCCGACGCCGATCAGGCATGGCGGGAAGGGCAACTCCAGGAGTCGGTCGTGACGCTCAAGGCGCTGCTCCGCGAGGAGCCGAACAGCCTCGACGCGCGGCTGTTGTTGGCAAGGGTTTACCTGGATCTGCGCCAGGGGGCGGCGGCCGAGCAGGCGCTCAATCGGGTTCTGGGTGACGGTGCGAGCCAGCCGGCCGTCGCGTCGCTGACGGCGCGGGCGTTGCTGCTGCAACGCGCCTTCGGCAGGGCGCTGGACGCCCTTGACATCGAGAGCGAAGCCGCCAGCGCGGGAGACCGCGCTGAGCGGCTCGCCCTGCGCGCGCAAGCGTATCGTGGCATGGACGATCTGGAGCAGGCCCAGATCGCCGTGGACAAGGCCCTTCAGCTCGCCCCGGACAGCACCGAGGCGTTGATCGAGCGCGCTCGACAGGAGGTCGCACTGAAGGCGCCCGAGCGTGCGCGAGAGACCCTCGATCAGGCGCTGAAGATTGCACCTGACGCCGCACCCGTGCTGGTCGCCGCCGCCGAGCTGGCGGTGACGGAGCGCCGCTTCGAGGACGCCGAGCGCTGGCTCACGCATGCGCTCATCAGTACCCGCGCCCGCTGGTGGGCCTATTACCTGCGCGCCTTGAGCCGCATCGAGCAGGGTGAGCTGGACGCCGCCCGTATGGACCTGGACGCAGGTCGCGCGCAGTACCCCGGTTTTCTCGGCTTCGATTATGCGGCGGCGCGCCTCGCCCTCCAGGCAGGAGACGTCCGGGCGGCGCTCTCCGACGTGGAGCGCTTCCTCAAGGCCAACCCCACGGAGCCCGCTGCCAACCTGGTCGCGGCCCGCGCCGCGCTCATGAGCGGGCAACTGGAGCGTGCACGCATCTATGTGGACGCCCATCTGAGCGTGGTGTCCGATTCCCGCCAAGGCATACTGTTGTCGGCGCAGATCGCAGCCGCCACGGGGGACATGGAGACGGCCGAGCGTATCCTCGCGCCGCTGCTGGCCGAGCCCGAGGCGGCTGCCGATGCGCAGCGCGCGCTCGGCGCCATAAGGCTGTCACAGGGGGATGGAGCGGGCGCGGTGGAAGCGCTGCGCGCCGCGGTGCAGCTGCTGCCGGACGACGCGGGTCTGCGCGTGCAGCTGGCACGGGCCCTGATGCAGACCGGTGACACCACCGCCGCGGGCCGCGCACTGGATGCCGCGCTGACAACCGAGCCGCAGCACGCGCCGGCGCTGCTGGAGCGGGTGCGCCTGGCCGCGCAAACGGGTGACACCGACGCCGTGGTGGAGACCGCCGAGACCTTCCTGCGCCTGCACCCGGACAGCCCCACGGCGTTGACCGCCGCGGCGGCGGCGCGCGCGCGAAGCGGCGATACGCAGGGGGCGCGCGCTGCCCTCGAGCAGGCGCTGTCCATTGACCCTGGGTTCGTCGAGGCCGGCATGAACCTCGCGCGGCTGGAGCTCGCCGCCGGCGATGTGCAGGCGGCGCGCGAGCGCCACGAGGCACTGCTCACGCAGGCGCCTGGCAACGTGGAGGTGATCGCAGCGCTGGCGCAGCTCGACATTGCGGCGGGTGACAAGCAGGCCGCCATCAGTCGTCTGGAAGCGGCACTCGCCGAAGCGCCGGACTCCCTCGTCCTGCGGCGCAACCTGGCCCGTGGCTACCAAAGCCTGGGGCGCCTGGACGACGCGGTGGCCTTGCTGCGGGCCTTGCCGCCGTCGGTGCGGGTGACCGACGACCTGCTGCGGGAGCGGGCCGCCGCGGAGCTGCGCAGCGGCGATCTCGACGCCGCAATCCTGACCTATGAATCCCTGGTCCAGGCGGCGCCCACCGATGCTGCGGCGCGCTATCAGTTGGCGGCGGTGCTGGCAGAGTCCGGCAAGCCTGCCACGGCGGCGGATGCGCTGCTGCGGGCCTTTGAGCTGGACCCCGGGCACGCCGCGGTGAGCGAGGTCATTGGCAGGGTTCTGGAGAGCACCAACGACGGCGATGCGCGGGAGCGGCTCCTGGACAGCCTTGCGCGCAGCGGCGGCAATGCGGCGGTGGTGCGCCTGTTCCGTGCCCGGCACCTGCGTGAGCTGGGTGATGTCGCGGCAGCGCGGGAGCTGCTCGATGAGCTGGATGCGACAGCCGTGGATGAGCGCCGCTTCGTTGAAGTACTGGTGCGTGAGCAGAAGGGGGTGGGTCGCACCGAAGCGGCCGTTGGCACCGCCCGCGCATGGCTGGCCGATCAACCCGAGGATGTGGTCATGCGGCGGCGCCTCGCGCAGCTCCTTGCCGAGCAGGGCGACACTGACGCCGCCGTCACCGCCTACCAGGCCGTGCTCGAGCGCGCGCCGCAGGATGCGACCGCGCTCAACAATCTGGCATTCCTGCTGCTGGAGACGGCGCCGGAGCAGGCGCTCACGCTCGCGCAGCGTGCGCGGGCTGCGGCGCCCAATTCACCCGCCGTCGTCGACACTCTGGGTGTGGCGCAGCTCGCCACCGGGCGCACCGAGGCCGCCGTGGAGACGCTCAGCGCCGCCCATGAGCAGATGCCGAACAACCTGGATGTGACCCTGCATTACGCCCGGGCGCTGACGGCGGCCGGGCGCCGGGCCGAGGCGCGGCAGCTGCTCCTGCCCATCGCCGACAAATCGTTCTCCGGCGCCGAAGAGGTCCAGCAGCTGCTGCGTACGCTGAACTAGGCAACGACCGTGGCGATGGGGGCCGGCTCCGGGCAGGGCCGGGAGGCACCCCCACCGAGGCCAAGCGGCACCAGGCGTCGTCGGGTCGAGCCCGACTGCCGTTGCTATACTGCGGCAGCAGTGTACTGCCATTGGAGCTCGGAGCCAGTGCCATGCAGCCGAATGCGATCCCCGTCGAGCACGATGCCGCGCCGCGCGGTTGGCGCGAGGTGCCGGTGCGGCGGCCGGACG
Source organism: uncultured Thiohalocapsa sp. (assembly GCF_913063425.1). Lineage (GTDB taxonomy): Bacteria > Pseudomonadota > Gammaproteobacteria > Chromatiales > Chromatiaceae > Thiohalocapsa. Next base: position 63,432 of record NZ_CAJXYK010000004.1, read on the forward strand.
GCTCGCTCGACTATCGCGAGGCGCCGCTGCCGCCGGACGCCTTTCTCGACCCGCACTAGGGCGACTACTTGATCCAGGGGACGGAGCACGCCTTTTGCGTCACTGACCTGGCCGTGCGCCTCCGTCGTCACTTCCGCAATGATCCAACGCGGGCCGTCTACAGCGATGTCAAAATCAAATGGGGCAGTCCGGGTCTCAAGGAGCCGGCCCCGGACATCGCCGTCATCCCGGACATTCGCGACCGCGACCGCCCGCGCCAAGCCTTCCATGTACCCGTGGACGGCACGGGCCCGAGCCTGGTCATCGAGGTGGTCTCGCCCTATCAGGACGGCGATGAGACCGACAAGGTCGAGATCTACCGTCGTGCCGGCGTTGCCGAATACCTGATCGTCAAGACCTTCGAGCCGCTGCGCGTGGTCAACTATTCCATCCAAGGCTACCGTCTGGTCGAGGGCGGCTATCGCCCGCTTCGCCCCGATGCCCGCGGCCGGCTGCGGAGCTTTACGACCGGACTCGACTTTGCCACCGCGCCGGGCCACCGCGGCGTGGTCATCGTCGATGCCGCCACCGGCGAGCCGCTCTTGGACGCCCACGCGCTCGAACAGCGCTGGCGGCGGGAGGCCGAGCAGCGCAAGCAGGCCGAGCAGGCGCAAAAGCAGGCCGAGCAGGTTCGAAAGCAGGCGGAGCAGCGGCAGAATCAGGCCGATGTGCGGGCCGAAGGTTTGCCCGGCGCCTGCGGGAGCTCGGTATCGACCCCGACGCGGGCTAGAACGGCTGCGCCGACATCCAGGCAGGTGGAAGTTGCTGATGGTGCGTGCGCTCGTGACACCGCTCTGAGACCCTGCACGGATTCGGCGTCGGTCGTGTCAGTGCAGCGTAAGCCCACTGCGCGTGCCCGTAACTCGTGGATTGTCGGGTTGCGCTATCGCTGACCCGACCTGCTGCTCCTCATCCGAACCGCCCCGTCACATAGGCGCGGGTGAGATGGTGCTGCGGGTCTTCGAACACCTGCCCCGTGGCGCCCACCTCCACCAGGTCACCCAAGTGGAAATAGGCCGTGCGCTGGGACACCCGCGCCGCCTGCTGCATGCTGTGGGTGACGATGGCGATGCTGTACTCCTGCTTGAGCTCCGCAATCAGCTCCTCGATGACGGCGGTGGCGATGGGGTCCAGCGCCGAGCAGGGCTCGTCCATCAGGATCACCTCCGGTGACACGGCGATGGTGCGGGCGATGCACAGGCGCTGCTGCTGGCCGCCCGACAGGCCGGTGCCCGGCTGGTGCAGGCGGTCCTTGACCTCCTTCCAGAGCCCGGCGCGCTTGAGGCTGGTCTCCACCAGCTCGTCCAGCTCTTCCCGATGGTTGGTGAGCCCGTGGATGCGCGGGCCGTAGGCGATGTTCTCGTAGACGGACTTGGGGAAGGGGTTCGGCTTCTGGAACACCATGCCCACCTGGGCGCGCAGCGGCACCACGTCGATGCCGCGGTCCAGCACCTCCATGCCGTCGAGCTTGATGGAGCCCGTCACCTTGGCCGCCGGGATGGTGTCGTTCATGCGGTTCAGGCAGCGCAGGAAGGTGGACTTGCCGCAGCCGGAGGGGCCGATCATGGCCACCACCTCGTGCTTGCCGATGTCCAGGCTCACCTCGCGGATGGCGTGGTTGGCGTCGTACCAGACGTTGACCTCCCGGCATTCCATGCGGGGCTCGGCGGCCGTGATGTCGCCGAGGGTGCCTTCGAAGGCGCGCTCGCCGTCGAAATCGCTGGCGCGCAGGTTGCCGGTGTTGGTCTCGATGGCTTCGGCTGTGGTGTTCATGAAATGTAGTAGGTAGTACGAAGTTCGAAGTACGGGTGGACCCTGCCTCAGCCCTCAGCCCTCAGCCCTCAGCCCTCAGTCCTTCCCCCTTACCATCGCCGCTCAAACCGCCGCCGCAGCAGCACTGCGGCGAGGTTCATCAGCACCAGGAAGCCGAGCAGGATCATGATGGCGGCGGAGGTGCGCTCCACGAAGCCGCGCTCGGGGCTGTCCGCCCACATGAAGATCTGCACCGGCAGCACCGTGGCGGGATCGGTGATGCCGCCGGGGATGTCCACGATGAAGGCGATGAGCCCGATCATCAGCAGCGGCGCTGTCTCCCCCAGCGCCTGCGCCATGCCGATGATGGTGCCGGTGAGCATGCCGGGCAGGGCCAGCGGCAGCACGTGATGCAGCTGCGTCTGCAGCGGTGAGGCGCCCACACCCAGCGCCGCCTCGCGGATGGACGGCGGCACGGATTTGAGCGCCGCCCGGCTCGCGATGATGATGGTGGGCAGGGTCATCAGCGTCAGCACCATGGCCGCCACCAGCGGCGTGGAGCGCGGTATGCCGAAGAAGTTGATGAACACCGCAAGGCCGAGCAGGCCGAAGACGATGGACGGCACGGCGGCGAGGTTGTTGATGTTCACCTCGATCAGGTCCGTGAAGCGGTTTTTGGGCGCGAATTCCTCCAGGTATACCGCCGCGCCCACGGCGATGGGGAAGCTGAACAGCAGCGTCAGCGCGAGGGTGTAGAAGGAGCCCACCAGGGCCGCGGCGATGCCGGCGAGCTCCGGCTCGCGCGAGGTGCCGTTGGTGAAGAAGAGCGTGTTGAAGTGGGTCTCGATGAGGCCGCGCTGGTCGAGCTGCCAGATCCAGGCGATCTGCCGGTCCGACAGGCGCCGGTCGTCCTCCGGTGTGCGCAGCTCCAGCAGCCGCCAGGTGCCGGGGGCGGCCGGGTCGGCGGTGTCCAGGCCGCTCACCACGTCCGCGCTCACCCGCGTAGGGGTGGCCTCGCGCACCTTGACCACGCCGCCGTTGACGGCGATCAGGAAGCTTGGCATCTCATCGGACAGCGCCAGTGGCTCGCCTTCGGCCGCGGCCGCGAGCTGTGCGGCGATGTCGGCGCGCTCGTTGCGGGTGCGCCCGAGCTTGCGGGTGAGCTGCGCGTTGCGGCGGTCCACGCGCTCTGCCCGGTCCTCCAGCTTGGCGCGGGCGGTGCCGTCCGCGTCCGCCATGGCGGCCTCGATGTCCGCGCGCTCGGCGGCGAGGTCCGCCAGCACCCCCTCCAGCCGGGCGATGTCGCGGTCCAGCGCGGCGGCGGTGCGCTCCAGATGGGCGCCCACGCGCGCCGTGATGAGCTTGAAGTCGTCGGCGCTGGAGGTGAGCGCAATCTCGCCGGTGGTGCCCGTGGGCGTGGCTGTGCCGGCCCCGGGCAGCTCGTCGATGGGCGTCGAGCGGCCCTTCATGAACATGTCCACGTCGTCGTCGGCGACCAGCCACAGGGTCTGCTCGGTGCCGATGAGCGCCGGGTCCCGGCGGACCAGCTCGCGCAGCTGAAGCGCCGCACCGCTGCTGATGAGTCCATGCAGGGCACGACGCTGGCTGCGCCCGGAGACGTCCGGGAACTGTGCCCGCAGCGCGTCACGCACAGGCGTGCGGAAGTCGGCCCGCACCAGGGTCTTGCGGCGCACCTCTTCGTTGGTGTCGGGGTCCGTGATGACGCCGCTCGGGTCGATGTCTGCTGCGGTGAGGGTCACCGGCAGCTGGATATAGGTCTGCCAGAAGGCGGTATAGCCCTTGCTCACGATGCTGAAGAGCAGCAGGCCCACGAAGGCGAGGCCCAGCACGACGGCGGTCAGGCCGAGGATGCGGAAGCGGCGCTCGGCGGCGTAGCGGCGCTTCAGGCTCGCGTTGACGGTATCGATGGTGCGGGCCGGTGCGGCGGCGGTGCTACTCATACTGCTCCCGGTACTTGCGCACGATGTGCAGGGCGATGACGTTCAGCGTCAGCGTCACCGCAAACAGCGTGAGCCCGAGCGCGAACGCGGCCAGCGTCTTGGCGCTGTCGAACTCCTGATCGCCCGTGAGCAGGGTGACGATCTGCACCGTGACGGTGGTGACGCTCTCCAGCGGGTTTGCCGTCAGGTTGGCGGCGAGTCCGGCGGCCATGACCACGATCATGGTCTCGCCGATGGCGCGGGAGACGGCCAGCAGGATGCCGCCGACGATGCCCGGCAGCGCTGCCGGCAGGATGACGCGCAGGATGGTCTCGGCCTGGGTGGCGCCGAGGGCATAGGAGCCGTCGCGCAGGGACTGGGGCACGGCATTGATGACATCGTCCGAGAGTGACGACACGAAGGGGATGATCATGATGCCCATGACGGCACCGGCGGCGAGCGCGCTTTCGGAGGCGACGTCCAGGCCCACGGCGGCGCCCAGGTCGCGCATGAAGGGTGCCACCGTCAGCGCCGCGAAAAAGCCGTAGACCACGGTCGGGATGCCGGCCAGCACCTCCAGTGCCGGCTTGCTCCAGGCGCGCAATGGTCTGGACGCGTACTCGGACAGGTAGACGGCGGACAGGAGCCCGATGGGCACGGCGATCAGCATCGCGATGGCGGAGATCAGCAGCGTGCCCGTGAACAGCGGCACCGCGCCGAAGGCGCCGGAGGACCCCACCTGATCGGCCCGCAGGGCGATCTGCGGGCTCCACTGGGTGCCGAACAGGAACTCGGTCCAGGGCACCCGCTGGAAGAAGAGGATCGACTCGAACAGCACCGACAGCACGATGCCGAGGGTAGTCAGGATGGCGATGGACGAGCACAGGATCAGGATGCCGAGCAGGGTGGCTTCCACCCGGTTGCGGGCACGGAAGTCCGGCGCCACACGTCGCCAGGCCCAGGTCAGACCCGCCAGCGCCACGGCCAGCACCAGCGCCCACTGGGCCGCGGTGGCGATGCCCTGCCAGTGCCGATAGCGCTCCGCGGCGGCCTCCACCGCCGGGGTCACATCGCCGGCGGTGATGCCGCCGGTGGCCAGGTTCTTGATGTCGTTCAGCAGGAGCCCGACGCGGCCTTCGGAGAGCCCGGCGGTGAGCTCGGCGGGCAGCTGCTGCACCAGGAGCGCGGTGATGACGCGCTCCTGCAGGCCGATCCACGCCAGCAGCACCACCAGCGCCGGCAGCCCGACCCAGATGGCCAGGTACCAGCCGTAGTAGGCAGGCAGGGAGTGCAGGTGCTTGATGCCGGCGGGGCCGCCGGCGGTGCGCACGGCGCGGCCGCGGCCGATCTGGAAGGCGACGGCCATGGCGGCAAGGATCACCAGAAGCAGCACCGTGTCTGACATCGGGAAAAACGGTCTAGCAGCAAATGCGAGCGCCGGCGACCGTTGGGCCGCCGGCGCGGGCTCGGGGCGCGGCAGCCGTTTTGGCTGCCGCCCGCCGGACGGCGGTTACTCCGGGCTCGACATGGGCTCCATGCTCTCCACGCGGCTGGCGACTTCGGCGCGCATGTCACCGGGCAGCGGGATCAGGCCCTTGTCGGCGAGGTAGCCCTCGGGACCCCAGGCCTGGTCGCTGGTGAACTCGCCGACGTACTCCGCGATGCCCGGCACGGTACCCACGTGCGCCTTCTTGACGTAGAAGTACAGCGAGCGCGAGACCGGGTAGTCGCCGCTGGCGATGCTCTCGAACGTGGGCGCCACGCCGTCGATCTTGGAGCCCTGCAGTTTGTCGCTGTTCTGGTCCAGGAAGCTAAAGCCGAAGATGCCGACGGCGGTCGGGTTGGCTTCCAGCTTCTGCACGATCAGGTTGTCGTTCTCGCCGGCCTCGACATAGGGGCCGTCCTCGCGCACACCGTGGCAGACGGCCTCGTACTTGTCCTCGTCCGAGTCCTTCATGGCCTTGATGAAGTCGAAGCTCTTGCAGCCCGCTTCCATGGCCAGCTCGGCGAAGGCGTCACGGGTGCCGGAGGTGGGCGGCGGACCCAGCACCTCGATGGCGACGTTGGGCAGGTCCGGATTGACGTCCTGCCAGGTCTTGTAGGGGTTCGCCACGAGCTCCTCGCCGCCCTCGGGGTTCGGCACGTCCTTGGCCAGCGCGAGCCAGACATCACGCGGGGTGAGCTCCAGCTGGTCGGCGTCTTTGGAGTTGGCCATGGCGATGCCGTCGTAGCCGATCTTCACCTCGACCACCTCGTCCACGCCGTTGGCCTGGCACTGCTCGAACTCCGAGACCTTCATGCGCCGCGAGGCGTTGGTGATGTCCGGGTGCTCGACGCCCACGCCGGCGCAGAACAGCTTCAGGCCGCCGCCGGAGCCGGTGGACTCGATCTTCGGTGTCGGGAAGTCCGTGGCGTTGCCGAAGCGCTCCGCCACGGCGGTGGCGAAGGGGAACACGGTGGACGAGCCAACGATGTTGATGGTGTCGCGGGCCAGGGCGCCCGTGGAGGCCGTGGCGGCGATCACCGCTACGGCAAGCACTTGCTTCTGCATGGTTTCGGCTCCGTTGAGAAAGGTTCGGAGCCGCCCATTGTGAAGGGCACAGGTTTACGGACTATGAAAGAACGGTTTCGATTTCGTGACAAAGCCCGGGACACTGCGCAGGTTTTCGGATCCCTGCTCGCTGCGGCCGCCGACCCCCGATGTTTGCCCAGTCTGCGGGTTGTCGCCCCGGTTATCGGCGTACACGCCGAGGCACATGCGCCCGCCCGCAGCGCCGGGCGTGGCCGGTGCCGGCGGGCCCTCAGCGGCCGTTGCGGACCTGGTCCATGGCGGCGTTGAAGAAGTCCTGGTCCTGATTCTGGCGGCAGTAGTCGCGGATGCCCTGCATGGCCGCCATCAGGTCGGAGCCGCGCAGCACATCGTCGTTCAGGGCCAGGTTCAGCGCCGAGACGAAGCCTGTGAGCCAGTCCTCGTAGCGCTGCAGCTCGGCGGCGTTGCCCGCGTCCGCGGCGATGGCCGCCGCCAGATAAGCATCGCAGCCACGCACGCCATAGCCCCACAGCGTACGCTCGGCGGCCTGCGCTGCTGCGCCGAGCCAGAGAGCGGCGCTGAGGACGGCCCAAAAGCCCGCACGGTGCATGTTCCGGCGGCCGATACGGCAGCCGATAGGGCATTGGCCCGCGCGCAGTACGCCGGCGAGCCGCCCCGGTCTGGTCCGGCAGCGGGCGCCGCCGGCTGTGGGCGGGGCAGGCACCGCAGCAGCGCCCGGCCGGGCCGGGGAGCTGCCGTCAGCCCCGATGTCGAGCGCGGTGGGCACGGATGTGCCGCTGGGGATTCTGCCGACGGTCGCCGGGCGCAATGCGGCGCGGTGCTGGTACCATTTCAAGGTTGTTCTCCGCCAGCTGGGAAACGCGGTCAGGCCGCGGTGTGTGATCCATGCGCGTGTTGATGATCTCCGACGTCTACTTCCCGCGGGTCAATGGCGTCTCCACCTCCATCCAGACCTTCGCGCGGGAGTTCGTCGGGCTTGGCCACGAGGTCACGCTGCTGGCGCCGGACTATGGCGCGGGGCAGCCCGAGCCCTTCGACATCATCCGGCTGCCGTCGCGCTATTTCTTGTTCGACCCCGAAGACCGGATCATTCGCTGGGGCCGCATCCGCCGCCACCACGCCCGCTTGGGGGCGGCCGGCTTCGACCTGGTGCACATCCATACGCCCTTCATCGCCCATTATGCGGGGCAGGCGCTGGCGCGCCGGCTCGGGGTGCCGTCGGTGGCCAGCTATCATACCTTCTTCGAGCAATACCTCGACAAATACGTCCCGCTGGTGCCGAGCGCCTGGATGCGCTACGTGGCGCGGCGCTTCTCGGCGGCCCAGTGCGGCGACGTCGACGCGCTCGCGGTGCCGTCGCAGGCCATGCTCGAGGTGCTGACGCGCTACGGCGTGCGCACCCCGGCCGAGGTGGTGCCCACCGGCATCGACCTCGGCAAGTTTCACGCCGGCGACGGTGCGGCGTTTCGCCGCCGCCACGGGATTGCGGGCGAGCGCCCGCTGCTGGTGCACGTGGGGCGGCTCGCCTTCGAGAAGAACTGCGACTTTCTGCTGCGCATGCTGGTGCAGGTGCGCGCGGCGGTGCCGGACGTGATGCTGGTCATCGCCGGCGGTGGGCCGGCCCGACGGCAGTTGGAAGCGCTGACCCGGCAGCTCGACCTCACCGGGCACGTGCGCTTCGTGGGCTATCTGGACCGGGACGGCTCGCTGGAGGACTGCTATGCGGCGGGTGACGCCTTCGTCTTCGCCTCCCGCACAGAGACACAGGGGCTGGTGCTGCTGGAGTCGCTGGCCCTCGGTACCCCGGTGGTGGCGACGGCGGAGATGGGCACCCGTGAGGTGCTGTGCGACGGTGACGGCTGCCTGATCGCCCGGGACGACGAGGCGGATTTCGCCGCCAAGACCATCCGGCTCCTCACCGACCCGTCGTTGCGGGCCGCGCTCAAGGCGCGCGCACGGCCCTATGCCGAGCAGTGGTCGGCACGGGCCATGGCCGAGCGCATGCTGGAGCTCTACGGGCGCGTCTGCGACGGCTGCGTCGATGCCGGGACGGGTGAGCGCTCGCCCGCCGCAGCCGAGCCCTGCACGGAGTTATCGCCCCGGCTGCATGCGGTCGGGCCCAGACGCGGGCCGGCGGCGGACATGCTGGAGACCGCCGAAGCAGCGACCGAGGCGGCCGCGCTGGATGCGGGTGTGGATGCCGGGCTGGTCCCCGGCGCCCGGGCGCGGCGGACCGGGACCCGCTGAGGGCTCCTGCTGCGCTCGCCCGCGGCTTTGGACCCTGCGCGCCGCGTCAGGCACGCGCAGCAGTTGGGCCTCGGTGGCGCGGGATCAGCGTGCCCGACGGGCGGTCGGACTGGCGGTTGGCCTGGCGGTTGGCCGGGCGGCGGCCCGGGAGCGGCTCGGACCAACGGGCAGCGCCGTGACGCCGTTCTCGCGCAGGTAGCAGGCAAGGCGCTTGTCCATGTCGAGCATGTGGCCCAGAAGCCATTGCTTGAGGGCCTCCAGGTCGCTCAAGCGCAGCTGCTCGTCGCCGCGGGCACAGATGTCGCGCACCAGCGCGGTGTACTCCGCCAGCATCAGGGCGTGCTCGCTGGCATGCTCGGCGGTATCCGGGTAGTGGGTCGCCCGCATCAGCGCCTCTTCGCGGGCGAAATGCTCACGCGCACGCTCGCGCAGGGCGTCCAGCCAATAGCGCAGGGCCGTGGGCACGGCGGATTCGCGTGCAGATGTCCGCAGGCCCGTATCCGCAGCATGGATGTTGTGCGCGCCGAAGCGCAGGGCCATGTGGTTCAGGATGGCGGCGAGGGCGCGATGGTCGCGGTCCAGCGCCTCGATACCCACGCACCAATGCTCGCGCCAGCGGAAGAAGGGCGCCCGCGGCTCCACGCCGGCGGGCGCTGTCTTGTGCGGCGTGTTGGACACCGGGGGCGGCGCCGTGACGGCACCCGTTGCCGCCGCGTCGAAATCGGACAGCGCGTTGAGGAATGCCATGGACGGGCTCCGGTTGGGGGCGTGCTTGAGCGGGCGCCGCGGCGACTGGCCGATGATCGCCGACGGTGGGATCCCGCCCAAGCGCCCGGAGTTCGTGAGGTCTGGTGTATAAAGGAAAGTGTAACTGATACTGTGGTTTTTACCAAGGCACCCGCGGCGCCGTTCGTCGCAAACCGATGCTTTCCGTCCCCGTTGTTGGGGATTCCCGCGAGTCGCCCCCAGAGTGCACAGGCATTGACAGTCGCACTGCTGCGTTGTGCAGTGAGATTTTGCGAGCGCCCACGAGGCCGGAGGGCAAGCCATGAAAACCAAAGATGTGCTCGACGCCTTCGAGCTGCTGGACACTTGGGAGGCCCGTTACGAATTCATCGGCGACCTGAGCCGCGAGCTGCTGCCGGTGGCCGAGCGTGAGAAGACCGATGCGAACCTGGTGAAGGGCTGCAACACCAAGACCTGGCTCACCGGTGACCTCACGGACGGTGATCCGCCGGTGATCGAGTACCGCGCCGATGCCGAAACACCGCTGGTGCGCGGCCTGGTGGCGCTGCTGCTGGTGCCCTTCCAGGGCCGCACGCCGGAGGCGGTGCTGGAGACGGACCCCCGGGATTACATCGCCAAGACCGGGCTCGCCGAGCACCTGAGCGCGAACCGCCGTGCCGGCATGGAGCATTTCATCGAGCGGGTATTTCAGATCGCCCGGGGGTTGAAGGGCGGCTGACTGGGTATGTGGTGGATGCGCTGCGCTTATGCGGGCTGACGGGCTGGGGGAGTCTCTTGTCGCCGAGTGAAACTCGGCGCCCCCAGGGCCTCTTGTCGCCGAGTGAAACTCGGCGCCCCCAGGGCGTCTTGTCGCCGAGTGAAACTCGGCGGCCCCAGGGCGTCTTGTGGCCGAGTGAAACTCGGCGCCCCCAGGGCTTGTTGTGGCCGAGTGGAACTCGGCGGCCCCAGGTGGGATGCGGTTCACTTGGCCGGCTGACTAGGGCAGCGGCAGCGCGGGCGTGCTGCCGGGCTCAGGGGAGCGCGGATCATCGCCGGCGGACTGGCGGCGCTCGCGCGAGGCGCCCTGGCCCAGCCAGTCCGGCGTGAAGGGCGCGCTGCAATGGCAGCGCCCGGCGGGGCCGAAGCGCAGGGCGCGCGCCTGCTCGCAGCGCGCGGCATCGGGGTAGGGGCCGATGAGCTCGGCGGGCTCGCCGCTGCCCGCGGCGGGCGGATGGATGTGGCAGACCGCCGCCTGGGGCGCCGCCGACGCCGCGGTCAGCAGCAGGAGCGTGCACGCTGTGACCTGGGCTCGGGCGATCTGGGTCTGGCGCCCGGGCAGAAGACGCGGCGGGCTCAGGTCTCTTCCTCGTAGGGGCTGACACGCACGGCGTCGATGCGGTAGCCGGCGCTGCCGAGGTCGCTGTCGAAGGTCTCGATGTGCATGACCCCCTCCACCCAGACGGTGTCGAAGAGCTCGCCGCGGTAGGCGCCGCCCTCGCTGGTGACGACATAGACGGTCTGGTTCGGCGGCGGCGGCGGCACGTGGATGCAGGCGCCGAAGTAGGGCACCAGCAGGAATTCGCGGATCTCCCGCGCGTCCGTGGTGAGGGGCACCACGAACCCCGGCAGCTTCACGCTGTGGCCGTCCAGCTCCGGCACCACGGGGGCTTCTGCCCAGAGGGTGTCGAGCTTGTCCATCAGGGCATCGGCGCGGGGGTCGTCGTCGTCGATATTGCCCACGTCGTACTCTTCGAACAGCTTGTCCGGGCGCCAGTCCGCCGGGATCAGATCGTCCCACTCCAGTTCAGGCCCGTCCGCGAGCACCGCAGGTGCGGGCTCCGCCGCCAGCTCTTCGGGGCTCAGGCGACCGCCGTCCGGCACATCGCCTGATTCGGATTGGCTCGCGTCGCCGGTGTCGTCGCCGCAGCCGGCGAGGGCCAGCGCGAGCAGCAGGAACAGCGCCCAAGGGCCTGGCATGGGGGTGTGGTCTGACTTCATCGGCGGTCTCTGTGGCAAATGACACGCAGGGCATTGCGCCTGCGGCGGGCTCGAAGATGGGGGCGGCAGCGCGGTCAAGGGAGGGCCGGCTGTGACGGCTTCCGGCGGCGGCGTCAGACGCGGATGGAGAGTCCGTCGGTGAGCGACATGCGATACGCCCGCCAGCCGGGCAGCACGCCCGCCAGCACCCCGGCGCCGAGCACCGCCCCCAGCAGGAGCCATTCGCGCAGGCTCGGCGCGCCGAGCTCGATGAAGAGCCCGAGCCAGGACGCCAGCATGGGCTGGGCTGCGGCCAGCAGCAGGTACAGCAGGCCGATGCCCGCGGCGAGGCCGAGCAGGGTCAGGAAGGCCGCCTCGCCGACGATGAGCGCCAGTACCTGCGCCGGCCGGGCGCCCACGGAGCGCAGAATGGCCATCTCCCGGCGGCGCTCGTTGAGGCCGATCAGGAGTGCCGTCAGCATGCCGATGAGCCCCACCAGCACCACGCAGGCGGAGACCACCAGCAGGGCGTTCTCCGCCACCCCCACCAGGGACCAGAGCTCCGCCAGCGCCACGCCGGGCAGGATGGCGAGCAGCGGCTCCTCCGGGTAGTCGTTGACCCAGCGCTGCACGCCGAAGGTGGCGATGCGCGACTCCAGCCCCACCAGCACGGCGGTGATGGCCTCGGGGGTCAGGTCCATGCGGCGGGCCTGCTCGGGGCCGATCTCGACGCCCGGCACCGGGGCGCCGCCGCGCCAGCCGAGATGAATGGCCTCGATGGCCTCCAGGCTCACGTGCACCGTGCGGTCCACCGGGGTGCCGGTGCGGGCGAGGATGCCGGTGACACGAAAGGGCTTGTCGTCGTGGCGGGCGAAGGCCACGTCTCCGGCGCCGTGGGCGATGGTGAGCGGATCACCGAGGCCGTAGCCGAGCTGCTCCGCCACCTCCGCCCCGAGCACGGCGTCGAAGAGGTCGTCGAGCCAGGTCCCCTCTGCCAGGGCCAGCGGCTGATCGCGGCCGTAACGATAGTGCGTGAGATACGCATCCGTCGTGCCCAGCACGCGAAAGCCGCGGTGCGAGTCGCCCAGCGACAGCGGCACCGTCCAGGCCACGCGCGGCTGGGCGGCAAGGTCCTGGTAGCTCTCCCAGGAGATGTTGTTGGTGGCGTTACCGATGCGGAACACGGAGTACAACAGCAGCTGGACCGGCCCGCTGCGGGCGCCGACGATGAGATCGGTGCCGGTGATGGTGCTGGCGAAGCTGTCGCGGGTCTCGGTGCGCAGCCGCTCCACCCCCACCAGCAGCGCAACGCTGAGCGCAATGGACGCGAGCGTCAGGAGCGCCGTGGTGCGGCGGTTGAGCAGACTCTTGAGCGCCAGTGACAGGATGGCCATAACCGCTTCTCGGCGCCCGGCTCCGCTCAGCTGCGCACGTCCGCCCGCGCCAGTGTCGGCAGCTCCTCGCCGAGCCCCAGCGCCTGGCGCATGAAGGCCTTCTTGAGCGGCCCCAGGTGGTCCGCGGTGAGCAGCCCCAGGTTGCGTGCCGCCACCAGCGGCGGGATGCGGTTGCCGAAGGCCCGCTTGAAGGCATCCATGGCGGCGAGCATGAGCAGGTTGTCACCGCGCCGGGCGCGCTCGTAGCGGCGCAGGGTGGCGAGCCCGCCGATGTCGCGCTTGTGGCTGCGGGCGTGCTCCAGGGCGTCGCTCAGTGCGGCGATGTCGAGCAGGCCCAGATTCACCCCCTGGCCGGCCAGCGGGTGGATGGCATGTGCTGCGTCGCCCACCAGGGCCGCCCGCGAGCGCACATAGCTCTTGGCGTACTGCATCTGCAAGGGAAAGGCCGCCCGCGGCCCAACGGAGAGGATGGGTCCCAGGCGCTCCTGGAAGGCGCGCTCCAGCTCGGTGGTGAAGGTGGCATCGTCCATGGCAAGCAATGCCTCCGCGCGGCCCTCGTCCGCCGACCAGACGATGGAGCAGCGCCCGTCCGCGAGCGGCAGGAAGGCCAGCGGCCCCGTGGGCAGGAAGCGCTGCCAGGCGGTCTCGCGGTGCCAGTGGGCGGGCTCGACGTTGCAGACGATGGCGCGCTGGTCATAGCCCCAGCCGCCGGTGGCGATGCCGAGCACGGTGCGCACCAGGGAGTCGCGGCCGTCGGCGCCGACGATGAGCTTGGCATCCAGCTCGCTGCCGTCTGCCAGCACCACCCGGGCACCGGCTTCGGTGATGCTGAGCACCTCCACCTGGGCAGGGCAGAGCAGGGTCACGTCGTCGTGCGCCTCCAGCAGCTCCCACAGGGCGAGGCGGGTGACCCGGTTCTCCACGATGTGGCCCAGGTCGGGCTCGCCGAGGTCGGCGCTGTCGAAGTGGATGGAGGCCCCGCCCACGGCGTCCCAGACATGCATTTCGCGATAGACGCTGACACCCAGCGCCTGCATGCGCGGCCAGGCGCCGAGACGCTCCAGGATGCGCTGGCTCGCCCGGCTCAGCGCCGACACACGCAGGTCCACCTCGCCGCTGGGCCACTCGCGCTGGGGCGGCGCGCCGTCCAGCACGGCGATGCGCCAGCCCCGGCCACGGCAGGCGCAGGCAAGGGCTGCACCCACCATGCCGCCGCCGAGGATGATGATGTCGAACTGTGCGGATTCCTGAGCCATGTGTGTTGTTCGGGGCGTGCGTTCTTGGAGAAATCAAGGGCGGGGGGTAGAGGGGCGCTCCTGAGCCCTCAGCCCTCGGCCCTACCGCGAAGCGGCCGGCAGCCCGCGCGCGAGCCGCGGCAGCCGCCCGCCCAGGCCCATGAAGCGGCGGGCCAGGGCGTGCCGGGCCGTTGGGCAGAGGTCGAGCGCCAGCATGCCGGCGTCGCGTGCGGCGCGCACCGGCGGGAAGGGGTTCACGAACAGCCGTGCCAGCGTGTCGGTCACCAGGGCGACGCTGCGCTGATCCGGCCCGCGGCGCTGGCGATAGGCGTTGAGCACCGCAGGCCCACCGGGGTCGCGGCCCGTGACCTGTGCCTCCGCCAGCAGGTCGGCGAGCTCGGCCACGTCGCGCAGCCCGAGGTTGAAGCCCTGCCCCGCCACCGGGTGCAGGGTGTGGGCGGCATTGCCCACCAGGGCCACCCGCGGGCGGGTGATCTGCTTGGCGAGCACCAGCCGCAGCGGATAGGCGATGCGCCGCCCGGGCCTGGTGAGGGTGCCGAGCCGGCGGCCGCAGCGCTGCTGCAGGGCGGCGAGGAAGGCGTCGTCGTCCAGCGCCAGGATGGCCGGCGTGTCGCGCTCGTGCGCGGTCCAGACCACGGACCAGCGCCCGCCCGTCATGGGCAGCATCGCGAGCGGCCCGGAGTCCGTGAAGCGCTCGAAGGCGACGCCCGGCTGCGGGTCGAGCGGCGTCACCGTGGAAATGACGGCGTCATAGCCGTAGGCATGCTCACGGGCGCCGAGCTTGAGGCGCCGGCGTACGCCGGAGTCGCCGCCGTCCGCCGCCACCACCAGGCGCGTGCGCAGCAGCCGGGAGACGCCGTCCACCGCCACCTCCAGGTCTGCATGGTGCTGCATGACCCGCAGCCCGCCGAGGCGCGCGGGGCGCAGCAGCTCGACGCCGTCCGCCTGCGCCAGGCGTCCCTCCAGGGCCGCGCCGATGGCCCGGGCCGGGGCGACATAGCCCAGGGCGGCCACGCCTTCGTCATCGGCATCCAGGTGCGCAAAGCCCCAGTGCCCGCGGTCGGACACATGCACCCGGCGAATGGGCTCGGCGGCGTCGGCGAGGTCCGGCCAGATGCCGAGGCCCTCGAAGATGCGCCGGCTCGCCAGGGACAGGGCGATGACCCGCTCGTCGTATTGGGCCGGCGGCGGGGTGGCGGCCGCGGCGCCGCCGGGTGCCTGGGGGGTGACGGCCTCCACCACGGCCACCCGCAGCCCGCTGCCGGCAAGGGCGCAGGCCAGGCTGCCGCCGACGAGGCCGCCGCCGACGATGACCAGATCGTAGTCCTGCATGCTCAGGGCTCCCGGTGGGATTGGGGGGTGGTTGCGGGTGCGGACTCGGGGCCGCCTGCGGCCATCAGGCGCTCGATGGCCTCAACGTCCTTGGGCACGTCGCGGGAGAGCACCTCGTGACCGTCCGCGGTGACCAGCACATCGTCCTCGATGCGAATGCCGATGCCGCGGTACTCGGCCGGCGCCTCGGCGTCCGGCGCCACGTACAGGCCGGGCTCTACCGTCAGGACCATGCCGGGCGCGAGCGGGCGCCACTTGCCGTCCTGCTTGTAGCTGCCGACGTCGTGCACGTCCATGCCGAGCCAGTGGCCGGTGCGGTGCATGTAGAAGGGCTTGTACTTTTCGTCCTTGATGAGCTGGGGCACGTCGTCGCGGCTGCCCTCGATGAGGCCCAGGTCCACCAGGCCGCGGGTCAGCACCTTGAGCGCCGCTTTGTGCGGGGCGTCCCAGCGCTTGCCCGGCTTGACCGCGGCGATGGCCGCCCGCTGCGCCGCGAGCACCAGCTCGTAGAGGGTGCGCTGGGGGGCCGTGAAGCGCCCGTTCACCGGGAAGGTGCGGGTGATGTCCGAGGCGTAGCCGTCCAGCTCGCAGCCGGCGTCCACCAGCACCAGGTCGCCGTCGCGCAGGGTATCGGCGTTCTCCACGTAGTGCAGCACGCAGGCGTTGGCGCCACCGCCGACGATGGGTGGGTAGGCCTGGAAGCGGGCACCCCGCTCGGCGCAGGCGTGCAGGAAGGTTGCCTCCAGCTGCTGCTCGCCGAGCCCGGGCCGGCAGGTCTGCATGAGCCGGCGATGGGCCGCGGCGGAGATGCCGGCGGCCCGGCGCATGGTGGCGAGCTCGCGCTTGCTCTTGATGAGCCTGCGCTCGTGCAGCAGGGCATCGGAGGTGACCAGCTCCGTGGGGGCGCTGACCCCCTTGCGGGCCTTGCCGCGCACGGCCCGCAGCCAGCCCATGACTTTGAGGTCGAAGTCCGCATCGACGCCGAGCGGGTAGTACACGCGCTCACGGTCGGCGAGCAGCTCCGGCAGCTTCTCGTCCAGCTCCGCCAGCGGATGCGCGGCATCGGCATCGAAGTGCTCCACGGCGCCCTCGGTGCCGAAGCGGTAGCCGTCCCAGACCTCGCGCTCCGGGTCCCGCGGGCGACAGAACAGCACCAGCTCGCCCTCCTTGTGCTTGGGCGCCAGCACGGCCACGGCGTCCGGCTCCGGGAAGCCCGTGAGCCACGCGAAGTCGCTGCTTTGGCGGAAGGGGTAGTGCACGTCGCGGTTGCGCGTTACCTCGCGCGCGGCGGGCACGATGAGCACGCCGTCGGCACCGATGGCGCGGGCCAGATCACGGCGGCGGCGCTTGAGCTCTTTGGCGGTCTTCGCAGGCATGGCAGCTCCCTCAGGCGCGGCGGGCCGGTGTGTCCTGCTCGCGCAGCAGCAGCGCCGCCACGCGCAGGAACTCCAGCACCTCGGTGAGGGCGTCTTCGTGCTCGGCGCTGTCGTCGAGGTCGTCCAGGTCCATGCGCGTGATCTCCATCAGGTCGTCGAGCACCTCACGCGAGTCGGGGGACAGGCGTGCCTGGTCAAGATCGGCGATGCCGAGACCGTAGAGCAGACCGCGGGTCCAGGCGTGCACCGCGGTGGCGCGCTCGCGCAGGGGGCGGTCCGCCGCGGGCAGCAGTGGATGGAAGGTCTGCTCGGTGCTCGCCAGCGCCTGGTCGGTGGCATCCGCGAGTGCATCCAGCGCCCGGTGCCGTGCGGGGGCGTCTGCATCCTCGGCGGCCGCGGCGCTGCCCGCGTCTCCCGTGGGCAGCAGCTCCGCGAGCCAGCGCTTGCGGGGCTCGGTGGCGCCGCTCGCCAGCAGGCCGCAGTAGATGCCGTGCGCCTCGGCCGCGGAGCAGGACAGCGTGCTCGGCGCCAGCAGGCGCTCCAGCTCGTCGTGGTCCGGGGCGGCGCTGGGTGGGGCGCTGGGCAGGGTGGTCTGGTCGGGCTCTTGCATCATCACAGCGTGGGGCGGTGCAGTCGGTCTGCCATTATGACGGTTCCGCGGCGTCGGCCGCGAGGGGCCGGGCGGTCGCTGGGGCAGGTGGGCGTCAATTGACCCACTGGCGGCCCGATCATATAGTGCGGCGCCAGTGGAACAGCGGCTTGCGGCGGTGGACGGGTGTCATGGCTGAGTTCGATCTTGAGCGGTTAGAGCGGCAGGTGGACGATTTGCTCCGCCAGGTCGAGCGGCTGCGCGACGAAAACGCCTCCCTGCGCGCGAGTCAGGAACATCTGGTGGCGGAGCGCGCCGACCTGATCGAAAAGACCGAGCTTGCCCGCAGCAAGGTGGAGGCGATGGTGGCACGGCTGAAGTCGATGGAGGAGCAACTGTGAGCGACGAATCCATTCCGGTCACCGTGCAGATCCTGGACAAGGACTACCGCATCGCCTGCGCGCCGGGCGAGGAGCAGGGTCTCATGGAGTCGGCGCGCCTGCTCGATAAGCGCATGCGCGAGGTGCGCCAGAACGGCCGGGTCATCGGGGCCGACCGCATCGCGGTGATGGCCGGGCTGAACCTCATCTATGAGCTGATGCAGCGCAACGCCAAGGCGGCGCTGGACATCGAGCGCCTGGCACGGCTGCAAAGCCGCATCGACGAAGCGGCGGGGACGGGCGGAGCGACGGCCGGGGTGGACGCCCCGGGCGATTCCGTATAGCCTGTGTCCCACGACATCCCCTGCGGTATCCGACAGCGGCCCGGGTATTTTCTTGAGCCTAATCCGTACCCTGGGGACGCGCCGCGGAGGCCGGTGTGCAAGTCCGCCATGAGCGGAAAGCCTGAGGCGCCCGTACTGCGTCCCCCCTTGAACCGCTTGGTTCAAGAACGAGGGCTGCATCGCTACAGGTGGGGGATGTCCCTCTTTTTTTGCGCTCCTTTGTTGTGCGTCCTGATCGCGTCCTGACCGCGCGCTGATCCAGGCCCGCGGCGGGCTTCTCCTCGCCAGCCGGCAGTCTGATCCGTCCCCTGCGACCTGATCTCCTGCGGCCCCCGCCGAAGTGTCGGGCGCGTCGATGTGCAAGCTCTCTTCCACGCTGTCCGCACGCCGCTGAAGGGCGTTGCTGAGCGCGTATATGAAGGCGCGCCGCCACACTCGGGTAGGCCGACCTGGGTGCGTCGACTTCAGTCGGTACCCTGGGGCCGGCGGACTTCAGTCCGCCGACGGCAAGGGATCGCCGGCCTCAGGTATGCCACGGCGTTGCAACAGCGAATCGCGGGCTCGGCTGAACGGACGCCGAGCCGATCTCCAGACTGCCCTGCCATGATCTCACCTTGACCGAAGCCATCGACAGCCCACGGGCGCTGCGGCGCCGGCTGCGTACAGCCCGCCGCGCGCTGGACAGCCGCAGCCAGCGGGCGCACGCGCAGGCCATTGTCCGCAACCTGCTGCGGGCGCGCCTGCTGCAGGGCGCGAAGCGCGTCGCCCTGTACGTGGCCGCCGACGGCGAGCCAGACATCCGCCAGCGCCTGGCGGGCCTGCCGGGTCGTGGCCGGCGCTGGTATCTGCCGGTGCTGCGCGGTCATGCCGCCGGGCGCTTGTGGCTTGTCCGGCATCGCCCCGGCGAGCCCCTGCGGCCCAACCGCTTCGGCATCCTGGAGCCCGTGCGCCGGCACCGCCGCATTCAGCCGATGCATGCCCTGGACCTGATACTGGTGCCGCTGGTGGGCTTCGATGCCGCCTGTAACCGCCTCGGCATGGGCGCGGGCTTCTACGACCGCAGTCTGGCTCCGCTGCGCCGGCGGCAGCACTGGCGCCGGCCGCGCCTGGTGGGCATCGCGCATGAGTGCCAGCGTGTGGAGCGGTTGGTGCCGCAGCCTTGGGATGTGCCCTTGGATGCGGTTGTGACGGAGAGTGGGGTTTATCGGGCTGGGGGCTGAGTGCTGGGGGACTGGGCGCCGGCCGCTGCACTGCTGCCGTGGGAGCGACCTCTGGCCGCGACACCTTGCGCTCGCGCTCGGATCGCGGCGGGGATGTCGCTCCCACGCGCCCCGCTGCGCGGCATGCGCCGAAATGCGCCCAATGCCGCCATCCGGATCGATCTGGGGATCGATGCCGAGATTAAGGGCTCTTGGCCCACGGCTGTCAGACTTGTCCTCGCCCGTCGCCCGTCGCCCGTCGCCCCTCGCCCCTCGCCCCTCGCCCCTCCAGCTTCAGGCTTCGTCCCCGTTGCCGGCACTTGCGAACAACCGATAGGCCGGGTTCTCCGTCTCTTCCCAGAAGCGATAGCCGATGCCGGTGAGCAGGCGGTGGAAAGCGTCCCGCTCCGCCTCCGGCACCTGGACGCCCATCAGCACCCGGCCGTAGGCGGCGCCGTGATTGCGGTAGTGGAACAGGCTGATGTTCCAGCGTTCGCCGAGGCTGGACAGGAAATTCAGCAGCGCCCCGGGCCGCTCGGGGAACTCGAAGCGGATCAGGCGCTCGTCGGCCACCGCCGGCGCATGCCCGCCCACCATGAAGCGGATATGCAGCTTCGCGGTCTCGTTGTCGCTCATGTCCAGCACCGAGAAGCCCTTGGTCCGCAGCCGCTGCACCAGGTCGGCACGCTCGTCGGCGCCGCCCGCGAGCTGCACGCCGGCGAAGACATGGGCCTCCCGATGGTCCGCGTAGCGATAGTTGAACTCCGTGATCTGGCGCTTGCCGAGCGCACGGCAGAAGGCGAGGAAGCTGCCCGGGCGCTCCGGGATGCCCACCGCGAGCAGGGCCTCGCGGCGCTCGCCGAGCTCGGCGCGCTCGGCCACGTGGCGCAGGCGGTCGAAGTTGATGTTGGCGCCGCTCTCGATGGCCACCAGGCTCAGGTCCCGGGCACCCTCCCGGGCCACCCAGTGCTTGAGCCCCGCCACGGCGAGCGCCCCCGCCGGCTCGGCGATGCCGCGGGTGTCGTCGAAGATGTCCTTGATGGCTGCGCAGAGCGCGTCCGTGCTCACCAGCACCACCTCGTCCACCGTCTCCCGGGCGATGCGGAAGGTCTCCGCACCGATCTGCTTCACCGCGACGCCGTCGGCGAAGAGCCCCACCTCCGGCAGCATCACGCGGCGCCCCGCCGCCATGGCCGCATGCAGGGTGGGGGCGTCTTCGGGCTCGACGCCGATGATGCGCACCTGTGGATACACATACTTGACATAGGCCGCCACGCCGGCAATGAGCCCGCCGCCGCCAACGGGCACGAAGATGGCCGCCGGCGGCTCCGGGTGCTGGCGCAGGATCTCCATGCCGATGGTGCCCTGACCGGCAATCACGTCCGGGTCGTCGAAGGGGTGCAGAAAGGTGAGCCCGCGCTCGGCGATGAGCTGCTGGGCATGGGCATTCGCCTCGTCGAAGGAGTCCCCGTGCAGCACCGCCTTGGCGCCCCAGCCCCGCACCGCATCCACCTTGATGGCGGGGGTGGTGCGGGGCATCACGATGGTGGCCTCGTAGCCGAGCTTCGCGGCGCCCATGGAGACGCCCTGGGCATGGTTGCCGGCTGAGGCTGCAATGACACCGCGGGCGCGCTGCTCGGGGCTCAGGTGCATGAGCTTGTTGTAGGCGCCCCGCAGCTTGAACGAGAACACCGGCTGCAGGTCCTCGCGCTTGAGCCACACCTGGTTGCCGAGGCGCTTGGAGAGCAGCTTGGCATGGGTCAGCGGCGACTCTGTGGCGATGTCGTACACGCGTGCCCGCAGGATCCGCTCGATGTAAGTCTCCGGCATGGTCTCTTGTTTGGCTGCTTTGGATAGGGGCAAGGGGCGATGGGCGATGGGCGAGGGGTAGTGGCGAGGAGCTGGGAGCGAGGGAGCGACGAGCGGGTGTTCGGACCTGCACCCTGGGTCCCCAGCACCTCGTCACTCGAACCTCGTGACCCGCAACTCGAAATTCCACCAACACCGACCGCCGGTCCGCCTCTGCTATCATCGCCCATGTTGCAACGACCCAACACCCAGGTGGGTCCTTATCATCAGAAAGGGGACAGGCTCATGGACCAGGATGCGCTCAAAAAGCAGGCCGCAGAAGCGGCGCTTCAGTACGTGGAGGGGGGTGTCATCGGCGTCGGCACCGGCTCCACGGTGAACCATTTCATCGACTTCCTCGCCACCGTCAAGGGCCGCATCGACGGGGCCGTCTCCAGCTCCGAGGCGTCCAGCGAGCGCCTCAAGGGGCACGGCATCCCGGTGCTGGACCTGAACGCCGTGGGCGATCTGGCGCTCTATGTGGACGGTGCCGACGAGTCGAACAAGGATCTCGCCCTCGTCAAAGGCGGCGGCGGTGCGCTCACGCGCGAGAAGATCGTCGCCGCCGCCAGCGAGCGCTTCGTCTGCATCGCGGACGCCTCCAAGCTGGTGGACGTGCTGGGCGCCTTCCCGCTGCCGGTGGAGGTGATCCCCATGGCCCGCAGCCTGGTGGCCAGGCAACTGGTGAAGCTGGGCGGCACCCCCGTGTGGCGCGAAGGCTTCGTCACCGACAACGGCAACGTCATCCTGGACGTGCAGGGGCTTCAGATCCTGGAGCCCAAGGCGCTGGAGCAGCAGCTCAACAACCTCCCGGGCGTGGTCACCTGCGGCATTTTCGCGCTGCGCGGTGCGGATGTGCTGATCCTCGGCGCCGAGGGCGGCGCGCGGACGCTGGAGAAGGGCTGAGGGCGAGCCGGCTGCCGGGGGGCGGCGATCCCGCCGCCGTCGGCAACGGCGCCGCTCGCCGCCGCACCCCGATGCGCGTCCTTTGAGCCACCGGCGCCGGAGGGCTCATGGAGCCCCTGCTGCATCCGGCGGTGGTACGGCGCTGAGCGGTTGAGTGCGGAGTACGAGGTACGTCGTACGGGGCGCGGCTGACCAGATATCCGGCTGCGCGGCGTTACCGCGGCGCCGTCCGTACCCCCCGTCCCCCGTACTCCGAGCTCCGTACATCCCCATGTCCTTCGACCACCGCGCCGCTGTCAAGCAGATCCCGTCCCAGCCCGGCGTCTACCGCATGCTGGACGCGGCGGGCACCGTGCTCTACGTCGGCAAGGCCAAGGACCTGAAGCGGCGGGTGTCGAGCTACTTCACCCGCGGGCTGAATGCCCGGCTGGTGGTGATGGTGAGCCAGATCGCCGACATCCAGGTGACGGTGACCCGCACCGAGGGCGAGGCGCTGCTGCTCGAGAACAACCTGATCAAGGCGCACAAGCCGCGCTTCAACGTCCTGCTGCGGGACGACAAGAGCTATCCCTACATCCGGCTCACGGCGGGCGACACCTTCCCGGGGCTCTACTTCTACCGCGGCCCGCGGCGCGGTAAAGCAGACAAGTACTTCGGCCCCTATCCCAGCGCCTGGGCCACCCGCGAGACCCTTCAGCTCCTGCAGAAGCTGTTCCCGGTGCGCCAGTGCGAGGACACCTTCTACAGCACCCGCACCCGGCCCTGCCTGCAATACCAGATCAAGCGCTGCACGGCGCCCTGCTGCGGCTACATCTCGCCCAAGGACTATGCCGAGGACGTGGCCCACAGCATCAAGTTCCTGGAGGGCCGCACGGATGAGGTCATCGCCGAGCTCGGCGCGCGCATGGAGCAGGCCGCCGAGGGCCTGGAGTTCGAGCGCGCGGCGCGGCTGCGGGATCAGATCGCGACGCTGCGGCGCATCCAGCAGAAACAATACGTCGCCGGTGACGGCGGCGATCTGGACATCGTCGCTGCCGCCGAGGCGGGCGGGACGGTGTGCGTGCAGGTGTTCTTCATCCGCGCCGGGCGCAACCTGGGCAACAAGGCGTTCTTTCCGCAGGTGCCGGAGGCCTCCGGGCTCGCATCGGTGCTGTCCGCGTTCCTCGCGCAGTTCTACGGCGACAAGGACATCCCGCCGGAGCTCCTGGTCAACGTCGAGCCGGATGAGCGCGAGTTCCTGGAAACCGCCTTCAGCGAGCAGCAGGGCCGCCGCGTGGCCATCCGGCATCGCCTGCGCGGCGACCGCGCCCGCTGGCTCCAGATGGCCGCGGACAACGCCGAGGTGGCGCTGCAATCCCGCCTCGGCAGCCGCGCCGGCTATGCCCGCCGGCTGGAGGCCCTGCGCGATGCGCTGGACCTGGACGAGCTGCCGGCGCGCATGGAGTGCTTCGACATCAGCCACACCCGCGGCGAGCTGACGGTGGCCTCCTGCGTGGTGTTCGACGCCGAAGGCCCGCGCAAGTCCGACTACCGCCGCTTCAACATCGAGGGCATCACCCCCGGCGACGACTACGCAGCCATGGAGCAGGCGCTGAGCCGCCGTTACAAGCGCGTGCAGAAGGGCGAGGTGCCCATGCCGGACCTGCTCTTCATCGACGGCGGCAAGGGCCAGCTCGGCGCCGTGCGCGAGGTGCTGGCGGAGCTCGGCGTCACCGGCCTCAGGCTCGTCGGCGTCGCCAAGGGTCCGGACCGCAAGGCCGGCGCCGAGCAGCTGTGGCTGCCGGAGCGCCGCCAGCCCATCATCCCGGGGCCGGACTCACCGGCGCTGCACCTGGTGCAGCAGATCCGCGACGAGGCGCACCGCTTCGCCATCACCGGCCACCGCCAGCGCCGGGATAAGGCCAGGCGCACCTCGGTGCTGGAGGGCATCCCCGGCGTCGGCCCCAAGCGCCGCCAGAGCCTGCTCAAGGCCTTCGGCGGGCTGCGCGGATTGACCCGCGCCGCGCCCGAGGACATCGCGCGGGTGGACGGCATCAGCGCGGAGCTGGCGCAGCTGATCCATGATGCGGTGCGCTCGGATAGCGGCTAGCTTCCTCTGAGGGAGTGCAGGAGTGCAGGAGTGCAGGAGTGCAGGAGTGCAGGACTCGGAAGAACGCATTGATATCGGTGGATGGTGCGGTGCACTTATGCACTTTGTACTGTTGCACTTCACGACCTAGCCTCGCGCATCCGCCTGCCTCGCAAAGCCTTGCGGCTCATCGGCGAGCATCGCCAGTTAGAATGACCCGTCCCGCCGTCCACCCCGCCGGCAGTCTGCCGTAGATCATCCCGCCGGAGGAGCCCCGCCTTGATCTGGAACATCCCGAACGCCCTGACCCTGCTGCGCATCGCGCTGATTCCGGTGTTCGTGGTGATCTTCTACCTGCCCGTACCCTGGGCGCGGCCGGTGTGCGCCCTGGTGTTCACGCTGGCGGCGCTGACGGACTGGCTGGACGGCTGGCTTGCGCGGCGCTGGGGGCAGACCTCCCCGCTCGGGGCCTTTCTGGATCCGGTGGCGGACAAGCTGATGGTGGCCGTGGCCCTGGTGCTGCTGGTGCAGGCGGAGCCGAGCATCTGGCTTGCGCTGCCGGCGGCGGTGATTATCGGCCGGGAGATCACGGTGTCGGCGCTGCGGGAGTGGATGGCGGAGATCGGTGCCCGGGCCAAAGTGGCCGTGAGCATGGCCGGCAAGCTCAAGACCACGGCGCAGATGGTCGCCATCGTGCTGTTGATCCTGGGCGGGACGGTGCCAGGGTTCCCGGTGACGGCGCTCCCGGTGTCGAGTCTGGGGCTGGTGCTGCTCTACGTCGCCGCAGTGCTGACCCTGTGGTCCATGGTGCTGTACCTGCGCGCGGCCTGGCCGAGCCTCACCGGTTCCGGACTGCCGGCGCGCAAGGGCTGAGCAGGCGCCGAAGCGGGTCTGCCAAGCGCCCCTTATGGCGCCTGGTCCGCGTCTGGTCCGCGACTGCTTTCGGCCTGCTGGGCGCCGTCACCGAACAGCAACATCGGCTTGACAGTATCTGCATGGGCGCTATACTTGCGCGCTCTCAGGCGGGAATAGCTCAGTTGGTAGAGCACAACCTTGCCAAGGTTGGGGTCGCGAGTTCGAGTCTCGTTTCCCGCTCCAAGTTTCTGGTCTCCTTCGGTGTTTGCGCAGTCACGGCAAACAGAGCTGCTCTGTTTACCGCGCACCCGTAGGAGCGCCCCGGGCAACCCTGGGCGCAGCCGTCGGTGCATCCACGGCGCACCGCCTGCTCGCGGGCGCCTCCCATCCCTTCAGCGGACCTGTCCAGGTGACCCTGCTGCTTCGCACCAGCGGGCGCTGCGAGGCGCCCGGCGTCGTGCCGTCGCGAATCAGCTCGATGAGGTCGGCGCTCACCTGGGGGTTGCAGGTGAAGTAGGAATGGCCGAACAATCGCCCTCGGGTTCTCGCCGGCGGCGCTGGCCTCGATGCTGCGCTCCTGCGCGGCGCTGGGCAGCGGCGCGCTGCCTCGGCTATGGTCCAGCAGGCGCACACCCTCGACGCCCGGCCTACGCGCCAGGGTGCGGACGGTGCGCTTCAGGTGGCCCACCGCATCGGTCGCGGACTCCGTGGTACTGGTGAAAGAGATCAGCGGGTTGCCGGTCTGGACGCGAGCCAGGTGAAAAACGCGCACACCCTGCGTCAGGCGAGTCGCCTCACCGCCTCAGCTTGTCGATCCGATTTCGGCTGCGGCGACATCGAGCTGAATCGTTTCTTTCAGCACTCACTGCTGCGGTTGGCCTGCCGACTCGCGCTTGAGCTGCGGGAGCGCTGCGGCTCCGTCCGCGTCGTCGTCGATGCCAAGCTCGCTGCGATCCCCTTCTACGGAAAGCTCGGCTTTCGACCGCTGGAGGTGATGCAACGCGCCCTCGGCGACCGCCCGGAGCCCTTGCCGATGTTCCTGGCAATCCGCCGGATCAGCGCCGCGGTGGGCTGAACCTCAACACCAGCGCCCCGGATCGTCGCCGCGGTGGTGCGGTGCTGGCCCATGCCCCAGAGTCCCGCGCCTCGAACGCGCATCGCTCCCAAACTCCGGCGTGGGAGTGTCTGGCCGGCGCTCCAGCGCCGAGTCTCACACGCCGAACCGAGCCCGCGGCATCCGGGACGCTGGAGGGTCCGCCCTGAGCTCCCACGCCGGAGCGTGGGAGCCAGTGAGCACCGCGAGGCTAATCGCCGTCAGCCGGCATCGCGGTCCTCGCGCAGAAATACGGTGAACGCATCCCGTGGCAAGCCGAGTGCGCCGCGCAGGCGGGCGCTGTTGTCGCGAATCTGATTGGCGCTCAGGTTGGTCTCGGCGAAGCCCCCGCGACCGAAGTCCGCCGCCGCGCGCAGGTCGTCGCGTTGTCTGAAGAAATAGCGGTTGCCGCGGCTGCTGATGAAGTCCGGGTTGTCCGGCAGCTGGGCGAAGACCGCCGGCTTGAGCTTGGCCAGATGCCGGCACAGGGTCTCGTAGACCTGTGACCAGGTATGGGTGCCGTCGAAGGGCACGCCGTCGAGGGTGAGCACCGCCCGGCGTTTGCAGCGGAAATCCTCGTCGAGCCCATGCGGCACGCGCTGGTCCAGCGACTGGATGATGCGAACCTGATCTCATCAGTGGGCCGCTCGCGCTCCTCCGCAGAGCCTGTTGCCGCCGATGCATCGAAGGTGCGGACCTGAGTGAAGTCCTCCACCACCCCAGACAGCCGCTCGGCGACGCCCTGAAACTCCGCCACCTGCTCGTTGAATGCGGTCTTGAAGCGCACGCCCTCCGTGAGCGCGTCGTTGTCGTTGTGGTCGATGTTCAGCCGGATGTCATCGGACAGGGCGAGCAGGTCCTCGCCGACGGCTTCGAGGTTGGTGAGGATGCTTTGTATCTCTGCCGCATGAGGTCACCTTGTCGCGCGATGGACGGCAGCGCAAGCGCAATGATAGTCTCGCGCGGCTACAGATTTGTAGAGAGTGGCAGCCCCAGCATGAGCACCCAAATCTCAGCATACATCTCCGACGAGACACGCAGCCAGATCGAGCGCCTCGTGCGCCAGCGCGGTATCACCAAGGCCCGCCTGATCGAGGATGCGCTGCAGCATCACCTCGCCGCGCAGCGGGAGATTCCCGATGATCTCGTGTTGCCGGTTCGCCTGACTCTGACCCAGGCCTCCTTTGAGCAGGTCGTCGCCGAGATCGAAACGGATACCCCGCCCAGCGAGGCCCTGCGGGAGCTGATGCGCGTGGATGGCTGAGGTCGTCGTCCGCCCGCTGGCCAGGTCTGATGACCGATCCGATTTCGGCTGCGGCGACATCGAGCTGGATCGTTTCTTTCAGCGCTATGCCGGACAGAACCAGTTCCGACACCACATCGGCAATACCTACGTCGCCGTCGACGGCGCGCGGATACTCGGCTTCGTCACGGTGAGCCCCGGCGAGATCACCGGGGCGACGGTCTTCGAGCACACCCGCAAGCGGCTGCCAGACTATCCTTTGCCGATCCTGCGGGTCTCGCGCCTCGCCGTAGACCATCGAGCACAACGCCGCGGCATCGGCAAGTTGCTGCTGCGGTTTGCCTTTCGGCTTGCGCTTGAGCTGCGGGATCGCTTCGGCTGCGTCGGCGTCGTCGTGGATGCCAAGGTCACTGCGATCCCCTTCTATACAACGCTGGGCTTTCGACCGCTGGAGGCGATGCAGGGCGCCCTCGGCGACCGCCCGGAGCCCTTGCCGATGTTCCTGGCAATACGCCGGATCATCGCCGCGTTGGAATGAAGCTCAATACCAGCGCGCCCGGTCGCCGCCAAGGCGGTGCCGTTCTGCGCCATGCCCCAGAGTCCCGCGCCTCGCTCCCACGCTCCAGCGTGGGAGTGTCTGGCGGGCGCTCCAGCGCCGAGTCTCACACGCAGAACCGAGCCGGCGGCATTCGGGACGCTGGAGCGTCCGCCCTGAGCTCCCACGCTGGAGCGTGGGAGCCAGTGAGCACCGCCAGGCTAAGCGCAGTCACCCGGCATCCAGGTCCTCGCGCAGAAACGCGGCGAAGGCATCCCGCGGCAGGTCGAATGCCCCGAGCAGGCGGGCAATGTTGTCGCGGATCTGATTGGCGCCCAGGTTGGTCTCGGCGAAGACCTCGCGACCGTCGTCCGATTGCGAACGCAGGTCTTGCGGCTGGTGCGAGAAGTACCTGTTGCCGCGGTTGCTGACGAAAACCGGATTGTACGGATTGTTCCGAGCGGGCATCGAACACCGCCGGCCTCAGCATCGCCCACTTGTGAGTTCAGGTGCCGGCACGGGGCCGCGTAGACCTGCGCCCACGTCTTGGTGCCGTCGAACAGCACGCCGTCCAGCGTGCACACCGCCGGGCGCTTATAGCGGAAGTCCTCGCCGAACCCATGCGGCACCCGCCGGTCCAGCGACTGGGTGATCCGCTCCGGATGCTCCCGTTCTTCGTTGCACTGAGGCGCGTCCGGGGCCTCGAAGCTCAGCACCTTGGTGAAGTCCGCCACCAGCGTCGAGAGGTCTGTTTGACGCAACCAGCGGTCCGGCTTAATGTCGGCGCCGAGGAGCAACCGTGGCCAACGCCATGCCCGACGACTTCGACAGCCCTTGGAAGGACATCCTGGAAGCCTACTTCCCAGACTTCATGGCCTTCTTCTTCCCCGCCGCCGCCGCGGAGATCGACTGGTCGCGAGGCTTCGAGCTGCTGGACAAAGAACTGGCGCAAGTCGTCCAAGACGCCGAGCTGGGCCGGCGCTACGCGGACAAGCTGGTGCGGGTCCATCTCCTAGACGGCAGCGAGGAATGGCTGCTGATCCACATCGAGATCCAAGGCCGGCGCGACGCCGGCTTTGCGCAGCGCATGTTTGTGTATGCCTACCGGCTCTACGACCGCTACGCCCGCGAGATCGTCAGCCTCGCCGTGCTCGCCGACAGCAGCCGCGACTGGCGACCGGACCGCTTCGAGATAGGCCGTTGGGGCAGCCGGCTTGGGCTGGAATTCCCGACCGTCAAGCTGCTCGACTACGCGGGCCGGGAGGCCGAGCTGGAGGCGGAGCTGAACCCCTTCGCAACGGTCGTGCTGACCCACCTGGCCGCCCTCGCCACCCGCCGTGACGCCGAGGCGCGCTACGCGGAGAAGCTCGAGCTCACGCGCCGGCTCTACGAACGCGGCCTGTCCAAGCAGCAGATCCTGCACCTGTACCGCTTCATCGATTGGGTGCTGCGGCTACCCGAGGCGCTGGAGCTGCGATATACCGACGCGATCTATCAAATCGAGGAGAGCAAGAACATGCCCTACCTGAGTTTTGTCGAGCGTCGCGGCGAGGCCCGCGGCGAGACCCGC
This sequence comes from uncultured Thiohalocapsa sp., assembly GCF_913063425.1. Classification (GTDB taxonomy): domain Bacteria; phylum Pseudomonadota; class Gammaproteobacteria; order Chromatiales; family Chromatiaceae; genus Thiohalocapsa. Next base: position 92,652 of record NZ_CAJXYK010000004.1, read on the forward strand.
GGCTTCGGCGTCATGCTCCGTGGTCAGCTGGAACAGCGCTTCGGCCCGCTGTCCGAGGCAATCACCGCGCGTCTTGAAGCCGCCGATGCGGATCAGCTCCTCGCCTGGAGCCGGCGGGTGCTGGACGCGCGCACGTTGGATGAGGTCTTCACTGACGACGCCTGAACCGATCGTCACCTTTGTCCTGGGCGTCAGGGGTAGATCTGACAGGAAACACTTACGAACCTCGTTCAGCCTGCATCCCGATCCTCGCGCAAAAACACAGTGAACGCATCCCGTGGCAAGCCGAATGCGCCGAGCAGGCGGGCGCCATAGGCCAAACAAATTGTCGCGGATCTGATCGGCGCTCAGGTTGGTCTCGGCGAAGACCCCGCGACCGAAGTCCGCCGCCGCGCGCAGGTCGTCGCGCTGGCGGGAGAAGGAGCGGTTGCCGCGGCTGCTGATGAAGTCCGGGTTCATCTCGTGCCGAGGCTCTGCCTCGGCACGCCGTCTTGGCGGCTCTGCCGCCCGCGACTGGTCTGCGACGACCGCGGGCTCGCTGCGCATCGACACAGATGGCGGGGCCATCAAGGCGCGGTGAAGCTGCGACCAGGTGTGGGTGCCGTCGAAGGGCACGCCGTCGAAGGTGAACACCGCTGGGCGCTTGTAGCGGAAGCACCTTAGAGCCCAGACGACACAGGCTGATGCAACGCCTCGATAATCCGAACCTAATCCCCGTTGTCCTGAAGTGCGTTCCGCGCTCCGTGAATCACGGCGAGAATGTCGATGCCGTCCGACTTGATGTGGTAGACGAGCCGGTACGGGCCGCAGAACACCGCTCGGATTTGATCGATATCGTATTCCGGCACTCGCCGACCCGACAGCGGGAATGCCCCGATCTGTTCTGATCGTTTGGTGATTCGATCGATCATGCACAGGGCGTAGGTCTCGGAATCCTGCGCGATGTAGCTGTAGATCGCGTCCAGATGGGCCTCCGCCGCGGCGGTCCAGTGGACCTTCATTCGGTCAAGCCGTACTTCGCTCTGATCTCCGAGACGTCTTTGGTCCTTCCTGATCGGCTGTCCTCCAGCCCTTTCTCGATCACTGCGCGCACATAGATCTCCCGCATCAGGTCTTCCCAAGTCGCATCGATCGGAAGTTGATCGATGAGCTTGTGCGCTTCTTGTTTGCTGACGACCGTAGACATGTTGATCTCCAGTTAGAGCGGCGGTTGAGGAGAGGATATCGGTTTGCCCGCGGAAGGCAAGCGCATCAGCAACCAGTTGCCTACGAAGAGTCTTGCTGATCCCAAGCCCTTTCGGTCTCCCCGGCCCACGCCCAGCGTGCGAACCCCATGCGGCCAGCGCTCGATTCCCCAGCTCGGAAGCAAAGTGTCGCCCCGCGGCAGGGCTTGCCCTGCGGAGCGCGGCAGCGACGAGCGGGGAAGACCGGACCAATCATCATCAGCCGGCATCCCGATCCTCGCGCAGAAACACCGTGAACGCATCCCGTTGCAAGCCGAACGCGCCGAGCAGGCGCGCAATGTTGTCTCGGATCTGATTGGCGCTCAGGTTGGTCTCGGCGAACACCCCACGGCTGAACTCCGCCGCCGCGAGCAGTTCGTCGCGCTGGCGGGAGAAGGAGCGGTTGCCGCGGCTGCTGATGAAGACCGAGTTCATCTCGTGCCGAGGCTCTGCCTCGGCATGCCGTTTTGGCGGCTCTGCCGCCCGCGACTGGTCTGCGACGACCGCGGGCTCGCTGCGCATCGACACAGATGGCGGGGCCATCAAGGCGCGGTGAAGCTGCGACCAGCAGTGGCTGTTGTCGAAGCGCACGCCGTCGAGGGTGAACACCGCCGGGCGTTTGCAGCGGAAATCCTCGTCGAGCCCATGCGGCACGCGCTGGTCGAGCGACTGGATGATCCGAACCTGATCTCATCGGGGGGCCGCTCGCGCCCCTCCACCGAGCCCGGCGCCTCCGGCGCATCGAAGGAACGGACCTGAGTGAAGTCCTCCACCAGCCCCGACAACCGCTCGGCGATGCCCTGAAGCTCCGCCACCTGCTCGTTGAACGACGTCTTGAAGCGCACGTCCTGGGCGAGCGCTTCAGCGCCGTTTTGCTCGGTTTGCGACGCGATGTTTCGTGGCAACACGGGAGGGGGTTGATCCCATTTTCAAAGATCGGCGCAGCCGGGTGTTCCGTTCCCGGAACGCCTTCGACTGAAACGCTGGTTGTTTGTCGACACCAGTCAAGAGGCCGGTGTTGTCGCGCGAAGGACGTCGATTGCGCCTCTTCGGACCAGCGGTCGAGCGGACGACGCCGGATCTGACGGTCATGGCGCCGTTTTAGCGCCGGGCACCAAGTCTCGAATCGAAGTTCACCAAGTGCCGTTAGATAGATTGTTGGCGCCTAAACGTCCGTAGACCATACTCCGAAAGCGCCTATAATTTCCTGCAACGGCACAAGGCAGGAGATGCACCATGACTGATCGTTTGAACCCGGACGCCCTGAAGTTCTACCGAAAGCAGAAGGGTTGGACCCAACAGAAACTCGCAGAGGCGATCCACCCCAGCCCGAGCAGGCGGCAGATCAGCCGCTGGGAGGTAGGCGATCAGATCGACAACATCCGGCAGAGCAATCGCGAACGGCTGTGCGAGGCCCTCGGCGTCGAGTGGGAGCAGTTGACGCGCCCCCCGAAGGAGAAGGACACGTTGAAGTTGTACAACCGGATCCCGCTCAAGGGCGGCATCGACGGATCGGCACGGACCTTTCTCACCATCGTGCAATGGCAACTTGGCTTGACCGAAGACGCGATCCTCGACCTGGCCCCGCTGGCCGTTCTGATCCTTGCAAAGCAGAGCTTGCGCGCGCGACAGACTGCCCTTGATGAAACTCTTCAGGCGTTGGAGGCCGCAACCGCAGAGGCGTGCCGGCGGTTGCCGTACATGCCTGGCGCATTTCACGATGGCTACGACTACGACTGGATTGAGGATGAGCGGAAGTCTCTGAAAGATCGAGAACTGCTGATGACGCACCAGGATGACGAGGGCAACGAACTCTCGCCCTTCGTCAATTTCCTGGAAGATCAACTGAAGACGCTTGGCCTGTTTGAGGACGACCCGATCGATTTCTCGTTCAGCTATCGCGGCGCGATACCGGATTATGCGATCCCTGCGCCCATCCTTGGCCGGATTGTCGGGCTCGAACCGGATAATGAAGCCGACCAGGAGATTCTTGAGAAGATTCAGGATGGGCGGATCGACCTACAGGATGTCGTAGAGAAGAAAAACACGGCTGAGCCAGAAGACTACCGCGGCTGGCTTGAGGAGCGGAACCGGGTGATAACCGAAGAGCTCGCATCGCGCTTCAAAATCCCGGATGGCTTGTTGCTGTTCGCCGAATCTGCGGGAGAACGCGCATCGCAGCTCGATACCGGAAGCACTTCCGACGAAGCGCCCGATGTTGAGAACACCAATACGGAGCAACGCACATGAACCTGGTCCTGACCCAACACGCCGAGGCCCGCATCCGCCAGCGCGGTCTGCGGGAATGCGATATCCCGATGATTGTCGATGCCGGCACGCCGGTGGACGACGACAGCCTGCTGCTGCGCGCGCACGACGTGGACCGGGAGATCCGACGCCGCAAGCAGGAGATCAGCGCGCTGGAGCGATTGCGCGGCTGCCGGGTTGTGATCGCCGCCGACAAGGTCGTCACCGTCTATCGCCCTTCGCGTAGGACCGAGAAGCGCCTGTTGCGCGGCCTGCATCGCCACACCGGTGCGAGCGACTCGAACCGAACCACCCAAGACACATCCGTCGCAGGAGACCACGCCAATGCTGCCTGATACCGTCGAGCTCGCCACACTGCAAAACCAGCTCGCCGGCTTGCAGCAGACCATTGCCAGGCTTCAGAAAGGGATGGAGACACCAGAATCGGTGCCGCAGACCCCTCAGACCCGCGCCCTGGTGTCGGGCTACCGGCTGTTCGGGCAAGATTTCCCGACTCGGTTTGCGAAGGACAGCTTCGTCGGCCTGTTCCGCCACTTCGCCGAGCTGGAACCGGCGTTCCCTGAACGGTTCCGGGTCGCGGCGCGGGGCATCGGGCGCACCCGCCGCTATGTCGGCCGCACGCCGCAGGAGGTCTATCCGAGTCGACCGAAGCTATGGTCTGAAACAGAGCCGTTTGCACCCAGTTGGGTGGTGGGCACCAACGAGAGCGATGACAAGAAGCGCCAACTGCTGAAGCTGGCGTGCCAGGTCATGGGCCTGCGGTTTGGGCGCGATGTGCAGGTGTGGATGTGATGTGGTTAGCCAGGTGGGCTTGAAACAGTGGCTCGGGGCTCAGCGACGTTCGATCTACTCCGTTCCCAGCTCACGCAGGACTTCAGGATGCCGCTCGGCGACACGGAGCAGGGTCTTGGCGGCGCCGCTCGGCTGGCGCCGGCCTTGCTCCCAGTCTTCCAGTGTGCGTTTGGAGATGCCCAACAGGCTCGCGAATCGTGCTTGGGACAGCTTCGTGGCCAGTCGTGCTCTGGTGACGGGGGACTCGACGACTTGGCCGTCGCGAACGATGGTCACGCGGCCGAGTCGACCTGCTTGGAGGTCGTCGACCGAGTCCAACAGTTCCGCGTTCAGGTCCCGCTCGGCATCGCGTTGCAGCAACGCATCTTCAGTCAATCTCGGCATGATCGGCAATCTCTCTGAGGGTGTTGAGGGTGGCCGCGGCGATGTTCTCGCGTGCACTCTTCGCGTAGACCGTCAGCAGCCAGATGCGACCTTTGGCGTCCTGCACGTAGTACAGGATGCGCAGTCCGCCGCGTTTGCCCATCCCCGGACGGGACCAGCGCAGCTTCCGAACGCCACCGGTTGCCGGCACCGCGTCGCCTGCTTGGGGGTTCGCGGCAAGATGGGTCTGCAGTTCCACAAGGTCGCCGTCGTCGAAGTAGTCGCCGGCATAGCGGGTGAATAAGGGCAGCTCGACGAAGGTGTGCATGGCCCAATCGTACGGCAATGCCGGACAATCGCAAGCCCTGACGCTGCCAAGCCCGATTCGGCGCGATCTCGTTCAACCGGACGATCAACCCATGCAGGTTCGGCTGGTGATCCAGTCCGTCGAAGCAGGCGGTCAGGTGTAGAACCGGGCTACTGTCGAGGATGATCACCGGCGGCAGCCTCGGCAGCGGCAAGGTCCTGCGCCAGCTCGTCCGGCTCGATCTGGATGGCCGACACGCCGAGCCTTCCCAGCTCGCTCAGGAACGCGACCCGCGCCATGCCGATCAGCCGCGCGGCTTGGCCGGACGAGAGCTTGCCGGTCTCGAACAGCTTGGCGGCCATCGCCAGCCGTGCCTCTTGCTCGAATTCGGCGCGGCTCATGTGCAGGGCGTCGGGCAGGTTCTCGGGATACTCCAGCGATAGGGTGTGACTCATTGGTGATGCTCTCGGCAGCGGGTGTCGTTTCGGTCGCTATGCTGAACGGATCAGCGGCATCGTAGCAAGCCATCATGGCTTGTCGGCGCAGGCTCGGACGCTGAAGGAGACGCCGTCAGATGCCTTGAGATGGGCGACGACTGCGAACAGGTCGTCGACCCGCGGGTTGCCTTCGGCGCTCAACAAGCGCTTCAGGCTCTTGGGGCTCTTGGGCAACTGCGCGCCGAGGGTCTCGAAGCCGACGGTGGCGTTGATGATGTCGCGCAGGAGCAGTTTGCCGGTCTCAAGGTCGTTGTTGACGAATGCGTCGAGGGCCTCTTCAAGCAGGGCGACGCGGAAGGCCGAGTCGGCCTGGGCGCGGGCTTTGACGACGTCTTTGAAGGCTTTCGCTAGGGGCATGGCTCGGCGGCCCGATGGTCGATTCGGTTGCGCAGGCCCAGGTAGAAGTCGATGGCGTTGTGGAAGTCCTCGGTGAGTGCCTGCAGCGTTTCGCCCTAGAAGGTGATGCGGTCGGTCATGCCGAGGACCTTGCCCCAGTAGATGTCGTCGCGCTCGTCGTGCTCGATGGCGGCGATGTAGCCTTTGTAGCTGAGCGTTCTTGCTGTCATGGCTGGATACCCTGTTCAGAAAGCCAAGCCCGAATCTGCTCGATCTGGTACTTCTTCGCATCTTTGCCGGAGTGAAGACGGTGGGCGTGCTTGACGGAATCGTTGATCTGCATCCGCCGCTCGAAAACGCCAGCGCCGACCGGCTGCACACCTGCGAAGTTGCCCGAGTCCGGCTCTGAACCGCTACACTAGTCCGCAATCGATGGACAACCACAAGGTACACGCATGACAACGCTGACTTTGCCTATCCCGGACGAGACCGACAAGGCCCTCGACGACTTGGCGAAGGCAACAGGCCGATCGAAAGCCGAGCTGGCGCTTGTCGCCATCGATGAGTATACGAGGCCGAATACCTGGCAGGTGGAGGCGATCAGGGCCGGTTTGGCGGACGCGGATGCTGGCCGAGTGGTGGATCACGAGCAGGTCAAGCGACGCTGGCAAGCCGGGTAGTGGGGGGAGACGGAGAACTGATTTGGCTGCTGAAGTGCGCCCACAGCGCTGCCGTTCCAGCTGAATGACTGGCCGATGAAGATCGTCTGGACCCGCCGTGCGGACTGCGATCTGGATGCGGTGGCAGACTACCTCGGCGCCGGCACATCGCCGCCGGTGGCTGTCCGGCGCATTCTGGAAGCCGTCGAGCACCTGGCCGAGCATCCTCACCTCGGTCGGCCCGGCCGGATTCCCGGCACCCGTGAACTCATCGTCAGCGATACACCGTATATCGTGCCTTATCGCGTCCGCGGCCAGCGCTTGGAGGTGCTGCGCGTGCTGCACAGTGCCCGGCGTTGGCCGGATGCCCTCTGATCTCGTCGGTTTATAGATGCAGGTCACGCCGCATCAGGGCTCGACGCCGTGCCTGCGCAGCCAGTTCGTCAGCGTGGTCGGGTTGCTGAAGCCGAGGAGTTTCGCGGCGCGGGTCTTGTTGCCGGCGGTGTGCTGCATGGCCTGCTCCAGGTAGTGTCGCGCAACCTGGTCGATGATGCCATTGAGGTCAATGCCTTGGCGGATGTCTTGGCCCAGGAGCGGGTCTTGGCCCGGCTGGGCAGCCGGGGCCGGCAGCAGGGCTTCGCGGGCGTCGTCGGTGTCGATGATGTCGCCGGGGGTCCAGACGGCGGCGCGGCGCAGGGTGTTGAGCAGCTCGCGGACGTTGCCGGGCCAGGGGTGGGCGAGCAGCAGGCGTCTGGCCTCGATGGAGAGGCGCTTGGGCGAGAAGCCGGGCTCGGTGGCGCTCTCGCGGTTGACCTGGTGGAGCAGGCGGTCGAGGAGCAGGGCGGCGTCGCCGTCGCGCTCGCGCAGCGGCGGTAGGGTGATGACGGCGACGGCCAGGCGGTAGAACAGGTCTTCGCGAAAGCGCCCGGCGGCGACCTCTTGGGTGAGGCTGCGGTTGGTGGCGGCGATGATGCGCACGTCGACGCGCTTGGTTGCGGTGGCGCCGACGCGGGTGATCTCGCCTTCTTGAAGGGCGCGCAGGAAGCGGACCTGGGCCGCCTTGGGCAGCTCGCCGATCTCGTCCAGAAACAGCGTGCCGGTATTGGTGGCCTCGAAGACGCCCTGGCGCGGGCCGACGGCGCCGGTGAAGGCGCCCTTCTCGTGGCCGAACAGCTCGGACTCGATCAGCTCCGGGGCGATGGCGCCGCAGTTGACGGTGATCATCGGCCGGTCGCTGCGCGGGCCGGCCTGGTGGATGGCGCGGGCGAACAGCTCCTTGCCGGTGCCGGATTCGCCCTCGATCAGTACCGGGATGCGGCGCGGCGCGACCCGGCGGGCACGGGCGACGACGCGCTGCATGACGGGGCTCCGGTGGATGATGGCGTCGAAGGCCGGGGCGGCGGGCGGCAGACCGGCGGTCAGTCGGGTCAGTTCGGCATCCGGGCGGCGCAGCAGGTCCGGCAGGAAGTCGGCGCTGAGCTGGAACGGGATCGAGACGGTCTGCACGCCGTGCTCTTTGGACGACTCGATCAGCTCGGCCGGGACGCGGGTCTTGGCGAGGATGATCCAGACCGCGGCCATGGCCGGGGTGCCGGGGCTCAGATGAAAGGTCAGGTGCTCGGGCGTGATGCTGCCGTCGACGAGGATCTGGTCGGTGAGGGCGCGGGCGTGGCGGTAGATGGCCTCGAAGTCCGTCGGGCTTGGCAGCGTGACCGGGTGGGGCTGGATGTGGGCGTCGGTGCGGGCGCGCAGCCAGTCGAGGTAGGGCTCGACCTCGGCGGGCGGGTAGTCGCAGAGCAGCTCCAGCCGAGCGAAGCGGCCAGTTGCCAGGGCCTGGGCGATGGGGCCGATGCCGACTCGATCCTGTTCATCGACAGCGCGCAGGTCGGTGCGGCCGAGCCAGCAGAGCAGGATGCGGTTCATCGATGCATCCTAGCCGTTCTGGTCACGGCGGCGCACCGGCGTACCGAACGACTCCGCACCCAGTTCGCGCAGGACTACGGGATGCCGATCCGCCACGCGGAGCAGGGTCTTGGCGGCGCCGCTCGGCTGGCGCCGGCCTTGCTCCCAGTCTTGCAGGGTGCGTTTTGACGCAGCGCTTTTTCAGTCAATCCCGGCATGATCGAATGAGCCGTCGCGTCAATGTGGGCTGGCCAGACGCTTCGCCCCGGACCTCAATGCAGCACCGCATCCACGGACTCGGCCACCAGAATGCGGTCGAGCCACTCCAACAGCGTGTCGCTGTCGGCGGCGAGCACGCGCTCGCGCACGCGGTCGCTCGGCGAGCGGGGGATGACGCCGGTCAGGGCAGGCGCTCGCGCAGCGCGGCCAGCGCCTGGCTCAGCTCCTGGACCTGTTGCTCAAGCCGCTCCACCCGCTCGGCGAGGGCGCCATCCCCAACCGAGGCCGCCTGTGCCGCCGTGGGGCGCTCTTCCAGCTTCGGCTCACCGCACAGCAGATGTGCGAAGCGCTGCTCGCGGGCGCCGGCCTGGCGCGGCAGCTCGCGCACCAGCGGCGGGTCGTGCTGCACCAGGCCGTCCAGGGTCTCGTGCACCGTGGCCAGGTCCGGCAGATCCGCAAGGCGCGCGGCATGGGTGCGCAGCTCCCCCGGCGTCTGCGGGCCCCGCAGCATGAGCGCACAGAGCAGACCCAGCTGGCGGCGGTCGAGCATGTAGGTGCCGGCGAGCTTGTGGTCGTAGCGCTCGGTGCGGCCGCTGAAGCTTGCGTGGATCAGCCCACGGTCGCGCAGGTGGTTCACGGTGTGGCCCACGTCCCCCGGGGTCAGCTGCATCACCGGGTGGCGGGCGCTCTTCTGGTTGCAGGCGGACACCAGCGCGTTCAGCGTCAGCGGATACTGGTCGGGCGTGGTGCGCTGTTTCTCCATCAGGCTGCCGATGACGCGGGCTTCGATGGGGCTCAGCAGTGGCTCGGGCTGGTCGTTGTCGTCGTCGTGCATGGTGGTCATCGCGGTGGCGGGCGGCGTCTGCCGGGCGCCGCCCTTTCTGGGTTGTGCCGGAGTTTTTAAGCGTCGACGTCCGCCCACAGCGTCACGCTGTTGGGCAGGTAGTGGGCGACGCCTTCCAGGATGCCGGCGGAGTAACAGCCGTTCATGCCGTGGAAGTCGCCCTTGGCCTGGTACAGCCGGTCGGGGTAACCGCTCGCCTCCGCCAGACCGGCCGCATCGGCGCGCACATCGGCGGTGGCGTTGGCCACCAGCACCGCGTTGATGGGGCCTGTGAGCATGGCGAGGTCGTTGCCGCTGTCACCGGCGCAGACGGTGTGATCGGCATCCAGCCCCTCGAGCCGGATCAGCCACTGCACGGCGGTGAGCTTGCTCGCGGCCGCCGGCAGCACGTCCAGCAGGCCGGTGCCGGCGTGCTCGTCGAGGCTCCACACCAGGTTTGCGGCGATGCCCTCGTGCACGAGACGGGCTTCGATCTCCGCGAGCCGTACCGGCCGATCCCAGTCCTCGGGCGTGTAGTAGCTGAGCTTGCAGGGGCCCTGCTTGGCGGGCTCCTGCAGCAGGAGGCCGTCGATGTCGGCGATGAGCTGGTGCAGCGCCGGGCCGTCGCGACCGCCCCAGCTGGCGGCGATCTGCTGCTGCCAGTCGTGCTGGGGCAGCCAGGTGCGGCCCTGTACCCGGTAGATGCTGGTGCCCACGTCGCCGATGAGGTAATCGGGCACCGGGATGTCGAATTCCTCGATGGCCCGGTCCACCAGCGCGTGGTGGCGGCCGGTCACATAGGCCACGCGCACGTCCGGATGTGCGGCGAGTGCCCGGAAACGGGGCCTGGCGCTGGCGGACTCGGGCTGCGAGCCGTTCGGCAGCAGCGTGCGGTCCAGGTCGGTGCAGATGAGAATGGCGCCGTCGGGTGCGGACATCTTGCCCCCTTGCTTGCTGTGCGGTTGCGGTGGATGGTGCGGCCGGGGATGCCGGTGCAGGGCGCGCGGAGCGGTCCCTCAGCCAGTGCCCTTCGGCTCGGGGTCCCTCGGCACCTGGCATGCCTCGAAGAAACGGTAATGCTCGATGGCCTCCATGATGCCGGCGGCGTAGGGCGCCTCGGCGAAATAGATGCCGTCGGTGTCGATGAGCTGGGACAGCTCCTCATGGTGGCGGTTGGCGACGACCACCGCCAGCGTGTTGCCGCGCATCATGTCCTCGTCCGCGCCGCTGCCCCCGGCGGCCAGGCAGTGCTCCAGCGGGATGCCCCACTGGTCCGCCACATAGCGCAGCGCGAGCCCCTTGGATGCCCGCGCCGGCACCACGTCCAGAAACTGGCCGAACGACAGGTTCAGCTGCACGTGCAGGTCCGCCTGGTGCAGCAGGCTGGCGATCTCGTCCAGGCTGGGCGAGACCTCCGGGTCGATGTAGAAGCTCACCTTGAAGCGGCTCTGCTCGGTACGCGGCTGGCGCTCGATGCCCGGCAGGTCGGCGAGCGCGTCCCGCACCCGCCGTGGGTACCAGAGGTAGTCAATGTAGCGTGACCAGGCGTAGTCGCGGGTCAGCTGTGGGGCGTAGTAGATCTCGGTGCCGAGCCCGGTGATGAGCACGTCCGGGCGCGGGATGCCGTAGCGGCGCATGGTGGCCAGCGCCGAGTCCAGCCGCCGGCCGGTGGCGATGCCGAAGCTGGTGCACTTGCGGTTCTCGCGGATGACGCGGATGAAATCCGCCAGCGCGTCCGGATCGCCCAGCAGGTTCTGGTCCAGGTCGGTGAAGATGGCCCGGTCGTGGTAGAGCATGGGCCGGCGCGTCACCGGTGCCCGCGGCGGCGGCTCCACCCGCTCCAGGAGGGGGCCGACGGCGTTCATGTAGCTCTCGGCGTGGGCCTGCCAGGAGTAGTGCTGTTTGACGCCGCTGACGCCGTTCTTGGCGTACTGGCGCCAGCGGTTGCGGTCGCTCAGCACCTTGAGCAGCGCTTTGGTGATGTCCTGGGTGTCCAGCGGGTCGATGAGGATGCCGTTGGAGCAGTGCTTGACGATGTCGATGGGTCCGCCGTCCTCGGTGGCGACAATGGGCAGGCCGCTGGCGGCGGCCTCGATGAGGGTCAGGCCGAAGGGCTCGGTGAGCGCCGGGTTGATGAACACGCCGCCGGAGGCCGCCGCCAGCTGGTAGAGGATCGGCACTTCGTCAGAGCTGTGGTGCTTGGGGTAGGCGACGCGGCCGTACAGGTCGAACAGGTCGATGAGGATCAGGATATCCGTCAGCACCTGCTGGGCGCCGGCGTCCAGCTCGCGGATGTCGTCGCGGTTGCCGGCGACGATGACCAGGTTCGCCAGCCGCTGCAACTCTTCTGACTCGCCATAGGCCTCCACCAGCGTGGCGATGTTCTTGCGCTCGTCCGGCCGCGAGAGCGCCAGGATCATGGGCTTGGCGGGCTGGTGCAGGAAGCGCCCCAGCTCCTGGCGCATGGGCGCACGCTGCTCCGAGCCATCCGGCGGATGGAAGCGCTTGAGGTCCGTGCCCGGCGGAATCACGCTCATGCGCTCGGGCTGGTAATGGTCGTAGAGGCCGTATTGCTCTTCGATCTCCTGCGTGGTGCTGGTGATCACCAGGGCCGCCGCGGCGAGGGTTTCCTCCTCGGCATTGATGCGCCGGTCCATGTTGTAGCGTGCATCGATGGCCTCCTGCTTGATGCCGGAGGCGAGCAGGCGCTGGCGCTTGACCCGGCCGAGTGAATGCCCGGTGTGCACCAGCGGCACGCCGAGCTGCGCCGTGAGCCGCGCGCCCACATAGCCCGCGTCGGCATAGTGGCTGTGCAGCAGCTGCGGCAGGCTGTCTTCCTCGCGCAGGAAGGCCAGGATGTTGTCCGAGAAGGCGTCCAGGTGGTCCCAGAGCTGCTCCTTGGGCAGATAGCCGGCGGGTCCCGCCTCGATGCGCACGATGCGGGCGCCGTTGCCGAGGTCTTCCTGCGGCTCGGCGTAGTCGCCGCTCACGTGCGGGTCCTCCACCAGCCGCGTGAACAGGTCCACCCGGTCCACGTCGTCCCGGGCCGCGAGTGCTCGGGCCAGCTCCACCACGTAGAGCGTCTGCCCGCCGGTGTCCGCATCCCGGCCGAGCTCCAGGCTGTGGCCGCGGATCAGGCCGTGCACACTGATGAGGGCGATGTACAGGTGGCGACGCTTGTCGGACATGGGTGTCAGGGCTGGGGCTGGAATCGGGCCATCAGCCTAACGCTTGCGGGCTTGCGTCTCCAGTGGGGCGTGCCGGAAGGGGGTCTGCGGAGTTGGGTCGGACGCGCCCGGGGCGTTCGCGGCCGGGTTGGTTGCCGCTCGGTGGAGGCTGCGGCGTCCGCTCCTGCTGAGAGGACGCCTACGGCGGTCATGGGACCTGAGCGGATTCGGCCGTTGCGGCGAGCCGCTTCATATAGACCTTGGAATTGCGGCGGGCGTTATAGGCCGCCCGCCGCGTGGTCGGCAGGTCGCCGACGCCGGCGGGCTCGAAGCCGCGCTCGCGGAACCAGTGAGCGGTCTGGGTGGTGAGGACGAAGAGCCGTTTCAGGCCGCGCTCGCGGGCCAGGGCCTCCATGTGCGCGAGCAGCCGGTCGCCGCGGCCGCGGGTGCGGTAGTCCGGGTGCACTACCACGCAGGCGAGCTCGCCGATCTGCTCCTCGGGCCAGCAGAACAGGGCCGCGCAGGAGATCACGGTGCCGTCGCGCTCGGTGACGCGGAAGCGGTCGATGACCTCCTCCAGATCTTCGCGCGGGCGCGGCACGAGCACGCCGGCCTGCTCCAGCGGCTCCAGCAGGGCGCGAATGCCCGGGATGTCGTCGATGCGCGCCGGTCGCAGCTCCTCGAAGGGCCGGTCGGAGATGAGGGTGCCGGCGCCGTCGCGGGTGAAGAGCTCCTGCAGCAGCGCGCCGTCCTGCGCCCGCGGAATCAGGTGGACCCGGCGGATGCCGCTGCGGCAGGCGTCGGCGCCCGCCCGCAGCGCCTGCGCCAGCTCCTCCGGCAGCCCGGCGTCGCCCGCCAGCAGGGCGTCCACGTCGCCGGCGAGCAGACTCGACGCCGGGCGGTCTGCGGCATCGGTGACGCCTTCACCTTCCACCAGGAAGATGAGCTTGTCTGCCGCCAGGGCCACGGCGGCGGCGCGGGCGACGTCGGCGGCCGAAAGATTGAACACCTCGCCCGTGGGCGAGTAGCCGATGGGCGGCATCAGTGCCACGGCGCCGGCGTCCAGGGCTGCGCGCAGGGCCTCGCGATCGATACGCCGGACCTTGCCTGTGTGCTGATAGTCCACGCCGTCGAGCACGCCGATGGGCCGGGCGATGACGAAGTTGCCGGAGGCTACCGGGATGCGCACGCCGGCCATGGGGGAGTTGGCGAGGCCCATGGAGAGCAGCGCCTCCAGCTCCACGCGGGCGCTGCCGGCGGCGTCCTTGACGCAGGCGAGGGCGGCATCGTCGGTGATGCGCAGCCCGCCGATGTAGTGCAGCTCGGTGCCGCGCTCGGCGAGGCGGCGCTCGATCTGCGGTCGGGCGCCGTGCACCAGCACCAGCCGGATGCCGAGGCCGTGCAGCAGGGCGATGTCGTGCACCAGGGTCGGCAGTGCGGGGTCGTCCAGGGCCTCGCCGCCGAAGGCGATGACGAAGGTCCGCCCGCGATGGGCGTGAATGTAGGGGGTGCACTGGCGGAACCAGTGTGCGAAGGAGGTGGCGCTGTTGAGGGTGGGTGGCACGGTGGGGTGCGTGTGGGTGCGGCTGGAATTGGTGCGTCAGCGTGGGTCGATGGGCGGGCTGTTGCCGCCGACGCTGCCATGAAGGCGGCTGCGTTCAAATAGGGAGTGGTCGGATCTGCTGCGGCTCAGCTGGGTCTTCGGGCTGTGGCGTCCGGTGGCCGGCTTGATGTCGGGTAAGCGGTGGGCCGACTGGAAGTCGGCGGCCCCAGGGGGGGCGTCGCGCCCGCGGTGGTCTCAGTCCAGCCCGAGCTTGCTCAGGCGGTAGCGCAGGGAGCGGGGTGTCATGCCGAGCAGCTTGGCCGCGGCGGTGCGGTTCCAGTGGGTGGTGTCCAGGGCCTTGAGTATGGCCTTTTTTTCGATCTCGTCCAGCTTGGCTTCGAGGGGGCGGTCGCCGATGTCGATCTCGGCGTCGGTGCTGTCGGGCTGGGGCTGCGCCTGGGCATGGGCGCGGGGCTGCTGGTTGGTGGCCTGGATTGGCGCTGCGGCTGCCGCCGCTGGGTCGGTGCCGGGGTCGGGGTCTGTGGCGCTCGGCTCGCGGTCGGGCAGGCGCAGGTCAGCGACCTCCAGCACAGGGGCGTCGGACAGGGCGGTGGCGCGCTCCAGGATGTTCTCCAGCTCGCGCACGTTGCCGGGGAAGTCGTAGACGTGCAGCGCCGCGCGTGCGGCCTCCGACAGCCGCTGCGGCTCGCCGCCCGCCTGCGCGGCGATGCGGGTCAGGATGCTCCCGGCGAGTACGTCGATGTCCTCCGGGCGCTCCCGCAGCGGCGGTATGAACAGCTCGATGACGTTGATGCGGTAGAAGAGGTCCTGACGAAAGGCGCCGCGGTCCACCGCCTGCTTCAGGTCGTGGTGGCTCGCGCTGATGATGCGCACGTCCACCGGCACTTCCTGCTCGGCGCCCACCGGGCGCACGCTCTTCTGCTGGATGGCGCGCAGCAGCTTCACCTGCATGGGCAGGGGCAGGTCGGCGATCTCGTCCAGGAACAGGGTACCGCCCTGGGCGGCCTGGAACAGGCCCTGCTTGTCGCTGACGGCGCCGGTGAAGCTGCCCTTGCGGTGGCCGAAGAGCTCGCTCTCCACCAGCTCGCCCGGGATGGCGCCGCAGTTCACCGGCACGAAGGGTGCGTCCGCGCGGGGCCCAAGGGCATGCACCAGCCGCGCGGCGAGCTCCTTGCCGGTGCCGCTCTCGCCGCTGATGAATACCGGCGCCTGGTTGCGCGCGAGCTTGGCGATAAGGCTGCGGATCTCGCGCATCTGCGCCGAGGTGCCGAGCAGCCCGGAGTCGCTGCCGTCGGCGCTCTCCGCCGCGAGCGGCGTGCGCAGCTTGAGCGCCGCGCCGATGAGATCCCGCAGCACATGCAGATCCAGCGGCTTGGCAACGAAGTCGAAGGCGCCCGCCTTCATGGCCGCCACCGCAGACTCCATGTTGCCGTAGGCGGTGATCATGGCCACGGGCGTCTCGGGACGTCGCTCGGCGATGGCCCGCACCAGCTCGATGCCGTTGCCGTCCGGCAGGCGCATGTCCGTGAGGCAAAGGTCGAAGCTGCGCTGCTCGAGCAACGCCTGGGCCTCGTGCAGGCTGCCCGCGGTGGCAGCGACGACGCCGAGCCTGGCGCAGGTGATGCTGACCAGCTCCAGGATGTCGGGCTCATCGTCGACGATGAGCGCCTTGGGCTTGGGTGCCGGGGTCTGCGCGGTTGCAGGGCTGGTTGTGGTATCGGGCGCAGTGGGGTGGGGCGCCGTGGGCTTGGGCATGGGCTCGGGTCGGGGGCTGGCTGCAACGGACGGGGTGCCGGCGCCCTCCCGTGTCGCGGCCCGCGGGCGCAACGGCCGGCGCCGCTTTGCCGCTGGGCCGGCCTTAGGCTGCCGGGTCTCGTGGCCCCGGGCTGGGCGGCTCGGCTGGTCGGACGGATCGGGTTCGGCGTCAGGCCGCGGCGTTACCGGTAGGCCGGCGCATCCCGTTCGGTCCGAATGTCAAGCGAAAACGGCCTTCCATCGGCCCTCCCCCAATATACTCCAACCTCATGCCGTTCGCTTCTGCCAACTCCCGCGCAATGTAGAGACCGAGCCCGGTGCCGCTCGTCGAGGTTGTGAAGAAGGGCTCGAAGATCTGCCGCCGGTTGTCCGGCGTGACGCCGGGGCCCGAGTCCCGCACCTCCAGCTGGATCATGCCGGCGCGGCCGTCGCGACCGGCGCGCAGCTCCACCCGCGCCGGTGCGCCCCCGCGGCTGCCGTGCTTGAAGCCGTTGTCGCACAGGTTGCGCAGGATCTGGCCCAGGTGGCGCACGTCCACGCGCAGCGGCAGCGGGGTTGCGTCCGTCACCACCCGCAGCCGCCCGGCGCAGTCCGGGTGGTTGTCGGCGTATTCGTCGGCAAAGTCCTTGAGCCAGGTTGCGAGGTCGATGTCGGTGCGCTCGGCGGCGTGGCGGCGGGACAGGTCCAGGATGCTCGTGACGGTCTCGTCGATGCGCAGCGCGTTGCGTCGCAGGATGCCGAGCAGGTTGGCGTCGGCCTCGTCGATGTGCTCCGACTCCGCCAGGAGCTGGGCCGCGTGAGTCACCGACGACAGGGGGTTGCGGATGTTGTGGGCGATGCTTGCGGTGAGTCGCCCGAGGGCCGCGAGCTTCATCTCCTGCGCCTGGCGCACCAGCTCGCGCTGGTCGCGCAGGTAGATCAAGGCGCCGTTGACGCGGCTGTCGCCGAGCAGGGTCAGGCTCGGCAGCACCTCGTTGTCGCCGATCTGCACCAGGCTGTCGTCCTGATCCGTGTCGGCGTCGTCGCGCAGGCGCGCAAGAAACCAGTCCCGCAGCGCCGGCGCCAGCAGGAACAGGCTGTCGCCGGGCTGGGCGTCCGGGGCGCCGAGCAGGCGCCGGGCCGCATTGTTCAGCAGCAGCAGCCGGCGCTCGCCGTCGATGGCCACCACCCCCATGGCCATGCGCTGGATGACGTACTCGTTGAGCCGGGACAGGTCCGCGATGTCGACCTTGCGGCGGGCGGCGAGGCGCTCGGTCTCGCGCAGCCGGCGCGTCATCACGTGCGCGAGCAGCGCCACGGCGAAGTAGGTGAGCCCGAGCAGGCCCGCCTGGGTGTAGGTGCCGGACTGGGTGTCGACGTAGAGCTGGGAGTACAGCTGCTGCGTCATCACCGCCAGCGTCGCCAGGGAGGCGAACAGCAGGGACAGTCGCCCCTCCATCAGGATGGCGCCGACGATGACGGCGATGGCGGGCAGCAGCCCGAGGCCGCTGGCGACGCCGCCGGCGAGGTGCATCAGGAGGGTGTAGGCGGTGATGTCCAGGAAGATCGCCACCTGGATCTGATGCGCCCGGCTCGGGCGCTGCGCGCCGATCAGCAGCCCGCCGGCGAGGATGGTCAGGCCGTGCAGGCCGAGGATGACCCGTGCCACCCCGGCGTCGGCGGCGCTGCCGAGCCAGGGCTGCTCCGCTGGGTAGGAGAACAGGAACAGGAGCAGCGCGGCCAGCAGCAGCCGGTAGAGAAACAGCCAGGTGAGGGCACTGTCCGCCCGGAATGCCCGCTGCGCCGCGCCGCCGGGCGCCGCGAGCTGGGCCGGCGGCTGGTCCATACCGTTGCTGCGCAGGGGCAAGACCCGGTTACCTTTGCCAGGGGGGAAGCATTCGCACAGAATAACCGGATCACGCTGATGTCCGCAGTGCGCGCACGCAAGCCGCCCGGTCTGTCGATCCAGCCCGCCAACCCAGTCGGCCAAGCCAACCCCGCCAACCCAACCGCCTGAGCCCAGCCCATCAGCCATGCATCTGCACGAATACCAGGCCAAGACCCTGCTTGCGGACCAGGGCGTGCCGGTGCCGCCCGGGAGGCTGGCCGACAGCGCCGACGCCGCCGCAGCGGCGGCGCGTGCCCTCGGCGGCGAGCGCTGGGTGGTGAAGGCACAGGTGCATGCCGGCGGGCGCGGCAAGGCGGGCGGCGTGCGCCTGTGCGCGAGCGAGGCGGAGGTCGCCGCCGCGGCGCAGGCGCTCATCGGCTCCCGGCTGGCGACGCACCAGAGCGGGCCCGAGGGGCTGCCGGTGGCGCAGGTGCTGGTGGAGGCGGCCACCGCTGTCGCCCGGGAGCTGTACCTGGCGGCGCTGGTGGACCGGGGTGCGGGGCGGGTCGCCTTGATGGCGTCTGCTGCCGGCGGCATGGACATCGAGACGGTGGCGGCCGAGACCCCCGAGCGGCTGCTGCTGACGCATGTGGACCCGGTGATCGGCCTGCTGCCCTGGCAAGGGCGGCGGCTCGGGTATGGCCTTGGGCTCAGCAAGCCGCAGGTGGCGGCCCTGGGTGAGATGCTGGCAGGCCTGTATCGGCTGCTGACGGCGTCCGATGCCGCTTTGGTGGAGATCAACCCCCTGGTGGTCACCGCCGCCGGCGACCTGCTCGCCCTGGACGCCAAGGTGAACCTGGACGACAACGCCCTCTACCGCCACGCCGACCTCGCCGGGCTGCGGGACCCCGCCCAGGAGGACCCGCGGGAGCTCGCCGCCGCGGCGCATCAGCTGAGCTATATCGCCCTCGACGGTGATATCGGCTGCATGGTGAACGGCGCCGGGCTCGCCATGGCCACCATGGACCTGGTGCAGCTGCACGGCGGCGCGCCGGCCAATTTCCTCGACGTGGGCGGCGGCACCAGCGCCGAGCGCGTGGCCGAGGCCTTCAAGCTGATCCTGAGCGACGGTCGTGTGCGTGCGGTGCTGGTGAACATCTTCGGCGGCATCGTGCGCTGCGACCTCATTGCCGAGGGCATCGTCGCCGCCGCGCGGGAGGTGGCGCTGAACGTGCCGCTGGTGGTGCGCCTGGAGGGCACCCGCGCTGCCGAGGGCCTGGCGCTGCTTGCGGCGAGCGGGCTCGCGCTCACCACCGCCAGCAGTCTCGCCGACGCGGCCCAGCAGGCCGTGGCCGCGGCAGCTGCCAGGGCTGACAACTGCCAGGGCTGACAACTGCCAGGGCTGACAACTGAAGGAGCAGCGCATGGGCGTACTCGTCAACGCACAGACACGGGTGATCTGCCAGGGCTTCACCGGCCGGCAGGGCAGCTTCCACAGCGAGCAGGCCATCGCCTATGGCACCAACCTCGTCGGCGGGGTCACGCCGGGCAAGGGCGGGCAGCGCCACCTGGACCGACCCGTGTTCGACACCGTCCACGACGCGGTGCGCGAGACCGGCGCCGACGCCAGCATGATCTACGTCCCGGCGCCCTTCGCGCCGGATGCCGTCATGGAGGCGGCGGATGCGGGCATCCGCGTCATCGTCTGCATCACCGAGGGCATCCCGGTGCTGGACATGCTGCGGGTGCGAGCCGCCCTTGCCGGTGCCGACGCAGTGCTGATCGGCCCCAATTGCCCGGGCATCATCACGCCGGGTGCCTGCAAGATCGGGATCATGCCGGGGGCCATCCACAGCCCGGGGCGTGTCGGCATCGTCTCGCGCTCCGGCACCCTGACCTACGAGGCGGTGCACCAGACCACGGCGGCGGGCCTTGGCCAGAGCACCTGTATCGGTATCGGCGGGGATCCCATCCACGGGCTCGACTTCATCGACTGCCTGGACCTGTTCGAGCAGGACCCGCAGACCGACGCGGTGCTGCTGGTGGGGGAGATCGGCGGCGACGACGAGGAGCGCGCGGCGGCGCACATCGCCGCCCACATCAGCAAGCCCGTGGTCGCCTACATCGCAGGCGTTACTGCGCCGCCCGGCAAGCGCATGGGCCACGCCGGCGCCATCGTCAGCGGCGGTGCCGGCACTGCGGAGGGCAAGTACAGGGCGCTGGCCGACGCCGGCGTCACCACGGTGCGCTCGCCGGCGGAGATGGGCGCTGCCGTGGCGGCCGTGCTGGGCGGGGGCTGAAGCGCACACCTGCACCCGAAGCGTGCCGCCCGCTGCCGTCTCGCCCGGACCCGGCTGCCGCAGCAGCCGCCGCTATGGTTTCGCCGTCGGCTGGCCCCTATACTCCCCGTCATCGTCGCCCTATTCCATCATCGCCCAGCGCCCAACCGGAGGACGCCATGAAAAAGGTCGAAGCCATCATCAAGCCGTTCAAGCTCGACGACGTCCGTGAAGCCCTGTCGGAGGCGGGCATCACGGGCATGACTTCCATCGAGGTCAAGGGCTTCGGCCGTCAGAAGGGGCACACGGAGCTCTACCGCGGTGCCGAGTACGTGGTGGACTTCCTGCCGAAGGTGAAGATCGAGCTGGTGGTCACAGACGAGCAGCTGAACAAATGTGTGGATGCGGTCACCAAGGCCGCGCGCACGGGCAAGATCGGCGACGGCAAGATCTTCATCAGCACCATCGACCGGGTGGTGCGCATCCGCACCGGCGAGGAGAACGAAGCGGCCGTCTGAGGCTCAGTTCTCGTCCAGCCCCAAGTAATCCCAGATACGCCGCCCGAGGCTGATCTCTTCCGGCGCCGGCGTATCATCGATGAAGCGCCCTTCGCGGCGGTTCAGCTCCAGCACGCGGCGGGCGTCGGCGGCGAGGTTTTCCTTGCCCAGACGCTCGTAGGCGTCGATGAGCACCTCCAGTGCGTCCTCGACGGCGGCCGTGCGCTGAAAGCGCTCGATGACGTACTGCGCCCGGTTGGCCGCCGCCAGGTAGGCGCCCCGCCTCATGTAATACTCGGCGACGTTCACCTCGCTGCGCGCAAGGTTGCTGCGTAGGTAGAGCATGCGCTGGCGGGCGTCCGGCGCATAGCGACTGTCCGGGAAGCGGCGCACCAGCTCGGCGAAGTCCTCGAAGGCATCCAGCGCCGAGCCCGGGTCGCGCTGGGACTGATCCGTGGGCAGGAAGCGGTCGATGAAGCCGACGCTGCGGTTGTAGTTGACGATGCCCTTCAGATAATACGCATAGTCCACATAAGGGTTCTGCGGATAGAGCCTGATGAAGCGGTCGGCGGCCGCAAGCGCCTGCTCGGGCTCCTCCGCCTTGTAATACGCATAGGCGATGTCGAGCTGACCCTGCATGGCGTAGCGCCCGAACGGATAGCGGGTCTCCAGCTTCTGGTAGAGCTCGATGGCGCGCTTGTAGTTCGCGCCGTCCAGGTCGCCGGCGGCCTTGTTGTACAGCTCGGCGGCGGACCACCCCTCGGTCTCATCGAACTCCTTGCCGATGATGCCGCAGCCGGTGGGACCCATGGCGAGCCCGACGGCGAGCAGGAGAATGGCAAAGACTGCGCGCATCGTGAGGCCGAATTGCAGGTTAAAGCAAAGCCCAGCATTGTAACGAATCTTCCGTGATCGACACAGAACACTTCGGGCGGGAGCGCGAGGACGCGGACCTGTTGGACGCGCCGCCAGACCCGCCAGACCCGCCAGACCCGCCAGATCCGCCAGATCCGCCAGATCAGCGCATCGAGCGTGCGCTGGACATCGTCGCCGCCGAGGCCGGGCGCCGCCTGGACCAGGTGCTCGCACAGCGGCTGCCGGACTTCTCGCGGGGCCGCATCCAGGGCTGGATCGACGCCGGCATGGTCCGGCTCGACGGGCGGCCCGCAAAACGCAGCGCCAAGCTCGTGGGCGGTGAGCGGGTGCGGATCGAGGCTTGGCTGCCGCAGCCCGACACCCATGCGCCGGAGCCGATGGACCTGGCCATCCTGTTCGAGGACCGGCACCTGCTGGTCATCGACAAGCCCGCGGGCCTGGTGGTGCATCCGGCCGCGGGCAACTGGCAGGGCACGCTCCTGAACGGCCTGCTGCACCATGCCCCGGACCTCGCTGGTCTGCCGCGCTGCGGCATCGTGCATCGCCTGGACAAGGACACCAGCGGCCTGCTGGTTGTGGCGAAGACGCCCGGGGCACACAAATCCCTGGTGGCGCAGCTTCAGGCGCGCACGGTGACACGGGAGTACCGGGCCTTGGTGGTGGGGCGGCCCGCCGCCGGCGGCAGCGTCGATGCCCCCATCGGCCGGCACCCGGTGCGGCGCACGGCCATGGCCGTGACCATCGCCGGCAAGCCTGCGGTCACCGACTACCGCGTGCTGGCGCGCTGGCCGGGTCACACGCTGCTCGCGCTGCGGCTGCGCACGGGCCGTACCCATCAGATCCGGGTGCACATGGCCCACATCGGCCATCCGCTGGTGGGTGATCCGCTGTACGGTGGGCGTGTGGCCGGGGCGGGCCTGCCCGCGGCGGCGGCGCGGGCCGTCCGGGACTTCCCGCGCCAGGCGCTGCATGCACTGAGACTCGGTCTGGTGCACCCACAGAGCGGCGAGTCCATGGCTTGGGAAGCCCCTCTGGCGGCGGATTTTCAGGGCCTGCTCGCAGCGCTCGAGCCCCTGCGTGAGGCCCAGCCAGCCGATGTCTGAGCGGGATGCACTCACCTGGGACCATGTCATCGTGCCGGATTGGCCTGCCCCGGCGCGGGTGCACGCCTGCACCACCACGCGTCTGGGCGGGGTCAGCACGGGACTCTTCGCGTCGCTGAACCTCGCCGCGCATGTCGGTGACGACCCAGCCGCCGTCGCCGCCAACAGACGGCGGCTGCGCGCCGGCCTGGACCTGCCCGCAGAGCCGCTCTGGCTTGCGCAGACACACGGCTGCGCAGTCGCCACGGCGGACACCCCGGACGCCGGCTCGGACCGGCCGCCGGCGGCCGACGCGGCCTTGAGCCGCCGGCCCGGACAGGTCTGCGCCGTCCTCACCGCCGATTGCCTGCCGGTGCTGCTCTGCGACCGCGCTGGTTCAGTCTGCGCCGCCGTGCACGCGGGCTGGCGGGGTCTGCATCGCGGCGTCATCGACGCGGCGCTGGCGCGGCTCGGCGTGCAGCCCGACAGCGTGCTGGCCTGGCTTGGCCCTGCCATCGGCCCGGATCGCTTCGAAGTGGGGCCCGAGGTGCGCGCCGCTTTTCTGGCCCAGGACGCGGGCGCCGGCGCCGCCTTCCGGCGCGGCGCGGGCGACCGCTGGCTTGCCGATCTCTACGCCCTGGCGCGGCGCCGACTCGCCATTGCCGGCGTGCCCAGGGTCAGCGGCGGTGGGCTTTGCACCGCCGCTGATCCGGACCGATTCTTCTCGTATCGCCGCGACGGTTGCACCGGGCGCATGGCGAGCCTCATCTGGCTGGGTCGGAGCGGGCGATGACGCGCGCTCCCGCGCACGCCACCGCCGCGCTCAGCCCAGCAGGTGGCGGCTCGCCGCGACGCGGCGCGTCGATGCGGGCTGATCACCGCGCCGGGTCCGTCGTTGAACTTGGCGTCGCGTACCGTTACTGTCTTGTCTTGGCGTTACTGCCTGCGTCAGATGCCGGCAGTTTTCCCCTGTTCCCAGAGCCCTTCCGAGCCCGCCGATGGCTGACAAGCGCATGACTACAATCTACCCCCGCTCCGGTTGTTCCAGCCCCGCGTGCCCGACCCTGCCCGCGGACGCCCCGCGCAGCAGCCCTGGAGAGGTTGGCCGGGTAGACGCCGGCCGGCGCCGGCGCGTCCGCCTGGGCACTGTGCTGGTGTTCCTGGCCGTCTGGCTCTGCGTCTCCTGTGCCGCCGTCGCCGAGTTCACCCCCGTCGGCATGGCGGAGCTCTTCCCGTCCGACCGGCAGAGCAAGACCACGCTGGTCATCAACAAGGTCCTGGAGCGCTTCCATTACCGCAGCTTCCGGCTCGACGACGGCTTTGCGCAGCAGACGCTCCTCAACTACTTCGAGGATCTGGACCCAAACCGCTCCTTCTTTCTGGACCGGGATGTTGAGCGCTTCACCCGCGGTGCCAACCGCCTCGACGACGACCTCGACGAGGGCAAGCTGGACCTCGCCTTCGACATCTTCCGCGTCTACCGCATGCGCGTGGACAGCCGCATCGAATACGCCAACAAGCTGCTGGAGCAGGACTTCGATTTCGACCGGTCCGAGACCTACCGCTTCGATCGCGAAGACGCCGCCTGGGCCAAGAGCGATGCCGAGCTGGACGATATCTGGCGCAAGCGGGTCAAATACGATTACCTCACCCTGAAGCTTGCCGACGAGTCCGACGACGACATCCGCGAGCAGCTGCGCAAGCGCTACGAGGGCATCTCCCGGCGCATCCACCAGTTTACGGCCGACGATGTCTACCAGGCCTTCGTCAACGCCTACACGCGCACGCTTGAGCCGCACACCAGCTACATGTCGCCGAGCACGTCGGAGAACTTCGACATCAGCATGCGGCTCAAGCTGGAGGGCATTGGCGCCGTGCTGAGCGCCGAGAATGAATATACCGTCATCCAGCGCACCATCGCCGGTGGCCCGGCGCGGCAGTCGGGGCAGGTGCACAGCGGCGATCGCATCATCGGCGTGGCCCAGGGCGAGCAAGGCGACATGGAGGACGTCATCGGCTGGCGCCTGCAGGACGTCGTGGACAAGATCCGCGGGCCCAAGGGCTCCGTGGTGCGGCTTGAGATCCTGCCCAAGGCCGGCGGCTCCGGCGGTCGCAGCCGGGAGGTTGAGCTGGTGCGCAACGAGATCCGGCTCGAAGACCAGGCGGCCAAGGCGTACCTCATCGAGAAGCCTGCGAATGCGCCGGATCTGCGTATCGGTGTCATCGAGGTCCCGGCCTTCTACCGCGACTTCCGCGCCGAGTCCGAAGGCAGTCGCGATTTCACCAGCACCACCCGGGACGTGCGCCGGCTCATCGCCGAGCTGCAGGGCAAGGGCATCGACGGCCTGGTGATCGACCTGCGCGGCAACGGCGGCGGCTCGCTCACCGAGGCCACCTCTCTCACCGGGCTCTTCATCGACGAGGGGCCAGTGGTGCAGGTCAAGGACGCCCTGGGCAAGGTGGACGTGGAAGTGGACCCGGATCCCGGGGTGGTCTACTCCGGGCCCCTGGCCGTGCTGGTGGACCGCAACAGCGCCTCCGCGTCAGAGATCTTTGCCGGCGCCATCCAGGATTATGGTCGCGGCGTCATCATCGGCGAGCCCACCTTCGGCAAGGGCACGGTGCAGACGCTCATCGATCTGGACCGCTACATGCCCGGCAATGCCGCACAGCTCGGACGGCTGCGGCTCACCATGGCCGAATTCTTCCGTGTGAGCGGCGGCAGCACCCAGCTCAAGGGCATCGAGCCGGACATCCACTTCGATCTGGGGCCGGATCTGTCCGACCACGGCGAGCGCTCGCTGGAGAACGCGCTGCCCTGGGACCGGATCCGCCCGGCACGCTACGCCCCCTACCGTCCCGTGGACGTCAACCTGTTGCGACAACGCTCGGCGGCACGCATCCGCGACGACGACGGGTTCCGCATGCTCACGTCCCGGGGCCAGCTGCTCACGGAGATCAACAATCAGCAGGAGATCTCCCTGCGCGAGAGCGAGCGCCGGCGTGAATCCGAGCGCCGCGACCGGGTTCTGAAAGAAGAGCGCAACCGCTTCCTGCGCGCTCGCGGGCTGGAGCCGGTGGACGAGGACGCCGACGAAGTGGACGAAGACGCGCTGGAGCGCCAGCAGGAGGTCATCGACCGCATCCAGGCGGAAGAGGCCGCGCGCATTCTCGCCGACGTCATCGTCATGCAGGATGCCGCCGATCGTCCCCGTGCCGCCATGCGCGACTGACTGACCTCTTGGCGCCGCCCCCTTGCGGGGGTGTGCGCGCAGCGAGCCCTATGCCCAAGCAGTTTCAAGGCCGCAGCCGCCGGCCGTGCCCGCCTGGTCGATGGCCACGCACGGTGCCCGGACCCATGCGCAGCAGGCTGTGCTGGGTCGGACTGGACGGCTGCCCATGAGCGGCTCGGTGCTCTCGGGCATTGCATCGTCGGTGCTGGCAGGCTTCAGCGACGAGCAGGGACGGCGCATCCTCGGCGGCGGCCGTGTCGGCCTTGAGAAGGAGGCACTTCGGGTCACCGCCGCCGGCGCGGTTGCGCCGAGCCCGCACCCCGCCGGGCTTGGCTCGGCCCTGACCCATCCCTGCATCACCACGGACTTCTCCGAGGCGCTGCTGGAGCTGGTGACGCCTGCGATGACCTCGGGCGTCGATGTGCTGGCGCTGCTGGACGATCTGCATCGCTTCGTCTACCGCCATATCGGTGACGAGCTTCTCTGGGCAGCCAGCATGCCCTGCGTACTGCATGGCGGTGCGCAGATCCCGCTCGCTCAGTACGGCAGTTCCAACGCGGCACGCATGAAGACCGTCTACCGCCGCGGCCTCGGCAACCGCTACGGCCGGGTGATGCAGATCATCGCCGGCGTGCACTTCAACTATTCCGTGGACGAGGCCCTGTGGCCAAGGCTGGCCGAGCTCCCGGGCCTGAGCGTTGTCAAGGTCGGTGACGGCGTCTCCGCCGGCGGGCAGCAGGCGCTGCGCTCGGAGCGCTACATGGGCATGGTCCGCAACCTGCAGCGCCTGGGCTGGCTCGTGCCCTACCTGTTCGGCGCCTCCCCCGCAGTATGCAAGAGCTTCGTCCAGGACGCGGCCACGGACCTCGAATCCTTCGACGCCAAGACCTTCTACTACCCGCATGCGACCTCGCTCCGCATGGGGGACATCGGCTACCAGAACCGCCAGGAAGAAGGCACGGGCATGAAGGCCTGCTACGACAGCCTGGATGCCTACATCAAGAGCCTCACCTGGGCCATCGAGACCCCCTGTCCGCAGTACGAGACCATCGGCATCAAGGTCAACGGCCGCTACGAGCAGCTGAACGACCACGTGCTCCAGATCGAGAACGAGTACTACAGCACCGTCCGCCCCAAGCAGCTCACGGACTGGATGGAGCGGCCGACGCTGGCGCTGCGCCGCCGCGGCGTGCGCTACGTGGAGCTGCGCTCGCTGGATGTGAATGCCTTCCATCCGCTCGGCATCGACGCGACGCAGATGGCCTTTCTGCGGCTCCTGATGCTGTACTGTCTGCTCGCGGACAGCCCGCGCATCGACGCTCGTGAGCGCCGCGCCATAGATGCTAATCAGGTCCTGGCCGCCCACCGCGGTCGCGAGCCCGGCCTCAAACTCCAGGTGGACGCGGCTGGGCACTCCCTACGCGATTGGGGGCTCGCCGTCATGGACGCCATGCAGCCCCTCGCTGAGCTGCTCGACGGCGCCGGCGGCACCGCCTATGGCCGCAGCCTCGCGGCGCAGCGCGCCAAGGTGCTGGACCCCGAGCTGACCCCGTCGGCGCGCATGCTGGCGGAGATGCGCGACCGGGGCGAGGGCTTCGCCGAATTCGCCCGCCGCCTCACCGAGCAGCACCGGGAGACCTTCCGCGCCGGACCGCCGACACCGGAGCGCGACGCCTGGCTTGCGGATCTCACGGCCACGTCGCTCGACCGTCAGCGCGCCATCGAGGCCGCCGACGACATGGACTTCGACGAATTCCTGCGCCGCTACTTCGCGCAGAGCGAGGCGCAGCCGGTCGACCTGCCGACGCCGGTCTGATGGCCGAAACGCAATCCCCTGCGGCGCAGACGCGCCCGGTGTTTCGTTTGAGCGTGGATGCCTACCATCGCATGATCGATGCGGGGGTCTTTGACGAGGACGACCGGGTCGAGCTGATCGACGGAGAGCTGCGCGCGATGCCGCCCATCAAGTCTGACCATGCCGGCAAGAACAAGCGCCTGAATCGACTGCTGACCCTGGGCGCGGGCGATGACGCGCTGGTGGCCGTCCAGGACCCGCTCACGCTGCAACCGCGTTCCGAGCCCGAGCCGGACCTGATGCTGCTGCGCCCGCGCGAGGATTTCTACGAAGGCGCCAACCCGACGCCGGCGGACACGCTCCTGGTGATCGAGATCGGCGACAGCTCGTTGCGCTACGACCGGGAGGTGAAGGTGCCGCTGTATGCCGGCCACGGAGTACCGGAGGTTTGGCTGGTGGATCTGCGGCAACGGCGCCTGGAGATCTATCGGGAGCCCGGTCCCGACGGCTACCGGCTGATGCTGCGGCCCGACGCCAGCGAGGTCATCACGCCGGCGCTGTTGCCGGGCCTGCGCATCGCCGTCGCGGACATCTGGTAGCGGGGCGCGCGGCCGGCCGAGTCGGGTAAGGACCCGTTCATCCATTGATCAGCGAGCCCGGGGCACGCAGGGGCAACTGGGGTGAATCAGCGAAGCGCCTCCACCACAAGCAACTGGGCGCGCCAGCGCCCTGAGCAGGTGTTACGCAGTCAACCCCGTCCCCCGCGGCTGATGCGCGCGAGCGCCCAGTCCAGCGCCCGGGTGTTGAGCAGGCGCCTGAGTGTGCCCATGAGATGGGTCGGAAAGGTCACGTAGTAGCGCGGGCGTGGCCGCGGACTCTCCAGCGCATGCACCAGCTTCTTCAGCACCGCCTCCGGCGGCAGCGTGAAGGGCTGGGCCGGGCCCTCGGTGGTGAGCCGCGCCTCCATGCGCCGATAGGTGGCCCGGTGCACGCTGTGCTCGGCGTCGATGGTGCGCCGGTAGACCGCATGGGCATTGTCGCGGAAGCGGCTCAGGATGGGGCCGGGCTCGATCAGGCTCACGTGGATGCCGCTGCCCGCCAGCTCCAGCCGCAGGGTGTCCGTGAGCCCTTCCAGCGCGAATTTGCTCGCCACATAGGCGCCGCGGTATGGCAGCGCGATGAGCCCGAGCACGGAGCTGTTCTGCACGATGCGCCCGTGCCCCTCGGCGCGCATGAGCGGGATCACGCGCCGGGTCAGGTCGTGCCAGCCGAGCAGATTGGTCTCGAGCTGAGCGCGCAGGACCTCGCGCGTCAGGTCCTCCACCGCACCCGGCTGGCCATAGGCGCCGTTGTTGAAGAGTGCATCCAGACGCCCGCCCGTCAGCGCCAGGGCCGCATCCAGCCCGGAGCGGATGCTCGCGGGGTCGTCCAGGTCCAGCTGGACGGCGTCGAGGCCCTCGCCCTGAAGCCGGGCGACATCCGCCGCCCGCCGTGCCGAGGCGATGACCCGCCAGCCGCGCGCCGCAAGCCCGTGCGCGCAGCTGTAGCCGATGCCGCTGGAGCAGCCGGTGATGAGAATTGTCGGTGCTGTGGTCATGAATGCGCTCTTGTGCCGTGCCGGACTGCCGCGTAGCATTTCCACTCGACTTGGGCGATTTTGGTTGCGGGCTCAGGTAGCCGAAGAGATCAGCCCACTGGCGGCGCGGTCTGTGCTGCATCATGGTGGCACAGCCCACTCTCGGGTGGGCAGCGAAAGAAAGGGAACCTGATGGAATGAGTGAGTCACGGGAATTGCTCGCCGGGCGCCTGAACGAGGCGCCGGTCGACGAAGCCCTGCTTTGGAAGCTGTACTGGGGCATGGACGGCGAGGAGCCTCAGGTGCTGACGCGCTTGGCAGCGGCTGTGGTAGGGAGCGAGCACAGCGGCCATGCCCTGATCTCCGGTCGCTATGGTGTCGGTAAGACCAGCTTCCTGCGTGCTCTGCTGACTCACCTTGAAAACCATCCGCTGGAGCCCCTTCAGCTCTGGCTCACCATGCCGCTCATCACGAGCTACACCAGCTCCTCGGCGGTGGCGGCCGTGATCGGTGCCATGGTCGAGAATCTCTGTGCGGACGCGCCGTTGGTCCACCCGGACGGCTGGCACCCTGACCGCGTCCCCGAGGACAATAAAGGACTGGACCCAATGATCCTGCAGGCCCTGGAGGACCTGTGGCGCAGTGAAGGTCCCTTCGAGCCGGCGTGTGACGGCGGCAGCGGCAACGAGCCCCTGCGGCCGAACCGCATGGCCGGGGCCGCATCGGCCGTCAGCCGTGTCTACCGCAGCAACACCATCGAGCAGATGATCGACCGGCGCCTGGGCTGGGCACCGGACCGGCTGGGCACGCCGCTGGTGGTCTATCTGGACGACCTCGACCGCTGCAAGCTGGATGTTGCCGAGGCGGTAATCCAGCTGCTGCTGCGCTTTCGCAGCAGTCGCGCCGTGCGCTTCGTCATCGCCTGCGACCGCGAGCTGATGGAGCGGGGCGTCCTCGCATGGATGGACAAGAATGGTACCCATGCGGACGGTCATGTCTATGTCACGGCCAATTCGGCGCTAGAGAAATACCTGGACGTCATTCTGCGCCTGCCCAGGTTGAGTGAGCCCGCGGCTGAGGCCGCCGCGGGGGCGGGGTTTCTCGGTCTCCGCCCCGGCCTTCTGGAACTGCTGAGGGTGCCGCGAAAGGACTTCGGCACTGTGCCGGAGTCCGTCCTGGAGCGCTGCGCCGAGCCCGGTGGCGAGCGGCGAGCGCCCGATCCTGATCCCATACTCGCTGAGTACCTGCTGACCTGGCTCCTGGACGGGCTGGACGAGGATCGCCTGGTGTGGCGCCGGTCCGACCCCGACGACCCGCCGCCTCCGCCCGGCGCTCCAGCTCCGCTTCAAGCCCCTGAGGTGGCGGGCCTCGATGACGACGCGCAGGCTGCACCTGACAATGAGGAGCCGCCGACGCCGTCGGTAGCGCACGGGGCCGACCACCCCGGTACCCCGGCTGGAGCGCCGCCGGCATCGAAAGAAGGCACATTCGAGGACCCGGCCAGTTTTCAGGATCCGAACAAGGCGCGGCCCGCGGAGAAAATCTTCCTGGCCAAGCTGACCCCCCTCGCCGAGGGGCTGCGCCAGCTCGTCTGTCTCGATGAGCGCCGTGGGCTGCTGCGTTTGCGGCCAGCCTATCGAGCCCTGGCCTCAGCGCTCACCCCGCGCCAGCTCAAGGCCTACCTGCGGGCACGGCTGGTCCAGAGCGGCGGCACTCAGGGCGGTCCGGCGGAGACGCTGCTGGAGCAGGAGTTCCATCTGTTCTGGCGCGTCAAGCGGGAAGAGCCTGAGATTTTCCGGTTCATTGCCGCCGCAGCCAATGCAGCGGGCTCGCAGACGCAGGTCGGCTTTCGGCAGCTGGCCTTGTTCTTCGATCAGCTACGCGCATTGATCGAGTCCTCGACCATTCTGACCGAAGACCGGCTGCGCGAGGTCTGGCCGGAGAACCACGAGGAGCGTGTCCTGCTGCTGCGGCTGCTCGATGCCCTGCACGCCGAGCAGCGCGGTGCGCAGGCACCGCGCGTCTCTGCACGAGGCACCGTCGCGCCGGCGCTGGAAGGC
Organism: uncultured Thiohalocapsa sp.; assembly: GCF_913063425.1. GTDB lineage: Bacteria > Pseudomonadota > Gammaproteobacteria > Chromatiales > Chromatiaceae > Thiohalocapsa. The sequence continues at coordinate 123,732 of NZ_CAJXYK010000004.1, forward strand.
GGGCGCGACCCCGAGTTCGCGGACTGGGTGCGCGGCCACTTCGGTCGTATGCCCCAGGGTGCCACCGTCGCGGAGCAGGTCTCGAGCTTTCAGGACTATGCACTCGCCAGACATCGAAACGGCGTCCGGGATGTCTTCCCCATCGTCGGTGAGTACGCGGATCGCTATCTGGAGCGTCACCTGCCGTACTTCGCCCAGTCCACCGCCACCAGTCTGTCGAACCTGGCGGTGCTCATCGACGATCAGGCGCCGTTCGAGGCCGAGTGCGATGCCCTGTTCGATGCCGCCGTGCACCTCAATCCTCAGCACGGCTCGATCCCGCTCTACTACGCGGATTTCCTGACCAAGGCGTATGTCGAGGAGCCCAGGCGTGGGCGGCTGATTCCGGCGCGCTTCCCCGATGACGGTGTCATGCTCGATCGGTGCGAGGCGCTGCTTGCGACGGTGAGCGCCGAGGACGGTGCCACACGCCTGCACCTGGCTACCCTGCGGCTGCAACTGGACAAAGCGCGGGGTCTGCCGGATGCCGAGCTGATACCAAAAGTGCAGGATGTCGTGGATGCGCACATGGGCCGGCTGCTGGTGGAGGCCCGGATTGCGCAATATGCCTCCCTGACCAGATTCGACAGCATGTTGGACATGGTCATCGGCCGCGATTCCACCAACCTGCCGCGCAAGGGGACCATCCTGGGCGTCATCTGGGCCGTGCTGGAGACCTGCCGGGCCTCGCCCTGGGTCGCCGCCATGTTCGTCGCCAACAATTATGTGGGGCAGAGCCGGAGTAACAGCTCCGAAGAGCGGCTCGGGCTCAGGGTCAACCTCGGGCTCCTTGCGGACCTGGACATGCTCGCCGCGGCGCCGGACCGCACCGCTGAGATCTGGACCCAGACCCTGTTGACCTGGGCCGGGAACGCATCGGAGCGCGGCTCCTCGATCGCATCCCGTGTGGCGCTCGGCCTGCTTGCGGCGCAGGTCTATGGCCGTGGAGGCGGGGCATATGCCGCCCGTGCCGCCGTCATCTGGCAGCGGATACAGGCAGACGGGGAGCCGGATAATAGGCGCCTCCTCGCTGCGCTGTCGGACAAGCATAAAGACGCGTTGGCAGCGCTGAGTGAGAAGCCGACGAAGCCCGCGGTGATCGAGCAGGCTCGCGACGCCGTATTCCAGGACGATATTGGCACCCCGGTGACCGACAGCGATACCTTCGCCAAGCTGGCGAGTTGGCCCGCTTGGGCCGACCAGCAGCCGCGGATCATGGCGCTGGCCGCCGAGCTTTGTGGCGCCCCCGGGGAGGCGGGCCATGACTGACGCGGCGGACCATCCGACGCAGTCCGATAGTCTTCTCTGTCGGCATGAGATCGTCGCGCGGCTCGGCGGTGCGCTGAGGAAGGAGTCGCGGAACATCCTGCTGGCGGGGCCCTGGGGCTCGGGCAAGACGACCCTGCTTGAGGGAGAGGATTTTGAGCGCGAGCTTGAAGAGCATGTCGCGGCAGGCCAGCGCAGGCCGTGGAAGGTGCTCACCTTCTCCCCCTGGGAGGAGACGGCACACCAGGACTGTGCCGCGGGCTTTCTGCGCTTCCTCGCCTTGGAGGTGGCGAAGGCGGAGGCGGCTTCAGACGTATCCCAGCCGCTCCCCGAGCGATTGGTCGCCGAGTCCAAGTACGTCTGGCAGGCCTTCCTCGATCTCGGCGTTGAGGCCATGCCGTACCTCAAAGACGCCGTCGCTGCTGTACCCGGCGGCACCCTCGCCTTCTGGCTGGCGCGGCTCACGGCAAAGCTGTACGCGCAGCGCGAGAATTCCCGGGCCGATGCGGAGGGGGCTCTGCCGCCACTGCAGATGCGCGTATTGCGAGGGCAGATGCGGCTGCTGCTCGAGCGCCTGGCGGCCACCCACGGTGCGGAGCGGATTCTGCTGATCGTCGATGACCTGGACCGAGCCCGGCCCGACGAAGCGGTGGCCGTGCTGGACAGCCTCTATCACCTGTTCCTGCCCCAGCCCAAGCGTAAGCAGTCAGCGGGCAACGCCGAGGAGGCCTGGCCGGCCGGGCGTGAAGCGAAGATCGACAAGCGCTCTTGGCCGCGGCGGCTGCGCTCATGGCTCCGGCGGCTGTTCGTGCGCGGGCGATCCGCGGCTCGAGATGGTCATCCGTTGGCATTGGACGACGCTGAAGCTGCTTCAGTTTCATCGCAGGATCCGGCGAAATGGCCGCTCAGCAGCATCTGGGCAGTGAACATCGCGATGCTGGAGGAATTTCTCTACGAGCACTACCGGCGGCAGCCTAGCTTCGACCCTACCGCCTATCTGGAGAAACTCTTCCACTGCCGAGTCAATGTGCCGCCACTGTTTCAGAGCGCTGTCTCCCAGGAGCCGGCCAGTCTATGGTCCGGGTCCTTGAGTGAGGTGAAGAAGTCCTTGATTGAGGCGAAGAAGAGGATTCAGGGTGAAGCGCCCACAGAGTGCTTGGACGACCCGCCGGTAGCGCTGCGCCAGGCCGAGGCGCTCACCGAGTGCTTGGACAACCCGGAGATGGCGTTGCACCTGGCCAATGGGCTCAGCTACGCCGTGCTCGGCAACCTCCGGCTTTATGAGAGCGTACGCGGCGCTTGCCGTGACTACTGGCTGTTTCTCATCGAGCACGGCAACCCGCCCGACCCGGCGCGACTGACGCCCGATCAGCTGCTGCGGGACGCGCAGGCGCTGACTCTGGTGCAGGCCTATCCGGGTTTCCGCGAAGCCATCGCACTGTACGACGGCATGTGGCCGCATTTTATGAATCGAGTCAACGCACGGCTGCGGCAGGCGAGCTTCGAGATGGTCGAGAATCCGGCCTACCGCCATATCGACGACCCTAACTTGCTGACGCTGCTGATGGACCTGGGCGCCGTTCGCTACGATCAGGCGTCTGATCGCTATGTCTCGATCCGCGACGGTCAGCAGCGGCTCACCCGCGAGCTGGGGGAGCTGCTGCGCGCGGGCTTCTGAGACGTGGCCGACGAGGCGCTGCACGGGGATCGACACGTACTCGGGAAGCCTGCGGCAAATGCCCCTCGGCAAAGCTACGTGGCGGTTTTCAGCGATGCGGTGCGCCTGGGGCCAGGCGCACCCGGCTCAGGCTGAATCACCTTTCTGGTAGGTACCTACCAGCAGCGCCTCCGCCAGCACATGGCCCGCCATGGCGGCCTCGAGCTGCGCCTTGGTGGGCTGGTCCAGGCCGCTCAGCACGGTGTCCAGCGCATAGAGCTTGTGGAAATAGCGATGCCGGCCGATGGGCGGGCAGGGTCCGCCGTAGGCCGGCTGGCCCCAGTCGTTGAGGCCGGCCTTGGCGCCGGGCAGGAGCTGGTCACCGCGAACCCCCGGGGGCAGGCCGGTGCTGTCCGGCGGCAGATTGTAGAGCACCCAGTGGACATAGGTCATGCGCGGCGCCGCCGGGTCCGGTGCGTCCGGGTCGTCGACGATCAGGGCCAGGCTTTGGGTGCCGTCCGGTACGCCCTGCCAGTCGAGCCGCGGCGAGGTGTCCGCACCCTCGCAGGTGTGCTCGCGGGGGATACGCCCGCCCTCGGCGAAGGCGGGCGAGGTCAGTTGCAGTGTCATGCTTGCCTCCGGTGGTGGCTCGGGGACGACGTAGTTTGAATCACCACGCGCAAACCCTACCATGGGCGGGTTGATCGATTTCCCCCGGTGAGGACCCGACGATGCCCATCTACGCCTATCGCTGCGAGGCCTGTGGCCACGAACTGGACGCGCTGCAGAAGATCAGCGATGCCCCCCTGACCGACTGCCCTGCCTGCGGTGCCGCCGCGCTGAAGAAACAGCTCACCGCCGCCGCGTTCCGTCTCAAGGGCGCCGGCTGGTACGAGACCGACTTCAAGAAGGACGGCAAGAAGAACCTGCACCAGGCCGACGACAAGCCCAAGGAGAAGGCCGCGGATGCCGGCAAGTCCGGCGACAAGGCCGGGGATAGCGGCCAGGGCAAGACCGGCGGCGACAAGCAGACCGCCGCGAAGCCGGCTGCCGACAGCAAGCCCGCCCAGCCCAAGCCCAAACCGGCGGCCGCGGGCTGAGGCCCGGCGGTCAGCTTGCGCCGCCTCGGGGGCGGCGCTATCTTGACGTGTTATTTTGGGCGGCGAGCAGCCGCCCGAAGCATTTTCCACAGGTCGACACGGCAGCCGTCGACGGTAAAGGGGACCGACCACCATGCGCAGTCACTATTGCGGCGACCTCCACGCCGGGCTCATCGACGAGACGGTCCGGCTCACCGGCTGGGTGCATCGCCGGCGCGACCACGGCGGCGTCATCTTCGTCGATCTGCGCGACCGCGGCGGCCTGGTGCAGGTGGTGTTCGACCCGGACCGACCGGAGATGTTCGCGCTGGCCGAGCAGCTGCGCAGCGAGTTCGTGATCGCGGTCGAGGGCCGGGTGCGCCGCCGGCCCGAGGGCACCGAGAACCCGAACATGGCCACCGGCGAGGTGGAGGTGCTGGCGCTGGAGCTGACGGTGCTGAACCGCGCCGAGACGCCGCCCTTTCAGCTGGAGGACTATCATTCCGACACGTCGGAAGAGGTCCGGCTGCGCTACCGCTACATCGACCTGCGCCGCCCGGAGATGCAGGAGCGCCTGCGCATCCGCTCGCGCATCACGGCAACCCTGCGCGCCTTCCTGGACGCCGAGGGCTTCCTCGACATCGAGACCCCCATCCTCACCAAGTCCACGCCCGAAGGCGCCCGCGACTACCTGGTGCCGAGCCGCGTGCACCCGGGCGAGTTCTACGCCCTGCCGCAGTCGCCGCAGCTGTTCAAGCAGCTGCTGATGATGTCGGGCTTCGACCGCTACTATCAGATCGCCCGCTGTTTCCGCGACGAGGACCTGCGCGCCGACCGCCAGCCCGAGTTCACGCAGCTCGACATCGAGACCTCCTTCCTCGACGAGACCGAGCTGACGGGCCTGATGGAGCAGATGATCCGCACGCTGTTCAAAGAGGTGCTGGATGTCGATCTGCCCGACCCCTTCCCGCGCATGACCTACGCCGAGGCCATGCGCCGCTTCGGCTCCGACCGTCCGGACCTGCGCGTGCCGCTGGAGCTGGTGGACGTGGCGGACCTGATGGATGAGGTGGAGTTCAAGGTCTTCGCCGGCCCCGCCGCCGACCCGGAAGGTCGGGTGGTGGCGCTGCGCCTGCCGGGCGGTGCCGAGCTCTCCCGCAAGGAGATCGACGACTACACCAAATTCGTCGGCATCTACGGCGCCAAGGGTCTCGCCTACGTCAAGGTCAACGACTGGGCGGGGCAGGGGCGCCAGGGGCTGCAGTCCCCCATCCTGAAGTTCCTGCCGGACAGCGCCGTCACCGGCATCATGGAGCGCACGGGGGCCGAAAACGGCGATCTGGTCTTCTTCGGCGCGGACAAGGCGGAGGTCGTCAACGAATCCATCGGTGCGCTGCGCACCCGACTCGGGCACGACCGCGGACTGGCCTCCGGTGAGTGGCGCCCGCTCTGGGTGGTGGACTTCCCGATGTTCGAGCACGACCCGCACACGGGCCGCTGGGTGGCGCTGCACCATCCGTTCACGGCGCCCAAGGAGGACCAGCTGGAGCGTCTGGAGTCCGACCCCGGCGGTGTCGAGTCCCGCGCCTACGACCTGGTACTGAACGGCACAGAGGTCGGCGGCGGCTCCATCCGTATCCACCGCGAGGATGTGCAGCGGCGCATCTTCCGGCTGCTCAAGATCGCCGACGAAGACGCCGAGGCCCGCTTCGGCTTCCTGCTCAAGGCGCTCAAGTACGGCTGCCCGCCCCACGGCGGCATCGCCTTCGGGCTCGATCGGCTGGTGATGCTCATGACCGGCAGCCAGTCCATCCGCGACGTCATGGCCTTCCCCAAGACCCAGACCGCCTCCTGTCTGCTCACCGACGCCCCGTCCGCGGTGGACGAGGCGCAGCTGCACGAGCTGGCGCTGCGGATCAGGCTCCGGGCTTGAGGGGCTTGAGGCTGAGGGCTGGGGCGTGTCCCAGTGACTTCCGGCCATCTTCTGCAATCAGCACCTGCAAAGCGCCCGGTCTCGGTCCTGGTCGTGGTGTACACCGAGGCCGGTGAGTTTCTGCTCCTGAACCGCGTGCGACCGCCGCACTTCTGGCAATCCGTCACCGGCAGCCTGCTCCCGGGGGAGTCGCCGCGGGCCGCGGCGCTCCGGGAGCTGCGGGAGGAGACGGGGCTGATCGGGACCGCGGCCATTGTCGACCTGCACCAGAGTCGGCTCTTTCCCATCAAGCCGGCCTGGCGCGCCCGTTATCGCCCTGGGGTCTGCTTCAACCGCGAGCACTGGTTCTCGCTGCGGCTTCCGGGGCGCCGCCGCATCCGCCTGGCCGCTGATGAGCACAGCGGCTGCCGCTGGCTGCCCGCTGAGGCCGCCGCGCGCCTCACGGGCTCCTGGACCAACCGCGATGCCATCCGCCTGCTTGCGGGTGGATACGCTTGCGGATAATGCGATTGTCCACCCCATGCGCCTGCCCATCGGCCCCCTGCTGATCCTGGGCCTCGCCGCCGGGGGCGCCGCCGCCTGGTGGTATGTGGCAAGGCCCCTGCAGGTGGAGGTCCGTGTGGCCGAGGTGGAGCGCGGCCGGGTGGAGGAGCTGGTTGCCAACACCCGCGCCGGCACCGTCAAGGCCTGCCGGCGGGCGCGGCTGGCGCCGGCCATGGGTGGTCAGATCGCGGCGCTGGACGTGCACGAGGGCGATCGCGTCGAGGCCGGGCAGCTGCTGTTGGCGCTCTGGAATGAAGACCTCATCGCCCGCCTTGAGCTGGCCGAGCGCGAGGCCGAGGCCGGCGGCGCCCGCGCCCGCGCCGTCTGCCTGAATGCCGACCAGGCGGAGCGGGAGGCAGCGCGCCAGGAGAAGCTGATGGCGCGGCGCATGACCAGCGAGGAGGCCGTGGACCGGGCGCAGACCGCCGCCGCCGCCGGCCGTGCCGAGTGCGAGGCCGCCCGCGCCTCCTCGCGGGTGGCCGCGGCACAGGTGGGTGTCGCCCGGGCGGAGCTGGCGCGGACCCGGCTCACGGCGCCCTTCGCCGGCGTTGTCGCGGAGGTGTCCGGCGAGCTGAACGAGTATGTCACGCCCTCGCCGCCGGGCATCCCGACCCCGCCTGCGGTGGACCTCATCGACGACAGCTGCTTCTACATCTCTGCCCCCATCGACGAGGTGGACGCCGCCCGGGTGCGCCTCGGCGATGACGCCCGGGTGACGCTGGATGCCTACCAGGACCGCGAGTTTCCGGGCGTCGTCCGGCGCATTGCGCCCTATGTGCTGGATCAGGAGAAGCAGGCCCGTACCGTGGAGGTGGAGGTGGTCATCGCCGATCCGCCTGAGGACCCACCGTTGCTCGCGGGCTACAGCGCCGATGTGGAGATCGTCACCGCCGTCGCCGACGACACCCTGGTGATCCCGACCGCCGCCATTGCGCCGGGATTCGGGGACGTTCCCGACGCCGTGCTGGTGGTGGGCGCGGACGGCGTCCTCGTCGCCCGCGACATCGGGGCGGGCCTCGCCAACTGGGAGCGCACCGAGGTGACCGCCGGGCTCAGGGCAGGCGAGCACGTGGTGCTCTCCGTGGACCGTGACGGCGTCGAGGCCGGCGCGCTCGCGGTGGCGGAGGACGCCGACGGTGACTGAGCCGCCTCGCCCCACGCGGCCTGTGTCGGCATGATCCGCGGACGACTCGCGCAGCAGCCGTGGCGGCGGGGATGATCGAGCTCCACGGCATCGAGCGCCGCTTCCAGGTGGGCGACCAGGTGGTCCATGCCCTGCGCGACCTGGACCTCACGCTGGCAGACGGCGACTATGCCGCGGTGATGGGGCCGTCCGGCTCGGGCAAGAGCACGCTCCTCAACATCCTGGGCCTGCTGGATCGCCCGGACGCCGGCAGCTACCGCCTGGACGGCATCGAGACCACCCGTCTTCCCGAAGAGCGCCGGGCACGGCTGCGACGCGAGCGCATCGGCTTCGTCTTCCAGGCGTTTCATCTGATCCCGCGGCTCACCGCCGCCGAGAACGTCGAGCTGCCGCTGACCCTCGCCGGCCGCCCCGTCCGCGAGCGCCGCCAGCAGGTCGCTGCGGCGCTGGAGGCGATGGGGCTGACCCCCCGCGCCGACCACCGCCCGGACCAGCTCTCCGGCGGCCAGCGCCAGCGCGTGGCCATTGCCCGCGCCACCGTCACCCGCCCGGGGCTGCTGCTGGCCGACGAGCCCACGGGCAACCTCGACCGCGCCAGCGGCGATGATGTGATCGCGGCCCTGGAGGCTCTCAACGCCCAGGGGCTGACCCTCGTGGTGGTCACCCATGATCAGCACCTCGGCGAGCGCGCACGCCGGCGCATCCACATGGACGACGGCGCCGTTCTCGCCGATTGACGGCAGATGCCCGTCGAGGGGATGCGTGGAGGGGCTGCTGCGAACGCCGTGCGCGGTGCTGTGGCATGCTGCGGCGACGATGCAACGCGGCGCCCGGCCCCATGCAGCCCACGGACACCCTCACCAGCGCTGCCCGCGCGCTGACGGCACACCCGACGCGCACCTGGCTCACACTGGCGGCCATGGCCTTCGCCACGGCCGCGGTGGTGCTCCTGTCGGCGCTGGGGGAGGGGGCCCGTCGCTATGTGCTGGACGAATTCATGCAGCTCGGCACGCATCTGCTCATCATCGTCCCCGGCCGTCACGAGACCACCGGTGGCATGCCGCCGCTGTTCGGCGAGACGCCGCGGGACCTGACCCTGGGCGACGCCCAGGCGCTGCTGCGCTCGCGGCATGTGGAGCGTGTGGCGCCCATCACCGTCGGCGCGGCGGAGGTCTCCGTCGGCGCGCTCTCGCGTGAGGTGACCATTCTCGGCTCCACGGCGGATTTCATCGATGTGCGCCGCCTCACACTCGCCGCCGGGCGCTTCCTGCCGCCCGGCGACCCGGATCGGGCGCTGCCGGTGGCTGTGCTCGGGCAGACCCTGGCAGAGGCGCTTTTCCGGGGTGAGAGCCCCATCGGCCGGCGGCTGCGCATCGGCGACCGCCGTTTCCGCGTCATCGGGCTGCTGTCGGCGGGCGGTGTGTCGCTCGGGAGTAATCTCGCCGACGCCGCCATCATCCCCGTCGCCAGCGCCCAGGCGCTGTTCGACGATCCCGGCCTGTTCCGGGTGCTGGTGCAGGCGGGCGGGCGCGAGTCCCTGGACACCGCCGCAGACGACATCCGTGCCATCATCCGCGCCCGGCACGAGGGCGAAGACGACGTCACCGTCATCACCCAGGATGCGCTGCTCGGCACCTTTGATCGCATCCTCGGGGCGCTGACCCTCGCCGTGGCCGGCATTGCCGCCATCAGCCTCGCGGTGGCCGGCGTGCTGATCATGAACGTCATGCTGGTGTCCGTGTCCCAGCGCACCCCCGAGGTGGGGTTGCTCAAGGCTTTGGGTGCAAGGCAGCGAGACGTGCTCGGGCTCTTCCTCACCGAGGCGCTCCTGCTCGCCTGCGCCGGCACCGTCGCCGGCATCGCGCTGGCCTACGCCGGTGTCTGGCTGTTCAATGCCCAATTTCCGGCCTTTCAGCTGGTGGTGCCGGTGTGGGCGCCGCTCGCTGCAGCCCTGGTCTCCATCGGCACTGGGCTGTTGTTCGGGCTGTTGCCGGCGCGGCGCGCCGCGCGGCTCGATCCGGTGCGGGCGCTGAATGAAGCTTGAGGGGTGAGGGGCGAGGCGCGAGGTTTCATCTGAGCATTGCCCGAGCAATGAAAGCATGATCCTCAGCCCTCAGCCCTCAGCCCTCAGCCCTCAGCCCTCAGCCCTCAGCCCTCAGCCCGCCTGTGCATCACCGAGAGGAAATGGCCGACTCGCACCGATCATGCGTGCAAGCGACATCCTGAGCTACACCACAGGCGCCGTGCTCGCGCGTCGCGGCCGCAGCCTGCTGACGCTGTCCGGCATCGGCATCGGGGTGGCGGCGGTGGTGCTGCTGACGGCCATCGGCGAGGGGGTGCACCGCTTCGTGCTCGCCGAGTTCACCCAGTTCGGCACCAACCTCATCGCCGTGACCCCGGGCCGCACCACCACCATGGGCATGTCCGGCGCCATGATCGCGAGCGTGCGGCCCCTGTCCATGGACGACGTGGCGGCGCTTGCGCGGGTGCCGGACGTGGAGGCCGTGGTGGGTGTGGTGACCGGCAACGCTGCGGTGGAGGCGGGCCGGCGCAGCCGGCGCACCTTGGTGTTCGGTGCCGGGCCGGAGGTGCCGGCCATCTGGGGCATGCGCCCGGTCCAGGGGCGCTTCCTGCCGGAGGATGGGGCCGCGCGGCCGGTGGCGGTGCTCGGCGCCAAGCTGCACCGGGAGCTGTTCCAGCGAAGCGCGTCTGGTGGTGCGGCGGCGCTCGGCGCGCGCATCCGCATCGGCGGTGAGCCCTTCCGGGTCATCGGCGTGATGGCGCCCAAGGGCCAGATGCTGGGCTTCGACCTCGACGACAGTGTCTACATCCCCGTGCAGCGGGCGCTCGCCATGTTCGACCGCGAGGGGCTGATGGAGATCGACCTGCTCTACGACCGCGCCGCGGACAGCGCCGTCGTCGCCGAGCGGGTGAAGGCACTCTTGGTGCAGCGACACGGCCGCGAGGATTTCACCATCACCACCCAGGACCAGATGCTGGAGGTGCTGGGCTCGGTGCTGGACGTGCTGACCGCGGTGGTCGCCGCCCTGGGCGCCATTTCCCTGGTGGTGGGCGGCATCGGCATCCTCACCATCATGACCATCGCCGTCGCCGAGCGTCGCGCCGAGATCGGCCTGCTGCGGGCGCTCGGCGCCGGCCGCGGCCAGATCCTGGCGCTTTTCCTGCTTGAGGCGACGCTGCTGGCGCTCGCCGGCGGCGCCCTGGGCTTCGGCGTCGGTGCCGGCGGCGCCTGGCTCATCGGCGTGCTGGTGCCGGCGCTGCCGACACGATTAGCCTGGGACTTCGTGCTGCTCGCGGAGCTCGCCGCCGGCGCCATCGGCCTCGCCGCCGGCGTCTTGCCCGCGCTGCGCGCCGCCGCGCTGGACCCGGTGGCCGCCCTGCACGACGAGTAGCCCTGCGGGCGCCTGGGAGCGCCTGGGAGCGCCGACTTCCAGTCGGCCGCACCCACCGCGAGCCCCCTGGGAGCGCCGACTTCCAGTCGGCCGCACCCGCCGCGGGCTCCCTGGGAGCGCCGACTTCCAGTCGGCTGCCCCCGCCGCGGGCTCCCTGGGAGCGCCGACTTCCAGTCGGCCGCACCCGCCGCAGGCTCCCTGGGAGCGCCGACTTCCAGTCGGCTGCCCCCGCCGCGAGCCCCCTGGGAGCGCCGACTTCCAGTCGGCTGCCCCCGCCGCGGGCTCAATGCCCGCGGCGGGCGCTCCGAGACAGGCGACCAACACCTCGCTCCCCCACCACCCAAAGATCAACCCAACGACAACCGCCCCAGCCCAGACGCCAAATCCCGCACATCCAACCCTATGACCTCGCCGTCGTCCGGCTCGGGCTCATCCGCACCATCCACCACCACCACCGTCACCGGCAGCCCAACGCGCCGCAGCTGCTCCACCAGCGCACGGCGCTCCGCATCCCACCCCAGCAGCACGCACAGACAGGCACTCTGCCGGGTCGCGCGGACGGTCAATGTTTCGGCCAGCGCGGCGAAGGCCGCCGGCGGCTGCGGCGCCACACAGGCCAGCACCTCCAGCATGGCCGCGGTGGACATGAGTCCGCGACCGGCGGTGAGGATGCGGGGGCCGTCCGCGCAGAGCACCAGGTCCAGCAGGCCGTCCGGGCCGTTCGGGCGCTCCCCCAGCGGAGCGATGAGCGAGGCGGCCGCGCTGACCGCCGCCTCGAAGCGCCCGGGGTCGTCACCCGCCGCCGGGCAGGTGTCCAGCACCAGCGCCTGACGACTGAAGAACTCGTCCCGGTACTCCTTCACCACCGGCTCCCCGCAGCGCGCCCAGGCGGCCCAATGGATGTGGCGGGGCGAGTCGCCGGGCAGGTAGTCGCGCAGGCCCATGAATTCCTGCGAGTCGCCGACGCGCGACGCCTGCTCGACGCCGCCCGGCTGCAGCCGCCGGCGCCCGGGCGGGCGCAGCGCCGGCACCGGATGCCGCACGGGCAGCACCAGGCAGCGGGCTTCGCCGGCGACGCGCCGCTCCCGGCGCATGAGCCCGAGTGGGTCCTCCCGCCCCAGCACCAATGCATCCAGCGACAGCCAGCCCCGGCGCGTAGGCGTGAGCGTCAGCTCCAGCACCGCGCTGCTGCCGGGTGAGAGCAACGGCAGGGCCGCGGGCGGCGCCGCCTCGGCACGGCGGGCCTGCTGCAACAGCCATTCCCAGCGCGGATAGCCGAGCAGGCGCTCGAAGGGATTCAGCGTCGCCTCCACCGGTGCGCGGCGGTCAAGAAAGGTGGCCAGGCCGGGGCGCGGGTCCGGCAGACGCTCGTGCAGGGTCAGGCCGCGGGCGGGCCGGCGCCCGGCGTGCTGCACCTCGACGCGATAACGGCAGGGCTGCCCGGCCGCGGCACGGGACGGCGCCCGGCGCCGCAGCGCGAGCGGCGGCATAGGCGCCCGGGTGCCGAGCCAGGCGATGGCGAGCAGCGCGAGCCCGAAGGCGAAGACCTGGTGCGCCGCCGTGAGCCGGGTGTCGAGTCCGAACAGGCCGGCGGCCAAGGTCGCCGCGAGCACCCCCTGACCGGCCGGGGTGAAGTGCCGGCGCAGCCACTCCTGCGTACTGCTGGCGAGCCGCAGGTTGAGCCAGCTCCAGGCCTTGAGCCAGCGCCCGGCGCGGGCGGCGAGGCCGTGCCGGCGGGCCGGCGGGCGGCCTGCCGGTGTGCTGGTGGCGGGCTCGGTGGCGCGCTGCTGCATCAGGCCGGCGGCGGCACCTCGGCGAGGCACTCCTGCACCACGTCGGCGGCCTGGCGCCCGGCATAGCGGGCGGCGGGGTCGAGGCCGAGGCGATGGGCGATGACTGGCACCGCCGCCTCGCGCACCGGCTCCGGCGGCAGGTAGTCGAGGCCGTCGAACAGCGCCAGCGCCTGGCCGATCTTCATCAGGGTCAGCGAGGCCCGCGGGCTCGCGCCCAGGGCCACGCCCTCGCGCTCGCGGGTGGCGGCCACCAGCGCCACGATGTAGCGGCGCAGAGGCTCGGCGACGCGCACCCGCTGCACCGCCGCCCGCAGCGCCAGGATGTCATCGGCGCTCGCGCAGGGCAGGAGCTGCTCCAGGGGATGGCCGCTGCGCTGGTCGTGCAGCAGGGCGGCCTCGGCCTCGGCGCCGATGTAGCCGAGCCCGAAGCGCAGGGCGAAGCGGTCCATCTGCGCCTCCGGCAGCGGATAGGTGCCGTGCAGCTCGATGGGATTCTGCGTGGCGATGACGAAGAAGAGCGCGTCCAGCGGGCGCAGCTCGCCGTCCACGCTCACCTGTGCCTCGCCCATGGCCTCCAGCAGCGCCGCCTGGGTGCGCGGCGAGGCGCGGTTGATCTCGTCGGCGAGCAGGATCTGCGTGAACACCGGGCCGGGACGGAAGTGGAAGGCGTGCTCGGCGGGGTCGTACACCGACACGCCCAGGATGTCCGAGGGCATCAGGTCCGGCGTGAACTGCACCCGCTTGAACCGCCCGTGGATGGAGCGCGCCAGGGCCTTGGCCAGCGTGGTCTTGCCGGTGCCGGGCACGTCCTCCAGCAGCACATGGCCACCGACGGCCAGCGCCGCCAGCAGCCAGCGGATGGCCTGGTCCTGGCCGCGCAGCACAGCGGCGAGGTTGTCCCGCAGCCGGGCATGCACGGCGCGGCCGGCGCTGAGGAGCGCCTCCGCGTCTGCGGCAGCGGGCGCATCCTGCGGGGCGGCTTGACGGACGGCGGGGCTGCGCATGCTGCGGGGCTCTCTGCTGGCGACCGCAGCAGTATAGCGGTCTGCTCCGTCGGCGATTGTGCGGCTGTTGTCGGAAGTCGGGGGCGGGAGGCGGTGGTGGGGCGATTGTCGGGTGCTGGGGCATTGGCGGTGGTGACGGGATAAAGTGCGTAAGAGTCCGGAGTACGGAGTACGGGGGCTCGGTGCGGGGTCTCACGCTCACCAGGGGATCGATTCGCGTCAGCTCGATCGGTACGGCGCCCCTCGCGCCTCGCTCCTCGTACCTCGCACTGGACATTCCGGACTCCGTACCGCGTACGCCGTACTAACTACTTCGTACCCCGTACTTCGTACACCATACTTCCTCATCCCAACCACCGGAGGTCACCATGTCCCAAACCCCAGGCGCCCTGCTGCGGCGCGCCGTGCAGGAAGAGCGCCCGCTGCAGGTGATGGGCGCCATCAACGCCTACCACGCCCTGCTTGCGGCGCACACGGGCTATCGCGCGCTGTACGTCTCCGGCGGCGGCGTCGCCGCGGGCTCCCTCGGCGTGCCGGACCTCGGCATCACCGGCCTGGAGGACGTGCTGGTGGACGTGCGCCGCATCACCTACGCCTGTGATCTGCCGGTGCTGGTGGACGCGGACACGGGCTTCGGCGGCGCCTTCAACATCGCCCGTACGGTGCGCGAGCTGACCCGCGCCGGCGCCGCCGGCTGCCACATCGAGGATCAGGTGGCCGCCAAGCGCTGCGGCCATCGGCCGAACAAGGCCATCGTGCCGCTCACGGAGATGGTGGACCGCATCAAGGCGGCCGTGGATGCGCGCAGCAATGACTTCGTGATCATGGCCCGCACGGATGCGCTCGCGGTGGAGGGCATGGATGCGGCGCTCGAGCGCGCGGCGGCCTGCGTCGAGGCGGGCGCTGACATGGTCTTCCCGGAGGCGCTGACGGCGCTTGAGCAATACCAGCGCTTCACGACCGCCCTGGACGTGCCCGTGCTCGCCAACATTACCGAGTTCGGTGCCACGCCGCTGTTCACCACCGAGGAGCTGGCGGGCGTCGGTGTCGGCCTGGTGCTCTATCCGCTCTCCGCCTTCCGCGCCATGAATCAGGCGGCGCTGAACGTCTACGAGGCCATCCGCCGCGACGGCACCCAGGCGGGCGTCGTGGACAGCATGCAGACCCGCGCCGCCCTCTACGAGCACCTGGACTACCACGGCTTCGAGCAGAAGCTGGACGCGCTCTTTGCCGCGGACGCCGAGCGCTGAGCTCAGCCTCAAGCCGGGCCGGCGGCGGCGCCGGCCTGGGCCTCAGGCTGCTTGGAGTGGCTCTGACCGGCCGGCATCCGTTGCCTTGGCTCAAATACATCGGGAAACCTTCACATTCGACGGATTTTTCGAAGTGACGGAGGCTGTCAGGGCCGTTCCAGCGGATATGATCGACCCATGGCCGCTGCGCAAGCGGCCTGACACCATCCGCTTCCACCCCCGCGCAACCCTGCGCCGCCCCGCCGTCCAACCGAACCAGCGCACGGGCGGGGCACGCCTCATCCACCCCTTGTTTTTCCGTTCACCGGAGCTGTTTTCAGTGATGAGTCTGTCACCGCGCCGCCTGCTCGATCTCGATCTGCCCCCGGAAACCATCGACCTGCTGACCGCCGCGCCCAGTGTGACCGTGGCCGGAACGCACGCCGAGCTGCTGGAGCTCGCCGTCCGCGATGCGCCTGACGGGGTGCACGAGGTCGCCTACGATGTGCCCGGCATCGGCCCTGTGGTCGAGGCCACGGTCTGCCGCACCCGCAACGGCATCTGCGCCAACTACACCGAGCCCTACATGCGCCGGCGCGACCCGGACTGCATGGTCATCGGGGACGAGCGCCCCACCGACAAGCCGACCTATGTGGAGCGCTTCGGCGAGTCCTTCGAGCCGGTGCGCGAGGCGAGCCTCGCCTGGCTCAAGACCCAGCCGCTCGCCGTGTTCGCCTTCTACGCCGGGCTGTCCAGCGGGGCGACCCAGGCGCTGGTGATCGCCCCGGACAACGCCGGCTTCTTCGCGCTGGGGCTCGCGCTGCTGCAGGGCATCGTGCCGGTGGAGGACCTGCCGGACGACTTCCGGCCCAAGGCGATCATCTATGTCGCGCCGCCCTTCCGGCACACCCACTTCGACGGTCGCCAGGTGGTGGTGCACAACCGCCGCGACGGCCTGCACGAGCTGTTCAGCTACAACCTCTATCCCGGGCCCAGCGCCAAGAAGGGCGTCTACGGCGTGCTGCTCAACATCGGCGAGGAGGAGCGCTGGGTGACCATGCACTGCTCCACGGTGCAGGTTGTGACGCCGTACGAGAACAAGGTCGTGATCTCCCACGAGGGCGCCAGCGGCGGCGGCAAGAGCGAGATGCTGGAGTACGCCCACCGCCAGCCGGACGGCACACTGCTCATCGGCCGCAACCTGGAGACCGGCGAGGAGCGCACCCTGACCCTGCCCCAGGGCTGCGAGCTGCGCCCGGTGACGGACGACATGGCCCTGTGCCACCCGTCGCTCGAGAAGGGTAACGGCAAGCTGACCCTGATGGACGCGGAAGAGGCCTGGTTCGTGCGCTGCAACCATATCGAGCGCTACGGCACGGACCCGCACATCGAGGCTCTGACGGTCCATCCCCCCGAGCCGCTGCTGTTCCTGAATATCCAGGGACGCCCAGGTGCCACCACGCTTCTGTGGGAGCACATCGAGGACGCCCCCGGCGAGCCCTGCCCGAACCCGCGGGTGATCATTCCGCGCAACATCATCCCCGAAGTCATCCGCGGCGGCGTGGACGTGGATGTGCGCAGCATGGGCGTGCGCACACCGCCCTGCACGGCGGCGCGGCCGAGCTACGGCATCGTCGGGCTGTTCCATGTGCTGCCGCCGGCGCTCGGCTGGCTGTGGCGGCTGGTGGCGCCGCGTGGGCATGCCAATCCGAGCATCGTCGAGACCGCCGGCATGACCGCCGAGGGCGTCGGCTCCTACTGGCCCTTCGCCACCGGGCGCATGGTGGACCACGCGAACCTGCTGCTGAACCAGATCATCGAGACGCCGGAGGTGCGCTATGTGCTGATTCCCAACCAGCACATCGGCGCCTGGGACGTGGGCTTCATGCCGCAGTGGATCACCCGCGAGTATCTCGCGCGCCGCGGCGGCGCCCGCTTCGCCGGCAATCGCCTGCGCCCGTCCCGCTGCCCGCTGCTGGGCTATACGCCGAGCAAGATCATCATGGAGGGCAGCACCATCGGGCATTGGTTCTTCGAGGTGGACCAGCAGCCCGAGGTGGGTCCGGACGCCTACGACCAGGGTGCCGCCATGCTGACCGAGTTCTTCCAAAAGGAGCTCCGGGCCTTCCTGGGCTCGGACCTGCTGCCCACCGGGCAGCGGATCATCGAGTGCTGCCTGGACGGCGGCGGCCTGGAGGACTACGGCCGGCTCCTGGAGCAGCCGTTCCTGGAGCCGGACGACGCCTGACGGGGCCGGCCGGTGGAGCGGTTCGAGCACGGTGCCCACCTGTACCGGCACCGGCCCTTCGACGCCGTGCCCGCCCCGCTGCGGCGGCGGGTCTTCGGCGTCGATTATCTGCAGCTGCGGGGCAAGCAGGCGGGGGACCTCTACGTCACCCGCCACGGCTGGCCGGTGCTCGCCTCCATCCTGCCCTCGCAGTGGTTCGTGGGTGAGCGCCTGAGCCGCATCGGCCGCCAGCTTGCGGGTGCCACCGGCGCCGTCTACCGGGTGCCGGTGCCGCACCCGGTGTGCCCGCGCTTCGCGCTGGTGGCGAAGTTCAGCCGCTTCGCACAGGATGCGCTCGTGTCCATCGCCGCCGGCGAGGCGGTGGACTGGGGCGAGCATGACCGCATCGCTGCCAGCGAATTCCTTTCGCCCTTCGCAGAGGTCGCCCACCTGGAGCGCCTGCGCGCCAGTGCCGGCGCCGGCATCCCCACCAAGGCGCCGCTGGCCATCTACTCCCCGGCCACCCGCTACCTGGACTGGGAGCTCGGCCGCGTCAGCCATCGCCGCTGGTGGTACGACCGGGTGCTGGCGGAGGACCAGGCCATGCAGGCGGAAGGCGCGCGCGTGGCCTACGACTGGGAGCGGTTGTACATCCTGCTGTATCGCTGGATCGACGGCATGGACGCCGAAGAGGCCCATCGGCAGGGCTATCTCAGCGATGCCGAGCTGCGCGACCTCACCTTCGGCGCCCGGGACGACCTGCACCGGCTGGGCTGGGAGGTGCTGGACCACAAGCCCCGGCACCTGATCGTGCGCCCGACGCCGGACGCCAGGGGGCTCGTCCAGCGCCGCGGCCGCACCCTATGGGCGCTGGTGGACTACGAGCTGCTGGTGCCGTACCAGCCGGAAGGCGCAAACACCCCGGGCACGCAGGCCGGCGAGGGCGCGGCCTGACAACCCGGGGCCGCCGACGTCCAGTCGGCCCACGCCTGGGGCCGCCGACTTCCAGTCGGCCCAGCTCCGATCCAAGATATCCCGCAGGTACCGCGCTCACGTCCCCGCCCAAAGGCACATCGGACTGACCCGGGCAGACACCACACCCGCTCCGCGCTGCCGTCCGAGGCCGCCCAAGCGCTCAAAGGCCGTGCTGTGCACCGCCATCCTGATGGCCCACAGCAGCTCAGGCGCGTACCGCACCTCCTCGAACAGCGCAGGCGGCGGCTGACGCCGCAGGAAGAGTTGCCTGGTGAGCGCGGGGCATTCGGCCCTTGCGTCTCAAGCTCCGGCGCTTTTCCGACAGCGCCGCGCCCGGCGTTATCCTAGAAGGAGCGGTTGAACGGTCGTCAGGGTGCGTCCCGCGGGGTGCCTGGCAAGGCACAACGACGAGGAATAGTCGTTCTATTCCGAGGAGTTGTAACGCAGCCAGGCGCCGCGCGGGGCGTGCCATGGCGGCCGTAGCGGCTTTCAGCCGGCAGGTGACGCAGCAAGTACTCCTGAAGTCCCCGGGGCTAAGGCATTTGCAAGTGCTTGAAAGCGGTCAACTGCTCTTTCTAGGATTATTGCCGCACGCACACCGGGTTTCAGGAGAGGGTCCGAATGACGCGGCACAGATCGCGGCCCCAGCACTCCGCCGCCGACAACGGAAAGCCGAACGCTCCTGCCAGCGAGCTGGACGCCATGGCTGCGCGCCTCGATGCCCTCGAGGCGCGTGTCGCTGCGCTGGAGCGCGAGCGCGCTGCCCTGCGACATCGGCCGGAATCTCCTTCTCCGGTGTCCCCTGCCGATGTGCCGCTGCCGGCGGACGACGACCCGTTCTGGGTCGTCGGCGAGGACGCGCCCTTGCTGACCCCGGCCCGGCGCCGCGCCTGCGCGGGCGCCTGGGCCATCGACCTTGCGGACCAGCGCTGGTTCTGGTCCGCGTCGTACTACGACCTGTTCGGCCTGCCCCGGAGCATCAAGCCGTCTCACGAGCACTGGATAGCAAGTATCCATCCGGATGACCGCGCCCGCGTGGAGGCCGAGTACCGACACGCGCTGGCGGCCGACGGCCTGCAGCACATCGAGTTCCGAATCCTCCGCAACGGCGAGGTGCGCTGGCTGCACAGCGAAGGTCGGGTGCTCCTCGATGCGGGTCGTCCCGTACGCGTGACAGGTATCGTCTGGGATGTGACGGAGCGCAAACAGGCCGAGGATGCGGCCCGCGCCGCCGAGAGGCTGGCCCAGCAACGGCTGACGGAGCTGGAGAATCTCTACCGGAATGCGCCGGTGGGCCTGTGCCTGCTGGATCGGGACCTGCGGTACCTGCGCATCAACGAGCGGCTCGCCGAGATCAACGGCTTCCCGGCGGCTGCACACCTCGGCAAGACCCTGCGCGAGCTGTTGCCGACGGTGGCGGATGCCACAGAGCCGCTGCTGCGCGAGGTGATCGCCACCGGCAGACCGCTCTACAACCAGGAGGCCCTTGGCGAAACGCCGTCCCGGCCCGGGGTCGAGCGCAGCTGGCAGACGCACGCCTTGCCGGTGCGCGACGTCGAGGGCGACATCACCGGCATCAGCATCGTCGTGGAAGAGACCACGGAGCGCCGGCAGGCCGAGCTTGCGCTGCGCGAGTCGGCCCGGCGCAAGGACGATTTCCTGGCCGCGCTGGCACACGAGCTGCGCAACCCCCTCGCGCCGCTCGGCACGGGGCTCGACATCATGGCGGAGCAGGGCCGGGGACTGCCCTGGGCGGAGCAGACGGTGGAGAAGATGCAGCGCCAGCTCTCGCAGCTGGTGCGGCTGGTGGATGACCTGCTGGACGTGAGCCGTATCGACCGCGGGCGCATCGAGCTGCGGCGCGAGCAGGTCGCCATCGCCGAGGTGCTGGAGCAGGCCGTGGACACCAGCCGCCCGCTTCTCGACGCGCGCCGCCACCGGCTGACGCTGGAGCTGCCGCCGGCGCCGCTGCTTGTGGACGCCGACCCCGTGCGCCTGGGCCAGGTTTTCACCAACCTGCTGACCAACGCCGCGCACTACACCAAGCCCGACGGCGTGCTGGTGGTGCGGATCAACGCCGTCGCGGGCGAGTGCGTCGTGCGGATCGAGGACAACGGCGTCGGCATTGCCCCGGAGCTGCTGCCGCGGATCTTCGAGCGGTTCGTCTCCGACCACTCCCAGACCGATGCGCGCGGCCTCGGCATCGGCCTGCACCTGGTGCGCTGTCTGGTGCACCTGCATGGCGGGCAGGTGGAGGCCCACAGCGACGGGCCGGGCCGCGGCAGCACCTTCGTCGTGCGGCTGCCTTGCCTGGTCGATGCTGAGGTCTGCGAGCAGCGCCACGTCCCGCCGGCACCCGTCCCTGCGTCCGGCGGGGGGCGCCGCGTGCTCATCGTCGACGACAATCGCGACGCCGCCGACTGCCTCGACCTGATGCTGCGGTTCCGCGGTCACAACACCCGGGTCGTCTACGACGGATTCTCCGCCCTGCGGGTTGGTGCGGACTTCCGCCCGGATGTCGCCCTCATCGACATCGGCATGCCGGAGATCGACGGCTGCGAGACCGCCGAGCGCCTGCGCGCCACCGACTGGGGTCGGCACGTGCTGCTGATCGCCGTCACCGGTTGGAGCCAGGACGAGGTGCGTGCGCGCACCCGCGCTGCGGGCTTCCATCACCATCTGGTGAAGCCTGTCGCCGCGGCCGTCCTGGGCGAGCTGCTGGCCGCGCCGGCCACAGTGCCCTAGTGCTCCAATGCGCAGGTGGCGGGGCGCCCGGATACGCCGCCTTCAGTCGGCATCCCGGGGTAGGCAGACGTCAGTCCACCGCCGGCAGGTGATCGCCCAAAAGGCGCACAGCAGCTCGGGTTGAAATACGGCTGCACCACACCAACGCCCCTGCGGCGGCGGCCCCCGCAAGTTGCTGACGCAGCGGTCGCTGCACCCCGCAACCGCACTAATACCACACCACCGGAGATCCATCATGCAGATGAACGCCCTCATGGCAGCCGAGCTCACCGTATTCGGGACCTTCGCAGTCTATTTGGTCTTCGCGCAGCTGAACCACATGAGAAAGCTCAAAGCGCGAGACCAGGCCGAGGCGGCGTCCGCCGACCGGCCCGCCTCCGAACCCGTTCGAGCTGACTGAGAAAGCCCACCGACGGCGCGATCTGCCGGGGTGGGCGCCCCGGTGCGTCAGTGCACGCCGGCCGTCACGGCCGCGACGGCGGGCAGGGGCCCCAGGTGCTTGACGGTCTTCACCGCCTTCTCGTCCGTCTGGATGATCTCCAGCGGGTGGCCGTAGAGCTTGAGGCTGGTGCCGGGGTGCGGGATGGTCTCCAGGTAGTCGATGATGAGCCCGTTCAGGGTCTTGGGGCCGTGCTTGGGCAGGCTCCAGCGCATGGCGCGGTTCAGCTCGCGGACGTTGATGCTGCAGTCGATGAGCAGGCTGCCGTCGTCGGCGCGGTGGATCTCGGGATAGGCATCGGCGGGGTCCGTGGTGAACTCGCCGACGATCTCCTCCAGCAGGTCCGCGAGCGTCACCAGCCCCTGGAAGTCGCCGTATTCGTCCACCACCAGTGCCACGCGCTCCTTGGCGCGCTGAAAGGCGATGAGCTGCTGGTAGAGCCGGGTGCCCTCGGGCACGTAGTAGGGCTTGCGGGCGATGGCGCGCAGGCGCTCGCGCACGTCCTCGCCGCCGTCGAGCAGGCCGATGGTATGGCGGGTGTGGAAGATGCCGATGACGTTGTCGATGCCGCCGTCGAACAGGGGCAGCCGGGTGTAATTGGCGCGCTTGACGGCGGCGACGATTTCGTCGGTGGGGTCCTGAAGGTCGATACCCTCCACCTCGTTGCGGGGGACCATGATGTCCTCCACCACGGCGTTCTCCAGGTCCAGGATGCCGAGCAGCATGTCCCGGGAGCGCTCCGGGATCATGGCGCCGGCTTCGTTGACCACGGTGCGCAGCTCCTCGCGGCTCAGGGCGGAGCCCTGCTGCGCATCCGGCTGCACGCCGAGCAGGCGCAGCAGGTTGTTGGTGACGATGTTCACGGACCACACCACCGGCTGCATCACCTTGAGCAGGGGCGTATAGACATAGGCGGCGGGGTAGGCCAGCACCTCCGGGTGCAGGGCGGCCAGGGTCTTGGGCGTCACCTCGGCAAAGATCAGGATCACCAGCGTCAGCAGCCCGGCCGCGATGGCGATGGCGCCCTCGCCGCCGAGCTTCAGCGCGATGACCGTGGCCAGCGACGACGCCAGGATGTTGACGAAATTGTTGCCGAGCAGGATCAGGCCGATGAGCCGGTCCGGGCGGTCCAGCAGGGCGCGCGCGAGCTTGGCACCGCGGTGGCCGCTGTCGGCGCGGTGGCGCAGCCGGTAGCGGTTCAGGGTCATCAGCGCCGTCTCGGAGCCCGAGAAGAACCCGGACAGCACCAGCAGGACCACCAATGAGATCAGCTCGGTGAGGGGCAGTTGGTCCACGGTGGGGCTGTCGGTGGGTTGTGCAGTGGAAGCAGCGGACGCGGGCGCCTGGGCCCGGTGCCGGAGCTGCGTGGTCTTGGGGTGCCGTCGGCGTCGCTGATGCGCTCGGCTGGTGCTGTACTGCGTGGGCGCAGGCGGCTATTCGCCGAAGGATTCGGTGCGGTAGCGCCAGACCCGCAGCCTGTCGCTCCAATGATCCGGCGGCAGGCCTGCCTTTTCCTTGAGCCGGCGCAGGAAGTCCCTTGGTGTCGGTAATTGCTCCCACACCGAGGGCAGGAAGGTGCCGCGGCGCCCGGCGTCCGCGAGTATCAGCCCGTCATGGCCGGGCACGAGCTGGGCCAGCAGCGCGTCTTCGCCCGCGAACCGCAGCTCCACCGCCGGGGTCAGCACCGAGACCTTGATGCACAGTGGGTCCAGCTCGGTGGCCCTCAGCGGCGGAAAGCGCGGGTCCTGGAAGGCGGCGGCGAAGGCGTTGTCGCAGACATCCAGCGCCAGCGGCTGTGTTGCCTCCAGGTGGCCGATGCAGCCGCGCAGGCGGCGTTGCAGCTCCAGGGTCACGAAGGCCGCCCGCGGCAGCGTCAGTGCCGGCGGCTCGGCGGCGAGGTCGAGTGCCGGTGGCCGGCCCGTGTCCAGGCCATGGCGGATGGACCCACGCGCGATGCTGAGCAGGCGCCGGCGTTGGCTGTCGTCCAGCAGCCGTGCGGGCGCGTTGGCATCGCCGGGGGTGCCGTTGCCTGCGGTGGGCGCGGCGTCGGCACCCGGCGGCTGCCCCTGTGCGCGCGCGCTGTCGTCAGCCGAAGGCATAGGCACCATAGCCCACCACCCGGTCCCTGGGGCCTGCGGTGTCGCCGGAGTTGCGCAGATCGAGCTGCTCGCCGTGCAGCGCGTGGTGCTGCGCCGCCGTCAGCAGGCCGGCGATGGGATGGCGACCGCAGGCCTGATGGGTGGAGATGGCCTCGGGGCGCAGGGCGCAGATGGCGGCGGAGGTGCGCGCGTCGATGCTGCGGGCGCTGTCGTAGTCCAGGTAGTGGCTCAGGTCGGAGCTGATGACGATGAGCGTCTCCGGGCCGCCCCACAGACGTTCCAGCACCTCGGCCACGGCGTCGGCGTCGGCATCGCCCACCAGCAGCGGCACGACGCTGAAGTCCGTCAGGCGCTCCTGCAGGAAGGGCAGCTGCACCTCCAGGCAATGCTCGCCGTCGAAGGCCCTGTCTAGTGCATGCACCTGTGGCAGGTCAGCGATGTGGGCGAGCGCTGCGCGGTCCACCGGCACCTCGCCGAGAGGGGTGGCGAGCGCGGCGGCTTCGGGGACCGCAATGCCGCGGAAGGGCAGCCGGTGGGCCGGCCCCAGCAGGAGCACCCGGCGGATGCGCTCGGGCTCCGTCAGCCGGGCATAGGCGCTGGCGGCGATGGCGCCCGAGTAGACATAGCCGGCGTGGGGTGCGATGAGCGCCTTGGGCTGCGTCGCGGTGGACGGCTTGGCGGCGGCGAGCAGCTCCGTCACGGTGCGGTGCAGCTCAGCTGCGTCGCCCGGATAGAAGAGGCCTGCAACCGCGGGTCGGCGAATGTTCGACATGGCTGGATGTCCGCTGCGGACAGGATTTGTGACTACCATACTTAGGGTAAGTCCGGGCACCCGCTGTTCAATACCAGCATGGTCATCGGGGTAAAGCGGCTGATGCCGGACGCCTGACCTGAATTCTAGCGCGCGCGGCAGCCCTTGCAGCGCCGCGTGCCCGATCTCCGGAGAGCCTCCATGCGCGCGACATCCGCCCACCCCACGGCATTCTGGCACCGGCTCGACGATGGCCGGGTGCAATGCGACGTCTGTCCACGTGCCTGCGTGCTGAAGGAGGGCCAGCGCGGGCTCTGCTTCGTGCGCGGCTGCGAGGACGGCGCCGTCGTGCTGTACACCTACGGGCGCTCCAGCGGCTTCTGCATCGACCCCATCGAAAAGAAGCCGCTCAACCATTTCCTGCCCGGCACCCCGGTGCTGTCCTTCGGCACCGCCGGCTGCAACCTCACCTGCCGCTTCTGCCAGAACTGGGACGTGTCGAAGTCCCGGCAGATGGATACGCTCGCGGCGGAGGCCTCGCCGGCGGGCATCGCCCACGCCGCCGCCAGCCACGGCTGCCGCAGTGTCGCCTACACCTACAACGACCCGGTGATCTTTCTGGAGTATGCCTGTGACACGGCCGAGGCCTGCCGGGCGCTCGGCATCCGCAACGTGGCGGTGACGGCGGGCTATGTATCCCCGGGGGCCCGGGAGAAGTTCTTCTCCTGCATGGACGCCGCCAACATCGACCTGAAGGCCTTCACCGACGACTTCTACAAGCAGCTCTGCAGCGCACACCTTGACCCGGTGCTGGAGACCATCGAGTACGTCCACAAGGAAACCGACGTCTGGCTGGAGCTCACCACGCTCATCATACCGGGCCACAACGACAGCGACGCCGAGCTCGCGCGCATGGCGGACTGGGTGGTGGAGCATGTCGGCCCCGACGTGCCCATGCACTTCAGCGCCTTCCATCCGGACTACCGCATGCAGGATGTCCCGGCCACGCCGGCGGTCACCCTCAGCCGCGCCCGGCAGATCGCCATGGATCATGGCGTGCGCTACGCCTACACCGGCAATGTGCACGACGGCGCTGGCGGCAGCACCTATTGCCACGCCTGCGGCGAGCTGCTGATCGAGCGCGACTGGTACCGGCTCGGGCACTGGGGGCTCACCGCAGATGGCCGTTGCGGCCACTGCGGCACCCCATGTGCGGGCGTCTTCGAGGCCGAGCCCGGGCACTGGGGCTCGCGGCGGCTGCCGCTGGCGCCGTCCGTGATGGCCGAGGTTGCCTGAACCTGTTTTCTCGACTCGTGGTGCCACGGCTCAGACAGGTTCACGCAACGACGCCATGCCGCAACCATTGCAACGAGGTCGGCGCTTTGCGTTGCATCGTTGCCCGTTGCGTGCGAATCCTGATGCGCGACAACCAGCAACCCTGCTGTCAACGCGATGTGGGTTTGCCCGCCTGTGCCTGGAGCCGGATAATCCGCCGCTTTTGCGCGGGAGCAGCGGATGTTCAAGAACGCTCGGGCCTATCGGCTCAACACCCCCTTCGAGCTGGACCAGCTCGCCCTGCACGAGCAGCTGGCGGAGAAGACCTTCCGTGGCTGCGGGCCGCTGGAGGCCATGACCCTCGGCTGGGCGCCGCCGCTCGGGCCGCAGGCGGAGATGCTGGTGCACGCCGCCAACGGCTGCCTGCTGGTGACCGCGCGCCGGCAGGAGCGGCTGTTGCCGGCGGCCGTGGTCAGCGAGGCGGTGGCGGAGCGCGTCGCCGAATTGGAGCAGGCCGAGGGCCGGGACGTGTCGCGTCGCGAGAAATCGCAGCTGCGCGATGCCCTGCTGGCGGAGATGCTGCCGCAGGCCTTCACCCGCTCGCGGCTCATCCCGGCGCTGATCGACCCGCAGGCCGGGCGCGTGGTGGTGGATGCGGCCTCCGACAAGCTGGCCGAGGAGGTCCTGTCCCTGCTGCGCGAGAGCCTCGGCTCGCTGCCGGTGACGCCGCTCGCCGCGCCGGCGGCCGCCGAGCGCTTCACCGCCTGGGTGCTGTCCGGTGAGCCGCCCGCTGGGCTGATGTTGGAAGATCAGTGTGAGCTGCGCGACCCCGCCGACAAGGGCAGCGTCGTGCGCTGCCGCGGGGTGGACTTGGGCTCGCCGGAGGTCCGCGCGCACATCGACACGGGCATGCGCGTGGCGGCCGTCGGGCTCAACTGGCAGGACGCGCTGTCCCTGGTGCTTGCCGACGATCTGTCGCTCAAGCGCCTGAAATTCCAGGACGAGCTTATCGAGCAGGCCCTGGACGGGGCCGAGGACGAGGACCCGGCGCTGCGCTTCGAGGCGGAGATGACGCTGATGAGCGAGCAGCTGCGGGGGCTCCTGGGCTGCCTGGAGGCCGAGCTGGTGCCCGCAGGCGAGGCTGCACCTCCGCGGCAGGGCGCGGCTGCGACCGCCGACACCGGCGTCGAGGATGCGGCGCCCCCGTTCTGAGGCCTACTGTTTCGATGCATCGATCTCCGCGCGCAGCCGGGCCAGCTCCGCTTCCGCCTGCCGGCGCGCGGCGGCCTCGGCCTCGGCGCGCTGCTCGGCCGCGGTCCAGCCGGACAGCACAAAGCCGGCGTACACCGGGTCGGCGCGCAGGCTGTCCCAGTCCGGCTGCGCGCACAGGTCGCGCGGGCGGAACTGGAAGCCGGGCAGGACCCGTGAGCGCACCACGCCGTCGGTGAGCGGCAGCGGCACATAGTGGCCGGCTGTATCCAGCGTATAGAACGCCTGGTGCTCGACGCGGTGGGAGAGGATGTAGTATTCGGGTACGCCGCCCGCGGCGTACTCGCCGTGCTGCGTGACCGTGTCACGGCGAATGTCCTGCTGGCTCAGGTCGGACAGGGCCTCGATGCACACATCGAAAATGCCCGGGTAGGACGCCATGCCGGGGCCGAGCGGCTGGGGATTGTCGCGGCGGACGACGCCCAGATCGGGACGGCGGATGATGGTCTTGTCGGCCAGCGCCAGGCGAAACCCCATCTCCAGCACCACCCAATCGGCGATGGGGTGGACCTTCAGAAAGTGCTCCAGCAGGCCCATGAGCCACTTGTAGACGGCAATGGTCTCCCAGCGCGACACCGGCTTCTCCTCCAGGCGACCGTCGTTCCATTCGTAGCAGATGTCTGCGGCGTGGTAGTACTCGGCCCAGTAGGTCGCCTCCGGGACGCGGCGGCCGTTCTCGGAACGCGGCGAGACGGCATCATCGGCTGCATACGCCTTGGTACGCACCGGTGCATCGGGCGTTGCGCTGTGGGTCATGGCAATACGAGAGCGGAAGAGCGTTCAATTCGGCGTAGCACAGGCCATCGCGGCGGATCATCGCGTGTGCGGAGGCGATCCGCAGCCCGCCTATCGAGGTGGGAGCAGCCTACTCGGCGTGATGGGCGCCCCATGGCAGACCCGAGCATCCCCGGGGTGCGGGACTCGGCCGTTGGTCGCGGCAGTGGGGCGTGCGGGCGCGCGACACCGCTCTCCAACGCATATCGGCTGCTGGCAAAGCCTTTTCTGCAAGCGCGTTGCGAAGGATGAGCGAGCCAGGCCACGGTGCCGCTCAGCGCCCTCTTGGGACGTTCTGTCGGCCCGGGCAGTCAAGGAAGCTGGCGCTTGCGCCCGCTTTGCAGGCGCGGTCGCGGGCGGGCTCAGACCCCGTAGTAGCCCCGGTACCAGTCCACGAACCGCGCCACGCCGTCCTCGACGCTGGTGGCGGGCTTATAGCCGAGCTGCTCCACCAGGTCCGTGACATCGGCATAGGTGTCCGGCACGTCGCCCGGCTGCAGCGGCAGCAGGTTCTTCTCGGCCTCGCGTCCCAGGCAGCGCTCCAACACTTCGATGTAGTGCATCAGCTCCACGGGCTGGTTGTTGCCGATGTTGTACAGCCGGTAGGGCGCCGAGCTGGTGGCGGAGTCGGGGGCGTCGCCGGACCAGTCGGGGTTCGGCTCCGGGATCTTGTCCAGCACCCGGATCACGCCCTCGACGATGTCGTCGATGTAGGTGAAGTCGCGGCGGTGCCTGCCGTAATTGAACACCTCGATGGGCTCCCCTGCGAGGATGGCGCGGGTGAACTTGAACAGCGCCATGTCGGGCCGGCCCCAGGGGCCGTACACGGTGAAGAAGCGCAGGCCCGTGGTCGGGAGCTGGTAGAGATGGCTGTAGGTGTGGGCCATCAGCTCGTTGGCCTTCTTGCTGGCGGCGTAGAGGCTCAGCGGATGGTCCACGTTGTCGTGCACCGAGAAGGGCATGCTGGTGTTGGCGCCGTAGACGGAGCTGGAGGACGCATACACCAGGTGCTCGACGGCGTTGTGCCGGCACCCCTCCAGGATGTGCGCGAAGCCCACCAGGTTGGTATCCACGTAGGCGAGCGGGTTCTCGATGGAGTAGCGCACGCCGGCCTGGGCGGCGAGGTTGACCACGCGGTCCGGGCGGTGCTCGGCGAAGGCCGCGGCGACGCCGTTGCGGTCCTCCAGGCTGAGGCGCAGGTCTTTGAAGCCGGCATGGGCGCGCACGCGATCAAGGCGCGCCTGCTTGAGGCTCACGTCGTAGTAATCGTTCAGGTTGTCGATGCCGATGACCCTGTCGCCGCGCTCCAGCAGCCGCAGGGACAGGGCGGAGCCGATGAAGCCGGCGCTGCCGGTGACGAGGACTTTCATGATGCTGAGCTGTGCGGGGTCAGGGTTGCGGTTGGCTGCTGGTGGGGGCGGCGTCGCCCCGCGTCCTCAGAGCCGGCCGTCCACGGCTGCTGCCGGGAAGAGGTGCTTCACGTCGTAGACAATGGCGCCGGGCTTGGCGAGTGCCCGCACGGCGTCGATGCCCATCGCGGCGAACTGGCGGTGGGCCACCGCGAGCACCACGGCATCATAGCCGTCGCCGGCTGTGGGCGTGATGAGCTGGATGCCGTATTCCTGCTGCGCTTCGTCAGCGCTGGCCCAGGGGTCGTGCACGTCGCAGTGGACGCCGTAGCGCTTCAGCTCCGCGGCGATGTCCACCACCCGCGTGTTGCGCAGGTCCGGGCAGTTCTCTTTGAAAGTGAGCCCCAGCAGCAGCACCCGGGCATCGTGCGGGAAGCCGTTGCGCGCGGCCATGAGCTTCACCACCTGGCTCGCGACGAAGGCGCCCATGCTGTCGTTGAGCCGCCGCCCGGCGAGGATGATCTCCGGGTGATAGCCGATCTGCTGCGCCTTGTGGGTGAGGTAGTAGGGGTCCACGCCGATGCAGTGGCCGCCCACCAGGCCTGGGCGGAAGGGCAGGAAGTTCCACTTGCTGCCGGCGGCGGCGAGGACCTCGTCGGTGTCGATGCCGAGCCGGTTGAAAATCAGCGCCAGCTCGTTGATGAGCGCGATGTTCACATCGCGCTGGGTGTTCTCGATCACCTTGGCCGCCTCGGCGACGCGGATGCTGCTCGCGCGGTGGGTGCCGGCGGTGATGATGCTCGCGTAGAGCGCATCCACGAAGTCCGCCGCCTCTGGCGTGGAGCCCGAGGTGACCTTCTTGATGGTGGTGAGCCGGTGCTCCTTGTCGCCCGGGTTGATGCGCTCCGGGCTGTAGCCGACGAAGAAGTCCGTGTTGAGCTTGAGCCCCGAGCCCGCCTCCAGCAAGGGCACGCAAACCTCTTCCGTGGCGCCCGGGTAGACGGTGGACTCATAGATCACCACATTGCCGGGCGCGAGCACGCCGCCGAGGAGCTCGCTGGCGGAGGTGAGCGGCCTCAGGTCCGGTGTCTTCGCCTCTGTGATGGGGGTCGGTACGGTGACGATGTAGACATCGCAGGGGGCCAGGTCCGCCGCCGCCGTGGTGAAGCTCAGGTGCTCGGCGGCCGCGAGCTCTTCGGGCTCCACTTCCAGCGAGCTGTCGCGGCCGGCACGCAGCTCCGCGATGCGGGCCGCATTGATGTCGAGACCGATGGTCCGGTAGCGCCGGCCCAGGGCGACGGCGAGCGGCAAGCCCACGTAGCCCAGGCCGACGACACCGATGGTGGTGGTGCTCGCGTCGAGTCGAAGGGACATGATCCTGGCTCCAGCAGGGTGGCGATCAGGCTGTGTGAGGGGGATGCGTCTTGCGTCCTGTGGCCGGGGCGCCTTGCAGCAGCCCTTGTTGCGTCGGCGCAGCCGGTCGCCGGCTCATGGCGTCAGGCTCCGGGGCTGCTCCCGCACCACCCGCCGACAGGACGGCCCTCGGGGTGTTCGCCGGCAGTGCGGCATGTCGTTATCCCTTGGCATCCCCGCGGGACCCCGGACCAATTAAGCGACACCTTGGGGCGACGCGGCGTCCGAGGCAGACCTCCTGCGGTCTGCCTGGGCGGCGCCTATGCTACCATGGGCGGCGGTATCGGGTGCGGGCGCTCCCCGTGCGGGCGCCGCCGTGATTCCACCGTCTCGCCGTGCCCCGGATGGGCTCCCGCCGAAGCTGTGCACCGGGCGTCGCACGCGGCTTCTCTGGGGCGGTGACGGGGCGTGTTGCTCCGTTTCCGGCGCGGGCACGTGAACCCACCCTCCACCGCCGCGGGGCGCCTCTGCATGGGGCCACAGGCGGGTGCTGTTGCGAAAACACCTGAACCATGCGGCTCTTCGGCCACCACGTCTCCGGGCTCAACCTCGTCCTCGGCCTGCTTGAGTTTGCGCTCTTCGTCGCTGCCCTGCAGCTCGGCGTCGGCGTGCGCTTCGATTGGACGCTGCCGCACGACATCGCCCCCGGCGACCCCTGGATCACGGGACTCATCTTCGCATTGGTGATGTCGTTGTCCGTGGCGTCTATGGGCCTCTATCAGCGTCGTTCCACGGATGGCGACGCGGGCTTCATCGTGCGCCTCGCCATCGCCTTCGCCATCGGCACCGCCATCCTCGCGCTGCTGTTCTACCTGTTCCCGGTCATCTTCATGGGCCGCGGCATCCTGGCGCTGTCGCTGCTCTTTTCCTTCGCCGGCACCGTCGCCCTGCGCGTGGCGATCGATCGGATCGCCGGGGCGGAGTCACAGAAGCGCCGCGTGCTGGTCCTCGGTGCCGGCGTCAATGCCGAGCGCATCGCCGAGCTCGTGGGCAGCGACACCACGCTCGGGTTCAACGTGGTCGGCTATGTGCCGTTGCCCCGCAGTCAGCGGCTGCTGGCGGATGACAGGATCCTGGTGCAGCGGGGCTCGCTGCTGGAGCTCGCCATCGCCAACAATGTCGACGAGATCGTCGTCGCCGCGGACGACCGTCGCCGCAAGCTGCCCGTGGGCGAGCTGCTTGACTGCAAGCTGAGCGGCTTCGCCGTGCTCGATCTGCTGAGCTTCTTCGAGAAGGAGCTCGCCTGCGTCAAGATCGATCTGCTGCACCCGAGCTGGATCTTCTTCTCCCGCGACGGCTTCAACATGGGCGTCACCGGGCTCTACGGAAAGCGGCTCCTGGATTTGGTCCTGGGCTCGCTGATGCTGCTCTTGGCTGCCCCCCTGATGCTGCTGGTGGCGGCTGCTTCCCTGGTGGAATCCCGCGGCCGGGACCCGATTCTCTACCACCAGATCCGCATCGGTCAGGGTGGACTGCCGTTTCGGCTGCACAAGTTCCGCAGCATGCGGGTGGACGCCGAGGCGGACGGCCGCGCGCGCTGGGCGGCGAAGAACGACAGCCGCATCACAGCGCTCGGCGCCTTTCTGCGGCGGACCCGGCTCGACGAGCTGCCGCAGCTCTTCAACGTGCTGAAGGGGCAGATGAGTCTGGTGGGTCCGCGCCCGGAGCGCCCGGAGTTCGTGGAGCGCCTGGCGACCGGCATCCCGTACTACGCCGAGCGCCACCGCGTGAAGCCGGGGCTGACGGGCTGGGCGCAGCTGCTCTACCCCTATGGCTCCGACGAAGAAGACGCCAAGCGTAAGCTGGAATACGACCTTTACTACGTGAAGCATGCCGGCGTTTTCCTGGACCTGGTGATCCTGCTGCAGACCGTCGAGGTGGTGCTGCTCGGCAAGGGGGCCCGCTGAGGGCCCGAGTGGGGCTGGGCGGGGTGAGACGTGCCCACCGGCGTGACACCGGAGCTGATCGGCTTCCTCGGCTATGCGGCCGATGCCGTGGCCATGGCCGTGCTTGCACTGCTGCTGGTCACCAGCTGGCGTGGTCGCCTGCAGGGCGGGCTGTTGCTGCTGGCGGTGCTGGCGAGTGTCGTCTGGGCCGTGCTGCTCGCGCTGCAGGCGCAGTGGCAGGTGGTGCCGGTACAGGCGACCTGGGCCGCGGAGGCCGCCCGCATGGTGGCCTGGTGCCTGTTCCTGCTGCGGGTGCTGAGCCAGCTGCGTGAGGGGCTCGCGGAGCGCCTGCGGCTGTTTCGCTGGGCCATGCTCGTGGGCGGCGGCCTGCTGCTGCTGCCGTTCGAGGATTTGCTGCCCGGCGCGGGCGGGTGGCTGGCGAATGTGCGGCTCATCGGCCAATTGCTGCTGACCGTCGGTGGGCTGTTCCTCGTCGAGCAGCTCTACCGCAACACGCCCTGGCAGCACCGCTGGGGTATCAAGTTCCTGTGCTTCGGGCTCGGTGCCGTCTTCGTTTACGACTTCTATTTCTTCGCCGACGCGCTGCTGTTCGGCCGCCTGGATAGGGGCGTCTGGCTCGCCCGCGGCGGCGTCAATGCGGTGATCATGCCCCTGCTGGCGGTTTCGGTGGCACGCAACCCGCAGTGGTCCTTCGATCTTGCCGTCTCCCGCAGCGTCGTCATCCACTCCACGACGCTCATGGCGGCGGGCATCTATCTGCTGTTCATGGCCCTGGCCGGCTACTACATCCGGGCCTACGGCGGGGAGTGGAGCCTTGTCTTCCAGCCCCTGTTCTTCTTCGGTGCGGCGCTCCTGCTCCTGGTGCTGCTGTTCTCCGGGCAGCTGCGCTCGCGGCTCAAGCTGTTCGTGAGCCGGCACTTCTACAGTTATCGCTACGATTACCGTGAGGAATGGCTCAGACTCATCCGGGTGCTGTCCGGCAAGGTGTTGCAGGCGACCCTGCCGGAACGCATCATCTTCGCCCTCGCCGAGCTGGTGGACAGCCCGGGCGGCGCCATCTGGGTGCGGGACGCGGACGGCAACTGCGCCTTCCGGCGCTGCTGGAACCTGCCGCCGTCTGAGCTGGACACGCGCTGGCAGCCGACTCGGCTGTGCGCGGCCCTGGAGCCCGGCGGGCCGGTGGTGGATCTCGCCGGGCCTGCGGTCGGTGTGGAGGTTGCTGCGGCGCTGCCGACCTGGCTGCGCGCCAACGAGCGGCTCTGGCTGCTGGTGCCGCTGATGCACGAGACCAACGTCCTCGGGTTCGTGCTGCTCGCCCGTCCGCGCGCGCCCCAGGAGCTTGGCTGGGAGAATGTGCAGCTGCTGCAGACCGCGGCGCGTCAGGCGGCGAGCTATCTGGCAC
The DNA here is from genome assembly GCF_913063425.1 of uncultured Thiohalocapsa sp. GTDB lineage: Bacteria > Pseudomonadota > Gammaproteobacteria > Chromatiales > Chromatiaceae > Thiohalocapsa. The sequence continues at coordinate 157,457 of NZ_CAJXYK010000004.1, forward strand.
TGGAGGAAGCGGCCGCCGCGCTCGCCGAGGCCCAGCAGTTCGAGGGCTTCAACCGCTTGTCCGCCTTCGTCGTGCACGACCTGAAGAATCTGGTTGCACAACTGTCATTGGTCAGTCGCAATGCGGAGCGTTACCGTGATAAGCCGGAGTTCGTGGACGACGCGCTGCAGACGGTGAGCGACTCCGTCGAGCGCATGAACCGACTGCTCCTGCAGTTGCGGACGGCGGTGCCCACGGGTGCGCAGCAGCACGTTGCACTTCGACCACTGCTGGAGCGGGCCGTCAAGGCGCGGGCCGTGCAGGCGCCCGCACCACAGCTGCGGGTTGCCGATGCTGCGGCACCCGAGGTCTGCGCGGACGCCGAGCGCCTGGAGGCCGTGCTGCGCAATGTCATGCAGAACGCCCAGGATGCCACCGACAAGCACGGGCAGGTGCAGGTGACCCTGCGTATGGCGGACGGCATGGCGGTGGTCGACATCGAAGACGACGGTTGCGGCATGGACGAGGAGTTCATCCGCGAGCGGCTGTTTCGGCCCTTCGATTCGACCAAAGGCCTCGCCGGCATGGGCATCGGCGCGTATGAATGTAAGGCCCTCGTCGCCCTGGCCGGCGGGCGCGTGGACGTGGACAGTGAGCCGGGGCGCGGCACCTGCTTCTCCATCCGCCTGCCGTTGGCGGGTGCAGCGCAGGCGCAGACGCCCGTGGTCGCAGTGGTATGACTTCAGTGCAAGAAGACAACATCAGACTTCTCATCGTCGAGGATGATCCGGGCCTGCAGCGGCAGCTGCGCTGGAGCTTCGAGGGCTGCGATGTCGCCCTCGCCTCCGACGCCGAAACTGCACTCAAGGCGCTCGAGCAGGCCGCGCCCACGGTGGTGACCCTGGACCTCGGGCTGCCGCCGGACCCGGGCGGCACCAGCGAGGGCTTTCGCCTGCTGGACGAGATCCTGACCCGGGCGCCGGACACCAAAATCATCGTCGTCACAGGCCACAACGACCGCGACAACGCCGTGCGCGCGGTGGGCCGCGGCGCCTATGACTTCTTCGAGAAGCCCATCGACCCCGATCTGCTCTCGCTGACCGTGCAGCGTGCCGCGAAGCTTGCGCGCCTGGAAGGCGAATACCGCAGGCTCGCCACCGCCGTGCCCGAGTCGCCCTTCGGTGAGCTCATCGCCGTGAGCCCGCAGATGCTGGAGGTGTGTCGCAGCATCGAGAAGCTCGCGCCGACGGACGTGACCACGCTCATCCTTGGCGAGAGCGGCACCGGCAAGGAGGTGCTGGTGCGCATCCTGCACTCGCTGAGCAGCCGCAGCAGCCGTCGGTTGGTGGCCATCAACTGCGCCGCGATTCCGGACGCCCTGCTGGAGAGCGAGCTGTTCGGCTACGAGAAGGGCGCCTTCACCGGCGCGGTCAAGACCACCCGCGGCAAGATCGAGACCGCGGACCGCGGCATCCTGTTCCTGGACGAGATCGGCGACCTGCCCATGTCGTTGCAGGCCAAGCTGCTGCGCTTCCTGCAGGAGCGGGTCATCGAGCGCATCGGTGGTCGCCAGGAGATCCCGGTGGACGTGCGGGTCATCTGTGCGACGCATCAGGAGCTGCCGAAGCTCATCGAGGAAGGGCGATTCCGCGAGGATCTTTACTACCGCATCAACGAGGCCACCATCAACGTACCGCCGCTGCGGGAGCGCCAGGATGACGCCGTGGTGCTCGCCCGGGCCTTTCTTACGCGGTTCGCGGCACGGCATCGCAAGCCGGTGAAAACCTTCACCCGGCAGGCGCTGTCGGTGATCGAGTCCTACAACTGGCCGGGCAACGTCCGCGAGCTGGAAAACCGCGTCAAGCGCGCTGTGGTGATGGCCGATGGCCGGGAAGTCACCGCCGATGACCTGGAGCTTGCGGACGTGGAGGTGCGCGAGACGCCCTTCGACCTGCGCGCGGTGCGCGAGCTTGCCGAGATGCAGGCCATCAACCGGGCCGTCCACCACGCCGACCGCAATCTGTCCCGGGCTGCGGAGCTGCTCGGCATCACCCGGCCGACGCTCTACAACCTGATGAAGAAATACAAGATTCCGAATTGACAAGTGGCGTCGGTGGCGGCCGAATGCGCCGCGTTTCGTCATCCCGCATCCGTAAACCATCCACCGGAGGTCGTCATGACCAAACGCCCATGTCTCGCGCTGCGCCGTGCATTTCGTCTGCCGATACTGCTGTGTGCCCTCGCGGCTCCGCCGCTGTGGGCCGACGATGCCCAGCTCGGCAAGGCGCAGGCGTTTTTCGATGAGGGTAACTACAGCGCCGCCGAGATCGAGCTCAAGAACCTGCTCCAGGCGGACCCCAACCAGGTCGAGGCCCGCGTCCTGCTCGGTCAGGTCTATCTGCGCGGCGGCAATGGTGCCGCGGCCGAAAAGGAGCTGCGCCGCGCGCTCGACATCGGCGCGGACCTGGCGGCGCTGCGCTTCGACCTGATCGAGGCGAAGCTGCAGCAGCAGCGCTTCGCCGAGGTGCTGGAGTCCCTCGACGTGGACGCGCTGCCGGCGGATGCCCGCGCTCGGGCGCTGGCGTTGCGGGGGCGTGCGCACCTCGGGCTCGAGGAGATCGATGCGGCCAAGCAGGCCTTCGCGGACGCGGTGGCGCTGGACCCGGGCGACCGCGAGGCGGGCGCGGGCCTGGTGCAGCTGGCCCTGCTCGACGGCGACATCGACACCGCCGACGCCACCTCCGCCCGCCTGCTGGAGCAGTACCCGAGCGAGCCGGACGTCATGCTGCTGCGCGCCGAGGTGGAGCGCCGCGCCGAGCGGCCCGAGGCCGCCGTCGCGTTGTTCGGCGAGGTGCTGGCGCTGGAGCCCGAGAACCTGCGCGCGCTGCTGGGCCGCGCCACCACCCAGGTCAGCCTGCAGCGCTTCGAGGAGGCCCGGGCAGACCTGGAGCGCGTGGACGCCATCCAGCCGAATATCGTCGTCGCGAGCTACCTGCGCGGCGTCATGGCCTTCTACGAGCGGGACTGGGCTCAGGCCGGCGAGCATCTGCAGCTGGTGCTGAGCGCCCAGCCCGCGCACGTGCAGAGCCAGTTGCTGATGGGCATCGTGAGCTACGCCCGCAATGACCTGCAGCTCGCAGAGGAGTATCTGTCCCGCATCAATGCGGCGATGCCGGGCAATCTTCAGGCGGCGAAGGTGCTGGCTGCCACCCGCCTCAAGCTGCGTGAGCCGGATCGCGCCGCGGAGGTGCTGGAGCCCATCGCCGGCGACAGCGACCCGCAGGTCATGGCACTGCTGGGCAGTGCCTACATGCTGGCGGGCGATCAGGAGCAGGGTCAGGCGTGGCTGAGCCGGGCCGTCGAGACGGCGCCCGACGTGGCCGCGCTGCGCACGCAGCTGGCACTGACGCTCATCGCCGGCGGCGACATGGGCGGCGCCATCGATGAGCTGGAAAGCGCCGTGGATCTCGGACAGGAGGTGCTGCAGGCGGATGTGCTGCTGGTGCTCGCCAAGCTCAAGGAGCAGCGCTATGACGACGCCATTGCCGCCAGCGAGGCGCTCGAAGCGCGCCGCCCGGAGAGTCCGGTGGCGTTCAATCTCACTGGCCTCGCGCTGCTCGCCCAGGGCAAGCTGGACGCCGCCCGCGGCAGGTTCGAGAAGGCGCTGGAGCTGGATCCCGAGTTCTCGACGGCACTGATCAATCTGGCCCGGGTCGAGGTGGCAAGCGAAGACCTGGATGCCGCCGAAGGCCAGTACCGCCGTGCCCTGGAAGGCGACCCCAAGAACCTCGCCGCACTGCTGGGCATGGCCGCCATCGCCGAGCTGCGCGGCGACGACGCCGGTATCCTGGAGTGGCTCAACAAGGCCCAGGACGCCAACCCCACGGCCGCCCAGCCGGGGCTGCTGATGAGCCGTTACTACATCGACCGGCAGGAGTATCTGAAGGCGCTCACGGCCGCCAGCGACCTCGCCGCGCGCTTCCCGGACAATGCGGACGCGCTGGAGATGCTGGGCCGTGCGCAGACCCTGGCGGACGAGCCGGCGAGCGCCATCCGCACCTTCGATCAGATCCTGGAGCAGCGCCCCGATGACCCGCGCATTCACTATCTCAAGGGCGGTGCCGAGTGGAAGAGCGAGGCCCTGGATGCCGCCCGCGGCTCCTTCGAGCGGGCGGTGGCGCTGAAGCCCGACTTTGTGGACGCCCGCGTGGCGCTGGCCTCGGTGCTGGTGGCGGCCGAAGACTACGCCGCCGCCGAGACCGTGGCCCGGGAGCTGCAGCGGGACTATCCCGACCAGGCCCTGGGCTACCGTATCGAGGGCACGGTGCAGACGGCCGCGCGCAAGCACGGTGCCGCCATCGAGCCGCTGCGCAAGGCGCTGGATCTGGCACCGTCCGCCGCGCTGGCGCGCCAGCTCGCCGAGGCCTATACCCGCGCTCAGCGCACCGACGAGGCCATTGCGCTGCTGGAGGACTGGGCCCGGCAGCAGCCGCAGGACCTGGGCAGCCAGGCCATGCTGGCGATGCTCATGCACGGGGAGGGCATGGAAGACCGGGCGCTGCCCATCTACGAGCGGCTCTATGCTGCGGGGCAGAACAATATTCTGATCCTCAACAACCTCGCCTGGATCCTGCACGAGCGCGGCGACCAGCGCGCGCTGGAGATCGCGGGCAAGGCCTATGAGCTGGACCCGAACCGCCCGGAGGTGGCCGACACCTACGGCTGGATCCTGTTCAACACGGGTGAGCGCGACAAGGGCCTGAGCATCCTGCAGCAGGCGCACCTGGCCTATCCGACGCAGACGGAGATCGCCTATCACACCGCCGTCGCCCTGAGCGATGTGGGCCGCGGCAGCGAGGCCCTGCCCATCCTGCGTCGGCTGCTGCGCGAGCACCCCAACTCCGATCAGGCGGACGACGCCCAGGCGCTGCTGGACAAGCTGGGCGGCGGGGCCGGCTGAGGCGCCGGCCGGACCAGCGGTGCGCGGCGGCCGGCGCGGCTCCGGGCAGCGCGCCGCCGCCGGACTACTCGCCGGCCGCCGCCGCCAGTGCGAGCCGGGCCACACCCGCCGCGGCTTCCTGCTCCGCGGCGGTTACCACCTCGATGCCGAGGAGCCGCCGCCGCATGGCGGTCCAGACGAAGTTGGCGGCGCCGCCGCCGATGCTGAGCACCCGCCGCGGCGCGGGCGCGCCGAGCCGGGTGAGCAGCCGGTAGCCGTCGCGCTCGATGCGGGCGATGCCCTCCAGCAGGCCGTGCAGGAAGCGGGCGTCATCGTCCGGACGCGGTGTGAGCCTTGGCGCCATGTGCGGGTCCTGCACCGGGAAGCGCTCACCCGGCCCCGGCAGCGGATAGTAGTCGAGTCCGCTGTCACGGCCCGGGTCGATGCGGGTGCTGAGCCGCGCCAGCGCCGCGTCGTCGAAGTGGGCGCGCAGCGCCGCACCACCGCTGTTGGACGCCCCGCCCACCAGCCAGCCGTCCCGCAGGCGGTGGCTGTAGACGCCGTATGCCGGCGCGGTCACCGGCCGCTCGGCGAGGATCTTCAGCACCAGCGTACTGCCGAGGCTGGTCACCGCATCGCCCACCGCGTCGGCGCCGGTGGCGAGTACGGCGGCGGTGCTGTCGGTGGTGCCTGCGCAGAGACGGGTGTCCGTGGGCAGCCCCGTCTCGGCGGCGGCCGCGGCTGCAATCCTGCCCAGCACCGTGCCCGGGGCGTGCACCCGCGGTAAGGTCCCGACCGGCAGCAGCGCCGAGAGCCAATCCGGCCAACGCTCGGCCACCGGGTCGAAGCCGAGCTTCAGCGCGTTGTTCCAGTCACTGTCGCCGAAGCGCCCGAGCAGCCGCCCCAGCAGCCAGTCCGCCTGATGCAGGATGCGTACAGCGCCCCCGTCGGCGCCCTGGCCGGCGCTCGGATCGGTATGCGTCGCGCCCAGCAGGTGCAAGGCCTTGGCCAGGCTGGCCCCTGCGCCGAGGGCCGGTGCATCGGGCGGTGCCACTGCGGCCACCGTTGCCGCGGCCTGGACCGCGCTGCGGTCGTTGTACATGAGCGCAGGGCCCAGTGGACGCCCGCCGCCGTCGGCGATGAGCACGCTGGCGGAGGTGGCGTCCAGGCACAGCGCTGTGCGGCGGCCATCCAGGTCCAGCGCCCGGGTGAGGCGCCGCAGCACCGCCACCAGGGCCGCCCACCAAAGCTCAGGCGCCTGCCGCACGCCGCCGGCGGCGCTGTGCTGCGGTGGCGGCAGCGGCTCGGTGGCTGTCCCCAGACGGTTGCCGGCGGCGTCCAACGCCAGCGCGCGCACGCCGCTGGTGCCCACATCCACGCCGATGCCGACGCCCATTCCGTTGCGGGGCTCGCCGCCGGCGGGGCCGATGCCCATGGCCCAGGCGGCGCTCACGGCAGCTGTACGGGCGCCGCCGCCTGCCACCCCGGTGCACGGTGCTCCGCCACCACTTTGGTGTAGATGCCGCCGCGGACATTGAAGTCCGCCGTCAGGCGCATGAAGCGCGGCTGGGTCGCCGCCACCAGGTCGCCCAGGATGCGGTTGGTCATGGCCTCGTGGAAGCCGCCCTCGTCGCGGAAGGACCAGACGTAGAGCTTCAGGCTCTTCAGCTCCACGCACTTGGCTTCGGGAATGTACTCGATGGTGAGCTCTGCGAAGTCTGGCTGGCCGGTCTTGGGGCACAGACAGGTGAACTCCGGGACGCGGATGCGGATGACATAGTCGCGGCCGGGCTCGGGGTTGTCGAAGGTTTCGAGGGTTTTGGTGGGTTGGGACGGCATCGGCGGTCGAGCTCTGGCGGTGGCGGAGATCTGCAAAGAGGTTCTTGAAGAGGTGCGGAGTCCGGAGTACGAAATACGGGCAGGGACTCGCCGGCCCCGGCCGCCTCCATACTCCGTACGCCTTCACTTCGTACTCCGACAAACCCCGCAGTCTACCAGCGCCGCGGCATCGGTCGGCGGACGCTTGTGGGGGCCACCCCCGTTCAGTATCTTTCCGCGATGCGGCTGGAAAAGATCAAGCTGACGGGCTTCAAGTCCTTTGTCGATGCGACGACGGTGCAGTTTCCGAGCAACCTCGTCGGCGTCGTCGGCCCCAACGGCTGCGGCAAGTCCAATGTCATCGACGCCGTGCGCTGGGTCATGGGCGAGAGCTCCGCGAAGATGCTGCGCGGCGAGTCCATGGCGGACGTCATCTTCAACGGCAGCACCAGCCGCAAGCCCGTGGGTGTCGCCGGCATCGAGCTGACCTTCGACAACAGCGCCGGGCGCGCCGGTGGCGAATTCGCCCGCTTCAATCAGATCGCCGTGAAGCGCCAGGTGTCCCGCGACGGCCAGTCCACCTATTTCATGAACGGTGCCCGCTGCCGCCGCCGCGACATCCAGGACCTGTTCCTGGGCACGGGCCTGGGGCCGCGCAGCTACGCCATCATCGAGCAGGGCATGATCTCGCGCTTCATCGAGGCCAAGCCCGATGAGCTGCGGCTGTTCATCGAAGAGGCCGCCGGCATCTCCAAGTACAAGGAGCGCCGCCGCGAGACCGAGAACCGCATCCGCCACACCCGCGAGAACCTGGACCGCCTCAACGATCTGCGCGACGAGGTGGGCAAGCAGCTGAAACACCTGGAGCGCCAGGCGGAGACCGCCGAGAAGTACCGCCGGCTCAAAGAGGAGGAGCACGGCCTGGAGGATCAGCTCATCGCGCTGCGCTGGCGGGAGCTGGATGCGGATCTCAGCGGGCGCGAGCGCGCCCTGGCGGAGCTGGAGGTGGAGCTTGAGCGCCGGCGAGCGGAGCAGCGCCGGCTGGAGGCGCAGATCGAGGCGGACCGCGACGCCCACACCGAGGCCTCCGATGCCTTCAACGCCGTGCAGGGCCGCTGGTACGCCGTGGGCGCGGAGATCGCACGGCTGGAGCAGGCCATCCGCTTTGCCGAAGAAAACCGCACCCGCCAGGAAGGCGAGCTTACGCGGGTACGCGAGGAGCTGGCCGCCGCCGAGGGCCATCGCGAGCGCGACGACGCGCGCATCGCGGAGCTGAATGCGGAGCAGGCGCACGACGAGCCGGCGCTCGCGGAGGTCGGCGAGCGCCTCGGCGCCGCGGGCGAGGCGCTCGCCGAGGCCGAGTCACAGCTCGACGCCTGGCAGGCGGCCTGGGATGCGCTGCAGGAGGGGCCCGGCGGGCCGACCGAGCGCGCCCAGACCGAGCGTGGCCGCATCAACGACCTGGAGCAGCGCATCACCCGCGCCGAGCAACGCGCCGCGCGCATCGCCGACGACCGGGAGAAGCTCGACACCACGGAGCTCGCGGCCAAGCTTGAGCAGCTGGAGGCGCGCTCCGCGGCGCTGGACGAGCAGATCGCCGCCGCCGCCGACGACCAGGCCCGGAGCGTCGAGGCCCTGCGCCGGCTGGAGGAGGAGCGCAGCGCCGTCGCCGGCCGGCTCGATGCCGCCCGCACGGAGCTGCAGACCTGCCGCGGCCGGCAGGCGTCGCTGGAGGCCCTGCAGGATGCCGCACTGGAGCAGGGCGACGATGCCGTCGGTGTCTGGATCGAGACCCAGGGCCTCGGCGACGTGCCGCGGCTGGTGGACAGCATCGAGGTGGATGCGGGCTGGGAGCCGGCCGTGGAGTCCGTGCTCGACGACCTGCTGGCGGCGCTCTGCGTGGCGGATCTCGACGCCCATGGCACGCAGCTCGACTGCGGCCCCCTAGGCCTGCTGGGACCCGGCCTGAAGAGCGACCCGGACCAGGCGTCGCCGGCCCCGGACAGCCTCGCGGCGCGGGTGCGCTGCCCCTGGCCGCTGCACGGGCTGCTGCACGGCATCCGCACCACCAACACCCTGGGCGAGGCACTGTCGCGGCGGGCCGAGCTCGCCCCCGGCGAGCGCATCGTCACCCGCGACGGCGCCCAGGTGGGGCGCGACTGGCTGACCCGCCCCGGCGACGGCCCCAAGGTTGCCGGCACCCTGGCCCGGGCCGAGGCGCTGCGCGCCCTGCAGGCGGAAAGCGAAGAGCTGGACGGCGTCATCGAAGCGCTGGTGGAGCAGCACGACGGCCTCGCCGAGCGCCGCCAGACCCTGGAGCAGGCCCGCGACGATGCGCTGGACAGCGTGAGCCGCCTGAGCCGGGACCGGGCCGCCCTGGATGCCGAACTCGGCGCCGGGCGCTCGCGACTGGAGCACATGCGCGAGCGTCATGCCGCGCTGGACGACGAGCTGCGCGAGCTCACCGAGGCCCGCGCGGAGGCCGCCGAGGACATTGAGGCCGCCCGCGAGCGCCTGCACCAGGCCCTGGAAGAGACCGAGCGCCTGAGCGCCGAGCGTGAGGCCCTGGGCGCCCGGCGCGATGCCCTGCGCGCACGGGTCGCCGAGGCCAGGGCCGCCGAGACCGCGCTGCGCGACCAGCGTCAGCGCCTGGAGGTGGCGATTCAGACCCGGCGGGCGTCGCTTGACGCACTGACGGCCCAGCTCGCCCGCGCCGGCGAGCAGCTGATCACCCTCACCAGCCGCCGCGACGAGCTGCTTGCAGCCCTGAGCGAGGCGGCCGAGCCCGTCGCCGAGCAGCGCGAGCAGCTGGAGGCCCAGCTGGAGGCGCGCATCGCGGTGGAGGACGAGCTGGGCGAGGCCCGTGCGCGCATGGAGGCGCTGGATCAATCCGTGCGGGAGGCCGAGCAGCGCCGGCAGACGCTGGAGCAAGGCATCGCGTCCGTCCAGCAGGAGCTGGATGCCAAGCGCCTGGAGCGCCAGGAGCGGCTGGTGCGCCGGCGCACCCTCGAAGAGCAGCTGGCCGAGCGCGGCAGGGTGATGGCCGACATCATCGCCGCCCTCGACGCCGCCGCCACCAGCGAGGCGCACGAAGCGGCCCTGGCGCAGGTCAAGGGCCGCGTCGAGCGGCTCGGCAACATCAACCTCGCCGCCATCGACGAGTTCCGCGAGCAGTCCGAGCGCATGCGCTATCTGGACGAGCAGCACGCGGACATCAGCGAGTCACTGGAGACGCTGGAGGCGGCCATCCGCAAGATCGACCGCGAGACCCGGGCGCGCTTTCAGGACACCTTCGAGCGCGTCAACCAGGGCCTTCAGCAGCTCTTCCCGCGGGTGTTCGGCGGCGGTCACGCCTACCTGGAGCTCACCGGCGACGACCTGCTGGACACCGGCGTGGCCATCATGGCGCGCCCGCCGGGCAAGCGGAACGCGAGCATTCACCTGCTCTCCGGCGGCGAGAAGGCGCTGACGGCGGTGGCCCTGGTGTTCGCCATCTTCCAGCTCAACCCGGCGCCCTTCTGCATGCTGGACGAGGTGGACGCGCCGCTGGACGACGCCAATGTCGGGCGCTTCTGCGAGCTGGTACGCTCCCTCTCGAACCAGGTGCAGTTCATCTTCATCACCCACAACAAGGTGACCATGGAGATCGCCGACCACCTCATCGGCGTCACCATGCACGAGCCCGGGGTGTCGCGACTGGTGGCCGTGGACGTGGACGAGGCCGCGCGCCTGGCCGCGGTGTCCTGAAGCCGCGCCGCTGCCGCGCATCCCGGTCCGCAGTGCCGGCACCTGCGGCCCGGCTGGCCCGAATCCGCCGGCCGGCGGACACCGACCGGCGGCGGGTGCGCTGCTATACTGCCGCCGCCGATGCGCAGCCGCGCATCCACACATAAGCGAGCATGAGAGGGGGCGAGCACCGAATGGACGCCGCAACTTTGCGCCTGATTCTGGTCGTCGTCGGGGCCGTGTTCCTGATCGGGCTCTATCTTTGGGAGAAGCAGCGCGCCGACTCCGCGGGCAGCGGAGAGCGGAGCGCCGAGCGTCCGTCCAAGCCCGCACCCCGGCGCAGCCGAACGGGCAGCGCCGAGCGCCGGCGCCACGAGCCGAATCTCGGCGGCCTGGAGGACGAGCCCGCGGTGACGCCAGGCGCCGGGCGCGAGGCTGTCGACATGGACGCGGACGCTGCCGCGCAGGCCGCCCCGGCCGCGTCCGAGGCGTCATCGGGCGCCGCGTCCGCGGGGGATCAGCTCCTGATCCAGCTCTATGTCACGAGCCGGGGCGGCACCTTCGCCGGCGACGAGATCCTGAGCGCCGCCGGGCGCTGCAAGCTGCGCCCGGGCGAGATGCAGATCTTCCACCGCACCCGTGGCGACACGCCGGACGGCGAGCCGCTGTTCAGCATGGCCAACCTGGTGAAGCCCGGCACCTTCCCGTTCGCGGACATGACAGACTTCAGCAGCCCGGGGCTCGCGGTGTTCGCCCAGTTCCAGGGCGAGCCGAGCGACCTCATGGTCTTCGACGAGATGCTGGACGCCACCCGCGTCATGGCGGAGCTGCTCGGCGGCGACATCCGCGGACCCCAGCGCGAGCCCCTGCGCGACGCCGATGCCAAGGCGCTGCGCGCGCAGGTGCGGGCGCTGCTTCAGGGTGGTGACGAGGACGCTGAGGCATCGTGAGCGCGCCCGCCGATGCGGTGCGGCGGGCCGAGGCGCTGCGCACACAGCTGCACCACCACAACTACCGCTACTACGTCCTCGACGACCCGGAGATCACGGACGCCGCCTATGACCGGCTGTTCCGCGAGCTTCAGGACCTGGAGGCCGAGCACCCGGAGCTGCGCACGCCCGACTCGCCGACCCAGCGCGTGGGGGCGGCCCCCGGTGAGCGCTTTGCCGAAGCGCGCCACCGCGTGCCCATGCTCTCCCTCGGCAATGCCCGCAGCGATGGCGATGTGCACGACTTCGACCGCCGCATCCGCAAGGACCTGGGTGCCGATGCGGTGGCCTATGTGGCCGAGCCCAAGCTCGACGGCCTCGCCATCAGCCTGCTCTACGAGGACGGCATTCTCACCCGTGGCGCCACCCGCGGCGACGGCAGCGTCGGCGAGGATGTGACGGCCCAGGTGCGCACCATCGGTGCCGTGCCGCTGCGCCTGCAGGGCTCCGGCTGGCCGCGGCTGCTGGAGGTTCGCGGCGAGGTCTACCTCCCGCTCGCGGCCTTCGAGCGGCTCAAGCAGCAGATGCTCGACGCCGGCCAGACCCCCTTCAAGAACCCGCGCAATGCCGCCGCGGGCAGCCTGCGCCAGCTGGACCCGGCGGTGACCGCCACGCGCCCCCTCACCATGTTCTGCTACGGCTTCGGCGCCGTGGAGGGCAGCGACCTCGGGCCGACCCAGAGCGGCGCGCTGGCGGCCTTCAGGGACTGGGGGCTCAGGGTCTCGCCGGAGTCCCGCGTGGTGACGGGCGCCGACGGCTGCATCGACTATCACCGCGCCATCGGCGAGCGCCGCGACAGCCTCGACTACGAAATCGACGGCGTGGTCTTCAAAGTGGACGATATCCAGGCCCAGCGCAGGCTCGGCTTTCGTGCGCGGGACCCGGTCTGGGCCATCGCCTACAAGTATCCGCCGCGGGAGGAGCAGACGCTGGTGCGCGCCGTGGAGTTCCAGGTGGGCCGCACCGGCGCCGTGACCCCGGTGGCTCGGCTTGAGCCCGTGGACGTGGCCGGCGTCACCGTCAGCAACGCCACGCTGCACAACATCGACGAGGTGCACCGCAAGGACGTGCGCGCCGGCGACACGGTCATCGTGCGCCGCGCCGGGGACGTGATCCCGGAAGTGGTAAGCGTCGTCGAGTCCCTGCGCCCTGAAGGCACTGAGCCGGTGCAGCTACCGGCACAGTGCCCCGTGTGCGGCTCGGACGTGATCCGCGCCGAGGGCGAGGCCGTCGCCCGCTGCAGCGGCGGGCTCACCTGCGCTGCGCAGCGCAAGGAGGCGCTCAAGCACTTCGCCTCGCGTCGGGCCATGGACATCGACGGGCTCGGTGACAAGCTCATCGAGCAATTGGTGGAGCAGGACCTGGTGCAGGACCCGGCGGACCTGTACGCGCTCGGCGTGCCGGACTACGCGGGCCTTGAGCGCATGGCGGAGAAGTCCGCCCAGAACCTGGTGGAGGCACTGGACCGCAGCCGCCGCACGACGCTCGCGCGCTTCATCTATGCGCTTGGCATCCGCGAGGTGGGTGAGGCCACGGCGCAGGCGCTGGCGGCGCATTTCCGCGATCTGGCCCCGCTGATGGACGCGGACCTGGACACCTTTATCGTCGAGACGCCCGGCGTCGAGGGCATAGGCGAGAAGACCGCTGCCGCCCTGCTGGACTGGCTCGATGAGCATCCCGACGCCGCGCCCGGGGACGAGTCCCTCGCCGACTGGCTCGCCGGGCTCGGCATCCGGGGGCTGCGCCCGGCGGCGGCGGCGCGCATCGCCGGGCGCTGGCCGGATCTGGCCGCGCTGCGCCACGCCACGGTGGCGGACTTCCAGGGCGGCAAGCGGAGCCTGGTGGAAGGGGTGGGGCCGGTGGTTGCCGCCCACATCGTGAGCTTCTTCCACCAGCCCCACAACCGCGAGGTCATCGCCAAGCTGCTGGACCCGGCCCTCGGCGCCGTCAGCTGGGAGACGCCGAGCGCCGCCGCTGAGGCGCCGGAAGGGGGCGGGCAGCCGCTGGCGGGCAGGACCTTCGTCATCACCGGGACCCTGAGCCGGCCGCGGGACGCGGTGAAGGCGCAGTTGGAGGCCCTCGGCGCCAAGGTCACCGGCAGCGTCTCCGGCAAGACCGACTACCTGCTGGCGGGCGCCGATGCGGGCTCCAAGCGCGCCAAGGCGGCGTCCCAGGGTGTCGCCATCCTGGACGAGGACGGCCTGGTGGCCCTCACGGACGGCGCCTATATGCCGGCGCAGTCGGCGTCCTGAGGGCCGCTGTCCGCGTGGCTGCGTCGGTCGGCGTTTGCCTGCCGTGGCATGGCAGGTGAATAATGCACCGCTCGCCCCGACCCTGACGCCCGGGGCGATAGAGTCGCTCCGGCCGGTCGGGGCGCCCTTTGGCGCCATGTCCCGACCCGCTCCCGTCAAGCTGTGAAGGCCCGATCCGAACGGAGGAGTCAGATGCCCGAGCTCAGTCAAGAGCAGCAGATCCTGGTGGCCATGCGCAAGACGCTCGCCGCCATCATCAAGGACGTGACGCCGCCCCCCGGCATGAAGCATCCGCTGTCCGATAACACCATCCAGGACGTGCGCCAGTGCCTGGCACTGATCTCCGCCCGGGAGAAGGCGCTGGCGGACGCCGAGGGCCGCGGTGGTGAGCGTCCGTACTATGCGGACGAGCCGCCGTCCACGACCGTGGTGCCCATCGCCGGGCTCAAGCGCAAGCCCGGCGACGACTGAGGGCCGCGGGTCCATGTCGCAGGCGCTGCACAGCCATGCTCAGTCCGCTGGGGCCGCTCGGGCGCGTCCCGCGGCGGCCATCAGCCTGGTGGCGCTGGGGTTGGTGTCGTTGCCGGGGGCTGCCTGGGAGACGGGCATTGCCCTGCCGGACCCTGATGCCATGCCCCGCTGGGCCTACAGCGGCGAGCAGGGGCCGGAGCATTGGGCGCAGCTGGACTCCGCCTACGACGCCTGCGCCCGTACCGAGACCCAGTCGCCGGTGGCGCTCACCGAGTCCATGGCGGTGGCGGCGCCCTGCGAGCCGCTGCGTTTTCGCTACCGCAGCAGCCCGCTCTATGTCACCAACGACGGCCGGGCGTTGCGTCTCGGCTACGACCGCGGCAGCCATCTGCTCATCGAGGGCCTGAGCTACGAGCTGGTGGAGCTGCGCTTCCACGTGCCCTCGGAGCACGTCATCAACGGCGCGCGTGCGGCGGCGGAAGTCCAGCTCATCCACGCCAACAATCGCGGCGATATCGCCGTCGTGGCGGTGCCGATCATCGCGGGGCCACGGGTCAACAGCATGCTGCGGCGGGTGCTGGAGCATGCGCCGATGGTGCCGGGAAAGTCCTACTACGGGCGCAACGTCGGCGTGAACCCGCTGTTCCTGCTGCCGGGGCGCAAGGACTACTTCGCCTACATGGGCTCACTGACGCGCCCGCCCTGCACCGAGGGCGTGCACTGGTATGTGCTGCGCACGCCGCTTGAGGTGGCGCAGGCGGATCTCGAGCGCCTGGCGGCGCTGGTGGGGACCAATGCGCGTCCGCTGCAGCAACTCGGCGACCGGCGGGTGACCAAAGCATGCGGGCCCTGACGAGGGGGCGGCCTTTCCCGCCGCGACGGCTTTCGGCGCCACCGGCGCGGGCAAACCGCGCCGACACCCAGGCCTGATGCTTACTCGGACGGCTCCTCGACCTTCACCACGTCCTCGTTCAGGTCCACCATCGCCCCGTTGCGCATCTCGGCGAGCTTGGTTGCGACCTTCTGGCGCTTCACCGCCGCTTCGAGGTTCGGCTTGGCATCCTCGAAGGAGGGCGGCTCCGCGTCCCGTGTCTCCTCCAGCAGGATGACGTGCCACCCGAACTGGGTCTGCACCGGCTGCTCCGTCCACTCGCCCGGCTTGAGTTGGGCCACGGCGTCCGCGAAGGGCTTCACCATCTGCCGCGCGTCGAACCAGCCGAGGTCGCCGCCCTTGTCGGCGGTGGGGCCGAGCGAGTGCTCTTCGGCCAGCTTCTCGAAGTTCCTGGCCTTCTTTTTGCCGACCTGCTTGGCGATGTCCTTGGCCTTGTCCTGGTCGTCCACCAGGATGTGGCGGGCCTTGTATTCGGTGCGCTTGGCCTGTTCCTTGAACTGCTCGTAGGCTTGCTTCAGCTCGTCGTCGGTGACCTCGGTCTCCGCGGCGATGGACTGGAGGGCGGCCTGGGAGAGCACCAGCATGCGCTGGAGCTCAAGCGCCGTCTGCACGTTCGTGCGCTCGGCGAGCTTGCGCTGCTCGGCATCCTGGGCGGCGACCACCAGATTCATGAATTCGTTGAATGCCCGCTCCTGGAGGTCGGGCGTGTTCTCGCCGCCCGCCTGCTGCAGGCGCTGGGCGTAGAAGGTGCGGAAGAGGTCCAGGGTGTAGGGCTCGCCGTTGATGGTGGCGATCAGCGTCTCATCGCCGGCGGCGTCGTCCTGCGCGAGCGCAGGCTGGGCCAGCATGACGGCCGCCAGGGCGGCGCCCAGGAGGCGTTTCGGGGTGCTTGGAAATGGCATCGGACGTATCCCTCAGGTTGGTGATGGCATGGCGAAGATCTGCGCCCGGCGGCGATCGCCGCGGCAGGCGTCTTGGGCTGGGTGCTCGGTGCGCGGTGCGGCGTCGCTGCTGCCCCCTGCGACCGCCCGCTTGCACGTTGGCGTCAGCGCGGCAGCACCCGATTGAAGGGCTTGACCTGGACCTCGCGATAGACACCGGCGGCGACATAGGGATCGGCGTCGGCCCAGGCCTGCGCCGCGGCGAGGTCGTCGAACTCCGCCACCACCAGGGAGCCGGTGAAGCCGGCCTCACCCGGGTCCGCGGCATCCACGGCCGGATGCGGACCGGCGAGCACCAGGCGGCCTTCCGCCTGCAGGGCCTCCAGCCGCGCGAGGTGTGCGGGGCGGGTGCGCCGCCGCGCCGCGAGGCTGTCCGGATGGTCGGTGGCGATGATGGCATAGAGCACGCGATGGGCCTCCTCGGTCAGCGGTTGCCGGCATCGGCTTCCTGTGCTGCGGCGTCCTCCAGGGGCACGGCGGTGCTGTCCGGCTCGATGTGCCGGGCCAGATAGAACGCCTGCGCGAGCACGAACACGAGCGTCATGCCCATCATACCGAACAGCTTGAAATCGACCCAGGCGGCCTCGGCGGCGTGGGCCTGCTCACAGAGTGAGAGCACGCTGCCGGCGAACTGCTCGGCGCAGGTGGCGAGATCCACCTGCGCCTGGCCGCTGGCGGTGATGAGCGCCTCCTTGGCCTCGTAGAAGCCGCTGCCGACATAGACCACGTACAGGTTGACCAGGCCCGACACCACGAAGAAGGCCACCCAGGCCAGGTTCAGCCGCTGCCACACCTGCGCGGGGGCCGTCACCGCATGCCCCATGAACCGCTGCACCAGGGGCTTGTCGCCGATGAACTGCCCGCCGAGGAAGACCAGCGCAAAGAGCCAGTTGACGATGCTCGGCTTCCACATGACGAAGGTGGGGTCGCGCAGCGCGATGGTCATGCCGCCGAACAGCACCAGCAGTCCGAGGGTGGCAAGGTGCATGCGCTCGGTGCGCCCGTGGCGCAGGCGCACCCAGGCCACCTGCAGCGCGGCGGCGAGGATGGCGACGATGGTGGCGGTGTAGATCCCCTGGACCTTGTAGGCCACGAAGAAGAGGATCACCGGAAAGAGGTCGAACAGAAGCTTCATGGGTGTCTCGGGTTGGGCGCGGCGGCACGCTGCCCTGACGATGCGCTGGCGCAGGGGCCGTCAGTGCAGGCGCCCGCGCGCTGCGTCGGCGTCGTGATAACGCTGCATCAGCTCGCGCACCGCGTGCGGATAATCCAGCCGATCCATGCCCTCGCTGAAGAAGGCCGCTGCGTCCGCCGGCAGCTCCTCCGCCAGCGCGTCGAAGGCGGGCGCCATCAGCTGCGGCTCCAGCGTGCGCGTGGCGATGACGGCGCGGCTCAGGAGCAGCTCCCGCCAGTGCGCCCAGCGCTCGCTGCCCGGCGATGCGCCGCTGAACTTCGAGGACAGGCCCTGGGCGATGTCGTCGGTCATCTGGTAGAGCACACGGCTCCGGGCGGGGTCCGGTGCCAGCTCGGCCTGCTCGGCGACGGCATCGGCCACGGGCTTGAGGTGGCTCAGCTCACCGCCGTTGCGAGCCACACAGCAGGCCAGCGCCAGCAGCAGCCCGCGCAGCTCCTGGGCTGCGCTGGTGGCGCCCGCCTGCTGGGCGCACAGCGCCGTTCGCTCCAGCAGGTCCACGGCGTGGTCGCCGACGCGCTCCAGTGTCGGCGCTGCCGCCGTCGCGTCCCCGTGGATGCAGCGCGCGAGGGAGCTCAGGGCCTCGCTCAGCGCGCCGGCGAGGGCGGACAGCGCAACGGGCACCGGCTCTTGGTCGGGCGGCGCGCTTGCGGGCGGGTCGTGCTCCAGCAGGGCATCGAGGATGCGCTGGAGCTCGTCCCGGATGGCGACGGGCTCACACGGGGGCAACATGGGCGGCGAGGATAGCAGCCACGCCGCCCGCGTGACAGCGGGCGAGCGCCCATGCAGCCCGGCGCCGCCCTGGTCCAGCGCACGCAGGAGACTGTGCGGATGGCGGAAACCGGAATCGGTTAAACTACTGTAATGCTCAAGATCCCAGATTTGCACACCCATTCCACCGCCTCCGACGGCACGCTCACGCCCACTGCACTGGTGGAGCGCGCGGCGGCAGCCGGTGTCGAGACCCTCGCGCTCACCGATCACGACACCCTTGCCGGCATCGCCGAGGCACAGACCGCCGCCGACGCCGCTGGCCTGCGGCTCATTCCGGGCGTGGAGGTCTCCGTCACCTGGGGCGGGCGCACCGTCCATGTTGTGGGGCTCGCCGTCGATACCACCTGCGACACGCTGCTGTCCGGCCTCGCGGGTCTCCAGGCGTATCGCGTCTGGCGCGCCGAGGAGATCGGTCACCGGCTGGCCCGGGCCGGCTGGGACGGCGCCCTGGAGGGCGCCCGCCGTTACGCCGCCGGCACGCTCATCGGCCGCACCCACTTTGCACGCTTTCTGGTGGAGCGCGGTGCCGCGGCCGATGTGCGTGACGTCTTCAAACGCTTCCTGGTCAGTGGCAAGCCCGGCCATGTGCCCGGCGAGTGGACGACGCTGGAAGAGGCCCTGGGGTGGATCCACGCCGCCGGCGGCATCGCGGTCATCGCCCACCCGGCGCGCTACGGCTTCACCCGCAGCAAGATGCGTCGCCTCCTGGGCGAGCTGAAGGAATGCGGCGGCCGGGGGCTGGAGGTGGTCTCCGGCAGTCACAGCAAGGACGATTACTACGTCTATGCCCGTCATGCGCGCGACGAAGGACTGCTCGCCTCCGCCGGCTCCGACTACCACGGCCCGGAAAAGCCCTGGATCGAGCTCGGCCGGCTGCCGCCGCTGCCGGAGGGCTGCACACCGGTCTGGACCGCACCCGCCTTCGGCACGGTGCGGCGCGCCGCCGCCTAGCCCGCGCCGGGTCGCCGCGGCGCGCAGCGGGCAGCAGGGCGGCACGGAGCCTGCCGATACATGGCCGATTACCTCGACATCCACCCGCGCAATCCGCAGCCGCGGCGCATCGCCCGGGCGGCGGAGGTGCTGGGTGCCGGCGGCGTCATCGTCTACCCGACGGATTCCTGCTACGCGCTCGGCTGCCGCATCGGCGAGAAGTCCGCGCTGGATCGCATCCGCATGATCCGCCGCGTGGACGACAAGCACCATTTCACGCTGGTGTGTCGGGATCTGTCCGAGATCGCCACCTATGCGCGCATCGACAATGTTGCCTACCGCCTACTCAAAACGTTGACGCCGGGGCCCTACACCTTCATCGTGCAGGCCACGAAGCAGGTGCCGCGGCGCCTGCTGCACCCGAAGCGGCGGGCCATCGGCATCCGGGTGCCGGATACACCCATCGTGCGTGACTTGCTTGCGGCGCTGGATCAGCCCATTCTCAGTACCACACTGATCCTGCCCGATGCAGACGAGCCGCTGGCCGACATGTATGACATCCGCGATCACATGGACCACTGTGTGGACCTCATCATCGACGGCGGCTCCTGCGGCACCGAGCCGACGACCGTGGTGGACATGACCCGCGACCCGCCCGCCGTGCTGCGCCACGGCCGGGGCGATGCATCGCTGTTCGGCGGCTGATGCCCCTGTCCGCAAACGCCTTGATGACAACCCCACGCGTGCTGCGGCACGCGCCGCTATGACACAACTGCTGCAAACCCTGCTGCTGCTCCTGCTCATCGCCCCGCCCGTGCTGCTCGCCATCACGGTGCACGAGGCCGCCCACGGCTGGGTGGCCAACCGCCGTGGCGACCCGACCGCATTCCTGATGGGCCGGGTGACCTTCAACCCCCTCAAGCACATCGACCCGGTGGGCACGGTGCTGGTGCCGGCGGCCATCTTTTTGACGTCCAAGACCCTGGTGGGGGTGCCCTTCCTGTTCGGCTGGGCCAAGCCGGTGCCGGTGGACTGGCGCCGCCTGAACGACCCGCGCTGGGACATGGCGCTGGTGGCCGCTGCCGGGCCCGGCGTCAATCTCATCATGGCCTTCGCCTGGGGACTCGCCATCAAGCTGATGGCGTTGGTGATCATGGTCGTGCCGGTGCCCACCTGGCTGCTTCAGCTATTCGTCGAGATGTGCGTGGTGGGCATCGTCATCAATCTGGTGCTGATGGCGCTCAACCTCTTCCCGTTGCTGCCGCTGGATGGGGGCCGTATCCTGAACGCCCTGCTGCCGCCACGGCTGGCGGCAGGCTTCTCGCGCCTGGAGCCCTATGGCATCTTCATTCTGCTGCTGCTGCTGTTCCTGCCCAATGGCAATCCGCCGGGCCTGCTCGGCGCCGCCCTGCGGCCGGTGGTGAGCGGTGTGCTGACGGCGATGCCGGCACAGGCCCTGGTGCGCGACCGTTTCCCCATTTGACGCGTCGTCCTGTCACAACGGCGGCGCGCCGGCGACAAGGCCCTCATCCGTGACCCCCGTATCCCCTCAGAATACCCGCGTCCTCTCCGGCATGCGGCCCACCGGGCGCCTGCACCTCGGCCACTACCACGGTGTGCTCAAGAACTGGGTCGAGCTCCAGCACGAGCTCGAATGCTTCTTCTTCGTCGCCGACTGGCATGCGCTCACCACGGACTACGAGGACCCGTCGGGTATCCCGCAGGCGAGCTGGGACATGGTCATCGACTGGCTCGCCGCCGGCGTCAGTGCCGGCTCCTCCACCCTGTTCATCCAGTCGCGGGTGCCGGAGCACGCGGAGCTGCACCTGCTCCTGTCCATGATCACGCCGCTCGGCTGGCTGGAGCGGGTGCCGAGCTACAAAGACCAGCAGGAGAAACTGAAGGAGAAGGACCTGGCCACCTACGGCTTCCTCGGGTATCCGCTTCTGCAAAGCGCGGACATCCTCATCTACAAGGCAGGTCAGGTGCCCGTGGGCGAGGACCAGGTGGCGCATGTGGAGATGACCCGCGAGATCGCCCGGCGCTTCAACCACATCTACGGCCGCGAGCCGGACTTCGAAGAGAAGGCCGAGCAGGCCAAGCGCAAGATGGGCAAGAAAAACGCCAAGATGTTCGATCAGTTGCGCCGCAGCTGGACCGAGCAGGGCGATCAGCAGGCGCTCGAGAAGGCCCGCGCGCTGTTGGAGACCCAGGCCAACATCACCGTCGGTGATCGTGAGCGGCTGTTCGGCTACCTGGAAGGCGGTGGGCGCGTGATCCTGCCGGAGCCGCAGCCGCTGCTGACCCGCGCCGCGAAGATGCCCGGACTGGACGGGCAGAAGATGTCGAAGTCCTACGGCAACACCATCGCGCTGCGGGACGACCCGGACGAAGTGGCGCAGAAGCTCCGCACCATGCCCACGGACCCGGCCCGCGTGCGCCGCACCGATCCCGGCAACCCGGATGTCTGCCCGGTGTGGCAGTTCCACGAGGTGTACTCGGACGCGGGCATCAAGCAGTGGGTACAGGCCGGCTGCCGCACCGCCGACATCGGCTGCATCGAGTGCAAACAGCCCGTCATCGATGCCGTGCGCGCCGAGCTGACGCCCATCCAGCAGCGCGCCGCGGAGCTGGAAGCCCAGCCCGATACGGTGCGCAGCTTCATCAACGAGGGCTGCGAGCGCGCCCGCGACGTGGCCCGGGAGACCATGGACGAGGTCCGCCACGCCATGTCGCTGGTGCAGGGCTGACGGATTTGAGCACCCCCGAGCAATCGGAGGCCGAGGCCGCCCCCGCGGTGCCGGACGCCGCCGGCGCGCCGGACATGGATGCGGCACCGCTGGCCATCGTCCGTGGCGCCCCGCTGCTCAAGCTGCCGGAGGACCTGTACATCCCGCCGGATGCGCTGGAGGTCTTTCTGGACGCCTTCGAGGGACCGCTGGACCTGCTCCTGTATCTGATCCGCAGGCAGAACCTGGATATCCTGGACATCCCCATCGCCCAGATCACCAGCCAGTACATGGAGTACGTGGAGCTCATGAAGGAGCTGCGCCTGGAGCTGGCGGCGGAGTACCTGGTGATGGCCGCCATGCTCTGCGAGATCAAATCCCGCATGCTGCTGCCGCGCCCGGAGACCAGCGAAGAAGAGCATGCCGACCCCCGTGCCGAGCTGGTGCGCCGGCTGATGGAGTACGAGCGCTTCAAGCAGGCGGCGCAGGACCTGGACGGCCTGCCGCGGGAGGGCCGCGACAACTTCCCGGTGGCCGCCGAGGTGTCCTCGGAGCACATCCGCCGCATCCCGCCGACGGTGGAGCTGGGCGAGGTGCTGGCGGCGCTGCGGGATGTGATGCGCCGGGCGGACCTGTTCACCAGCCACCGTGTGGAGCGTGAGTCCCTGTCGCTGCGCGAGCGCATGTCCCGGGTGCTGGCGCTGGTGCAGCACGGCGGCTTCTTGCCCTTCGAGGCCCTGTTCGACGTCACCGAGGGCCGCGCCGGCGTGGTGGTGAGCTTCCTCGCCATCCTGGAGCTGGTGAAGGCGGCGACGCTGGAGCTGGTGCAGGCCGAGGCCTATGCCCCCATCCACGTGCGCCTGCGGAGCGGCGAGGCATGAGCGGCGGCGATTGGGAGCAGCCGGATACCGGCGACACGGCCATCGAGGGCGCCGACGTCACTCCCATCAACGCCCTCTCGCTCGCCACGCCACCCGTGAAGCAGGTGGTGGAAGGGGCGCTCATGGCCGCCGGCGGGCCGCTCACCCTGGACCAGATCCTGGGCCTGTATCCGGAGGAGCGCCGCCCCGCCCGCGACGAGATCCGCGCCGCCGTGGCCGATCTCACCGCGGAGTACCAGGAGCGGGGCATCGAGCTGGTGGAAGTCGCCGGCGGCTGGCGCATCCAGGTGCGCCGGGCCGTGGCGCCCTGGGTGGCGCGGCTGTGGGAGGAGAAGCCCGCGCGCTACTCCCGGGCCCTGCTCGAGACCCTGGCGCTCATCGCCTACCGTCAGCCCATCACCCGCGGCGAGATCGAAGACATCCGCGGCGTCGCCGTGAGCACCCAGATCGTCAAGACCCTGACGGAGCGGGAGTGGATTCGCGTCGTCGGCCACCGCGACGTGCCCGGCCGCCCCGCGCTCTACGCCACCACCCGCAGGTTCCTGGACTACTTCGGCCTGCGCTCCCTGAATGATCTGCCGCCGCTCGCCGAGCTGCGCGACCCCGCCTTCTTCGACGAGCAGCTGAAGGCCGCCGGCGACGCCGCCATGGACGCGGCGGCGCAGGCGGCCGATGCGCTCGCCGCCGGCGTGCAGGCGACGGTGCCCACCGCCGCGGTGGACGACGCGTCCGCCGAGCCGCTGGCGACGATCCCGCCCGAGGGCGGTGCCGAGCAGGAGTCAGCGGCGCCGCGCGACCCCGACCGACCGGAGTCCGATCATGAGCGGCCCGACTAGACGGCGCCCGCCGCGGCCCAAAGCACCGAGCGGTCAGCGCAGTGACCATGCTCGCGGCGGCGAAGCCGGGCGTACCGGCGGCGATGCGGACGGCGCAGACCGGCGCCCGGCGCGTCTGCGCACCAAGCGCGCACCCGGCGGGTCCAAGGGCGTGCGGCAGAGCCTGCCGCAACGCCTGTCTGGCCCGCGCGCCCAGGCACCGGCGGACGCGGCCGTGCGCCTGCAAAAGGTCCTCGCCGAGGCCGGGCTCGGCTCCCGCCGCACGCTTGAGGGCTGGATTGCCGACGGCCGCGTGCGCGTCAACGGCCAGCTTGCCAAGCTCGGCGACCGGGTGCTGCCCACCGACCGCATCAGTGTCGACGGCGAGGCGCTGAAGCGCCGCCCCCCGCGTAAGGCCCGGGTGCGGGTGCTCGCCTACCACAAGCCCGAGGGCGAGGTGGTGACCCGCCGCGACCCGGAAGGCCGGCCGACCATCTTCCGCCGGCTGCCCGGCATCCGCGACGGGCGCTGGATCACCGTCGGCCGCCTCGACCTCAACACCGCGGGCCTGCTGCTGGTGACCAACGACGGCGAGCTCGCCAACCGGCTGATGCACCCATCCCGGCAGGTGGAGCGCGAGTATGCCGTGCGCATCCACGGCGACATCCCCGACGGCGCCCTGGAGCAGCTGGTGCAGGGCGTGCAGCTGGACGACGGCCCCGCGCGCTTCGAGGAGATCGTCGAATCCGGTGGCAGCGGCGCCAACCGCTGGTTCCACGTGCTGCTGGTGGAGGGCCGCAACCGCGAGGTGCGCCGGCTGTGGGAGGCCGTTGGCTGCGAGGTGAGCCGCCTGAAGCGCGTGCGCTTCGGCAACATCATCCTCGGCGCCCGGCCGCTGCCGGGGCAGTGGCGGGAGCTGACCGACGAGGAGCTGGACGAGCTGCTCGCCATCGCCGGGCTGCCGGCCCAACGCGGCGTCACCCGCCGGCCCGGCCCGCGGCCATCGAAGTCGACCCGGCAACGAAACTGACCGTCACCCGGCGTGGTGGTTGACGGCGGGCATTGTCCGGTTGCGATGAAAAATCGATGCCTGATGAGCTTTGCGCGCTCAGCGCTGCGCCGCCCGAGCGGTCTCTGCCGCGGGCCCCATCCCCAACCGCAGCCCGATCCAGCAGCCGATGCTCGCCACCACGGCGGACAGCAGCACCCCCCAGGCGGTGTCCGCGAACACCATGGCCAGCGGCCAGGCCGGCAGCGTGGCGCGGTTGGTGAGCTCGTAGGTCATGTAGGTGAAGAATCCGAACAGCCCGCCGTTCAGCGCCGCGTCGGCGATGCGCCCGGACGCGAGCCCCGGCCGCACCCCGAAGTACTGGATGCCGCCGATGAACAGCAGATAGAAGGTCACCGCCGCCGCCCAGTCCACCTGCGGTGCCAGCAGATGACCGATCTGCGCCTGGTAGAAATCCACGGCGATGACACCGAGCCAGAGCAGGTCTACGGCGAAGAAGACGGGGACGAGGGCAAGATAGAGCTTCAGGTGTCGGAGTCGCTCGGGCATGGCTTTGGGCTCGCTGGCGGATCGGAAAAGAGGCCGATGATAACCCCGGCGCGACGGGTCGTTGGCCGCGCCTGGAGCCCGTGGCGACCCAATCACGTCCCCGCGCGGCGCGGCAACGCCGGGGAGGCGTAACGCCGCCGGCGCGGTGTCACGAGCAGGTGACGACCCGAAACGGGCGCCAGCCCGTTTCGAGTTGTTGACATTTCGCAATGCAGAGTATTAGCGGATACTAAAATACTGTCTCCAACGTCAAACCTTCGGTGGAGTCGTAGTGTGAAACGGATCGAGACCTCCGAGTATCACCCGCTGTACTTCCTGGCGGCGCTCGGCGCCGGCGGGCTTACGGTGACCTTCTTCCTGTACTTCCTGTTCCTGGTGCCGCACCCGGGCACGCCCCTGGTGACGGCGGACGATCTGCTGGCGCTCTGGGCCAGAGGGCCTGAGTGGCTGCGACCGCTGCTGCTGCTCGGTGTCGGTGGGCTCCTGGCTATGGCGGTGCTGCATCTGCGCCTGCTGGTGTGGAATCTTGCCCATTACCGGCGTTGGCGGCGCAGCGAGGCGTTTCAGCGTCTGCGCGCTGGCAACAAGGACGTGGCGCTGATGGCGCTGCCGCTGACGCTCACCATGACCATCAATGTGCTGTTCGTGGTGGGCTCGGTGACGGTGCCGGGGCTCTGGGACTATGCCGAGTACCTGTTCCCGGGGGTGCTGGCGGTGCTGCTGGCGCTTGGGGTCTGGGCGCTCAGGCTCTACGGTGGCTATCTGGCCCGGCTGATGATGACGGGCACCTTCGATTTCGTCGGCAATGCCAACCTGGGGCAGATGATGCCCATCTTCGCCTTCGCGATGATCGCGGTGGCCTTCGCTGCACCCGGCGCCATGAGCCAGAGCCAGGTGGTGAATGCTGTCGGGCTCTTCTTCGCGATCTTCTTTCTGAGCCTGTCGGCGCTGCTCGGGCTCGTGAAGCTGGTGGTGGGCGTGCAGGCCATGCTGCGCCACGGCATCAGCGCCGCCGCCGCGCCGAGCCTGTGGATTCTGATCCCCATCCTGACCCTGTCCGGCATCACCCTGGTGCGGCTGATCATGGGGCTGCAGCACGGCTTCGGGCTTGCGGTGCCGAAGCCGGCGCTGTTCGTGCTGACCTCCGTGATCCTGTCGCTTCAGATCCTGTTCGGGCTTCTGGGCTACGTCGTCATGCGCCGACTCGGCTACTTCCGGGACTATGTGATGGGCGACCTGCAGAGCCCGGGGGCCTACAGCCTGATCTGCCCGGGCGTGGCCTTCTTCGTCTTCGGCTGGTTCTGGATCATGTTCGGGCTGGTGGGCAACGGGCTGATCACGCCGCTGACGCCGGCCTTCTTCGTGCTGCTGCTGCCGCTGATGGTCGTGCAGTGGAAGAGCCTGGAGACGCTGCTGCGGCTGAACCGCAAGCTCTTGGGTAAGACGCCTGCGGGTTGCTGCGCCGGCGGCTGAAGGCCGGCGCTCGCGTCCGCCCCGCGGGGGCGGGCGCTGCCGGTCTCCCGGGCGGGCCCGGGACCATGCCCGGCGCCCGGCGGGCGCGGACCGGCGCTGCCCCTGTTCGGTCTCGGCGCGTTACCCGGCCGTTGCATCGCCCGGGGTCGGAAACAGCAGCTCGACGTAGTGCCGATGCTGATGGATCTGCTCGGCCAGGAGCGCGGGGCGGGCGTCCAGGCGGGAGAGGATGACGCCGCCCTCGAAGGCGCTCAGCAGATTGTCGATCAGCTGCGCCGGGGTGATGTCGCGACGGGTGGAGGATGCCGTCCTCCACTGCTTCCACCACGACGATGGCGTGCCCTGCGAGCGCTGCGGGCGCTTCCACATGGCCGAGCTGCTCGACGCCGCCTGCGATTGATGCTCGGCACCCAGGTGACGCTGTGGTGGCTGTTGGGAGACGCGCGCCTGCCCAGGCAATCGGCATCCCCCAGGCGCGCGCTCAGAGGTTGTGAAAAATCTGCCGGCCGTCGCGAGGGCGTCTCCGGGCGTGCCAGGCAAGGCGCAGGGAGCCG
>NZ_CAJXYK010000005.1 GCF_913063425.1 uncultured Thiohalocapsa sp.
CTGCACAAGCCGGGGCTGGCCCATCGGCTGCGGATCGACCCCGACAGCTACCGCATCACCCTCATCGGCGGCGACGGACACCCGCTGCCGTTCGACCGCCTGTCCGCCGGCGAGCGCCAGCTCTTGGCCACCGCCATGCTCTGGGGTCTGGCCCGCGCGTCGGGGCGACCGATCCCCACCATCATCGACACGCCCCTGGGCCGGCTCGACTCCTCCCACCGCCGCAACCTCGTCGATCGTTATTTCCCCGCGGCGTCCCACCAGGTCATCCTGCTATCGACCGACCAGGAGCTGGTTGGCCCCTACCACGAACAGCTGGCACCCTACGTGGCGCGACACTATCTGCTCGCCCATGACAGCCGGCGTGCCGTCACATCGATAACCGAGGGCTACTTTGCTGAATATGAAGCCGCCAGTTGAAGAGGTCCGAATCAGCGCCAAGGCAAAAGAAACCCTGATCCGCCTAAAACGTCGGACAGGGATTCAGCATTGGAATGAGATATGTCGCGTTGCCTACTGTAGAGCTTTAAAGGAAGCCCATGTGCCGGACGAGGTCTCGCGAGGAGATGTCGGCGTCAGGATGGAGTGGAAGACATTCGGCGGCGCATATGCCGAAATATTTACGGGCTTAAGCATGCTGAGAGCCGAGCGCGACGGCGTTGATACCAACAGGCGTGAGGCTAGGGCGCGACATTTCCATGCAATGCTGGAATATGGCATCTCCTGCCTTCGTGATGTTGCCACCCTCGATGAACTCTACGCTGGCGTTTGCGACTAGATCGCAATGTCAACATCAGGTTTACTCGTTGGGGGCGACAGCTCCATCTCGATAAAAGAAATCAGACTGTCTAGATCGACAATCTGTTTTGAGAAGTGCTCCTGCATGACGGCCAATCCGCCATTGGCATATTCCTGAAACGCAACAATTCTTTCTTCCTCTGCATCGCTGGTAGCTGAGAGCGACTCGGCTGTGTTCTTCTCTGCGATAGAGATCAAATACAGCAGTCCTGGCCATGCCGGGCAGTTTCCAAAGGTACTTTGATCGATACCTTTGCCTGTATCAAAATCATCGAATGGGTCGCGGCGATTTTTTGCCACGCCGACCTCCGCAGCAAAGACTAGGACGCGCCATATCTCGCGAAAGGCACCGGTCTTTTGATCTGTTAGCGCAGAGATAATCTCGTCTTTAGAACGCGACCGATAGATTCGGCGCAGGCCCTTTGTCTTTTCACTCATCTTAATCGGCTTCGCTCGTTCGATGAGGTCGTAGACCTCACTGCCAACCATGTAGAAATGACTGACGGAGAAGGAGTCGGTACGCTCCACGTTCCCGGTATGCCGGCGGATCGTAGTCCGCAACACATGCTGAGGCACAGGGGTGTTGAATTGGTATAGGTCGTTATCCAAGATAGCCTGATAGATTTCTTTCACGGTTCCGGCTCGATCGAGAATCTTGAGCGCTTGAACAGCAGCTTCAGCTATCGTTGCCATTGTGCTTAAAGGCTCACAATTTCCGTGTACTCATCCCCCTCCGTCGCAACATACTGCTGCAATCGCTGGCCATTGACGATCAGGTCCGGGCTTGCGCGCTGGGGGATGGTCGGGCCGTGGTAGACGAGGTAGTAGCGACGGCCGACGCGGGCTGAGGCGTTGAGGGCCTGCTCGACGGCGCCGTTGTATTGCTCTGGGCTGACCAGCAGCAGGACCTGGGGGGCCAGCTCGGGGATGTCTCGGGCGACGCCCTCGCGGAAGATGCTCAGCGACCCGAACGGGCTGTCGATGGCGACCGGGTAGGTGGCGCCGGACAGGCCCTTGAGGATGGTGGGGATCTCGGAGCGCTTGCGCGCCAGGGCCACCAGGCTGGCAATAAAGACCAGGGAGGTGACGGTACGCTCGCCGGTGCTCAGGGCCACGTCGGTGACCTGGTGCGCCTGGTCCGGGTCGCTGGGGGCGACCTTCTTGCGGATGCGCAGGGTGTAGTCTTCGGTCAGCTCGGCCCAGTAGGCCTTAGTCATGATGCGACGGAAGTGGCTGTCGATCTCATCGTTGAGCAACGGGCGCAGCCCTTGGGTCTCGGCCTCCAGAATACGCTCCAGCAGGGCGGCGCAGTCGTCGACGGCGTCGAGGCGACGCTGGGCGCGGGCGGCGGCCTCTTCCTGGTCTTGGAGCTGGCTGATCTGGGTCGCCAGCTGCTTCAGCTCGGCCTCGGCGGTCTCGACGTCGCGGTCGATACGACCAATCTCGGTGTGCAGGCCATTCTCCTTCAGCTCCAGGTCCTTGCGCTGCCGCTCGAGCTGCTGCACCTGGTCGTCGTGCTTGACGCCGACCTGGTTGTGGATGTCGTTCAGCTCCTCCTCGCAGTCCTCGATCTGGCGCTTGATGTAGAGGCGCTCGGCGTTGAGCCGGCGCAGGGCCTCTGCCGTGGTCTTGGCGACGCCCTTGATGTGGCCCATGGCGTGGTCCAAGGCAGCGACGGCGTTGTTGAAGGCCTGATCGCCGGCCTCGGGGCGCAGGTGCTCGACCTTGGCGCGTTCCGGCGAGCCCTCGGCGAGGGGGCGGCCACAGATGCAGGTACCCTGTTGCAACAGGTCGTCTAGAAAGGCGTGCTGTACCTTGGCCGGGATCTTTTTCTCTTGGCGCAGCCGGGTGACGATCTCCTCACCCCGGCGGATGAGGTCGCCGGTGAACAGGGTGTAGCCATCCTCGGCAATGAGCTTGCCGAGCTGTTGCTGGATGCCGTCGCGCCGCTCGCCGAGGGCGCTGCGCTGTTGCTCCAGCGATTGGCGGCGCTGTTGCAGGGCGGCGGACTCGCGGTTGGCCGCGAGCTTGGCGTCGATGGCGGCGACCTCGTCGTGGATGGCCACCAGGTTGGCCTCGGTTTGGCGGCGCCGCTGCCGGTCTTGCTCGATGCCCTGCTCCAGTTGTTGCTGGCGTTCGATCAGGGCGGACTTCTCGTCGCTGGCGCAGTCGCGCAGCTCCGCGCGCAGCTTGCCGCGGACGCTTTGGCTGCGCAGGTCGTCGATGGTGGTGCGCAGCAGGCTCAGGCCGAGCATTTGATGGATGGCCTCGGTGACCTGCTGGCTGTTGCGCTCGGCGGCGAGGTAGTTGATCCGTTCGCCGTTGAAGAATAGGAGCTTGCTGATGCCGTCCGGGACGATGGCTTGGATGTGCCGCTGCGGTGTGGGGAGGTCTATGGTCTGCCCGTCGCGGGTGACCGCCAGACTCGGGATGGTCTCCTTCGGGGCCGCGCGCTGTTGGGCGAGGCTGAGCTGGCGGGTGAGGGTATAGCGGTCGCCCTCGTGGACGAAGGTCAGCTCGACCATGGCGAACAGGCGGCTCGGGTCCGTTGCCGACAGCGCAAGGCCCTCGTGGACGATGGCATCGGGCCGTTCGAAGTCTTGATCCTGGGCGCCGAAACCGAGCAACCCCTTGCGACCATAGAGCGCCCAGAGCAGCGCCTTGAGCAGCGTGGTCTTGCCGAAGCCGTTCTCGGCATGGACAAGCGTGACGTTGCGCTCGTCCAGGTCCGAGAAGACCAACTCTTGGCGCCCTTTGAACTGCCGGAAGTTCTCCAGCACCAGCCGTTCCAGCTTCACTTGATCACTCGCTTTACGTGGTTGCAGATGCGTTGGTAGATCTCTTTGCGGCGAGCGTGGTTAACGACATCGCGTTCTTCCTCGAGGACCGCGCGGATGAGTTCCTTGTGCTCCTCGGGGGCCTCTTTGAAGATCTCCTGCGCCCGCAACAGCTCGCGTTCGCTTTGGTCGGGGTCGGTTGTCATGGTTGCGTTACCTCCGCAGTCGCCTTTTCCGAGCGTCTCCTTGCTGGCCCTACAGCAGCAGATCGTCGTCGTCGGCATCGGGTTCTTCGGCCTCGTCGTCTTCGTCGTTGGCCTTGGTCTCCGCGTCGCGCTCCACGGCGCCCAAGGCGCCCGCGATCCGCGCGCGATGGCTTTCGATGTCGCCGCCGAACCAGTATTTGTGCGCCTTGGCCTGGGACGCGATGATCTCCTTCTTGGCCATGTCCTCGGCCTTGTCCTTTTGTTGCGCTTGGGGCAGCTTGAGGACCTCGTTGTCCCTGATCCGCTGCTTTGCACGCTCTTGTGTCAGAAACTGGAGATACTTCTGCCGCGCCTTGGCCAGAAAATCGTTCGCCTGATCGAGATCGATACCCAGGTCTTCCCAAAGCGCCTGGTTTTCATCGATCAGCGCGACCTCCAGCCAGAAGTAGCGCAGATAGACCGCAAAGCCAGGCTGCAGCTTTGGTAACTCGTTCAGGGGATGGAAGCCGTCGGTTTGCGAGCGTTTAAGAAAGATCTTACGCCGATCGCGCGTCTTTACTGGGCCGCTCGCCAGCGCCGCGTTGATGGCCTTGGCGAGGGTCTCCGCGACCTCTTGAGGCGCCAGTTCCGGACCTGTCAGTCGGTGCAGCGATGCCCAGGCCATCACCAGGCCTACCTGAGCGGCATAGGTGATCAAACCCTGAAAGAGCCGGTCCGCGTCGTCGATGTCCTCCGCCCGCTCAGCTTCGAGATAGTGCTTCGCGCGTAGCCGCCCGAATTCCGGACGCTCCTGGTCTTCGAGGATCGTCCAGGCGCGGCTGATGTCGGGTTGAGGGGGCTCGGGCAGGCTATGCTCTTTTGCCTCCTGCCTATTTTCGCGCCATAGCTGATCGCCGTCCGCGATGGTCCAGAACATGCCCACGCCCTCGAATAAGGCGTCTTTCGCGAGGATTTGCACGTTGTCTGCGACGTTCCAATGGCGGTAGCGCGCTTGCAGGGCATCGAGGTGCGCCCGATAGGGCAGCACCTCGGACAGCAACCAGAGGATGCCTCGTCCCCAGCGATCGTAGAAGGCGTCGAGCAGTTTCTGGTGCTGGGCGTCGTCGGTGATCGGGAAGGTCTTGTCGCCGAGTTCGTCGCGCAGGAGGCGATGGGGGCCATCGTGGAATTGCTTCGGGAAGAGCTTGCCGACCTCCAGGCGTTGGCGCATGAAGCGGTCCATCTCGCGGTAGTTGGGCTTGCCTTGCAGTGATGCCGCGGGCTGGTCGATGAGCTTGGGCGGCCCGAAGACGACGCGGACAACGGAGTCCTTGAGGATCTCCAGGTTGGTGACGACGCTCCACCGCTTCGGGGTGCTGACGTTGGCGATGGGGTTGTCGTACTCGACGCCGTAGAGAGGGAGGCGCTCGGCCCAGCGCTCGTCTCGGCGCAAGCGGTTGAGCAGCTCGCGGGCGAAGATGTTGCGCAGCTCGGTGTCGCTTAGCAGAACCAGGCGCGCCTCGCTGGGGGGCTTGGCGGTGTTGTTGACATCGACGAAGAGCTTCCGCGCGGCCCGGTGCGGGCGCGGGCGCGGGTCTTGGCCCGGTTCGTCGGGGAACCAGCAGATGGTGACGGGCAGCTCAATGTTGGACAGGTCTACCGGGTTGCCGGCCTCGCGCGCCTTGCGCAGCCAGCCCTCGACGTGCTCTTCGTAGAATGGCTGGTAGCGCGCGCCCTTGGGGGCTGTATACCAGGACTTTGAGACGGTGCGCTCGATGGCGAGCAGGGACATGGCGCGGTGCTGGCCGTCCATGATCACAAGCTTGGCCTGGTCGGGGTTCCAGCGCAGCACGGCGATGGGCGGATCGACCAGCTCGCCCTGTTCGTTGGCGAGGTATTGGACGCGATAGGCGTGACCGTGCGTGGTCATTTGGAAGCGACCGCCGTAGTGATGATCCAGATCGAGCTTCGCCGCCGGTGGCGGAAAGGTATCGACCGGCTGCTGGTTGTAGTCGAACGGCAGCAGGACGGCGACGATGGGCGGGTAGAAGCCGGGCAGCGCGTTGGCCGGGGGGTCAAGGATGTAGGGGATGAGTTTGGTGGCGATGCGGTGGTCGTCGAGGTCGCGCTGAAGGAGCTGATTGAAGTCCATCTCCTGGATGTTCAGCGCCTCCCGCGCCGGGACCAGGGAGCGGGTGAGCTGGGCGTGCTTGGAGGTGCCGCCGCCGATCTTGGCCTTGGTCTGCATGTAGCAGACGCTGCCGGCGGGGGTAGAGAAGGTGCCGTAGATGCCGTCGATGACATTGGGAAAGTTCGGGTCCGTTGGCTGGACCAGTCCGGGCAATCCAGTGGCGGGGGTGTCTGTGCTCATGGCGTTGGGATTGGTCTTCCAGCTATTGCCTGCCCAGTATGGGCGTGGTCCATCGGTTGAACAGCCATTCGGCGGCGGCGATGAGGGCGGACAGGGTGTCTGGCTCCATGCCGCCCAGCGTCTCGATATCCACCGAAAGGGTAAAGCAAGACAGGTCGTCCGGAGAAAAACCGAGCTTGATCGCCCGTTCGGCGAAGTCCTTCGGGTTGGCAAGGCGCTCGGGCAGGTCGCGGTCTTCGAGATAGCGCTCCCAGAGCCTGAGATAACGCGCGGCGTGCTGCCGCAGCCGCTGTTGCAGGGTTTGCTCCGCGGCCTTGCCCAGGTACAGCGGTGAGCAGAACAGGGGTAGCCCGGTGTCGAGCAAACCCACCAGGGCGCGGCGGCTGAGATCGCTGTCGATGGAGGCTTGTAGGCGCTCGTCGAATCCTGCGGTCGAATTATCCGCGGTGCCGGCGTGCCATTTGGCGTCGGGGTCCTCGCGCAGGGTGCCGTTCCAGACCGTCGAGAAGTTGGAGTGCGCCTGTACCGGCATGGCCTGGCGACCGAACTTCCAGGCGTGCTCGCGGAGGGCCTTGAGCAGGTTGCGCTGAGCGGCCGCGTCGCCGCCGGCGA
The DNA here is from genome assembly GCF_913063425.1 of uncultured Thiohalocapsa sp. Classification (GTDB taxonomy): domain Bacteria; phylum Pseudomonadota; class Gammaproteobacteria; order Chromatiales; family Chromatiaceae; genus Thiohalocapsa. Next base: position 6,744 of record NZ_CAJXYK010000005.1, read on the forward strand.
ACTCGGCGCTCCAGTCGGCCTCGGCGACGTTGAAGCGTGCATACCATGCATAGAGACCCGGCAGCCGGGGGGCGTTGTCGACGTCTTGGATGTTATGGGGACCGGAGACCTTGAGCACGTCCATCAGTCGGTCACCAGCAGGTTGTAGCGCTTTCGCAGCGGAAGCAGCGTCGCCAGGGCCTCCGGGCCGTTCTCGGCAGTACGGCAGAACTCGACCGTGCGGCCCAGCTCCCGTTGCAGGAAGCGGCGTTCCAGGTTGAACGCCGCCTCGTCCACATCGCCGCCCAGGTCCGGTGGCGAGACGAAGAGGTCGTAGATGAGGGCGCGCTGCTTGCCGGGGGCGTTGCGCAGCAGCCTACCGCGGCGCTGGACGAATTGGCGGGGGTTGGTGGCGCTGGCGAGCAGGAAGCCCATGCGCAGGTCCGGCAGATCGATGCCCTCGTCGAGGCAGCGGATGGCGACGACGCCGTCAAGGAAGCCGCTCTTGAGGTCGCGGAGGATCTCGGCGCGCTCGTCGGCGCCCTCGCGGTAGGTGAAGTTGCGCACGCGAAGGCCATGTTTGTCGCCGAGCAGCCGGGCGACGGCGCGGATCTGGCGGATCTCTTCTTGGCTGAGCTGGTCGGTGGTGCGGCCATCGCCGCAGTAGAAGATGGCCTGACTTGGGCGCTGGTCGAGGCCAGCGATGAGGCGATCCAGGACGTCGAGCTTGTTGGCCGCGGCGCCCACCAGCCGGGCGCGGCGCATGAGTAGGTGCATCGCGCCCTGGTTCAGCTCCTCGTCAGCGCCGTTGCCGTGCAGGAATTTCGCCAGGCGGTTGGTGATGTCGAGATACTCGTCCGCCTCCTCGTCGGTCAGTTCCACCAGAAGTGGGTGGTACTGGTAGCGGCACAGTCGGCCCTCAGCGATGGCCTCGGCGATGCCGTACTCGAAGACGACGCCGCCAAAGTAGTCGAGAATGGCCGCGGTGCCGACCGGGTCCAGGTGGCGCTCCGGGGTTGCCGACAGGCCGAGGCGCATCTGGATGCCTTCCGGCAGGGCGTCTTGGGCACGCACAGCGCCGAGGTTGTGGGCCTCGTCGGCGATCAGCAGGTGGTGGATATTTCCAGCCTCGACTCGAGGTTTGAGACGTGCCTGGAATGGCTCGCTGACGAATGTCGCGTTGGTAGTGACAACAACCTGTAGCTGTTCGAGTCCGGCGGTGAGGCGCTGATAGGCGTTGTCGAACCGCGACTCCCAACGCTGGCGCCCCTCGAAGCAGTCGATGGCCGTGGCGCCGAAGGCGGCGACCTCGCCGATCCATTGGCGGCAGAGGTGGATGAAGGGGCAGACGACAACGAGCATCAGCGGTCGGTTCTTTTCCTTGACCTTTGTGGCGAGCACCAGCGAGGTGACAGTCTTGCCAGTGCCGGTCGCCATCGCCAAGATACCGCGACCTCCGGCTTTGCTCCATGCTCGGATGGCGTCCTTCTGATAAGGGCGCAAAGTCAGGCCCGGCGGTGACTCGAACGACGCCCTTATATCGTCGCCTTCAGCAATTCTCTCTGGCCTCAGTCCATCTGGTGGGTTCTGAAGATCGCGGTAGCGCTGGAGCAATTCGCGGCCCGCTTGGCTGAACTCGATCACCCGAAGTCCGGGTGTCTGGTTTTCCCAAAGGGCATCGAACTCCTCTATGGCGGCCTGGACGCGGCCCTCGGAGTCCTGCCAGGATCGGAACACCTCGATGTGCTCGTAGTTTTCGACCAATCCGCCGGCGGTCTCGTTGGCGGAGCCGGTGAAACTGACCTGGTCACCGGTTTCGTCCGTGAAGACGCCTGTTTTCGGGTGAAACAAGCCCCGTCGGTAGCGGCCCTGATCATCGACCCGCAGGGCGAGCCGAAGCTCCAGCAGCCCCGCGGCAGCCAGCCATGCCAGGGCGTTGAGACGGTCTTTGACCAGGGCGTCTTCGATGTCGGCGAGGGTCCGGGCGGCGACGGTTTTGAGCACTTCCGCCGGTTGCTCTTTGGCACGCTCCAATGCTGCGATGTCGTCGGCCTCCAGGTGCGGCGACACCACCAGTCTCATGCGGCCGCGCCGCAGCGCAAGACTGGCGACACCGCGGGCGGCGAGCGCGAGTCCGGCGCTGGTGAAGTAACCCGCGGCGCGCCGGTAGAGCACGGCGGCCTCCAGACAGGGGACGAAGAAATCCCGCACCAGGTCGTCCCGCCCGGTGCTGTAGCTGAGCTTGTGCGAATGTTCCCTCAGTGTTTGCAACGGTGAGGTTCGCCTAGGCGCATCGTTGAGGTCCGCGGCGTTTGCAAGCGCTTGCTCCCTGTACACCGCATGCCCGCAAGCCCTGATTCTATGCGACTTCTCTGCCTGACACGAGCCGGAGGGCATTGCCCACCGATCGTGCACGATTCGGGCAAGTCACACCAGAACACACTGGGGCGCGCAATGCCGCGGATGATGTCGCCAGCAGTGTGCGTCCGCGCGCGGCCATCAGGCGAACGACCCGTTCCTATTGATTCTGAAGCGTAGCCAAGCCGTGGCCACGGGGCAAGGACAGACCGCAGTCGAGATGCTCGGACGTAACAGGCAGAGCGCGGCGCTGGGGGTCACGCGGAGCTTAGGCGCATCGGCCCACGTCTGGATCAACCGCCATTACTCCGCAACGGCAGCCGCCGATGCCGGACGGGCTCGACGGAGTGCAGGCTCGGCATGCCCTCGCGGCCATCGTCGATGGCGCATTCGGCGACGTTGAATTCCAGCCCCTGGTTGGTATCCGTGACGCGCAGGTAGACGGGGATGATCGGGATGTCGTCGGGGATGTTGCTGCGCACAGCCCAGACCGCGTAGGCGAGCTTGTGCTTGGCGATGCTGTCGAAGGGGCCGCGCTTGGCCTCGGTGACGATGACGTGGTTGCGGCCGTCGCGGACGCCGATGCAGACGGAGTCGATCTCGACTTGGCCGGCGATGTGGTCGACGGCCTGTGGCTGGTCGGTGCCGACGGTGAAGCGGAAGCTGTAGGTGCCGGCCCCGGTGGCCGGGAGCATGTGGATGCTGCTGTCGTCGCAGTGCGAAAGCGGCCTGGCCACGGGCGTCGTCATCCCCGTGGCCGGTGCCGAGGCGCAGGACCATGGGGTCCGCTTCGCGCAGTTCCTTCGAGAGCGTCCTGATGTGATCGACGGAGATGGTGTTGGCGGTGTCGGCGCGGAGCCCGTCGCGGCGGCAGTAGGTGCGGAATATCTCGGGGCCGTAGAGCCAGAAGCCGGCATCGGGTTGGTTGGCGAGGGCTTGGCTGAAGGTTGGCATGGGTATAGCTCGGAGGGCCCTGCGCTGGCCCTGGGACATGTCCGAGGACAGTGTACTCATCGCGCAAGAAGCCGGCAGGGGCTCCGGGCAGACATCGCGCTGCGACGGCCCGGATGCCTTTGGGAATGCCGGGGGCTTGCTCTCAGCAATTCAGGGAGATGGGGTTCCGGTCGTACACGTTCGGGTGACGGCGGCTATACTTGAGCGTCACAGCCGAGAGCGGAGCCGGAGGCCGGGATGACCGACGAGGACGCAGCCACCAACCCACTCAGCGACCACGACAGCCCCTGGAAGGAGGCGCTGGAGGGCTGGTTTCCGGAGTTCCTGGCGCTGCTGTTCCCCGCCGTCCATGCCGGCATCGACTGGTCCCGCGGGCATCGCTTCCTGGACAAGGAGCTCCAGCAGATCGTGCGCGACGCAGAGACCGGCCGCCGCTATGCCGACAAGCTGGTGGGGGTGCACCGCCTGGACGGTCAGCCGGCGTGGGTACTGGTGCACGTGGAGGTGCAGGGCGAGGCAGAGGCAGGCTTCCCGGCGCGCATGTTCCTCTACAACCACCGCATCCGCGACGCCCATGCCGTGCCGGTGGCGAGCCTCGCCGTGCTCGCCGACACCGATGCCGGCTTCCGCCCCGGGCGCTTCAGCGATGCGCTGTGGGGTTGTGTCATCGACTTCCGCTTCCCCGTCGCCAAGCTGCTGGACTGGACCACGCCGGAGCGCTGGGCGGCGCTGGAGGCGAGCGACAACATCTTCGCGCTGGTGGTCATGGCGCAGATCCGGGCCAAGGCGAGCAAGGATGCCGAGACGCTCCGGGCCTGGAAGTTCCGCCTGATCCGCCTGATGTACGATAGAGGCCATGCGCGCAAGACCATCCTGGAGCTGTTTCGCATCATCGACTGGATGATCCGGCTGCCGGCGGCGGCGGAAGCGGCCTTCCTCCAGGATGTCTACACCTTCGAGGAGACCAAGCGAATGCCATATGTCACAAGTGCCGAGCGGGCCGGGATCGAGAAGGGGCTGAAGCAGGGCAAGCAGATCGGCTATCGAGACGGCGAAGCCGACCTGCTGCTGTGGCAGATCGAGAAGAAGTTCGGCGCCGACGCGGTGCAGAGCGTGCGGCAGCGCATCGACGCAGCCGACAGCGACACCTTACGCCGCTGGTCCGAGCGCATCCTGACTGCCGACAGCCTGGAGGCGCTCTTCGGCTGAAGGGTGGGGACGCCGGCCGGACTGCTGCTGCGAGCTGGCGTTTCGGCGGAAGACCGCGGGCAGACGAAGAGCACGGACTCTGTGGGCGGGCAGCTTGCCGGCAAGGACACCACACGCCGGCATCAGTCCCGCGACGAAATCGGGGATCGACGAAATCGGGGATCGACGAAATCGGGGATCGACGAAATCGGGGACAGACGCCTAATACGCAGGGGACGGCTGCGATCAGCTGACCCACAACCAGGCCGAATGCAGACCGGAGCCGGTAGCGTCGGCGGGGTTGCAGACGCAACATGTTGATTGGACGTTGGATATGGCGCGCCTGGCAGGATTCGAACCTGCGACCCCTGCCTTCGGAGGGCAGTACTCTATCCAGCTGAGCTACAGGCGCTTGGGGAGGGCTGGCGGTGGGCCGACGTTTGGAGGCCGTTGCCGAACGCCGTAGTCTAGTCCGCCCGGCTGTCGTTGTCCATGGCGGGCGCTGGTGCATCCCTGGCGGATCGCAACAGCGCTGCCTGGGGTCGCGGCGGGGATGCCGCTCCCACGGGGCGCGTCGTCTCCGTTTGGGGCAGGGTTGCTGGCTGCCTGCGGGTGCCGGTTGGGCGTTTGGCTTGGTCCGGGGCTCAGCGGTCGGCGAGCAGGCCTTTGAGTGCGGCGAGCTGGGCGCTGCCGTGGGCGCGGGCCTCGGCGTCGGTGCGCTTGGTGCTGTCGGGCTGGTGCAGCTCGGCGCTGGGCAGCTCTGACAGGAACCGGCTCGGCGCGCAGGTGACTGTCTCGCCGTAGCGCCGGCGGCGGCGGGCGCGGGTGAAGGTGAGGCTCTGCTGGGCGCGGGTGATGCCGACATAGCAGAGCCGGCGCTCTTCTTCGACGCCGGCACCGCCGGCGGCGCCCGTGTCGCTGTCCGATGGGCCGGCGTCGGCGGCATCCAGGCTGCCGCGGTGGGGCAGCAGCTCCTCTTCCATGCCCACCAGGTAGACGTGCGGGAATTCCAGGCCCTTGGCGGCGTGCAGGGTCATCAGGTGCACGCGCTCTCCGCCTTCGGCCTCGTCCTGGCGCTCCAGCACGTCGAGCAGGGTGAGCTTGGCCACCAGCTCCGGCAGGCCCGGCGGGGGGCCCTCGGCGGCGGCCTCGCGGTGCAGGCGCTCCAGCCAGTTGAGCAGGTCGGTGACATTGTCCATGCGGCGCTCGGCGGCGGCGCGGCTGGGGGCGTTGTCGCGGCACCAGCCGGCGTAGTCGATGTGCTCCAGCAGCGCGCGGACGGCGGCGATGGGGTGGGCGGCGCGCTCGCTCTGGGCGCGATGCTCGGCGAGGCTGCCGGCGAGCGCCATGAGCCGCTGCGCCTGCCGCGCCGGCATCTGCGCCGCGAGCCGCGGGTCGGCGCAGACGGCGGCCAGCGGCTCGTCGCCCTCGGCGGCGAAGGCCGCCAGGCGCTGGAGCGTGGTGGGGCCGATCTCGCGCCGGGGCACGTTCACCACGCGCAGGAAGGCGGCGTCGTCCGCCGGGTTGGCCAGCAGCCGCAGGTAGGCCATGACGTCCTTGACCTCGGCGCGGGCAAAGAACGACGTCCCGCCGCTCAGGAAATAGGGCACGCTCAGGGCGCGCAGGGCCTGCTCGAAGGGCCGCGCCTGGTGGTTGCTGCGGTAGAGGATGGCGATGCTGCCGTAGGGTCGGTCTTTGGTGAGGTGCATGTGCTGAATCTCGGCGGCGACGCGCTCGGCCTCGTGGGCCTCGTCCCGGCACACCAGCACCCGGGCGGGCTCGCCGGGGCCCAGGTCGCACCACAGGCGCTTGTCGAACAGGTGCGGGTTGTGGCCGATGAGGCCGTTGGCGAGCTTCAGGATGCGCCCGCTGGAGCGGTAGTTCTGCTCCAGCATCACCACACGCAGGGTCGGATAGTGGTCGCGCAGCCGCGCCAGATTGTCCGGCCGGGCGCCGCGCCAGGCGTAAATGGACTGGTCGTCGTCGCCCACCACGGTGAAGGCGCCGCGCGGCCCCACCAGCAGCCGCACCAGCTCGTATTGGGCGCCGTTGGTGTCCTGGTACTCGTCCACCAGCAGGTGGCGGATGCGGTTCTGCCAGCGCTCGCGCAGCTCGCGGTCGTCGCGCAGCAGGCGCACCGGGCGCGCGATGAGGTCGTCGAAGTCGCAGGCGTTGTAGGCGGCAAGGCTTTGCTCGTAGCGGCCGTAGAGGTCCGCGAGCATGGCGTCGAAGTCGTCCTCGGCGGTGCCGGCGGCGCGGGCCGGGTCGATGAGCGCGTTCTTCCAGCGCGAGATGCGCGCCAGCGCCGCGGCGGGGGTCACGGCATCGGCGAGGTCGTGCTCGCGCAGGTGCTCCTTCAGCACCGTGGCGGCGTCCTCGGGGTCGAACAGCGAGAAGCCGGGCCGCAGGCCGGCGGCCTCCACCTCGCGCCGCAGCAGGTTGAGCCCGAAGGTATGGAAGGTGGACACCCTGAGCCCGCGGGCATTCTGGCCCTTGAGCAGGGTGCCGACACGGGCCTTCATCTCCCGGGCGGCCTTGTTGGTGAAGGTGAGCGCGACGATGTTGCGCGCCGGCACGCCGTGCGCGCGGATCAGGTGTGCGATCTTGCGGGTGATGACGCGGGTCTTGCCGGAGCCGGCGCCGGCGATGACCAGCAGCGGGCCGCCGACGTGGGCGACGGCCTCGGCTTGGTGGGGGTTCAGGCCGTGCATTGGGAAAGTCGGACGTGTGAGCTCTGAGGTTGGCAGTGGGAAAGACTCGCTGCGGACGGCGGCCAGCGCGTCGGCACCGCTGGCGCGACACCCGCCCCTTTCGGCGGCCATCCGTAATACACTAACCCGATCCGCAAGCTGCCATTCGGTTCGCCATGCCTGCTTTCCCGATCCCGGCGCCCGCCCTTCTCCTGCCGACACTGCTCGCGGCCTGTGTCGGCCTCGGCCTGTGCAGCGCCGCCCTCGCGCAGCCGGACGAGCAGAGCCCCTTCCTGTCGGCACCGGCGGTGCCCGTGCCGCCACGGGCAGCGGACCGGGTGGAGCCGGAGGTGACCATCATCGAGACGGACGAGGAGGTCATCTACGAGTACCGCGTGAAGGGCCAGGTGTACATGGTCAAGATCGAGCCCGTCGCGGGCCCACCCTACTATCTGCTGGACACCAACGGCGACGGCACCCTGGACGTGCAGGAGGACCGCCCGCCGCCGAACCTGGCGCTGCCGCAGTGGCTGCTGTTCAGTTGGTGACGGCGGACGCCGGCCCGGGCGCCGCAGCCGCGAGGCCGCCGGCAGCAGCAGGGGATGACAAGGCATGCTGGATGAAAGGCCGCCCGCACACGGGGGACTGAAGGCGGGGCTGCTCAGGCTCGCCGGCGGGCTGGACCTGGTGAACGCCTGGGTCGGCCGGGTCATCGCCTGGCTGGCGCTGGCCATGGTGCTGGTGACCTTTCTGGTGGTGGTGCTGCGCTACGGCTTCGACGAGGGCTCCATCGCCCTGCAGGAATCCGTCACCTACATGCACGCCACGCTGTTCATGCTCGGGGCGGCCTTCACCCTCCAGCAGAACGGCCATGTGCGCGTGGACATCTTCTATCAGCGCTTCGGCCCACGTGCGCGCGCCTGGGTGGACCTGCTGGGCACCCTGTCGCTGCTGATCCCGGTCAGCCTCTACATCCTCACGGCTTCCTGGGACTATGTCGCGGAGTCCTGGGCCGTGCGGGAGGGCTCGCGGGAAGCGGGCGGCCTGCCCTATGTCTATTGGCTGAAGACGCTCCTGGTGGTGATGCCGCTGCTGTTGCTGCTGCAAGGCCTGGTCTGGGCGCTGCGCAGCGGGCTCTTCCTGGCAGGCGTGGCATCCGCGGCGCCGCCCGGGGCGGCGCACCAGGCGCCGGCGGCGGGGGCGGGCGACACCAGCGCGGAGGTGCCAGACGATGGCTGAGCTGATGCCGCTGCTGCTCTTTCTGGCGGTCGGCGCGGTGCTGCTGCTGGGCTATCCGGTGGCGCTGTCGCTGGGCGGCACGGCGCTGGTGTTCGCCTACCTCGGCGAGTGGCTGGGGCTCTTCGACCACGCCTTCATCGAGGCGCTGCCGAACCGGATCTACGGCGTCATGACCAACGAGACGCTGATCGCCGTGCCGCTCTTCGTCTTCATGGGCGTGATGCTGGAGCGCTCCAAGGTGGCGGAGAACCTGCTCGACACCATGGCGCTGCTGTTCGGGCCCATGCGCGGGGGGCTCGGCATCTCGGTGACGGTGGTAGGCATGCTGCTGGCCGCGAGCACCGGCATCGTCGGCGCCACGGTGGTGACCATGGGGCTCCTGTCCCTGCCCACCATGCTGCGCCGCCACTATGACCCGAGCGTGGCCGCCGGCACCATCTGCGCCTCCGGCACGCTCGGGCAGATCATCCCGCCCTCCATCGTGCTGGTGCTGCTGGGGGACGTGCTCTCGGCGGCCTACCAGCAGGCGCAGCTGGACATGGGCATCTTCTCGCCGGACACGGTGTCGGTGGGGGATCTCTTCATCGGCGCGCTGATTCCGGGCCTGCTGCTGGTGGGGGCTTACATCGGCTATATGCTGGGTGTGGCCATCTTCCGCCCCGCCGCGGTGCCGGCCATCCCGGCGGCGGAGCGCCCGCAGCACGACTGGCGCTTCTGGCTGCGGGTGCTCAGGGTGCTGCTGCCGCCGCTGGGGCTCATCGTCGCCGTGCTGGGCTCCATCCTCTACGGCATCGCCACGCCCACGGAGGCGGCCTCGGTGGGGGCCGTGGGCGCACTGCTGCTGGCGGCCGTGCAGCGCCAGCTGGGCCTGCGCACGCTCACTGCGGTGGTGCGGCAGACCACCATCGTCACCAGCATGGTGTTCCTGATCTTCATCGGCGCGGCCGTCTTCTCGCTGGTGTTCCGGGGCTTCGGCGGCGACGAGGTGGTGACGGACTTCCTCACCGGCCTGCCCGGCGGCGTCGTCGGCGCCGTGGCGCTGGTGATGCTGGTGATGTTCCTGCTCGGCTTCATCCTGGACTTCATCGAGATCACCTTCGTGGTGGTGCCCATCGTCGGGCCGGTACTGTTGGCCATGGGCCTCGACCCCGTCTGGCTCGGCGTGATGATCGCCATCAATCTTCAGACCTCCTTCCTGACGCCGCCCTTCGGCTTCTCCCTGTTCTACCTGCGCGGGGTGGCGCCGCCGGAGGTCACCACGCCGCAGATCTACCGCGGCGTGCTGCCCTTCATCGTGCTGCAGCTGCTGATGCTGGGTGCGCTGGCGCTGTTCCCGGGGCTGGCCACCTGGCTGCCGGATACCATTTACTCCTGAGCGGCCACGCGCCTGCCAGAGCGTTCCCGCACCATTCCCGGCGGCGCCGATGCAGTCGACAGCGCACCGCAGGCCGGTACAGAATCGGGTACATCCTCAGCGGAGGCCAGACATGCGCATCACCGCCAATGCACCGCCGCGCGCCTCGGCCTTCGGGCAGGCGGTGCGCTTCAGCGTCGCCGACTACCACCGCATGGGGGAGGCCGGGATTCTCGGGCCCGAGCTGCGCACCGAGCTCATCGACGGGGAGGTCGTGGAAACGCCGCCCATCGGACATCCGCACGCCGGGACGGTCAAACTGCTGTCGAATCTGCTGAAAGAGCATTTGGGGGCGGCAGCCATCGTGTCGGTGCAGGATCCGGTCTGGCTCAACGACCACACCGAGCCCCTGCCGGACCTCGCCCTGCTGCGACCACGCCCGGACTACTATCGCAACGGCCATCCGACGCCTGGGGACGTCCTGCTCATCATCGAGGTGGCGGACAGCAGCCTCAGCTACGACCGCGACGTGAAGCTGCCGCGCTACGCCCTCGCCGGCATCCCCGAGGTCTGGCTCGTGGACCTGGCCGGTCGCCGGCTGCTGCGGCACCGCCAACCCGCAGGCGGCACCTATGCCGACGTGGCGGAGCTGGCGGACCTGAGCGCCGTGTCCCTGCCCCAAGCCCTGACCCAGTCCCTGACCCAGCCCCTGACCCAGCCCCTGACCCAGCCCGACGACACCGCGGCGAGCCTGGACCTGCGTGCCCTGTTCTGAACGCTGCCCGCGCTGACCGGTTCTGCACCGAGCGCGGCCGCAAATGCGAGGAGCGGTTCACGCTATGCAGCGGCGAGGACAACCAGAGGTTGGGGAGCACTGCCTGTCGGCAGACTGAAGTCCGCGCGCCCCAGGGTGCCGACTGACGTCAGCGGCCCCGGGGCCGGCCTCGCGACCTCCGCAGCGCGGCACCAGGCTCAGGGTGCCGACGGCGCGTCCTGCTGCAAGTCCGCAAGGCACAGGGCGGCCATCCGCTCGGCGTCGTCCGCCGCCGCAAGCATGCCGGCGGCGGCCGTGGGCGACAGGTACCAGCCGAGCGGGAAGAGCACGCTTCCATCCACCAGGTCGCACCGGCGCACGAGGTCCGGCTCGTCTGCCACGGGTGCCGCGCTCACCCGCCCCCGCAGCAGCCGCCCCCGCAGCAGCCGCCAGGCCTGCACCGCACGGCAGACGTCCGCCTCCGCCACACGCCCGTTGGCGCCGGTGCCGATGGCGTTGAAGGCGGTGACCGCGGGCCCGAGCAGATCAGGATAGATGTCGAGGCCCCTCGGGCTCGGCGCCTGCATGGGCGCACAGCCTTGGATAGAGCTGTCTGCCGGCATGCGTGACTGCACGTCGGGCTCCGCCGTCGGCTCGATGCCGTTGCGGATGTGGATGGCCTGCGGCAGCAGCCGGCGCTGTGCCGCTTCCCGCAGGTCTTGGTCGAGACCGCAGGGGTCGGACGCCGTTGTCCCGGGCTCGCCGGATCCGGTCTCACCCGAGCTTGGCGCACCCGCCTGGCGCCCGATGGGCCCGAACAGGCAGCGGGTGAAGGCCCGAATGATGTCGGCGGTGGTCTGCCCGCCGCCGTTGTCGAAGTAGCCGCCGTCGGCGAGGTGGTGGCGATTCACCGGAGCCGCCTCGGGTGGGCTGTCCGCGGCACCCGTGCCCGCGGCGGCCTGCGCCGGTGCCCCGGCGGGCTCTGGCTTGGCAGTCCGGTGGACGCTGCCGATGGCGTTGACATAGGTGAAGCGCGCCGAGTTGTGGGCAGCGGTGCTGAGCGGCACGCCGGTCCCGAGCACCGCGAGCTGGTCCACGGCAGAGGGAAAGGCGGCGGCGCCGATGCGAATGGGGCTCGCGATGGCGCGGCTGCCGTCCTCGACGCGGGTGCTGTTCAGGAACAGGTGGGGTGGCGCTGCATTGACCTCCACCAGGGGCCGGCGCAGCGCCGGCAGGGCCGCCTCCAGCGACCGCTCGAGCCAGAGCCCGCGACCGAGCATGCCGCAGCCGGGCGTGCGGCACCAGTGCACCGGCCCGGCCGCTACCGAGGTGGGCAGGAAGGCGCCGAGCACGTCGTCGAACAGCCAGGCGGAAAGCAGTGGTGTGAGCAGGCTCGCGTCGGCGACACGGTGGATGCAGTCGGGCGTCGCTTGCTGGCGGCAGGCGGTCCAGACGGCGGCACCGATGGCGCCGCCGGAGACGCCGGAGATGGAGAAGGTGCGGGCCGCGAACGACGGGTCCGCCTGCGCCTGGCGGTCCAGCACCAGCGCCGTCCAGTAGGCCGCCCGGATGCCGCCGCCCTCCGCGGAGACGAAGTACACCGGCACCGGGTCGTCCGGGCCGCCGCCGGCGTCCGCGAGCCGGGAGCTTATGAACGCGCCGATGGCGCTGTCGAGCGCGCGGCGGGCATCCCCCTGCGCCTCAACGGGCTCGCCATCGGTCTCGGCACCGGGCGCAGCAGGGGACGCAGCACCGGGCTCAGCAGGGGGCGCAGCACTGAATGCGGCAACCGCCGCCACTGGCCATGCCACACCGCCGGGCGCCAGCAGCCGGTCCGCCACCCAGAGCACCGGGAGCGCCAGCAGCACCAGGAGCACGAAAAAGCCGACATCCACGGCCATGTGGCGGCGATGGCCGCGCGCCTCGCGGGCCACCAGGCCGAGGCGTGACAACGGCTGCGTGAGCCAGGCGAGCCGGTTCACGAGCCACGCAAACCAGCGCGGCTCCTCCCGCTGCAGCCGCACCGTGAGCCGCAGCCAGGTCCAGTAGAGCGCCAGCACCAGCAGGGCCGAGAGCACCAGCTGCGCGGCCCACATGCCCCAGAGCACCGGCGCACCGACGGCGGCGTAGGGTTCTGTGAGGACGCGGTGATTGTCGGTGACACCCAACAGGCTCAGCACACCGGCCAGCACCACCAGCAGCAGCACCCAGGGCATCCCCTGGCGCTGGGCGGCCTGCGCGATGAGACCCAGCACACAGGTCCACAGCGTGAGCGCCAGCGCAATGACGGCGACGGTCACCGGCACCTGCCCGGCCAGAAAGAGGTCCATCGCCCGCAGCGCCTGAAACAGCACCAGGGACAGCACCGGCAGGGTCAGCGGCGCCCGCCGCAGCAGCATCAGAAACCGATAACCGTAGCCCGCGAGCTCGTCCTCCGACTCGTCCAGGCGCACGGCGTTGTAGTAGAGCGCATGCTTGCGCGGCAAGCCGCAGGGGCCTGGCGCAGCCGCAGGCCGCGGTGCCGTCGCCTCCCGGCCCCGGTCATGGGCGAAGCCGGCGAGGATCGCGAAGCCGAGCAGCACCGTGGCGAGCGCGAAATCCCACAGCACCAGCCCGGTGGCCTCTGCGGTCTCGACGTTGCCGAGCCCCGCCGCCAGGCCGGCGGCGGCCACGCGCATGGCATCGCCACTGGCAAGACCGGCGAGCGCGGTGAGGATCAGGATGGGCAGCAGGCCGAGCCAGCGCGCCCACCACTTGGCGAAGGTGTCGCGCCCGTCCTGCGCCCGGGCGCCGCCGCCGGCCATGCGCGAGGGGGCGGCGCTGCCCTGGGCGGCGGGCGTCCCGTCGGCCGCCACCGGCTCATCGGCCCGGAGCATGTCCACCTCCGGCGAGCGCATGCGCGCCGGGATGCGCGACCAGAGCCAGCTGGCATACGCGAGCATCCAGACAGCGAGGATGGTCACGACGATGGCGCCGAGCACCCAGGGCAAGAGCCATTGGTCTGCGGTCACGGCGGCGCCGGAGACACGCTCGCGAGCCAGTCCCTGGGCCATGCCCACGAGCACGTCCCGGCTCTGATTCATGCCGAGGGCGAGCGCCCCGAACAGCCCGAGCATGGCCAGCACGTAGCGGCTGCGCCAGAGGACGCGCGCGACAGCAAGACGCAGCAGCGCGCGGTCGCGCCGGCGCGCGGCCTGCGGCTCGCCGGGACTGAAGAGCACACCGAACAGCCACAGCCCGAAGAGCAGGAGCACGACGCCGACGGCCAGGGACAGGAGCCGGAGCTTGATCCAGGCCGCGGTATTCATCACCGCATAGGCGGCATCGCGCGCGGGCTCCCCGGCGGCCGCGAGGCGCCACGCCTGCCAGTTCTCCACCCAGTCCGCGCCCAGGAGCGCCGCGGGCGGCAGCGCCAGCAGGAGCATCCAGGGCCAGGCCTGCGCCGGGCTGTCCGGCGCGTCGAGGGCGCCGTGCGCACCGCAGCGGCGGCCGTGCCGGTCGGCGATGAGCTCGGCGAGCAGGCGTATGCCGAGCAGCGCCAGCAGCGGCGCATAGGCGAGCCCCCACAGGCTGTCCAGGGCCACCAGCCAGGGCACGGATCGCGTCTGCGCCGGGGTCCAGCAGGCCTGCACCAGCCGGCTGCGGTGGCCCGCATCCTGAAGCCCGTCGCAGGCCTGCACGATCACCGGCGGCTCCCCTTTCGGCGCGAGCTGACCGCCCGCGACAAAGTCCATAAAGCCCAGATCGGTGCTCACGGCGAGCAGTGCGTTGCCGGCCACCACCAGCACGCCGAGCAGGACGGTCACCGCGAGCCAGGTCCAGAGCAGATCAGCCCCCCAGGGACAGCAGCAGACCCGATACAGAAATCCTCGTGGCGCCTCCCCGGCCCGTGCCTGGGAGCGCGTTGCTCGGCTGCGGTCTGACATGGATGCCTCCGGTGCCTACTGCGGACTGTCAGGCCCGCAGTATGCCGCAGCGGGCGGGCGTCGGCGCCATGGCACGCCGGCGAGCGGCCACGGCCGGCCGGCCGCCGGCGGCAGCAGGTGTCATCGGTGCACCAGCATGGGCACGACAGCTGCCCGCCGCACAGCAGCGCTGAGGGCTCGGCGCCGGGGGCGAAGGACAGACAGGTGAGCTGGGCCGACAGGTCAGCGCGGCACGCTGCCGGGTCTTGCTCGTGGAGGGGCTCGCGGCCTTTGGCCGGCGGGGGCCGGGAGCCGCCCGCTGTGGCGCGCGGGTGCGCCAGGCGTCTGCGAGCGCCAAGGTCAGTGGTGGCGGGTCAGGGGCGGTAGTCCGCCTCGGCACCGGGGGCGGTGGTGATGGGCGGGAGCATGTCGGTGGCCTGCATCAGGCCGCGGAAGAGCGCCGACTGCGGCTCGCGGAACATAACGCCGACGCCGCTGTTGTCGCCGTGGATGACGACGGCGGGGATGAGCCAGTCCCGGCCCAGGCAGCTCAGCTCCAGCTCGATGGGCGTACCGGCGGGGAGCGTCAGCGACTGCACCGACAGGAACATACCGCCCACGGAGAGATCCCGCGCCGTGGCGCCCAGGAAGGGGCGGCGGCCGTAACGGATGTAGACCGGCAGATCGATGCGGTGTCGCGCGGCGTAACGGCGTTCGTTGATCACGTCAGGTAGTCCCCACTCGGATTCGCTCTTATCCCGACATCTTAGGATATGTTCTTGACAACGAAATTCAGCTTTTGTGACCAAATTATTTCTGAACAAAGGGAAATTGCATGGGAGTCAATGCCTTCTAGGTGCGGCCGGGGGAAGCCCCGACAGGCGCGACGGCGGGGAGCGGATGCGGGTTTGCGGACCGACAGGCATCCGCCGCTGTGCGCGCGGCCCCGGCGCCCGCTGGCGCTGGCGCCCAACAGCGCCGGGCCGGCCGAGCCGGCGAGCTGGGCACCCGCACGCCGAGCGTCAGCAGGAGCCTGGATGCCCCGGGCGCAGGGTCCGACCCGCGGCGGCGGATGAGCCGTAGACGCGGCTGTGGCGAACCCTTGTCCACAGCACACCGAGGGGCGGCGTTCGTTGTATCTTTGCCTGTGTCGGCAGACCACCGACGGCGCTGAGGGGCTTACCCGCACACGCGAATCAGGTCATCACGGCCCAGCAGACGACGGAGGACGCACCGTGGACCGCCAACAGGCCGCCAAGTACATGCTGGATTGCCTGCGCACGATGTTGCAGCGCAAGGGGTCCGATCTCTTCATCTCCGCGGACTTTCCGCCCGCCTGCAAGATCGACGGCAAGCTGACGCCGCTCACCGAGTCGCGGCTCACACCGGAGCAGACCTCCACCCTGGTGCGCTCCATCATGAACGACCACCAGATCCGGGAGTTCGACGCCACCAAGGAGTGCAACTTCGCCATTGCGCCACCGGGCATCGGGCGCTTCCGCGTCAATGTGTTCGTCCAGCAGGGGCGCACGGGGGCGGTGCTGCGCATCATCCCCACGGACATCCCGAAGATCGAAGACCTCAACCTGCCCCCCATCCTGCGCGACCTGATCCTGACCAAGCGCGGGCTCGTCCTGGTGGTGGGCGGCACCGGGTCGGGTAAGTCCACCACGCTTGCGGCCATGCTCGGCTACCGCAACGCCAACACCTTCGGCCACATCATCACCATCGAAGACCCGGTGGAGTTCGTGCACAAGCACGACAAGTGCCTGATTACCCAGCGCGAGGTGGGCGTGGACACCCAAAGCTGGGACAACGCCCTGGTCAACACCCTGCGCCAGGCGCCCAACGTCATCCTGATCGGCGAGATCCGCACCCGGGAGACCATGGAGCACGCCATCAACTTCTCCGAGACGGGCCACCTGTGCCTGTCCACGCTGCATGCCAACAACGCCGACCAGGCCCTGGACCGCATCATCAACCTCTTTCCCGAAGAGCGCCGGGCGCAGCTCCTGATGGACCTGTCGCTGAACCTGAAGGCCGTCATCAGCCAGCGTCTCATCGGCAAGGTGGGCGGCGGGCGCATCGCCGCGGTGGAGATCATGATCAACTCGCCGCTGATCCAGGACCTGATCTTCAAAGGCAAGGTGCACGAGATCAAGGCCGTCATGCGCAAGTCCAAAGAGGGCGGCATGCAGACCTTCGATATGGCCCTGTTCGACCTCTACGAGGCGGGCCAGATCTCCTACGAGGACGCCCTGCGCTCCGCCGACTCCATGACCGACCTGCGCCTGCGCATCAAGCTGGAGGGCAAGGATGCGGAGGAACACGACGTGCTGGGCGACGTGGACGGGCTCTCCATCGTCGGCGACGACGACGAGCCCGGCACCTTCGGCGCGCACTGACGCCTGCTCGGGGAGCCAACGCCATGGACTTCACGCCCTACCTGGAGATGATGATCCGCAAGAAGGCCTCGGACATCTATGTCAGCGCCGGCTGCCCGGTGCGCATCAAGATCGAGGGCCAGCTGCACGACATCGGCACCACCGTCTACAGCCCCCAGATGTGCCTGGACGCGGTGCATGCGCTGATGGACGAGGCGCAGATCGCCGCCTTCGAGGCGGAGCGGGAGCTGGACTTCGCCGTCGGCCTGGAGGACCGCGGGCGCTTTCGCATCAATGCCTTCCACCAGCGCGGCCACGCCGGCATGGTGATCCGCTATCTCAGCAACACGATTCTCACCTGCGAGGAGCTGGGCCTGCCGGAGGTGCTGAAGGAGCTGGTCATGCACAAGCGCGGCATCGTGCTCATGGTGGGCGCCACCGGCTCCGGCAAGTCCACCACGCTCGCCGCGATGATCGACCATCGCAACAAGCACAGCTCGGGTCATATCCTGACCATCGAGGACCCGGTGGAGTACATCCACCCGCACCAGGGCTGCGTGGTGAACCAGCGCGAGGTGGGCGTGGACACCAAGTCCTATGCGGCGGCGCTCAAGAGCTCACTGCGCGAGGCGCCGGACGTGGTGCTCA
This sequence comes from uncultured Thiohalocapsa sp., assembly GCF_913063425.1. Taxonomy (GTDB): domain Bacteria; phylum Pseudomonadota; class Gammaproteobacteria; order Chromatiales; family Chromatiaceae; genus Thiohalocapsa. The sequence continues at coordinate 24,197 of NZ_CAJXYK010000005.1, forward strand.
TCGGCGAGATCCGCACCCGCGAGACCATGGAGGCCGCCATCGAGCTCTCCGGCACCGGCCACCTCGCCATCTCCACCCTGCACGCCAACAACGCCCACCAGGCCATGCAGCGCATCATCAACATGTTCCCGCAGGAGCTGCACAAGACCCTGTACCTGGACCTCTCGCTCAACATGCGCGCCATCATCTCCCAACGCCTGGTGCGCACGGTGGACGGCAAGCGCACCGCCGCCATCGAGATCCTGGTAAACACCCCGCACATCGCCGACCTCATCCGCGATGGGCGCATCGACGAGATCCAGGACGCCATGGCCAGCACCGAAGAAGGCGGCATGACCACCTTCGACAACGCTCTGCTGCGGCTCTACCGCTCCGGCCGCATCGACCTGGATGAATGCCTGGTAAACGCCGACTCGCGGGCGAATCTGGAGGCGCGGATCAATTTCGGTTGAGGCAGGCGGGGCTCGCCGGGTGCGGCACGCTGCCATCGCGCAGGCCAAACCCGGCTCACAGACCCGCAGCACCTCCCAGACGCATCCCGCCATTCGCGCGGCGCTCGCGGCGCGCAGCCTGCGCACCGTCGTGCTCTGGGTGCCCGGCACCCGGCAGCCGGGGATGCCGGATGAGCGCGGGCGCGACCCTGGGCTGGTGTAAGCCTCGGCCCGCGACCATGACACCTGGACTGCATCGCGTCTGCGGGGCCTGAACAGCGGGCGTCCGCTCAACGCGACACACCGAACACGCGCCGGATGTCCCGTCAGCGGCCCCGCAGCCATCGGGCAAGGCAGCAGGAGTCATGCCACACTATCGGTGCTTGCCATGTCTGCCTGGAAAACCGCCCCGACAGTCGGAGCTCGATGAGATGACCACCCAACGTCTCGACCGCATCACAATCAATCCACAGCAAATGGCAGGCGAGCCCTGCTTGCGGTCACTGCGCATCCCGGTCGCGACCGTCGTCGGCATGGTGGCCGACGGAATGCCCGAGTCCCAAATCCTCGCCGCTTACCCCGATTTAGAGGCGGAAGATATCCGCCAAGCACTCCTGTTCGCAGCCGAGGCGGTTCGTGAGCGCGAGCTTCCTTTGCTGACAGGAACGTGAAATTCCTAATCGACAACGCCCTGTCGCCGCTGATTGGCGCGCGCCTGGCAGAGGCCGGGCACGATGCGATCCATGTACGAGACATCGACATGGCGACAGCGATGGACGAGCGCATCTTTGCCCGCGCGGCGGCAGAACATCGGATTCTGGTGTCCGCCGATACGGACTTCGGAACGTTGCTTGCGGCGTCTGGAACACACCGCCCCTCCTGTATTCTTTTTCGTCGTAGGACAGGTCATTGGCCAGAGCAACAAGCAGCCCTGCTGCTGCTGAACCTGCCCGGCATCAAGGCTGATCTGGCGGAGGGCGCGATGGTGGTCTTCGACGAAACGCGCATTCGGGTGCGCCGATTGCCGATTTGAGTTGCCGATGGGGAGACCCTCGCCGGGCTCGCAGCGCAACAGGGTTTTGTGTGCCGGCACCTGCGCCAGCTCATCCGGCACACACTTAGCGATGTGCCCCTCGGTGCAGTCTTGAAAGACCAATGGCTTGGTCAGCCACCGTGCTCAATCGGCCCCCAGCATCTCCCCCAGGTCCGCCGCCGCGAGCCGCTCGCCCACCCGCTGCAGGTGCGCCATCAGCGCGGGCTCCAGCCGGGCGTAAGCATCGGCGTCCGGAACGCGCTTGACCACAACGCCGAGCAGCTCCGTGATGGCGTTGCCGATGGAGTTCTGGCTGATGGTGACGAACAGCCGGCCGTCGTCGCCCCCGTACCCACGATAGATCAGCTGCTTAAAGGCAGGCTCCCAGCGGATGGCGTTGGCATAGGCGGGCTCTTTGATGCAGCGCTCGCGGATGGTCTTGGCGGTGCCCATGAAGGCGTCGTTGGCGAGCAGCACCCGCTCCACGGCGGCCGGGAAGTAGAGGTCCGGCAGCGGGTCCGCGTTGCGGCTGGAGACCTGGCTGAAGAAGGTCCGGTAGAAGTCGAGGAAGCCCATGAGCAGGGCGTCGTACTCATGCCAGAAGCGCATGTCGCTGAGCGCCGCGGCGCCCCCCGCGATCTCCCAGCAGGGCAGGCCCTGCGGATAGCCCGTGAGTGCGAGCGCGGACGCCGCGCCGCGCGCCGGGCGCAGCAGCTCCAGGTCCAGCGCGGTGTCGAAGAAGGCGCGGTAGACATCGCGCATGTGCGCCTGGAACAGGCTGTGCTGGCCGCCGTCGGTGAGGTTCGGGTTGCTCGGGTCGGCGAGCTCGGCGGCGCGCAGGTCCGCCATCGGGAAGACCATGAAGTGGTTGTGCAGCATGCGGATGCTGGGCACCCCGGGCGCCGTCAGCGGCCAGGTGGCGTCCAGACTCGCCTCGCCCGCCAGCACCAGGGCCTCGGCCGGGTCCGGCCAGTGCTCCAGCATGTAGCCGATGATGACCGCGTTCATGCGGTTCCAGACCCGGCGCACCCGCTCCGGCACCTGGGTGCGACGCACCGGGCGGCCGAGCGGGTTCAGGATCTCCCGCGCCGTGTTGTAGATGATGGAGCAGTCGAAGGTGCCCGAGTGGCCGAGGGCCTTGCGGTACAGCAGCAGGTGCTCCGGGTTGCTGAGCAGGCCGTTGTTGCTGACCAGGTCGTTCAGGTTCTCGGCGCTGTTGAAGAACTCGTTGGGCGCCATGCCCTCCGGAACATCCAGCGGGATCGGGCGGAAGGGCGTGACGAGCTGGCGGGGGCCTGTCTGCATGGCGGGCTCCTTCTCGGTGCGCTTGGGGATCGGCGCCGCGCAGTGTAGCGCCCTACACCGCATAACCCTACTCTGCCGGTCGTTTTTCCGCCCGGCAGTCGCCCAGCGCCGCCGGTTGTCCTCGGCGCCGCCGGCTGTCCTCATCGCCGCCGGCTGTCTCCATGGCCGGCGGCTTGACCGGGACCGGCTGCCGTGCCGGGCCTTGGCGCACAACGCCGAGCCTGAGCGCGGACAGGCGCAAGCGGCCCACCGCGGCCGGCGCTATCCTGTTGCCCTGAACCCGCCCACGCGGAGACCCTGCTGACGCCCGGGAGACGCCATGCTCATCACCTTCAAGACCCCCTCCTATGCCGACATCACCATGTTCGGCGACGTCGCCAAGGCATTGATCAAAATGATGGGCCACAGCGGCACCGTCCCCGGCGCCATCCTCGCCGAGGACGTGCCCAGGGCCCTGGAGAGGCTCCGGGACGCCGTTGCGCGCAACCCCAACGCACCGCTCAACCCGGAGCGCGGGGATGATGACGACGAGGATGCCCGCCGGGAAAGCGTGAGTCTCGCCAAGCGCGCCCTGCCGCTGGTCGAGCTGCTGGAGGCGGCCGCGCGGGACGAGAAGAACGTGATGTGGGAGCAGAGCTGAGGCGGGGCGTGAGCATCGGCCGGCGGCTGCGCTGACGGAGCCGCCGGCTGCTGCACAGGGCCCGCGATTTGCGGGCTGCACCGCCGGCTTCAGTCAGTGTCGGCGGACTCTGCGTCTGCCGTCTGCGGCGGCTCCTGGTTCACCGGCGACTCCGGGTCCAGAAGGTAGGCCATCACGTCGGCGATCTGCTGCTGGGTCAGGGTCCCATGGTGGCCGAAGCGCGGCATGGTCGTGCACGGGAAGAACAGGTTCGGGTTGTAGAGGATCTGATAGGTGTGCTTCAGCATGGCCTCGCTGGTGCCGCGCAGCCGGCCGTAACCGGTGAGGCTCGGGCCCACGGTGCCATAGGCGATCTCGTTCGGGTCCAGTTGGTGGCAGGCGTAGCAGTTGCCGCCGGGCGTGCGCTCGTCGTGGTTGTCCACGCGATGGCCGATGCGGTAGCCGAAGCCGGAGCGGGCGATCTCCTCGCCGCGCTGCCAGTCGCCGAGCGCAACGCCGTCTTCCGGAAACTCGATGGTGTCATCCGCCAACGCGCTGATCTTCGCCGCCGTGGCCCGGTCCAGGTCTGTGCCGCTGCGGGCGATGGCGGAGCAGACCTTTTGCGTGCGGTCCTGGGTCATGCGCTCGCGCGCGGTGCCGCCGTCCTGCGTCTTGGCGTCGAGGTCGAAGCCGCCCGCCTCGAAGACCAGGTAGTCGGCGAGCTCTTCCGCGCTCATGGCGGTGTAGGCGGCCTCGGGCGCCGGCGGGGCGGCCATGGCGGCGGCGGACAGTCCGAGCAGCGCCGCGGCTGCGAGGGCGCTGCGTACCGGGGAGCGGTGTACCGGGGAGCGGTGTACCGGGGTGCCGTGTACAGGGGAGCGGTGGGTCGCTGGGTGTGTCATGGCTGGGTCCTCCTGGCTGATGGCGGTGCTCAACGCTTCTTGTCGGGCAGAATGGCCGGCTCGCCGCGGGCCGCGTCGGTCCAGAAGGACATGAGCGCGATGGCGGCATCGGAGCCGGGGATGCTCTGCGGCTGGCGCATCTGCCAATAGCAGCCGCGGATGCGGTGATTACTGCTGCGGACCTGCTGATGCCCGACGCGGTAGGCGGGCCAGGAGATGGCCTTCGTCCACTCGTGCGGCTCGTTGATGTTGGGCAGCACCGAGGCGCGGATGCGCTTGCCGGTGTTGGTGTGGCAGGTGGCGCAGCTGAAGTCCGAGGTGCCGGCGCGGCGATAGAACAGCACCTCGCCCGCGTCACGCATGGCCTGCTCCAGCGGGTGGTCCATGGGCGGGTTCCAGGGCAGGCCGCTGGATCGGTTGGCGATGTAGGTCTGCAGCTTCATCATGTCGGAGTCCGAGCCGTGGCGTCGCTTCACCTCCGGGTCCTCCGGCGAGAAACCCTGGATGCTGGTCATGCAGTACGCGAGCCGGCTCTCCAGGTCCATCACGCGGCCGGTATCCTCAAAGAACCGCGGCAGCTCCACATAGACGCCGTCCACGACGCCCGGGCCTTTGCCGAGGTCGCAGGTCTCCAGCGACTTGTTGTTCGGACCGCGCTCCTCGAAGAACAGGTCCTTGCCTTCCTCGGCGGTCCAGAGCGCCGCGTTGTCCGGCATCATCATGATGTTCTGCTCGCTCTGGGTCAGGTACGCGGATTCGTTGTCGTCGATGAGCCCCTGCAGCACGTCCTCCGGCGCGCGGAGCTCGTCCGCGATCGCGGCGGTGGTCAGCAGGGCCGCCAGGGTGGCGGCGGTTGTGATGGTTTTGTACATAGGCAGCTTGCCCTCCCTTCAACCGGGGGTGTCGTTGTGGTGGTGGTGAGCCGCTGTGCGCCCGGCCGACGCCTAGGCTGAGCGCGGGCCGAGGACGCGGCCGCGGGGGAGCAACATATGGTCGGCCGCGCATGTCAATCCTTCGAGAATCTGATTTTATCGACAGGATTTCCCGATGCATCGCCGCCTGCAGCGGGCGGCTTCGGTGCCGGCCGGCAAACGGCGGCACCCAGCGCCGTCGCGCCGATGGCGGACCGCTGAGGCAAGTCCATGGACCGCACGCACCATGGCGGGAGATGCAATCGCGCCGGGCCGTTTAAGCTGCATGGCTGTCCCTGCCACCTTGCGAGGACCATGAGCAGCCTGCCGGAGCGCGCGCGCACGCCGGCCCACCCGCCGCAAGGCCAAGGACCAGGCGCGCCCGCCGGCATCTGTCGGGCCCGCCCGATGCCACACACACAAGCTCGCCGACGGACATGAACGCCGCCGCCCTGCCCGCCCTCGAGACCCTGTTCCATGCCTCGCCCATGGGCGTCAGCTTCTCCGTGAGCCGGGTCTTCCGCGAGGTCAACGACCGGTTCTGTGCCATCAGCGGCTATACCCGGGACGAGCTGATCGGGCAGCCCACGCGGCTCCTGTACGCCTCGGAGGAGGATTACGCGGCGGCCGGCGAGGCCCTGCTCGCTCGTCAGCCCCAGGCGCAGCTCGACGTGCAGATGCGCCGCAAGGATGGCCGGATCATCGACCTCGCCCTGCACATCACGGCCCTGCGGCCGGGCGACCCCGAATCCGGCATCATCGCCTCCGTGCTCGATGCCACGCCGTATCGCCGCGCGCAGGCGCTGCTGCGGCTGCGCGCTGAGATCTCGGACGCCGTCGGACACGGGGATCGCGGTGTCTTGTTGTCTGCCGCCCTCCGCGAGGCCCTGTCGGCGACCCGCAGCAGCGTCGCGCTGCTGCAACTGCCCGCGCTGGATGCCGATACGCCCTGGCTGGACGCCGACGCCCGGTGCGGCGCCGACGGGCGTGTGGACTGCTCGCTGGGCGGCGCGGACGCAGGCACCGGGCAACCGGCCGGGGACAGCCTGCTTGGCCATTGTCGCCGCCAAAGCATGGCGGCCGTCGAGACACGCAGACCCGTCGGACTGCCCCAGGGTGCCGCCGCGAGCACGGACAACCCCTTGGCCGTGCCGCTGCTGCGCGGCGGGACCGTCGCCGCCGTCCTGACGGTCGCGGGCGCGGCTGCGGTCTACGAGGACGACGATGCGGAGCTGCTGCGCGAGATCGCTTCGATGGCCGCCGACGGCGTCAACGCCCTGCGCGACCGTGCGGCGCTGCGCGACAGCGAAGCGCGCGCAGCGCTCGCCAGCGACGTGGCCGGCATCGGCGTCTGGGATTGGAACATCGCGAGCGGCCGGGTCAGCGTCAACCAGGCCTACCTGCGCATGCTCGGCATGGGAGCTGGGCCCCTTGTCATCGACATCGACCAGTGGCAGGGGCTCATCCATCCGGACGATCGCGGGCGCATCGCCGCCGAGGGCGAGGCCGCACTGGCCGCTGACACGCAGTTTCAGACCGAATATCGGCTGCGCACCGCGGGCGGTGACTGGTGCCATGTGCTCTCCCGCGGGCGGGTCTTCGAGCGCGACGCCCAAGGCCGCCCGCTGCGCATGATCGGCACGCACACGGACATCACCGCGCTGCGCCGCACCGAAGCCGACCTGGGCACCGCCCGCGCGCGGCTGGACATGGCCCTGGAAGGTGGCAATCTGGGGCTGTACGAGGTGAACCTCGTGAAGGGTGCGCCGGAGCTGAGCGTGGACGCACGTTATCTGGCGCAGATCGGGCTCACCGAAGCCGATGGCGCCTTTACGCTGGAGCGCTGGCTCGGGCTGCTGCACCCCGAGGACCGCGGACGGCTCAGGCAGTGCATCGACGACTACGGTCATGGCGTCAGCGACGGTATGGAAGTCGAGTACCGGCTGCGCCATGCGGACGGCAGCTGGCGCTGGATCCTGGACCGCTCGCGGGTCTTTGAGCGTACCCCGGACGGTCGGGTGCAGCGCTCCGCCGGAGCCCATGTCGATGTCACGGTGCTCCGCCGCACCGAGGCGGACTTGCAGGCCACCCGCGACTGGCTGGAGCTGGCGGCGGAAGGCGGCGAGCTTGGCCTCTACGAGATCAATGTTGCCGACGGCACCAAGCGACTTGCCGTGGACGACCGCTACCTGGCACAGCTCGGGCTCACCCAGGCAGATGGCCCGCTCACGGTGGCGCGCTGGTTCGAGCTGCTGTATCCCGACGATCATGCGCACATGGAGCGCCTGATCGCGGACCTCGACGCGGGCAGAGCGGACAACTGGCACGCGGAGTACCGATTGCGACACGCCGACGGCAGCTGGCGCTGGATCCTGGACCGCGCCCGCGTCTTCGTGCGCACCACGGACGGGAAGATCCTGCGTGCCGCCGGCGCCCATCTCGACATCACCGAGCGCAAGGCCGCCGAAGAAGCACTCGCGGACCTGAACCGCACCCTGGAGGACCGTGTCGCCGCCCAGACCGCAGCGCTGCGCCGCCAGGCCGAGCAGCTGCGCGCGCTGGCAAGCCAGCTGAGCCGCACCGAGCAGCGCGAGCGCAAACGCCTCGCAACCATCCTGCACGACCACATCCAGCAGCTCATCGTCGCCGCGCAAATGCAGGTCGGTCAGCTCGCGCGCGCCGCCGACGGGTCGCGCCTGCGGGCGCCGGCGGAGGCGGCGAGCCAAGTGCTCAAGGAGGCACTGGAGGCGTCGCGCTCGCTCACCGTCGAGCTCAGTCCACCGGTGCTCCGTGACGCAGGTCTCATCGGCGGGCTCAACTGGCTCGCCACGCGCATGCGCGAGCGCCACGGCCTGGCGGTGCGGCTGCGCGCCGACACAGCCACCGAGCCCGCCGACGATGAGGTGCGCTTCCTGCTGTTCGAGTGCGCGCGCGAGCTGCTGCTCAACGTGAACAAGCACGCCGGCGTTACACAGGCGGAAATGACGCTGCTGCGATGCGCCCCAGGGGAGATCCGCCTCATCGTGAGCGACACCGGCCAGGGCTTCGATCCCGCGGTGCTGCAACACATCGAGCCCCAGGCCATGACCTTCGGGCTCTTCAGCATCCGGGAGCGCCTGGCCTACATCGGCGGCCGGATGGACATCGAGAGCGCACCCCACCGCGGCACCCGCGTGACCCTGGTCGTCCCCATGGCAGACCAGCCCGCGGCGGCCGGCACTGCTGCGGCGGCAGGTGATATCCTGCCGATGACGGTGCGCCACCGCGCGCAGCGCTGCCGGGTGCTAATCGTGGATGATCACCAGATCATGCGTGAAGGGCTCGCCGGGCTGTTGCAGGTGGAGCCCGACATCGAGGTGGTGGGCGAGGCCGCCGACGGCGAGCGCGCTGTCGCACAGGTCATGGCGCTCGCGCCCGACGTCGTGATCATGGACGTCAACCTGGGCACCGGCATCGACGGTATCGAAGCCACGCGCCGGCTGCTCGCGGTGGCGCCCGACACCACAGTAGTCGGCCTGTCGATGCACCTGGACCAGGAGGTGGCAGCGGCGATGCATGCCGCCGGCGCCGCCGCCTATGTCACCAAGGGCGGCCCGCCGGACGACCTGCTCACCGCAATCCGCGCCCACCGGCGGGGCTGAGTGCAACGGCACGCGCGCCGGGCGCCTGTCGGTGCCCTGCGTCGGCCTGCTGCGGCTGAGACGCTGTGCCCTGCGCCCGCTGGGAGCGCTCCCGCCTCTCGCGCCTTGATCATCGGACGCATCAGGATAGCTGCCCGGGGCGGCTGCGGCGCCTGTACCGGGCCACGCCCGAGCCTACCGAACGGTATCTGCCGATGCCCCGGCACAACCGCGGACGAGGCGCGCGTTTTCGCCGACACCTTGTGGACTCCTACCCGTGGCGAGCCCCTATGCTCACAAATCGGCCTGACTGGCCCGCACGCCCATGAGCATCGAATCCACCAATGACTGCGCCGGGGGGCTCTCTCCGCAGACGCCCCCTGCGCAGCGCCCGGCCGACGCCCGGTCGGGGCCGACAGCCTCCGCGCCGCCGGCAGCCCCGGCCCGTACCGTCAGCATGGCGACGCCAATGGCAACCCCAGGCATGGAAGTCCTTTTCCACGCCTCGCCCATGGGCGTCGGCTTCTCGGTGGACCGGGTCCTGTGCGAGGTCAACGACCGGCTGTGCGAGATGAGCGGCTATGCCCGCGAGGAGCTCATCGGCCAGTCGCTGCGCATGCTGCACCCGTCCGACGCCGCCTTCGAGGCCGTGGGCCGGGCCGTGTACCCGAAGCTCGCCGAGCAGTCGGTCGTGCGGGTGGATGCACAGCTCCAGCGCAAGGACGGGCGCATCCTGGACGTGGCCCTATGTCTGGCGCTGGTGGACCCGGAGGCGCCGGCGCGCGGGGTCATCGCCACGGTACTCGACGTCACCGATTACCTCCGCACCCAGGCCGAGCTGCGCGCAGCACGCGCCCGTCTGGAGACGGCGCTCGCCGCCGGCGACCTCGGGCTCTACGAAGGCGATCTGGTCACCGGCTATGCGGACGTGGACGCGCGCTTCCTGCGCCAGCTGGGCCTGCCGCCGGATACGGACATGACCGTCGAGCGCTGGCTCGGAATGATCCACCCGGACGACCAGGCGCGTCTGCGCGCGGCAGCCATGGACACCATGGCCGGGCGCATCAGCGAGTACGGCACCGAGTACCGCATCCGCCATGCCGACGGCGGCTGGCGTTGGCTGCTCGACCGCTGGCAGGTGTACGCCCGGGACGCGGGCGGCGAGGTGCAACGCGTCGTCGGCGTACATCTGGACATCACCGAGCGCAAGGCCGCCGAGCAAGCCGTCGCGGAGCTGAACCGCACCCTGGAGCAGCGGGTGGCGGAGCGCACCGCCGAGGTCGGCCGGCAAGCAGAGCAGCTGCGCGCCCTCGCGAGCCAGCTCACCCGCACCGAGCAGCAGGAGCGCACCCGCCTCGCCGGGGTCCTGCACGACCACATCCAGCAGCTCATCGTCGCGGCGCAGATGCAGGTGAACCGCACGGGCCGGGCGGGCGACGCCGCGAGCGTGCAGGCGGCGCGGGAGAGCGCGGCGGAGGTCCTGCAGCAGGCGCTGGAGGCGTCGCGCTCGCTGACCGTGGAGCTGTGCCCGCCGGTGCTGCACGAGAGCGGCCTGGTCCCCGCGCTGCACTGGCTCGCCGGGCGCATGCTGAGCCAGCAGGGCCTGCGCGTGCGCGTGGAGGCGGCGGCCGACGCCGAGCCCGCCGGCGATGAGCTGCGCTTCCTGTGCTTCGAATGCGCGCGGGAGCTGCTGCGTAATGTCGCCAAGCATGCCGGTGTGACGGAGGCCGAGGTGGCGCTGCTGCGCTCCGCCCTGGGCGACATTCATCTGTGCGTGTCCGACGCGGGCTGCGGCTTCGAGCCGGCGCACCTGCGCGAGCAGCAGCCGGAGGAGATGAGCTTCGGTCTGTTCAGCATCCAGGAGCGTCTCAAGCACATCGGCGGCTGGATGACGCTCGCCAGCGTGCCGGGGCAGGGCACGCAGGTGACGCTGGTGCTGCCCGCCGCCACAGCGCCGCAGCTGTCCGCGGCCGCCGCCGCCACCCGCGCCCGCAATGCTGCGGTGCTCGCGCAGCACACGCCGGCGACCTGCTGCCGGGTGCTGATCGTCGATGATCATCACATTGTGCGCGACGGGCTGGCGGGGCTGCTGCAGGCCGAGCCGGACATCGAGGTGGTGGGCGCGGCCGCCGACGGCACACAGGCCATTGCCCTCGCCGCCGAGCTGCTGCCCGACGTCATCGTCATGGACATCAACCTCGGCAGCGGCATCGACGGCGTCGAGGCAACCCGCCGCGTGCTCGCCCACAGCCCGGGCATCCGGGTTATCGGCCTGTCCATGCACTCAGACCGCGGCGTCGCCGACGCCATGCGCGCGGCCGGCGCCGCAGCCTATCTCACCAAGGGCGGACCGCCGGAGGACCTGATCGAGGCCATCCGCCTGCATGGCGACGCGTCGGGGTTGCGGGGCGTTTGAGCCCGGGCTGATCTCACGGCACCGCAAAGAGACTGTGCAAGCACCGGCTATCGCAGCACGCTCTCGGCGGGCACTTCACAATCTTTGCACAGCCTCACAGCGGTATCCCGAGCGCCAAGGCATCAGAGCGCGAAGATCGGACCCTGTAGCCGACTATGCTGGACGACGCCGCACTCGAGCAGCTGCACCGGCGGGTCGCCGAGCCCCTGCGGGCGGCGACGCCCGCCGTCATGCCGCTGGCCCTGGACGACGCCGACGCCTGCACGTTCTGGCGCGCCTGCGAGCTGTGCAGCTTCCTCGACCACCGCGTCGCCGATGCGGCGTCGCGCCCGGACCCGCGCAGCATGACCGCGGCGCACATCGACGCCTGGTCCCAGCGCCTGCTGCTGCCCGGCGAGCGCAGCACCGACCCGCGGCAGTCCGACTGGTACCTGTCCTACTGGCTCGTAGCCGACGGGGCGCGCGTGGGCACGATTGCGCTCCAGGTCTGGGACTCGGGCTGGGGCGAGCCGCAGCTGCGCTTCGCGAGTCTGTACCTGCTGCCCGAGCACCGCCGCCGCGGTCATGCCCGCCGCCTGCTCGCGGCACTCTACCGTGCCGTGGAGCAGGTGGGCCTCGGGTCATTGAGGCTGGAGACGGACTGGCTCTGGCAGCCGGCCGTGCGCTTGTATCTGAGCTGCGGTTTCGCGGTGGCCAACTGGAAGCACGCCCTGAGCCTGGTGCGCTGGCGCGGCGAGCCGCCGCCGCGGGTGCAGTTGGCCGCCGGGCGCATGACGCTGCTGCGCCCAGACGCCGAAACACCGCTCATCAGCGCCACCCGCGCCGGCGCACAGCTGCGCTGGCACGATTACCGCAGCGACGCCGAGCGCGCGGACAACCGCACCCGGCTGCGCTGGGAGCCGACCCTGGCGCTGTGGCTCGCCGTCCACGGCTGGCCGTTGATCCGCAGCCCACACACCTGGGCCGAGCGCCTGCGCTGGATGGACACCGGCTTGCCCGAAGGCCTGGCGCATAAGATCCAGCTCTGGGAGGCCTATGCCCGCGAGCATGGGCTGCCGGTTGCGACACCGCGCATCCCGGGCCTCAGCTATCCGAGCTGGGCGATGCTCCAGCGCGCGGCGGACGCGGACCTGTCTTGAGCAGATTGCCCGGCGCGGGGCACCAAGCACCGTATCGGGCGTAACCTGACAGACGAATGGGCGTTTTCCACCGATGCAAGGATGCACACATTCCGGGGCGGTTGTTAGCGTGGTGGGCTTGGGTCAACCCCGCATTCCCAACCATGTCGAAGCGCTCCATCGAAAGCACCGACCGGCAGTGCGGGGAGGCACTGTTGCGTGCCCGTGCTGAGATCTGGGAGGCCGCGGCCCGCGGCGACGCGACGCTGATCCTCCACACCGCGCTGTGCCACGCCCTCGCGCTCACCCGCAGCAGCACCGCCTTGCTCACCCTGCCGGCCTCGGCCGCCGGTCCACTGCGACCAGCGGCCGAGGCGCTGGTGGACGGCGACGGCCGCGTCTGCTGCAGCGTACTGCAAGACGCCGAGAACGCACCGGCCGGGGAGGCCACAGACGCATTGGCCCGTTGCCGCCGGCAGAGCCTGGGCGCGGCGGAGCTGGGCGCGCCTGTGGGTCTGCCCGCAGCGGATGGGGACGAGACGCAGCCGCGCACCCTGGCGGTGCCGTTGCTGCGCACGCGGGCCGTCGCTGGCGTGCTGGCCGTGGCGGACAAGCCGACTCGCTATCTCGGTGCCGAGGCCGAGCTGCTGCGCGGGCTTGCCGCCATGGCCGCCGACGGCCTGGATGCGCTGCGCGTGATCGGCACCGAGTACCGCATGCGTCACGCCGATGGCGGCTGGCGCTGGCTGCTCGATCGCTGGCGGGTCTACGCCCGCGACGAAGCAGGCGCTCAGCTGCGTGTCGCGGGCGTGCACCTCGACATCACCGAGCGCAAGCAGGCGGAGGAGCGGCTCGCGGCGCTGAATCGCAGCCTGGAAGTGGAAGTCGCCGCGCGCACGGCTGAGGTGCAACGCCAGGCCGAGCAGCTGCGCGCGCTGGCGAGCCGGTTGACGCGCACCGAGCAGCACGAGCGCCGGCGTCTCGCCACCATCCTGCACGACCACATCCAACAGCTCATCGTCGCCCCGCAGATCCAGGTGAGCCGCATGAGCCGGGCGGAAGACCCGACACGGCTGCGCGGGGCGGCCGAGGAAGCCGGCCGATCGCTCGCGGAGGCGCTCACCGCCTCGCGCTCCCTCGCCGTGGAGCTGAGCCCGCCCGTGCTGCATGAGCACGGTCTCATCGGCGGTCTCAACTGGCTCGTCAACCGCATGCGCGAGCAACACGGGCTCGCGGTGCGGCTGCGGGCCGATACCACCGCCGAGCCCGCGGACGACGACTGGCACGTGCTGCTGTTCGAATGCGTCCGCGAGCTGCTGCTCAACGTCGTCAAGCACGCCGGTGTCGAACACGCGGAAGTAACCCTCACCCGGTCCGACACGGACGCGCTGCGGCTCAGCGTCGCCGACGCCGGCGCCGGCTTCGACCCAGCCGCCCTGGCGACGGTGCGCCCTGAAGCAATGAGCTTCGGCCTGTTCAGCATCCAGCAGCGCCTGACCCACATGGGCGCGCGCATGGAGCTGCAAAGCGCCCCGGACAGGGGCACCAGGGTGGACCTGGCGGTGCCTGCGGCCAAGCACGCCAAGGCGGCAGCAGCGCCGGTGGCGGTCACCGCGGCAGCAGGTCCAGCGGCCATCGAGGTACGCCGGCGGCCGCGCTCCTGGGGCGTCCTCATCGTCGATGACCATCACATCATGCGCGAGGCTGACGCCGCCGCCTATGTGACCAAAGGCGGCCCCCCGGAGGATCTCATCGGCGCCATTCGCCGGCATGGTCGCGGCTGAAGCGCCTTGGGCCATGGCGTCGCGGGCTGCATGCCGCCCGGGGCGCAAAACGCAATCCGGGCTGAAGCGCCGGGTCACAGCCGCCATGGGAGCCCTGCCGGCGCCGGCTGCCGGATGGCACAATCGACGGTCACACGACCCGATCAGCCCGAGCCCGGAGCCCACCCTTGTCCACCACCCCCAGCACGCCCAACGCCGGCGACAACCCCGCCGACAACGTCGAGCGCCTCAACGTCCGCAACGCGACACCCGCCGACGTGCCCGCCATCCGCGCCCTGTTCGAGCGCGCCTACGCCGGCGCCGGCATCGGCGGCTACACCTCCGCGATGATCCGTGGGCAGATCAACAAGTTTCCGGAGGGGCAGTTCGTCGCGGAAGCCGACGGCAAGCTCATCGGCTTCTGCTCCAGCTTCGTGGTCTCTGGCCGGGTGGCGCTGAAGCCGCATGACTGGACCTGGATCACCGGCGGCGGCTATGCGAGCCGCCACGACCCCAACGGGGATTACCTCTACGGCATGGAGGTCTGCGTGGACCCGGACTACCGGGGGCTGCGCATCGGCCAGCGCCTGTACGACGAGCGCAAGAAGCTGGCCCAGGCCTGGGCGCTCAAGGGCATCATCTACGGCGGGCGGCTGCCCACCCTGCGCGACGCCCTGACCCGCGCCGAGAACCGCTACGAGACGCCGGAGGCGTACGTGGAGGCCGTGGAAGCCGGCCGCGAGCACGACCCGGTGCTGACCTTTCAGCTGCGCAACGACTTCAAGGTCATCGGCCTCATGCCCGGCTACTGGAGCGAGGACACCCAGTCCATGGGCTATGGCGTGCACCTGCTGTGGCGCAACCCGCAGGTATCCGACGAGCTCGAAGAGGCCCGGCAGAAGCACTACGGCGGGCGGCTCATGGAGACCGTGCGCGTGGCCACCGTGCAGTACCAGCAGCGCCGCGTGAAGTCCTTCGACGAGTTCCTGGACATGGTGCGCTACTTCGTCGACGTCACCTCCGACTACCGGGCGGACTTCTGCGTCTTCCCGGAGCTGTTCTCCCTGCAGCTCTTGTCCATGGAGGATCAGGAGCTCTCCCCCGCCGAGGCCATCGAGGCGCTCACCCGCTGGACCGACCCCATCAAGGAAGCGCTGCGGGACATGGCCGTGCGCTACAACATCAACATCATCGGCGGCTCGCACCCCACCAAGATGCCGAACGGGCGGGTGGAGAACATCTGCTATGTGTGCCTGCGCGACGGCGAGGTGCACGAGCAGCCCAAGATCCACCCCACCCCCAACGAGGTCTACTGGTGGAACATCGAGGGCGGCCATGAGCTTGCCGCCATCAACACCGACTGCGGCCCCATCGGCGTGCTCATCTGCTACGACGCCGAATTCCCGGAGCTGGCACGCCACCTCGCCGACCAGGGCGCGAATATCATCTTCGTGCCCTTCTGCACCGACGAGCGCCAGTCGTACCTGCGGGTGCGCTATTGCAGCCAGGCCCGCGCCGTGGAGAACCAGTGCTATGTGGTCATGTCCGGCAACTGCGGCAACCTGCCCAATGTCGCCAACATGGACATCCAGTACGCCCAGAGCTGCATCCTCACCCCCTGCGACTTCCCCTTTGCCCGCGACGGCATCGCCGCCGACACCAGCCCCAACGTCGAGACCGTCGCCTTCGCGGACCTGGGTCTGAAGGCCCTGCGCGAGGCCCGCTACGAGGGCACGGTGCAGAACCTGAAAGACCGCCGGCATGATCTGTACACCACCGTGTGGCGGGAGCGCTAGGCATTGGGGACTGTGTGCGAAACCTGTTCAACCTTGGGCGTTCGTTGTCGTTATGTTTCTGATCCCGGGGGTCTGGCCGATCAGCGGACTGCGCAAAGAGATCGCCATGCGCCCTGCGATGTCGCTGAAACCACCGGCTGAGAGTTAACCGATATCAGTCGGTCCCCGGCCGTGTGGTGCAGAGATGCGCACGCGGTCTGAACCGACGGTCAGGATCGCACCATCGGCAAGGACGTCCGTGTAGCGCTCGATGATCTGTGCCGTCAGGGCGATTCGCTGCGCGGCAGGCAGGTCGGGTAGGCGCAGGATGCCGGTGTGCGGCTCATTGTGGTGGAAGACGAGGAGCCCGAAGTCGTTGTCGATGGTAACGAGGATCCGTTGTTCGCGGACCGCCCAGCGCAAGAGGGCCTGGTCGCCGGGGTCCGGGACGATTTCGGTTGCCTCGCGAACGTCGTGGCCCTGATCCCGCAGCCAGTCGGCGAGTCGGCGTCCGGCGCAACGGTCAACGAGAAACTTCAACCGTGTATCGCGATGTGGTCGAGACGATCATTGGCGATCACGGCATGGGCGTAGGCAAGGCAGGCGTTGATGTCTGCGTGCTCCAACCCGGGGTAGTCGCTGAGGATCGCATCGGAGGATTCGCCCTGGGCGAGCAGGCTCAGGATCATCTCCACGGAGATACGCAGATCGCGAATGATAGGCTTGCCGCCGAACACGTCGGGGCGCGCGGTGATGCGTTGGAGAAGCTCGTCTTGAATCATGGGGTCGCCTTGGCGCTGATCGCTGCTGCCGAACCAAAAAAAGTCCTGTGGACGCCCACACCCGCAGTCTAGCAGGATCGAGCAGGCGTCAGGCGGGTCTGGCGCGCCTCATGAGACTTGCCCGGCCCAGCTCCAGCTCCCGGTTTCGCGCAACGACTTCAAGGTCATCGGCCTGATGCCCGGCTACCGGACCGAGGACCAGCAGTCCATGGGCTACGGGGTGCACCTGCTCTGGCGCAACCCGCAGGCGGCGGACGAGGCGGAGGAGACACGGCAGAAGCACTACGGCGGGCAGCTCATGGAGACCGTGCGCGTGGCCACGGTGCCGTGCCAGTCGAGACCGTCGCCTTTGCCGATCCCGGCCTCACGGCCCTGCCCGAGGCCCGTTACGAGGGCACGGTGCAGAACCTGAAAGACCGGCGGCATGACCTGTACACCACGGTGTGGCGGGAGCGGTAGCATGAAGGCGTTTGGCGGTCACAGCACGCTTCCGGGCCGCCGAGGTGCTGCGTTGGTCTACCGTCCCAGACCCTCTCGCGATTGCGCAGCGCCATCCTCGGCAGCGCAGCTGCATGTAACGCCGCCGTCCGCCGCTCAAACGCTCGGGACTAGCCGCTCGGACTCGGCTGCAAATGTTGCCAAGCAGCGGCGATCATCGGCGCGCATCGTTGCGTAGCCCGTCAGAACACGCTCGCGATGATCCGACACCACGTCACGGACCGCCGGATTGCCTCGCGGGATAAGGTGCTTGAGCACAGTGAGGCTGCATAGGCGACAGCCAACAGGAGCTGCACGCCTGGCGGCCGGGAAGGCATGGAGGTGCGCCAAGAGCTGAGACGGAGCTAGGCGACCTTGACGTGAAGCGTGGGATGTATCGTGAAAGGCGTGTGAACCTGAGCAAATCCCGTTTTGCGCAAGAACTCGATGAAATGTTGGCCGCCCTTGCCCTTATGCCAGGGAAGGTGCGTGCAGAACTCCTCAGTGTAGTCGAAGGATTCCGATACAACAAAAACGCCGCCCGGCCTCAGCGAGCTATGGAATGCTTCGACAAGGCGCTCCGGCTCGAAAACATGCTCCATGACCTCTGTACACAGGATGCAGTCGAGATCCGAGGCCAGCCGCGTCTCCTGATAGTCGAGTTCCGCAATTACAACGTCTGCCGCGCAGGCGGAAAGCATCCTTTGGGCAAAGGCTGACGTGCTCGACGGTAGGTCGGCGTACGTTCCGCCAAACCCTTGTCGCGCAGCCAGGGCGAGAAAGGTCCCAATGCCGGCGCCGTAGTCAAAGATCTGCCGCACGCCGAGAAGCCTCAGGTGCGACAACACCTCATGGTAATTGAATAGAGTCTGGACTTGGAAATTCGCGGCGGTGAGCTCCAGCACATAGGCGTATGTGGTGCGGTAAAAGTGTTCGACATCCGCCGGAACCCGAATGTCGAAGCCACCGCGTTCCCACGCCTCCCGAACAGGACGCTCAACCTTGACGTCACTATGCGTGTACCGCTCGCCGTCGTGCGTGTTGCAGAAGTCGACGGCCTCACCCACCAAACGGCACAGCGGGTGCGCAGCGTCATGGCCGGGGAAAGCTGCGTGCACGCACGTTGGAGTAAGGCATGCATCCAGGTCCCGCAACGCCGCCCAGGCTGCACACAGCTTGCGCGCCTTCAGGCGCGTGTCCGGAAACTCAGACGCCCACAGGAGCCGCAGCAGCCAACACAGCCGGGACTGTTCCCAGCAACGATAGGCGTCCTCTGTTGCAACCAGCAGGAGAAGCGCCCTGTCCACCTCCGACGTGACGCAGCGCAGCGCGCGTGTCGCGTCCGCAGCACACGCGGCCTCAGCGAGCTCCGTAAACGCCCGGCGCGCGGCGCTTACGGTTGTTTCCCTCGACGCCCAGGACTCCCACACCGGGCCTGTAACGGCAACGTCTACTGAAACACCCTCAACCCGAGCCGCATAGACCGGACCCGAAAAGAAATCGATGTCATACAGCTCTTCGTAATAGTTGGTCATCGCAAGCTACCGAGAACGCGGTCCTGCGCATCGAGCAGCAGAACACGATCAGCGGGGATATGGAGGGCAGCCTGCGCCCCTTCCCCCGCAAAACCATCACCCAGGCGGTCGCTGGTGACGGAAGCCCAGAGCATGCGAGCAGATGTGTCATCCGCAACGCACAACGCCAAAAAACGACGCCGACCGACGCTCACTACGCGATCGACGGTCACGCCGATGACAAGCGCGCCCGGTTCGGTGCTCTCCCGGTGTGGGCGGCGAGAGATGAAACTCGCGTCGTCCGCTCGCCACGCGACACGGGCGCACGCTTCGGGAAGCTGCCCACCTTCGGCAACGCCCGATACTGCCGCTTGCTTCACCACAGACGCGAGTGGCAGCCACTGTAAGCCAACCTCCAAAGCAATACCAGCCGCACGCGCAGTGCAAGGGGATTGCACAAGCCGCTCAATCGGCTCCGCTTGAATCAGCCTGCCGCCTTCCATCACTGCTATCCGATCAGCAGTCAGCATCAAGTCGTGTTCGTCGTGAGAGATGTAGATGCACGGCAACTGCCTTTCTCGCACCGACTCACGAACCAACTGCCCGAGCGCCAGCCTCAGCTCCTTGTTCAAATTGCTGAACGGCTCATCCAGCAACAACGCGCGACAATCCTTCGCCAACACCTTCGCGAGCGCCACCCGTTGCGCCTCGCCGCCGGAGAGACTCTCAGGCTTCCGGTGCCAGATCCGCTCGGGTAGATCCAATTGCTCAAGAACTGCGGTCGCACGGGTCGCCTTGCCAGGCGTCCGCACCTCGACCGAAACCTCCACGTTCTCCAACACCGTCATATGCGGATACAGAGGGAAGCCCTGCTGGAGAAAGCCTACAGGTCTCATCGCCGCCGGAATGCCCCCGAGCGACTCCCCGTGCAGGCGGATCCTCCCACTGTCCGGCACCAACAGCCCGGCTACGACGCGGGCCAACGTGGACTTGCCTGAGCCCGATGGACCGAATAGACCTACGATCTCGCCCGGGGCGACAGACAAGGACACATTATTCAAAATGCGCCTGGCCCGAAAACCGAAAGACAGGCTATCGAGTATGAGCATAACGCGCCATGCCTAGAACGATCGCTGAAGACAGCATCAGGGCTCTGGCGAGACGGGAGCCGCGGCCGGCGCGCCGGTCATGGTGTTCTGCTGGGAAGACGCTGTGTCACTGGCCGGGTTCGCACTATCTTTTGCGCTGACATACATTATCAAAACCACCACCAACACTAGCCCTGTAATTCCGGCAGACGTCTTTTCCCCCACGATCCGATAGGCCAACACGAAAACGGCGCCCCACAACAACAACAAAGCGGCCGAGGAAAATGCCCCGGCCAGATCTGTGCTAGACATCCACAAGACGGAGACGCTGTCCGGAAGATGCCAGAGAACCGCCGCTCCGGAAACGAGCAAGAGAGAAAATACCGACAGCCCGAGGCTTGCGTGAACAGCCTCTTCTAACCGACGCAACCGCGCCCAACTCTGTAAACTTCGGCGGCCCGCGGCAAGCTTAGGCCACTCTTCCTCAGACCACGTCTTTTCTATCAAGGCTAACACCTTCTGCGCAATAGGTACGCCCTCATCGTCTAAATTGGGGAGAATCCGCTCCATCTTTTGTTCTAAACCGCTCGCAGAAGCGGCGTCTCCTAGATGGTCCGCAAAGGAGACCGTCGCCAAAGACTCGGCTAGGCCAAGCAACTCGCCGCGAAAGGTGCCGTAGTCTTTCAGGATAGACACTAATCCAGCAGCGTCGGATAGGTCCTCACCTCCGGCGGCAACCGCAGACAAAGCCTTGTTAAGCTCGTTGGGCTCTATGTCTCCGCCGTTTCTATACTTACGCACTTGATCGGCAAGAAGCCCCACCTTATCAGCGAAGGGTGCAATGCACTGATGAACGCGATCTTGCGCCGACCGCACCAACCCAGATATCGCCGCAGCTGCCGCCAGAGAGATAGCCAGGATCGATGCGCCCACACTGCCCACGAAGCTGATCAAAAAATCGCCAGTGGTCATTGTTACTCCTCCCCGTCTTGTTGTCTCTTCGCACCGAACGCCCAGCCCTCTCGCAAACAGACGCTGCGAAGTCGTTGCTCAAGAGCTTCAACGCAACCTTCACTTAGGCGAAAAATGGTCGAGTCCCAAGCTTTGTTAAACGCTATCGCCTCGTTTATGAGCCGAGGAGCGTCCGAAAGAAAACCGTGCGTCTGACGTCTCAATACCTCTCTGTCCCAGTGCTTACCCGGCCTAATGCCCCCCGCGGTCGCACCCACGTTCATTCTAGTGGCCCAGGCGGCGACTTCGTCCAAAACAGAGTCCAGCCAAGCTTCCAATTGAACACGCAACTCTTCGGCTTTTCGGTTCGTTAAGTCTCCGTCCTGCTTCCTCCACCAAACGGCCCGGTACCAGAATAGCGCGCAGAAGTACGTGCGAGTGATCTCGGACACAGCCTCTTCGAGTTTTCGCCACTGCGGGAATGCTGGCCGAACCGCGAACTGGCCCCGGTCTGGGATAAGGTCAGGTAGGCCCCTTTTCGACTTCTCAGGTAAGCCCCCTTCCGACTTCTCAGGCAGGCAACCGGAGAAATCGGCAGCCAAAAAATACTTCCGAAGAAGCCCCGCGATCTCGGTGGCTTTCTCCGCCTCTTGGGACGAGTTGTGAAGGCGGTTAAGAACAGCGATGCAATAACCACCAATGCAGGTCAATGCAGAATTGTCTTCGCGACCCCTGGCAGGATGCTTGGAAAAGAGGGGCAGATTATCGCTGACGTTCAGCTTCTGAAAGTAAACGCCCTCTATCGGCAAGCATGGATCGAACCAGCATTTATACAAACTGCGGACATCGGCTGCACGTTGCTGATCCAAGCATAGCGTCAGAACGGGCGCGAAGCAGAAAGCGACCTTGAACATGTACTCGATTCGGCGCCGCAACTCTTCTCGGAACCCTCGGTCGGGGAAGAAAATCCTATACGTCTCCCCACCAGACTGTCCTGGGTCGCGCTCCACTCGCAACAAAGACCGCCATTCTCCATGCAGTTTGGCGGTGTAGGCGAATAGTGAATAAGTCACATGCGCGCCACTTGCCAACTGCATGGGCACGATCGGTCGTTCGGCGTCGTTTGTGGGAGGTACAAAGAAATCTGCTTCAAACTTAAGCTGGTCAGCCGGTTTGTCGCCACCAACTTGGCCTATGGCTCGTTCGACTAAACCTACGAGGTCAACGATGCATGGTCGATCCTGGCGAGCCCACTGGCGAATTTCTTCGCGCAATGGATGTGAGCACGTGGAGAATGATTTGGAACGCGCCGGCAGATGCCAATTCAGAGTAATTGGTAGCACAATTGGCGAAAGTTTATGTGTATCTATAACACCTGGTGTCTGTTTGCCTCCTTTCGTTGAGAACTCCAGTTCGTGAGTGCTAATCGATTTAAATTGTTCCTCGGCTTTATCAGCCAAGTTTGCAAATGGTGCCTTCCCGTACTTCCATATCGGTACTAACAGCCCCTTATCGTAGTAGCTGCCCACATCAATAGAGTCCAGAAGCACGAAGTTCGTAGAGTGGAGCGCTCTGCGCATTTCGTCGTGGAGGAGATCACAGTACGTGTCGTATTGAGCACAGTCCTTCTCGGACGGTGCCACGCCGAACCACACGCCCTCTTGGCCGCCGTCGCGGGCTAAGCGTGAGATCGTTTTTGCAGCTCTCTCGCCGCCGGTTGTTTGTAAGGTTATTGGGAGGCGACTCCAGTAAAAAAAACGGTAGTGGGGGTGGGGGCTAGTCGATAGACAATCCCAGAGTTTTCGGAGATCGTCGTCTGATCTGACGAGGCTTTCAAGCATTTGCGAGACCGTACCACCATCCTCGGGGTCGGGGAGCAATGCGTCAGCGAGTTCCGCGACAATGCGATGCGGGTTATCGCTAAAGTGGCCAAATAATTCCTTTCTATACAGAAGCGTTAGTGTGCCGACCAGCGCAACGAACGCGGAGCGCAACTGGTCGTTTGATTTGTCCACAATAATACGTTTTAAGTAGTCCCCTGTCTGTGTAACAGTCGGAACCTTATTCTCTTCGAATACCGTCTCTTGTTTGTTCACGCTTTCCAGCGCTTCGCGTAGCGCAGCTTTGTAGTTCTCGCTTCTCAGCGCTTCGCGTAGCGCAGCTTCGTAGTCCTCACTTCTGCTCACTTGCGGCACCTCGACGATCTACGCTTTCGATGATATGGATCTGAGGCCAACAATCACGCCCGCTATCACGCCCGGCAATGAAACCACGAATGACGCTGCTGCGATCATCGCCCAGTCCCGTCCCAGATTGGTCGTGAAAGTTGCAATCTGCACCACGGCGGGGAACGACTGCCGCGAACCAAGCGAAAACGGAACCAGAAAGTTCCCCCAAGCCAGCGCCCAGGCCAATACGAATACCACCACGAGTTCGACACTGACATAGCGCCCGGTCCTGCGGATGCAATCCAGCAGGATCGTACCGTCCGTTGCGCAGAGTTGCTGCATATTGCGGATGCGCGGCGTCGCGAGCATGTAGCAGGCCCAGGCGGCGACTGGTAGAGTCCCAATGAACAGAAAAGTACAGATCAGCAGCCATTCCGGCAGGCGTATCGGCATGTTATGGAGCAGGACCAGACCGGGCATGAGTAGGTAGGTCTGCGGCAGGAGAACTAGCGTAAGCAGAACGAAGGCGAGCCCGACGCCGTTTTTCCGTGGCCAATGCGCCGTCCAGACCGCGAACGAGAATGCGATGACGGTACTCAGCGCCGCGACCAGTGTTGCGTAGAGCACGCCGCGGCCAACGCTCCGGCGGAAGTCCATGGCTCGCTGGCCGTCGTCGAACAGTAGGCGGCGAAACCCTTCCCAATCCACGCTGCCGGAGAGCGCTTGGCCGAGATCGATACCCGAGGAGCGCGCTCCTACCCAGAGCATCAACGCTGGGACGAGCAGACAGAGCGCCGCGTAAACACTCAGCGCGAAAGCCCGGGCGGTGCGACGGCCGTCAGTCGTCATCGCGCAGCATTTCCTGTGCCTTTGACTTGATCATCAGCACGATGCCGAGGACGAGGGGGAGGACGAAGAGCGCCTCCAGTGCCGCCTGATCCAACCGTGCGAACTCGAAGATCTGGCGGTGGTTCCAGGGCGACCAGAGCTCGGCAACGAAGCCGGCGCCGCCGGCGGTGAGCTCCATGGCCAACTCGTGCTGGCGAAAACCAATGAGAAAGCTGAGGCTTGCGACCAGCAGCAGTTCACCACGCATGTACGGGAGATAGGCTAGGCGGACAGCTCGCCCGAAGGAACGGAAGTCCAGCAGAATCTGCGCTTGCTGCCCAGCCGGGATACTCGCGAGGCTGGCATCTGCAACCACCGTCATGACCGGCAGCCACTTCAGCGCCGCCACCATGATGACCGCCAACAGCGCCGACGGGCGATCGATCAGCAATGTGCTCGGCAATGCCTGACCTAACAATCCGACGGACGGGTCTAAGACCATGCGGGCGGCGACGCCGAACGCGAAGTCCGGTATCAGCAAAGGGATGGCGCTCAGGGCATAGATGAAAGGGCTGCCGGTCAGCGCCAGATGTTTGAACAACAGTGCGATCGCGGCACTGCCGCCGGTCAGCACGAGTGTCAACCCGCCAGCCACCCACAGCGAGTTGGCCAGCGCCTGCATGTGACGAGGGTCGCTCCAAGGCATCACAAGCGGACTGGCGCTTGTCGACGGTGCCCAGGGCACAAGCGTATAGAGCACAAAGAGGAGCGGTCCGGCTGCTCCAAGTACGGCCAATAACACGCCAACGACGGAGACAGTCCTCACCAAGCGTGCCGGACCGCCGAATAATTCCTGAAGCGTAGCCAGCCCCATCCCCGATGGCCTCTCGCCCCCTTGATCGAACAGGCGCCTCTGGTACGAACCAGTGGTTCAGTGCGCTTGCGTCAATTGGCCGCGCGGGACTCGAGCCACGCCCGCACTTCAGCCGTGGCAGCGGCGGCGGCCTTGTCGCCTTTCATGACGGCCGTGAGCTCGCGCGACAACACATCCTGCAACTCCGGCCAGAAGGCCACACGTGCCCGATAGATCGAATCCTCGATAAGCTGCTCGTACATAGCGAGATACGGAAACTGCTCGAGCACGTCGGGATTGCGTACCTCACTCTTCCGGACGGGCGATCCGCCGCCAGCGACGACTCGTGCGTGCACATCCTTGCTGGCGGCCCATAGGACAAAGGCACTCGCCTGGTCGGGCATGTCGCTGTCAGCGGACAGCAGCAAACCGTATCCACCCATGTCCGGGGATGCCTTTCCGGACGCTCCGATGGGCGGATAGGCGAACGCGAGCGGTCCCGCCGTCTGGCATTCTTCTGCCAGAAGGTTGGCGGCCAACTCCACGTTCGACGTCGCATCCATCGCCGTGCGCCCGGAGCACATGGCGGCCGTTTCTTCCTCGTGGCCCCAGGTGAGGGCTCCTTTCGGCGCCGCATCGTCGTACAACTGCGCGTAGTAGGCCATCGCGGCCGCCGCAGGCGCATCGAAGGCGGGGAGGCCGGTGGCGCGGGCTTCGTCATCGGTGACGAAACCGAACAACACGCTGTACCATTCGTAGATGAGCCAAGCCCCGGCGCGCGCCTGAAGGGACGAGCCGTACGCATCGACGCCGGCGGCGGAGAGGTCTTCCTGTACAGCTTGCGCAACTTGAAGGTACTGATCCCAGGTCCAGGTCGACTCAGGCGTTTCGCCCGGCAAGTCAAGGCCGAGCTTGTCAACCACGGCTTGGATCATGGTGGGGCGATAGGTCATCATGTGCGTATTGCTCATGAAGGGCATGCCATAACGCGTGCCGCCTTTGGGGTAGTGCCCGAGATAATCGTCCAGCGCCGGCAACAAGTCCTCGAAGTCATATTCGCCGGGGAGCCAGGCGGTTTCATCGACTTCCTGCAAATACCCGCGTTCGGCAAAGGACGGGATCCAGATGCAATCGGCCATCACAACATCGTAAGTGCCGCTTCTGGCGTAGAATTGCTGCTCGACTTTGGTTTTGAGGTCGGCGTACGGCAGGACGTCGTACTCGACCTTGACACCCGTCTCCTCCTCGAATTCCGGAATCAGCTCGATCAGTGCGTCACTCGACGGAGCTTGAAAAAGTGCGACGGAGAGCGTGTTCCTGTCGCCTTCGCCGCAGGCGACTAGAGCCCCCGCAAGGCCGATCACAACAAGTACGCGTCGCAGCGCTATGACGGCGCGAGCTTGGTTTATCACTGGCTTGATCTCCTCCGAATCGTGAAACAACGCGTAGCTGGCGCGGCGCAAGGAATGCCTGGTCGGACTGGCTGGCGGCGGTAGGCCGGTCGGCAGGGCCAAGGCAAATCTGAGCGGAGCGTCAGGGACCGGCCTAGGTTACGGCAACCTGACTCCTTGTTGGCCCAGCGCAAGCCAAGTGTACCGCAGCAGCGTGCTCGTCGCCCCGGGCGTTGCCTGCCCGACGGAGAAATCCTGAGGGGGAGAGCTGTGATCCGGCCACCTCCCGGCCACCTCAAGGAAGGGAAGGCCGGCCAAGGTCGCCCTGGCATGGCGCGCCTGGGGCCTTATGCCTGGTGCGAAAACCCTACCTGGGATGCTTGTGGCCACGACGCAGTACCAGCAGCGCCGCGTGACCGACGAGCGCCAGTCGTACCTGCGGGTGCGCTACAGCAGCCCCGACCCGAAACGCGCCGCAACTGACCGTGGTTACATTGGATCTACCGGATCAGAATCTGCAACGCCTGGAGGTTGTCGCCCGGCGCCGGGGGATTGGTCCCGTCGCGGTTTCGGGGTGGTCATCGCAGGTTTGACGCCGCGTGCCCGGTGCTGAGCCGGGCACACAGCGGGCCGGCTGGAAGCCGGCGCCCCCAGGTGGGACCGGCCCGGCTTTGGGCGGTCGTGCGTGGTGGTTACAGCCCGCGGCTCAATCGGGGTCGGGCTTGGCTGGGCGCGCTGCGCGCCGCGATGGCGACGGCCCGTAAGCGTCACTGGATGCGGATGAGCGCGTTGTGGCGAGACACAAAAAAGGGTCCGCGGAGCGGACCCTTGGAATGGGGTCTCGGGCCTGAGGCATCCGTCAGCGCTTGGCTGTCGCACCCGCGCCTCGTCATGGGCGCCCCGTCAATGAGCGCCCGCGCCTGATCAGCGGCGCCTGATCACCGGCGCCCGATCACCAGCCACCGGGCGCTCAGTCCGGCCAGATACGCGGGAAGCGCTGGTAGCTGTCGTCGCGCTCAGGGGCAAGGGCGGGACCGGCGGGAGTGCCGGGCTTGGCGGCGCTGCGCCGGCGGCCGCTCATGCCGCTCCGGCGGGTGCTGGTGCTGGTGCTGCCGGCGGTGGACCCGCTGGCGGGGGTGGCCTTTTCTTCGCTCATGGGACTGGATCCTCTTGTCGATCAGCCGAGTCGGCCGGCCTGGTCGGTCAGCCTTTGGCAAAACCATCCACGCGCTCGGCGAAGGCTTCCGCCGCGGCGCTGATCTCACCACTGTCTTCATCCGCGAACAGGGTGAGGTTCACATAGGTCCGCCCGAAGCTCTGGTTCGGGTAGATGCCGGTCTGCTCCGAGAGGTCCGCCACCTGGTCCAGGAAGTCCCGCAGGCTGTCGTAGTCCGGGAACTCCAGGCGGCGCTCCAGGCGCAGCGGGCGCTGGCGCCGGCGCCAGCCGTGGGGCGGTGTCGGCGGACCGTCCGCGGGGGTTGGGCCCCCGCCGTCAGAAGTAGGCCCGGTCATCGCGACCTCCGTCGGGTGCAACACCGAGTGACTTGAGCCACGCGTCGATCTCGCCGGCGTGGTGCTGCTCCTCGCGCAGCAGGCCCTCGAAGAAGGCGGCGTTCTCGACATCGCCGATGCGCCGGCAGAACTCGGTGGCCTCATGGTAGAGGGCGACGATCTCGGCTTCCAGGGCCTGATCCTGCAGCAGCAGGTCCACCAGGTTCCGCGCCACCCCCGCCGGGCGCAGCTGCGAGGCGTTGGGGGCGACGCCGAGCCCCAGCATGCGCTTCACCAGCCGCTCGGCGTGCTGGAGCTCCTCGACCACCTCCCGGCGCAGGCGGTCCGCTGCGTCCTTGAGCCCCCAGGCGTCGGCGAGCCCGGCCTGGGTCATGTACTGCTGCACGGCAGAGTACTCCAGACTCAAGGCCCGGCCGAGGTAGCCGAGGGTGCGGGGGTGGATGGTGGCGGTGCGCATAGCGGGCTTTGCGAGTATCGCGTGCCGAGGCGCGAGGCGCAGCGTCGGGGCCGCCTCGCGACGCCTTTCTCGTGACTCGTTACTCGTCCCTCGTCACTCCTCAGTCAGGCGTGTTCTCGCCCTTCGGCAGCACCGGCTCCACCTCGCGGTGCGGGCGGGCGATGATGTGCGCGGCCACGAGACCGTCGCCGACGCGCTCACAGGCGTCAGCACCCGCACGCACCGCGGCGTTGACGGCGCCGGTCTCGCCGCGCACCAGCACGGTCACATAGCCGCCGCCGACGAACTCGCGGCCGATGAGGCGCACTTCCGCTGCCTTGGTCATGGCGTCCGCCGCCTCGATGGCCGGCACCAGGCCGCGGGTTTCGATCATGCCGAGGGCGATGCCCATGGTCTCGTTTGCCATTAGTCTGCTCTCCGTTGGGTTTGTGCGCCGGGCGTCAGCGGCCCGGTTCGCGTGTTCTTGAAGCTTGTGTCGACCGCGGGCATCAAAGCCGCGTTACGGGCTCGCGTGCGTCGCCCCGGGGCGGCGGCTGCCGCCCGGTCGGCGGTTACTCGCCGCTGCCGCCCTTGGGCAGCACCGGCTCCACCTCGCGATGCGGGCGAGCGATGATGTGCGCGGCCACCAGGCCGTCGCCGACGCGCTCGCAGGCGTCGGCGCCGGCACGCACCGCGGCGTTGACGGCGCCGGTCTCGCCGCGCACCAGCACGGTCACATAACCGCCGCCGACGAACTCACGACCGATGAGGCGCACCTCGGCCGCCTTGGTCATGGCGTCCGCCGCCTCGATGGCCGGCACCAGGCCGCGGGTCTCGATCATTCCGAGGGCAATGCCCATGGTCTCGCTCGCCATTGTCTGTCTCCGTCTGTGTCAGCTCGTTAAACCTGCCTAGCGGGTTCCCGGCGGCCGTCGGCCGGCCGGGAGGGATTCTGTTGTTGTCGGCTCAGCGCCCCGGCCGTCCGGGTGCGAAGGACGTGCCCGTGCCGGCCAGGAGCGGCTCCAGCTCCGAGTGCGGGCGGGCGATGATGTGCGCGGCCACCAGGCCGTCGCCGACGCGCTCGCAGGCGTCGGCGCCGGCGCGCACCGCGGCGTTGACGGCGCCGGTCTCGCCGCGCACCCGCACGGTCACATAGCCGCCGCCGACCCATTCGCGGCCGGTGAGGGTGACCTCCGCCGCCTTGGTCATGGCGTCTGCCGCCTCGATGGCGGGCACGAGACCGCGGGTCTCGATCATGCCCAGTGCAATACCGAACGGCCGCTCGGCCATGTGCTTACCCTCAAAAGCGGCCCTTGCTCGGGCCTGGTCTGACGCCGGCGCCCTCAGGCCGCCTGCGCCCGGTTACCGTTGTTCTGCGCCGTCGTGGCGGAGGCGCTCGTGTTGTTGCTCGCGGTGGCCGGCTGCGGCTTGGCCACCGTCTCAGGCCCCCAGTTGTCGATGATTCCGCCGATGGTGAGGTCGGTCAGGATCTCGGCGTTGCCCATGGCGTAGCGCGCCGCGGAGCCGCTCGCCGTGAACACCCAGTTGCCGGGGCGCGTGCCCACGGGGTCTGTGGCCACCAGCAGCTTGCCCTTGCGGTCCTGCAGGATGCGCAGGGCGCAGTGCTCAAGCCCGGCCACGCGCTGGGTACAGTAGAGCGTGCCCACCACCTGGTTGATCTCCATCCGCGCCGCCTCCTCAGGTCTCTTCCGGCGGCGGCCAGTCGTCGATGATGCCGACGATGGTCAGGTCGCTCGGATACGCCTTGCTGCCGGCGGCCTCGCGGGCGGCGGAGCTGCCGACGCAGATGACCCAGTCGTCCGGCTTGCAGCCGATGGCGTCCACCGCCACCAGCTGGCTGCTGCCGTCCTGCACCACCTGCAGGTGCTTGTGCTCGAACTCCGGGATGCGGTAGGTCGAGACCAGCGGCTTGACGACACGACAGATCTTCATGGCTGCACCCTCAATGCGCCGCGGCCGCGGCCGGCGCCAGTGACGAGCCGACGATCTCGATGGGCGCCTGGGCGTCCACATCGCGCACCGCCCGCAGGCAGTGCAGCAGGCCGTCGTCGCAGAGCTTCGGGTAGCGGGCCTTGAGCGCCGCGGCCACCCGCTCGCAACGGTCCACCGCGCGCTCACGGGCGCCCGGCACCTGGCCGTGGTAGTCGAAGCGCACCACCAGCGGCACCGGCAGCTGGCGCGAGACGTTGAGGCCGGTGAAGATCTTGATGCCGACGTCCAGGTCCGCGGCGCCCTCCTCCACCGTGTCCAGGTAGGCGAAATAGGTCAGATTGCGCAGCTGAATCTCCTCGAAGCCGATGCCGGCACCGATGAAGCGCTCGGCATGGCCGATGTCGGCGTAGCCGCCCGCGTGATACTGGCGGACATAGTCGATCTGCGAGAGGTTCTGCTCGATGAGCCAGGCGATGAGCTCGGTCATGCCGGCCCAGGCGGCGCCGCCCGTCTCCGCAGCCGGCCGGCGGGCGCGTGGCCCTGCCGCCTTGCCGGGGGCGTGCGCCCGCACCAGCTCCAGGATGCGCCTGCGCGCCTCATCGGCGGCGAGGCCCTGGGTGATCTCGTAGACCTTGCCGGCGTCGAGCCATTCGTTGAGGTCGCAATAGCCGTCGGCGTCCGGTACGTGCACGCGGATGGCGTCGGTGTCCGTGTCCATGCCGATCAGCAGCAGGTCCACGGAGGCGCCGCAGCAGAAGCCGTTCTCCACCGCCTGGCGGAAGGCCTTGAGGCGCTCCCAGCCTTCGCGCGCCGCGGCCTCGTCGTCGGAGCCGTGCTTGGCGCAGCCCTGGTGGGCAGGATCGACGCTGCTGAAGTGATACAGCACCACCTTGAGATAGCGCGTCGGCTCGTCGGCGGTGTTCGGCACGCCCTCGCGAAAGCG
Source organism: uncultured Thiohalocapsa sp. (assembly GCF_913063425.1). GTDB lineage: Bacteria > Pseudomonadota > Gammaproteobacteria > Chromatiales > Chromatiaceae > Thiohalocapsa. The sequence goes on from NZ_CAJXYK010000005.1 coordinate 54,986, forward strand.
CAGAAATTCGGTCTCGACCCACTTCTCGACGGTGTTCTCGATGTCGAACAGCGAGCCTGCGTAGGACTTGCGCCGCACCGCGCCGTAGGGCAGCCGCAGCACGTAGCTGATGGCGTGCGCGAGCCGGCCGTCGGCGCAGGGCGTGACGTCCATGAGATGGAAGCCGCACGCTTGCAGGAAGCCCTGGAAGTCAGCGCCGTCGCGCCCGGCCAGGGGGTCTTGGCTGTAGAACGCGTCGCTGAACCGGTGATAGGTCTCGAACACGCAGGCGGCGAAGAGTCGGCGCATGTCGAGCCCGGTGACCCAGGTGGCCTCCAGAATGTGCTGCGGCAGCGCGAAGCCAAGCTCATCGCGGGCGATGGCTTGGGCGCGGTCGATGAAGTCCGGCTCGCAGCGCTCGCTGGCGATGCGCTTCAGCACCGGCACGATGGCATCGAACGCCCCCTTGACCGACGACTCGTAGGCATACAGCCGCTCGTTGGCGGCGGCGTCCGTGAGCGGGTGCAGCCCGCTGTGGCCGAAGGCCGGGCTGCTGCTGCGAGCAGGACGCGCCGACTTACCGGCAGCCGGCCCAGGCCGAGTGCTCCGCGGCGCGGGCTTGCGCAGGGCAACGGCGGCGGCTGCAGGCTGCGGCTGCCGCGCCTTGGCGCGCTCCGCAGACGCCTGGCTCGCAGTCCGCTCTGCTCGCGTCGCCTGCGCCGCCAGTGCCCGCTGCGCAGTGCCCCGCGGCCGCGCTGCCGGTGCGGACGCCGTACCCGCGCCGAGCGCCGGCTCGGCGCCGGCCGGCCGCGCGGCTCGGCTCGCAGCCGGTGCTGCGCCGGACGCGGGCAGGTCCGTTCTGGACGGCAGCCCGCGACGGCGCGGCGATTGGATGGGACGGCGTGGCATGGTGGCTCTGCGGTTGCGTGGGTCGCGGTGTCGCTGTCGGTCAGGGGTCTAAACGCGTCTTCGTGGGCGCTTCGTGAAGTGGGCTCAGCCGCGGGCACCGCCCGAGTAGGTGATCAGCGCGCCGCGGTCGGTGGAGCCTGCGGCACCGGTCACCCGGCTTGTGGGCACCGGGCCTTCGTCATTGCGCTTGCGGTCCGTGGGCGGCATGGCGCTCATGGGACCGGGTCGGGTCGGGTTGCGCCGGCGGGCCGAGGTGCCCTCGGTGCCGGTGATGCGCTCGCCGCGGTCCCAATCGTCGCCGGTGATCTTGAGCCCCGCGCTCTGGCCCTCGCCGGTGATGCGCGAGCGCTCCGGTGCCGGGGACGCTTCCTCCCCGGGCGCCGCATCGGCGGCGGGCTGGGCGGCAGCGGCAGGCTGCATCTTGGTCAGCTCGGGCATGGGCCGGTTGAAGTCGAACCGCGCCTGCTCGGTGCCGGTGATCTTGCCGCTGGCCATGCCGAAGGGGCCGGTGATGTGCCGGTCGGACTCATAGACCGTGCCGGTCACCGCGCCGCCGCGCTGTTTCGCGGCAAAGGCTTCCTGCGCGGGCGAGGCGACACTGAAGCCCTGCCAGGGCACCGGCTGGGCCATGCCCTGCACACTGCCGGCGTCGATGGCACGCGGAAAGTCCGGCGCACTGGGGTCGGCCCCGCTGCCGCCGCAGGCCTCGGCCCACTGGTCCTTGCCGACGTAGGGGGTGCCGGTGAGGGGCTCGCAGGCGCCTTTGGCGGCGCCGGTCATGCCGCCGCCGAAGCTGCGACCACCGGCCCTGGGGCCGCTGATGCCGGGCTGAAGGCCCGTCATGGCCGGGCCTGGGGTCATCGCCAGCGGTCGGGTGCGGGCCTGGATCTCCTGCTGCTGCGGCGCCGGGCAGTAGTCCGCCGCCTGCTCCAGGCCGGCGTAGGGCGTGCCGGTGATGGCCTTGCAGGTGCCGGGCTCATCGCCGGTGACCTTGGCCGAGCGGCCGGTCTGGGTGCCGGAGACGAACTGGCCCTTGTTGGTGGCGGAGGCGCCGACCTTGGGCGGCTCGGGCCTGGCCTCGACGTTGCACCCCTGGTACTGCGCGAGATCCACGTATTCGTCGCCGGTGACGACGCGGCAGCTGCCGGGCTCGTCGCCGGTGACCTTGGCCGAGCGGCCGACCCGGGTGCCGCTGACACTGCCGCCCGAGAGGGTCGTGGACAGCCCCACCTTGGGCGGGACGATGTCGGTGCCGATGTCGGACGGCGCGGTGTACTGGGTGCCGGTGGGCTTGATCTCCGCGCCCAGCTCATCGCCGGTGACCTTGCCGGAGCGGCCCACCATGTTGCCGGAGACGGGCTTGCCGCCGTAGGTCTTGGCGGCGCCGATCTTGCGCGGGCCGGGGGCGGGGCGGGCGTCGCAGAAGGCCTCGTACTGGGTGGGCGACAGGTACTCGGTGCCGGTGATGTTCTTGCAGGTGCCGGGCTCGTCGCCGGTGACCCGCGGCGAGCGCCCGACCTCGTTGCCCGTGACACGCTGACCGTGGCCGGTGGGACTCTCGTGCACCTTGGGCACCGGGCCCACCGGGTCCGTCTGACAGAACTCGCGGAAGATGTCCGCGCCCATGTACTCGGTGCCGGTGACGGTGCGGCAGGTGCTGGGCTCGTCGCCGGTGGTGCTCCGGCTGCGGCCGACCTTGGTGCCGGTCACCAGCTGCCCCGTGGCCGTCTCGCTGACGGCCACCTTCCAGGGCTGGTCCGCCGCGCCCTGAAGGGCCTTGCGCTTGTTGGGGTGGACGCGGCCGACGGGCGGCGACTTGCGCTCGCCGGCACCGCCGTTGGTGCTGCGGGCGGCACGCACGCGCTGTGCCAGCTCGCGGCTGGTGAGCTTGGGGTTGGCCTGCCGCGCAAGGCTCGCCGTCGACTGCGCGCCCACCGCGGCGCCCTTGCCGCGGGTGGATTGCGCGGCGCGGCGCGCCAGGGCATGCATGCGGGCCGGGTTCTTAGCGCCGAGGGCGGCATCGGCGCGCTTGTTGCGCAGGCCGCCGTTCTTGCCGTTGCCGAAGCCGCCGGGCTTGGCCGGCGCGCCCGGCTGATGGGCGAACCGGCTCAGATCCGTCGCCGGGCGAGCAGCGGCCTGTCCGGCGTCCTTGCGCTCGCCCTTGCAGCCGCAACCGCAGCCGTCTGGCTTGGCGGCCGTCCCGGCGGGCTTTGCGGAGCCGCCCTTGATGCCGTCGTCGGCGGTGCGCACACGGTCGTGGCTGCGCTGCGCACGCCGGCCGTCCTGCGCCAGCGCGGCACGGCGCTTGCGCGCCAGCGCGCGGCTGGCGGCGCTCGGCGACTGCGGTGCACCTTGCAGGCGGGCCCGCGGCGCGGCGCTGGGCTGGGGCGCCTGCGGCGCTGACCAGGCAGCCGGCTTCGGCGCCGGGGCGGCCGGCGCTGCGGCAGCGCGGGGGGCAGGCGCCGCCGGCGCAGCCGCTGCCGGGCGGGCCGCCGTCGCGGCGCCGCGGGTGCGCTCCGGGGTGCTGGGGCGCACGCCCTGCTTGCCCTGGGTCGACATGGCCTTGCGGCGGGCCAGGGCCGCCTCGCGGCCGCTCGATTTCAGGTTCGCTTTGCTTGCCATGTAACTGTTCCCGGTGCCTGGTGCCGTGGGCGGTGTCGGTTGCTGTGTCGAAAGGCGCGCGCGGGCCTTGGTGGCCTCGTGCCGGGCTGGCTGCGGCGCGCGGTGCCTTGCATCCTGCTCGCGGCAGCCCGGCTGCTGCTCGCGCGGGCTCGGCTCCTGCTCGCGGCGCGCTGGCTCCTGCTCGCGGCGCGCTGGTTCCTGCTCGCAGCGCGGGGGTCGAGCGGGCAGCACCGGGTAGTGCCCATGCTGCGCCGGCTCGCCGGCGGCGCCGGCCAGATGCACGAAGACCGAGAACGCGGTCATCGGCATCGGCGGCGGGTCGCGGTGCGCTCGACCGCCGGGTACCTCGGGCGCGGCCTGATGGCCGGATGGCTGCCCGGGTTGGCCGCGGCGGTCGGTGCCGGCCTCAGCCGCGGCCGTGGAAGACCACGAATGCGGAGCCCTGGCTCTGCGTGTAGTTGTCGTAGCCGGTCAGCTTCACGTGATGGTCCGGGTAGGCGCGATGGCAGGCCTCCAGCTCGGCCACCACGTCGCCCAGCTCCTGGGCGCCGAAGAAGGGCAGCTTCCACATGGTCCAGTAGTCGTCCATGGCCTGGCTGGGGTGGGTGTGCTCGATGGCCGGCGTCCAGCCCTGGGCCAGGATGTAGGCGATCTGGGTGTAGATCTCGTCCTGGCTCATGGGCGGAAGGAAACCGAAGGTCTCCAGGGTCCGCTTGGTCTGGTAATCACCCATGGTGTCTTGAAGAGGCATGGCGTAGCTCCTGCGTATTCGTTGGATCTGGCGTTCGGTTGGCGGCACCGCGGCCGGCCCGGCGGGGGTCGGGCGGCGCCGGAGATCGTCGGGGTCGGGTTACTTGACGTCGAGCTTGTCGACGGTCTCGAACTCGAACTTGATCTCCTTCCAGGTCTCCATCGCGATGGCCAGCTCGGGGCTGTGCCGTGCCGCCTCGCTCAGGATGTCGCGGGCCTCCTTCTCGATCTCGCGACCCTCGTTGCGGGCCTTGACCGAGGCCTCCAGCGCGACGCGGTTGGCGGCGGCGCCGGCGGCGTTGCCCCAGGGGTGGCCCTGGGTGCCGCCACCGAACTGGAGCATGGAGTCGTCGCCGAAAATCGTCACCAGCGCCGGCATGTGCCAGACGTGGATACCACCGGAGGCGACGGCGAAGACGCCGGGCATGGAGCCCCAGTCCTGGTCGAAGAAGACGCCGCGGGAGCGGTCTTCCGGCACGAAGGACTCGCGCAGCTGGTCCACGAAGCCCAGCGTGGAGGCGCGGTCGCCCTCCAGCTTGCCGACGACGGTGCCGGTGTGCAGGTGGTCGCCGCCGGACAGGCGCAGGCACTTGGCCAGCACGCGGAAGTGGATGCCGTGCTTGGGATGGCGGTCGATGACGGCGTGCATGGCACGGTGGATGTGCAGCAGCATGCCGTTCTCGCGGCACCAGTTGGCCAGGCCGGTGTTAGCGGTGAAGCCGCCGGTAAGGAAGTCGTGCATCATGATGGGCGAGCCGACTTCCTTGGCGAACTCGGCGCGCTTGTACATCTCTTCCGGCGTGGAGGCGGTGACGTTCAGGTAGTGGCCCTTGCGCTCCCCGGTCTCGGCCTGGGCCTTCTGGATGGCCTCGCCGACGAACTCGAAGCGGTCACGCCAGCGCATGAAGGGCTGGGAGTTGACGTTCTCGTCGTCCTTGGTCATGTCCAGGCCGCCGCGCAGGCACTCGTAGACGGCGCGGCCATAGTTCTTGGCGGACAGGCCGAGCTTCGGCTTGATGGTGGCGCCGAGCATCGGGCGACCGTACTTGTTCAGGCGGTCGCGCTCCAGCTGGATGCCGGCGGGCGGGCCGCCGCAGGTCTTGATGTAGGCGATGGGGAAGCGGATGTCTTCCAGACGCAGGTGCCGCAGGGCCTTGAAGCCGAACACGTTGCCGACCAGGGAGGTCAGCACGTTGACCACGGAGCCTTCCTCGAACAGGTCGATGGGGTAGGCGACGAAGGCGTAGAAGGACTCGTTGTCGCCGGGTACGTCTTCGATGCGGTAGGCGCGGCCCTTGTAATACTCCAGGTCGGTCAGCAGCTCGGACCAGACGGTGGACCAGGTGCCGGTGGAGGACTCGGCGGCCACGGCAGCGGCGACCTCTTCGCGCGGGACGCCCGGCTGGCCCGTCACTTTGAAGCAGGCCAGCAGGTCGGTGTCCAGCGGGACGTAGTCCGGCGTCCAGTACATGTCCCGGTATTCTTTGACACCGGCGTCGTATTTCTTCGCGCTCATGCTCAGCTCCCGTGGTTTGTTCTGCGTCTGCTTCGCCTGTCGAAGCTGTGGAAATTCCGGCCCGGAAAGATACGCCGAAGGGTCGTTAGAGCGAAATCGATTGTTTCAATCCGAGGCATGTGATGATGTCTATGGGTTGAGCTGCGGCACCCTCCGCACCGAAGCACCCGACCCAGCCCCCTATTCTCGCGCGGCGAGCAGGGAAAAAAAAAGGGCGAACGACTTGCGTCGTCCGCCCGCTGCATCATGCGGCCGGGTTTCCCCGGCGCGGCAGGGCGCTCGGGGTCAGGCGCCGTCAGAGACCAAGACTCGGATTCGCGGTCAGATCGTCCGTGATCAGCCACCGGTCCAGCTTGGTGCCGTCCTCGCGGTAGGCGACTTCCAGCGTGTGCTGGCCGGCTTCCAGATAGGTCTCCAGCGGCGCGTCGCCGGCGTCGGCGTCGTGCACCTGGTCCCAAGTCCAGTTCCGGCCGCGCTCGATGCCGTTCCAGCGCACCCAGTCGCCGCCGTCGATGCGCACCCAGAAGGAGTCGTCACCGCCGCTGGGGGCAATGACCCGTCCGAAGACGGTGTAGACCCCGGCCCGATCCACCTCGAAGGCATAGCTGGCCCGGCCCTTGTGGCTCCGGTGCGGCCTGCGGGTGCTGGTCTTGCCGCCCTTGATCTCCAGGTAGCGGCCACCGGCGGCATCAGGATCGGCATGCGTGCGCCACCAACGACCGAGCTCGCCGTCCTCGGCCTCCAGCGTCAGCGCGAAGGGGCCGGCGGGCGCTGAGCCGGCGTCCGCTGCCGCCGCTGCCGCCGCTGCCGGGGGCTGGACGTTCGGGTCCAGGCCAAGATCTGCGGTCAGCAGGATCTGGTCCAGCTTGGCGCCGTCCTCGCGGTAGGCGATCTCCAGGGTGTTGGCGCCCGCCGGCAGCGAGAGCAGCACCCCGCGGTTGCCGTCATCGTTGTCGTGCAGGCTGTCCCAGTGCCAGGTGTCGGCCCAGTCGATGCCGTTCCACTTCACCCAGTCGCCGCCGTTGACCCGCACCCAGAACGAGTCGTCGCGGTCGCCGGGGGTGATGACGCGGCCCCAGAGCCGATAGGTGCCGGGCGCGGTCACGTCGAAGTGGTAGCGGGCGATGCCCTTGTGGTCCTGCTTGCGGTACTTGTTGCGACCGCGCTCCACCGTCAGATAGGCGCCGTCAGAGGCGGCACCGTCGTGGTGGACCTCCCAGCGGCGGCCCAGCTCGCCGGCCTCCGCCTCCAGCAGGATGTCGCCCGAGACCACGGCGCCGGCACCCGCGAGCGCGGCGTCGTCCTGGTCCGGGCAGAAGGTCAGACCCGCCACCGAGCCGCTGCCCTCGAACCGCACCACCAGGCGCCGCACGTTCGCCGCATCCAGGCTCACCACCTGGAAGCTGTTGTTGCCGGCATCGGCAATGGGTGCGCGGGCGATCTCGTTGCCGGCGGCGTCCAGGGCCAGCACGAAGCCGTCCGTCTCGCCGCGGTCCACATCCAGGATCTCCACGGCGCTCAGGCGCACCGGCGCGTCGAAGTCGAAGGTGATGACACCGCCGCGCAGGTCGTCCGGGTCGCTGGCATCACCGTCCTCGGAGACGATCAGTACCTTGCCGAGCGCCCGGGTGTTGCTGGCCCCGCCGTCGCCACGGCCTGGGCCGCCGAACCGCTCGTTGGGCGTGCCGAGGTCCCAGTCGCCGCCGGTGGGGTCCGCGGTGTCGAAGATCATCGGGACACGTGTCCGTCCGCGCTTGTCGGTGGCGCTGATGGTCACGCCGCTGGCGGCATAGGCTGTGCTCGCATCGGCGCCGGCACCGAGCACATTGCCCGTGGCGTCCACATCGAAGTCGATGCGCGGGATGCAGACCTGCGGATCGGGCTCGGGCGTCGGCTCCGGCGCCGGGCAGTCCTGCGGGGGCTGCGGACAGAAGTCCAGGGAGCCCACCGCGCCACTGCCGCGGAAGTAGACTTCCAGCACCCGGACATTCTCCACATCCAGCGGCACTTGCTGATAGCTGTTGTCGCCGAGCCCGGCGAAGATCACCTCCGCGAGCAGGTTGCCGTCGGCGTCGTACGCCCTGGCCCAGCCCGGGATCTCCGATGCCTCCACATCCAGGATCTCGAGCGCCCCGACCCGAACCGGCTGGTCGAACTCGAAGTACAGCGTGCCGCGCACGATGTCGTCAGGGTCGCTGGCGTCGCCGTCTTCGGAGACGATCACGACATTGCCCAGGGCCTTGTCGTTGGTCATCCCGGCGCTGCCGCGGCCGGGGCCGCCGTACTGCTCGTTCGGCGTACCCAGATCCCAGTCGCCGCCGCTGGGGTCGCTGCTGTCGAAGATCATCGGCACCCGGGGGTTGCCTCTGCGGTCCTCCGCGCGGATGCGCAGCCCGAGTGCGGCGAAGGCGGCGCTCACGTCAGCGCCCTTCGCCAGCGGGTTACCGGTGCCGTCCACGGAGAAGTCGATGCCGTCGGCGCAGGGGCCGCTGTCCACCGGGCATTGCGTCGAGCAGCTGTCCTCGGTGGTGTACGCGATATAGCCCTGCTTCTTCTTGCCGGTGGAGGCGGTGTCGCCACCGTTGACGTTGAGGTGGATCTCGATCTTGTCGTAGCTGCCCGCGGCGAGGTCGAAGGACGCCTCGTAGCCGCGCAGCGCGCCGTTCTCGTACACCCACGCGAAGCTCGCCGAGCTGCCGTCCACCAGGGTGCTGTTGGAGAGGTCGTAGACCTTGACCCAGGCGTCCTGCGCGGACCGGCTCACCGCATTGCCGGGTGTGGCCAGCACCAGCACGTTGAGGGTGCCCTCGCTCCAGCGCAGATAGGCATTCGCGAGGTGGTCCTTGCCCGGATTGCCGGCCTCGTAGAGCTTGGCGAAGAAGTCACCGCTGAGGTCCCAGTCGCCGCTGTCACCGTCGATGCTCGGCACCGGGCACACTTCCGGCTCGGGCTCGGGCTCGGGCTCGGGCTCGCTCCGCACCAGGCCGCAGTCCACGGTGGGCAGGATCTCGCCGTCGCCGAGGTTGTAGCTGCCCATCTCGCCTGTGGCGGGGTCGGCATTGCTGTCGGTGTCATCGGCGCGCGCTTGCCCGAAGACCGGCGTGTAGTCATAACCGACCGGCGCGGTGCAGCTGACCTGGTACGGGATGCCCGGCAGCAGGTCGCGGAACCAGTATTCGCCATTGGCGTCGGTGGCGATGGTGAGGCTGTTGCCATCCGGGTCCGTGAGGGTGATCTCCACCCCGGCGATGCCTGGCTCGCCGCTGTCCTGGATACCGTCGCGGTTCAGGTCCTCGAAGGCCAGGTTGCCGAGGCTCGCCGGAATGGGGTCGGGCTGGCTCGCCGTATAGCGGCTCGGGTCCGTGTCGGTCACCTCCGGGCCGTCCACCGGGTCGTAGGCCGGGCGGGCAACGACGCTGCCGGTGTTGGCGTACAGCGTGGTGTCGGCGGTGCCGCTCAGCTCGCAGGTGCGGATCTCGTCCACCGCCAGGGCGTCGATGGTGCAGACGGGGCCCTCGATGTCGTCGCTCACGACAACGTTGACCAGGTCCACGTTGCCCGTGTTGGTGATGACATAGGTCCAGGTCACGGCGTCGCCGATGAGCAGCGTCGGGCCGGTGCCGGGCAGGTCCGCATCGAAGCCGTTGGTGGCCTTCTCCAGGTCGATGGCCGGGGCGGCCGGGATCACGATCCCGGCATCCCAGGTACGGTCCTCGGTGTTGGAGGGCAGCACGATGGTCTGGCTGCTGCGGCAGGCGCCGCTGCCGGTCACCGCGGGCTCCACGTCGCTGTCGCCCGCGTCGGCGCCGACGTTGGCACCGGTGCAGACATAGCCCTGGGGCGGCTCGATCTCGATGCAGTAGGTGCCGGGGTCGGTGTCGAACAGATAGAGCCCGCCGCCGCTGGTGAGCTGGGCGGCGCCGGTGTCGCCGTCGTCCGCGGTGTTGCAGAGACCGTCGGCGCCGGGCGTGAGCAGCTTCACCAGCACGTCGTCCACGCCGGTGCCGCACTCGGCGCCGGTATCGTCGCCGTTGGTCTCGCCGAGGATGCCGTCCTGGTCGGCGTCGGCGCAGTTCTGGCGGTCGTCGCGGTTGGTGTCCTCGAAGACCCGATCCCCGAGCCGGGCGGCGCAGTAGAGGCCGGCATCCCAGCCGAGGTCCGTCTCGTTCCAGCCGAGCGCGATGTTGCCGGTGAGGCCGGCGGCGTCCACGTCGCTGTCGAGCGCGTCGTCGCCGGCGTCCTGCGGGCTGAAGCGCGGCTCGCCCGCGGCGCAGAAGTCCGCCGGCGGGGTCACCTTCAGGCAATAGTCGCCGCCCAGCATGTTCTCGAACAGATACAGGCCGCCGGCGGTGTCCACGTCGGACAGGAAGTCGGCCTCCGTGGCCTCGCAGGCGCCGCCGTCGGCATTCTCGTACAGCGCCACGCTGCAGCCGTCGATGCCGGGCTCGTCCTGATCCTGGAGGCCGTTGGCGTTCAGGTCATGGAAGCAGGTGTCGCCGAGGGAGGCGTTGGGCTCGAAGATACCCGCATCCAGGCTGAGATCGGATTCCCGCGAGGCCACCGTGAAGCAGCCGGTGATGCCCGTGTTGCGGTCGGCGTCGCTGTCGAAGCCGTCGTCCGTGCCGCGGTCGGCGAGGGTGAAGACATAGCCCAGGTCCGCCAGCGCGGCAGGAATACTGAACCCCACCGCGTAGCTGCCGGGCGCCGCGAAGAATTCGTAGAAGCCGTCGGCATCGGTCTGGAGCGTCACGCCGGTGCTCGTGTCCGGGGTGCCTGCGACGCACGCGTACAGGGTCACCTCGGCGCCGGGCACGCCGGGCTCGGCGGCAGTATCCGCGTCCTGCAGACCGTCGATGCCGGCGGTGTCGTCCCAGAGCCGGTCGCCGATGCGCGCATCGCAGTAGACGCCGGCATCCCAGCGCAGGTCCGTGGTGTCCTCGGGCAGTGCGATGGTGCCGGTGATGCCCGTGTCCGGGTCCACGTCGCTGTCGCGGGCCTCGGCATCCGGTGCGCCGTCGTCGGCATCGCGCAGCGTGAACCGGGCCGTGCCGTGGTCGATACCGGTGGCCGGGTCCACGCAGAAGCCGGCGGGCGGTGTGAACCTGGCACAGTAGTCGCCGGCGAGCAGATCCCCGGTGAGGTATTCGCCGGCGGCGTCGATGTCATAGGTGCCCACGAGCTGCTCATCAACGGCGCCGCAGTTCTGATAGACCTCCACCGGCGCCGGATACAGGGTGCCGTCGATGCCGTCCTCACCGCCGTCCTGGATGCCGTTGCGGTTCACATCGTGGAAGAGCAGGTTGCCGAAGCGTGAGAAGAGCGGCTCCGGCTCGGGGAAGACGATGCCCGCGTCGATGCTCAGATCCTGCTCGTTGGAGGCGACATCGATGATGCAGCCGGTGGCGCCGGTGAGGCTGGCGTCGCTGTCGGCGGCATCACCGGCAGCGCTGACGTTGGCCACCGTGAAGCTGCTGTCGACGGGTGCCGTGAAGACCACCTCATAGCGGCCGGGCAGGACATCGAAGAAATAGCTGCCGTCGGCGTCGATGGTGGTGGTGCCCACCAGGGTGCCGCGGTTGCCGTCGGCGTCGCAGGCATAGAGCTCCACCGGCAGACCGGCGGGGTAGCTCGGGTCTGCGGTGCCATCGACGGCGGGCTCGCCGGTCTGGCTGCCGTCGCCGTCGGTGTCTTCGAACAACAGATCGCCGACGCGGGCTGAGCACACGACACCGGCGTCCCAGCCCATGTCCTGCTGCCCGTCCACGAGCGCGATGGGGCCGGTGCGGCCGTCCGCGTCCACGTCGCTGTCGAGCAGGTCGTCGCCGGCCTCGTCCTGGCCGGTGAAGGCCGCATCACCGAAGTCGCAGACGGCATCCGGGCGCGCGACCCGAACGCAGTAGTCGCCGGCCGAGAGCTGGCTGAACTGGTAGAAGCCCGCGGCGTCCGTGAGCGTGGTGCCGAGGCTCGCATCGTCACCGTTGCCGCAGACGCCATCGACGGCGTCGAACAGCGCCACCTCGACGTTGCCGATGCCGGCGGCGCATTCGCTGCCCGTGTCACCCGCATCGCCCACGATGCCGTTGAAGTTGGCGTCCATGCAGTCCTGCACACCATCGCCGTCCAGGTCCTCCCAGACACGGTCACCCAGGCTGCCGATGGCATCCGGCGTCGACAAGCCGTCGCCGGGGATGGCGAACAGGCTGCCCTTGATGCTGTCGCCGGCGAAATTCTCGGTGAAGGAGCCGCGGAAGCTGGACCCTTCGATCGTAAACCGCATGCCGATGTCCTTGCCGCTGAACAGCGACAGCAGCTCCCCGCCGGTGACGCGGAACCGGAAATCGAACGCATCCTGCGTTGCATCCACAAAGCCCATGGCGACGATCTCGCCTTCCAGCAGCACGCCCGCTTAGCCCTTCGTCGGGATGGTGCCGATCACACGCAGACTCGCGCCCGTCGGTGAGAGCCCGGCGCCCGGCAGCACAGCGCAGCTGGTGGGCGCCCCGGCATTCGGCGCACACCCAGCGGTGTCCACGACGAAATCGATCTCGATGGACCGCGGTGACGCGAAGTCCCAGAAGGTGTTGACGCCCTCCTCGAACTGGGTGGCAAAGCTGGCGGTGTTGACGGCGAAACGCTGCGATGCGGCGTTGTAAGTGACGGTGCCACTGGCGTCGGTGTCGATCACCGGGAGTTGCCGCAACGGCGAGATACCCAGCGCTTCACCCTGAGCCTGCGGCAGTGCCGCAACGAAAAGGGCCGCCAGCAGTGCGACCCTCGGAAACGTCCTTTGCATGTTCATGTGCGTGCTGTGCGTAGCGATGTTTGTTGAGACGGCCCTGGGCCGCGCTCCGGGCGCAGCCGTACTGACTCATCCCGATGCAGCCCTCATGCCGCTAGGACGGACGCCTAAAGCCCGGCCATGCCGGCACGCAGCCCACCCAGCGCACGGCACACACACTCATGCAACAGATCAGAAATTCTTTTGAAAGAATGGGTTATGGCAAGCCCGGCGGAGAGCGCCGCCGCAACCGGGTGCCTGCAATAAGGTGCTTTCCCAGCGAGATCTAAAGGGAAAGTCCTAGGCATCCTTATTGGTGGTGTCTAAGGCTCGGGGAAATCCGCGTCCGACGTCTGCGTCGGCTCACGGCGGGCCCAACCGGCACGCGACAGCGCCACAACGGTCCACGCGGCCTCGCGGTGTCGCAAAATGCGATGTACCTCGCAGATTGCAAACGCAGAGTATGCCAGCGACTTAACCGGCTGCGGGTCGAGGCGTGACAGTGAGCGCCGGGCTGCGGTGCGGTGGAGGCGACGACAGGAGTCGGCGCACCGCCGTGAGCTGGAGGTTGGCCCCAAACGCGTGCCACGCAGAAGCGCGAGCCACACGCCACCCTGCGGAGTGATGTCGTGTGCGTGGCGAGGGGGAGGGGAAGGCCGCCGACGGCGGTTGGAGGCGGCGCCCGCTGAGCGGCAGGCCGCCGCGTCGCTAGGGAGCAGACCCGAGCCGGCTCGGCAGCGTCCGGCGCCACCGACCGGCTGCGGCGGGGATGCAGGGCCGCCAGTCAGTCCGGGCCGGGGCCTGACGCCAGTGGGCGAGCAGCGACCTCAGCGCTGGTCAGCATCACCGTCACGCGAGGAGGGCAAGGCGCCACGAGGGCGCGACCGGGCGAGCCGCCCACGCGAGTGCAGCCACTGCAAGCCGATGAGACCGAGCCCCAGGAGCGCGATGGTCGCCGGCGACGGGGCGTAGGCATCCAGATTCGCGCTCGCGTCGAAAAAGCTGTCGCCGTCGGCCCAGGCGGTGTCGCTGAAGCCACTGACGGGCATGACGATCTGGCCGCTCCTGCCGACATTCCAGCCGAGCTCTTCGGCGACGTCGCTCGCCGTGTTGCCGAGCCGAAAGTAAAAGGACGAAGAGCCCGGCGTCGGGTCCCCCGCGAAGTCGAAGATCTCGCCACCGAGCAGCAGCGTGCTCCCCGGGATGCCCAAAATCGCTGAGGTGGTGTTGTTGATGATCTGTACCTGACCGCCGAGGAGCGTGGAGCCGTCGTCGGCAAAGGTCGCTGTCAGCGACAAGTCCAGGGAGGTAAACAAATCCGTGGTGTCGCTTGGCCCCGTGGCGCGCAGGGTACCTGTGGTCGTCCCCGTGTCGAGCACCGACATCCCGAAGGTGCTGCCGCCGTCGTCGGTGTCGTAAGTCAGCTGAAGATTGTTCACGAACAGATCGGGGTACAGCCGATCGAGCGTGAAATCCGTGCTGAAGACCGCGTGTGCGGGCCCCGCCAGCAGCCACAGCAACCCAGCCGCCATGCAGCCGCCGGCTTTGCTCCATGCAGATCCATCAGGGTTCATCGTCGTCGGTGCTCCTTAAAGGCAGTGGAAGGTCTTGCGGGCTCTGCTGACCTGCGCTGGGGCGCGAGTCGAGGCGCTGGTCCCAACCCGTGGCGGTCGGCCACGCGAGCTTCTGTCAGGCACACATCGCACCAGCTCTCATAACCATCTGATAAAAATCTTTTTATTGGCTCACTGCCGACTGCTTCTGCGAGCCACTTTCCGTGCCTGTAAAAAATCCTGACAGCGCTGATGGACTGCGCGCGGGCGCACGCGCTCCGCGCCAAATCACACAACGCTTTGTTTTTCAAGACTCTGTCGCGCACAGAAATGCACTGACCACGGCATAAGGTCTATCTTCTCCAGCGCATCAGGCTTACGCGGCCTGTAAAGCCCCTGCAACACCGATGCGCACACCCGGTGCCGCCCGCGCCATCCCGCCTTTAACCGAACCGCAATCCCATCGACACGGTAGGGCAATAGTGCCCGCGTAGTCTTGCGCTCGCCATGCCCACCCCCTTTGCGCCCGCCGCCATGCGGGGGTGGCGCGATTGCCTGTTGCCACTCCCTTTCGTTATCGAACGGAGCCAGCCATGCCCGTCAAAAACCGTCTGCAGATCGCCATCGCCGGCGCCCTCGCGCTCAGCGCAGGCACCACCACCGCCGGAACGCTTTACCCCGAAGAAGTGCCGGCCCCGGCCCCGTCCGTCGCAACGCCGCCGGACCCGGCCACCGAGAAGCACGAGGTGCTGTCCTCGCAGTCCGCGCTGATCAAGGGCTTCACCGAGCAGACCGGCTTCACCACGCTGCTGCGCAGCGGTGACACCCTGCCGCTGTTGGTGGGCGACACGCCGTCGGCAACCGACGAGGAGCGCTTCGGCAAGCTCTACATGGAAGACGGCACGGCGCTGGTGAACGAGGCCGGCGCCAGCTGCGTCAACGACGGCGAGCACTGTGACGCCGCCAGCTGCGACGTGAACGGCCTCAACTGCGACGACGCCATTTCCAACTCCAACGACTTCAACTCCTTCCTGACCGCGGGCGACGACATCTATCTGGTCTCCCACTTCGAGACCCGCCCGGGCGCCATGTACCTCACCAAGCTCCAGCAGGAGAGCGACGGCGAGCTGACCCCGCTGGCCACGCGCCTCATCGACTTCTCCGGCGTCTACGGCGGCTGGGTGCACTGCGCCGGCACCGTGTCGCCCTGGGGCACGCACCTGGGCTCTGAAGAGTACGAGCCGGACGCACGCGGCTGGGTGGACGCCGGCGTCGGCATCGGCGGCTACAACTCCGCCATGGCCGCGTACTACGACAGCACCGGCTGGACCTTCAACAACAACAACCCGTCCGGGGACGATGCCGTCGCGCAGACGGAAATGAACCCGTACCGCTACGGCTATCCGGTGGAAGTCGCGGTGAATGCCGACGGCTCCACGGATGTCACCAAGCACTTCGCAATGGGCCGCACCGCCAACGAGCTGTCCATCGTGATGCCCGACAACAAGACCGTCTACATCACCGACGACGGCACCAACACCATGCTGGTGATGTTCGTCGCGGACACCGCCGGGGACCTCAGCGCCGGCACCCTGTACGCCGGCATCTGGAACCAGATGGCCGACACGCCCGAGGGCGGCCGCGCCTGGCTCAGCTGGATCAATCTGGGCCACGCCACAGCGGCCGAGGTCGAGGCCTTCGTCGACGACGCCTATGACACCACCAACAACAAGTGGGAGGTCGAGTTCGACGAGCTGTTCGACTACGCCGACCCGAACCAGGACGGCAGCTGCCCGGCCACCCCGGCGGGCCTCGTCTCCGTGAACAGCGGCCACGGCGGCCCCTACCAGGAGTGCCTGAAGATTAAGGACACCCTGCCCACCGGCATGACCGAGGAAATCCTCGCGCGCCTGGAGACGCGCCGCTACGCCGCACTGAAGGGTGCCACCACGGAGTTCCGCAAGGTTGAGGGTGCGAGCTTCGACCCGGCCCGGCGCGTCATGTACATGGCCATCAGCGATGTCGGCAGTGGTATGACCAACGGGCATCCCACCTACGACGCGGGCGGCAACAACCACGTGCGCCTGGCCGCCAACAAGTGCGGCGCCATCTATGAGCTGCGCATGTTCGCGGGCGGCATGGACACCGACGGCAACCCGATCAACAGCGGCTACGTCGCGCGTCTGATGACCGGCATCCTCGCCGGCGAGCAGGTCGCCACCAGCGGCGACAACCAGTGCAGCCTGGAGGGCATCGGCAACCCGGACAACATCACCTTCCTGCCGGGCTACAACCTGCTGGTCATCGGCGAGGACGCCGGCAACAGCGTGCACCAGATCGACCTGGTCTGGGCCTACGACCTGCGCAGCAAGGAGCTGACCCGCATCCAGACCACGCCCTTCGGCTCCGAGACCACCTCGGTCTACTGGTACCCGAACCTGAACGGCTGGGGCTACCTGATGAGCGTCGTCCAGCACCCCTACGGCGAGTCCGACCAGGACGAGCAGGTGAACGCGCCGGAAGGCGACGACGCGAAGTACGGCTACGTCGGCTACTTCAAGTTCCCGGCCCTCGACTGAGCCGCGAGCGGCGCACGGGCGCAGGGAGGCGCCCTGAGCCGGCCCACTTCAACACCGCACCGCGCGTGCCCCCGCATGAGCGCTGCGCGGTAAACCGCCCCAGAACACTTCGAGCCTTGGATTTCAGGAGCCCCTGCCATGACCCTCACCTTCGAGCCCCTCCGGCGCGCGGCTGCACCGGCGGCCCTCGCCGGCGCGCTGCTGGCGCTGCCCGGCCTCGCCAGCGCCGGCGCCATCACCAGCGCGACGGCCAATGCCCTGTTCAGCGTCTTCGGCCTGCCCACCGGCGTGACGGCCGAGTACCAGTTCGCCGCGGCCCAGACCAACAGCAGCACCACGGCCGGCGGCAACGCGGTGGCCTCCACCCTGCAGACGCCGAGCGCGGATCTGACCCAGAACCTGGCGCTGAACCCCTTCGTGGAGCAGGACAGCCAGAGCGAGGCCATGGCCTACAAGAACACCGCTGCCAAGGATGCGGGCAGCGACGCCGCGGCCTTCCTGTCCAACGAGGGCACGATTCTCTTCGCCAACACCACCGGCGCACCCGTCGATGTGACGCTGAACTGGCAGTACTTCCTGAACGTGTCGCAGACCGTGACCGGCCTCCACAGCTTCGCGGACGCCTATGCGCGGGCGGAAGTGTTGATCTCGGACTTCTCGTCCGGCCTCCTCATCCAGGACACCGCCGAAGTGGAGTACCCCGGTGCGGGCATCCTCAAGGTGGAGGATATGGGCTCGGCGCTGCTCAGCGTGCCCGCCGGCGGCATGAGCATGGTCAGCGTCCAGCTCAACACCCAGACCAACGCGGAGTATGTGCCGTTGCCCGCCACCACCGCGCTGCTGGCGCTGGGGCTGTTCGGGCTGCGCAGCGTGCGCCGTCGGATCGCCTGAGAGGTTGTGAGCCCTGGGTGTCGGGTGACGCTGCCGCTGACCCGACCTCCCGTCGGCGCGACCACCCGGGGCGAAACCGATACCGCACCAGTCTCTTGGAGGTGCAGCGCTGCCGCAGTCAGCGCTGACACCGGCAGGCGCTCGCAAGGGCGCCTTCTTTTTTTGGGACCTGGGCTCAGTGGATCTCAGGCCGCCCGCGACGCCTGGATCATCTCGTAAGCCTGGCGGATCTCGTGGGTCTTCTGGCTTGCGAGCCGGATCATGTCCTCCGGCAGGCCCTTGGAGACCAGCTTGTCCGGATGGTGCTGGCTCAGCAGCTTGCGGTAGGCCCGCTTGATGACTTCGTCCGGGTCCTTGGGCTGCACGCCCAGCAGCGCATATGCGTCCTTCAACGACGGGCCCGTGCTCGGCGCGCGGCGCCCCGCGCCACCCGGGCCGGACGACCGCCCTGCACCCTGCTCCCAGCCGGCGCCCGCGCGACCGGCGGCGAAACGCTGCTGCATGCGGATCAGGTTCTCCAGCTGCCGGAACAGCATCGGCGACACGCCGAGCCCGGCGCGGATGCGCTCCAGCACCTGGCGCTTGGCGACGGAGGGCTCGCCGTCTGCATAGGCGGCCTTGAGCTGCACCTCCAGGAAGAGCTGGATCAGCAGCCGCCGGCCCATGCACTCGCGCCGGAAGCGCCCGATGACGCCGTCGAGGTCGAACCCCGGCTGCTTACCCTCGCGGAACAGGGCGATGGCGGCGCTGCGGCGCTCGCCCGCGAGCTGGAGCCGGGACATCACCGTCTCGGCGAGCGCGATCTCCCGCTCCGACACCCGCCCGTCGGCCTTGGCGATGTGCCCCATCACCGAGAAGGTGGCCGCGAAGAAGGCGCTCTCGATGCGCCGCCGATCACCGAAGGGCAGGCCATAGTCCGTGGCGAGCTTCTCCACGCCGCGATCCGCGCCATGCCCCAGTGCGGCGCCGACAACGGCGCCGATGGGCCCGCCGGCGGCGAAGCCCAGCAGGCCGCCGACGACCTTCCCGAACCAGCTCACGTCACTTGCCTTTCAGGTACTGCTCATCCGAGAAGGAGTAAACCCATTCCGGCCGAAAGGCAACGAGGATCACCATGATCCAGCCGTTCAGCATGGCCTCCGGCAGGAACATCAGCGGAAAGAAGGGCAGCACCGTCTGGCTCAGCTCGGCGAAGGTGTAGGCCCCGCTGCCCACCAGCAGCCAGGCCGCCATGTAGCCCATGGCAACTCCCACCAGCCCGGCGGTGAGGAAGCCGTTGACCAGAACGTACACGAAGAACTGCTTCGGCAGATAGTGGCGGATCAGCACCAGCGCGATCTGTGTCAGGGTGATGGGCAGCAGGCCGCTCACCAGGGCGTTGAGCGCGAAGCCGTCCCAGGCCATGCCGCTGTTGATGTAGACGCCGAGCAGCGCCAGCGATGCGGCGATGACCGCGAAGGACCAGCTGAAGATCAGCGTCACCGCCGTCAGCCCGAGCAGATGGTAGTCGAGCCCCGGCTGCACCTGCGTGTCCATCTGCCACAGAAACATGAGCAGCACCGTGGCGCCGAAGAACACATGCGTGAGCCGCGCCGCCAGCAACCGCCGCCAGGGCGCGAGCCACAGCGCCAGCGCCAGGCACAGCAGATAGAGGACGAGCGCGGCCCAGGTGGCGGCGGGCGTGAAGAGCGCGGGGTCGAGCGTCATGGGGCTGAGAGCGCGGGGCGCCGGCTTGCAATCCTGCCATCGAACATCGGGATCGGAAGTCTTAACACAAACACCAAGCCGCCGTCGCACGGCCACCGCCACACGGCCACCGCCGCACGCAATCCCAGAAAAACGGGGACGGTATATTGAATTGACGCTTTGACGCCAACGCGCATGCAGACCTCTCCCAGAGACCGTCGGCCCCTTGGTCCGCGCCCGCGCCGCGCGCAAATGGAGGCAGCGGGCTCGAGCACCGCGTCCCATAGGTCAGCAGAACAACCCACTGGAACCGCACATGCAATACCGACCCCTCGGCCGCACCGACATCAGCGTCAGCGCCATCTGCCTCGGCACCATGACCTTCGGCGAGCAGAACACCGCCGCCCAGGCGGCCGAACAGCTCGACCGCGCCGTCGCCGCCGGCATCAACTTCATCGACACCGCCGAGATGTATCCGGTGCCACCCAAGGCGGAGACCATGGGCCGCACCGAGGACTACATCGGCCGCTGGCTCGCCGCACGCGGCGGCCGGGACAAGCTCGTCATCGCAAGCAAGGTCGCCGGCCCCGGCGACTGGCTGCCCTACATCCGCGGCGGCACCAACCGGCTGGACCGGCCCAACATCGCTCAGGCGCTGGAGGACAGCCTGCGCCGGCTCGGCACCGACTACCTCGACCTCTACCAGCTGCACTGGCCGGACCGCCAGACCAACTTCTTCGGCAAGCTCGGCTACGAGCATCCCGCGGAGGACACCAGCGTGCCGCTGCTGGAGACATTGGAGGTGCTGGGCGATCTGGTGCAGTCCGGCAAGGTGCGCCATGTCGGCCTCTCCAACGAGACCCCCTGGGGCACCATGCGCTTTCTGGAGCTGGCCGAGCAGCACGGCCTGCCGCGCATGGTCAGCATCCAGAACCCGTACAACCTGCTGAACCGCAGCTTCGAGATCGGCCTGGCGGAGGTGGCCATCCGCGAGCAGTGCGGGCTGCTGGCCTACTCCCCCATGGCCTTCGGCGCCCTGAGCGGGAAGTACCTGGACGGCAAGCGCCCGCCGGACGGCCGGCTCACGCTGTTCTCACGCTTCAGCCGCTATTCCAACGAGCAAGCCGTCGCCGCCACGGCCGAGTATGTGGCCATCGCCCACAGGCACGGCCTCGACCCGGCACAGATGGCGCTCGCCTTCGTCACCAGCCGGCCCTTCGTCACGTCCAACATCATCGGCGCGACGACCATGGCACAGCTGGAGCAGAACCTCGGCAGCATGGACCTCAGGCTGTCGGACGAGGTGCTGGCGGACATCGAGGCGGTACACACGCGCCAGCCGAATCCGAGTCCCTGAGGCCAGGGCTGAGGGCTGAGGGCTGAGGAGGAGAATCAGGTCGATCCTGTCATGATCGACGCCCGCAGGCGCTGCGGCGCGTCTCAGCCGGCGGCATTGTCCGCCGGTCTTCCGGCACCGCGCAGCCCATAGGCCAATGCCAGCAGGACGGCGCCGCCGAGCAGCATCGGCAGCGTCAGCAGCTGGCCCATGGTGAGCCAGTCGAAGGCGAGATAGCCGATGTGTGCATCGGGCTGGCGGACGAATTCCACCGCAAACCGAAACAGGCCGTAGAGCAGCAGGAACAGCCCGGAGACGGCCATGGTGGGCCGCGGGCGGCTGGAGAACCACCAGAGCACGACGAACAGCACCAGCCCCTCCAGTCCCGCCTCGTAGAGCTGGGACGGGTGCAGCGGTGGACTGAATTCGCTGCCGGCCGGCAGCCCGACGCAATACTCCGGAAAGCGCACGCAGGGCAGCTGCATCGCCCAGGGCACCCAGGTGGCGTGGCCCCAAAGCTCACCGTTGATGAAGTTGCCGATGCGCCCGGCGAGTAGGCCGAGCGGCACCAGAGGCGCCACGAAGTCCCCCACCTGAAAGAAGCCGAGCCGGTACTTGCGCGCGAAGAGCCAGATGGCGATGAGCACACCGATGAGCCCGCCGTGGAAGGACATGCCGCCCTCCCAGACCTTCAGCACGTTGAACGGGTTGGCCAGGATCTGGTCGTAGCCGTAGAAGAACATGTAGCCGAGTCGCCCACCCGCGATGACGCCGATGACGCTGTAGAAGACGACATCGTCCACCATCGCGGCGGTCCAACCCGAGCCGGGCCGTGACGCCCGCCAGCGCCCGAGCAGCCACGCGGCCGCGAAGCCGATCAGGTACATGAGCCCATACCAGTGGACCTTGAGCGGGCCCAGCTGGAAGGCGACCGGGTTGATGTCGGGGTAGGTCAGCATGGGCGCGGATGGTAGCACGGTGTGCGCTGACCGCCGGTGACGGTGCCGTGTCCACCGCCCTCGGCGGGCACGGCGAGCCGCCACCGTGACGGGCCTGCACCGGCGCCCGCGCCGGCACGACGAGCGGCCCCCAAAGCACGGCCTGACCACCTGCGCACAAGCGTCCTTGCCCCCATAATCAAGGAGCCACCGACGCCGACCCCAGAGCCGGCGCCTGACCACAGCAAGCCAGGACTCACCACTGCCGACATGAGCACCGCAACAGCCGTATCACCGACACCCGGCGCGGACGCACTCCGGGCCATCGCGCGGCGCTTCGCCGACGCGGCCCCCGCCTGCGACTACTGGACCCTGCGCCTGGTGGACGAGACCTACGAGGGCCTTGCCGTGCGCGACGACGTCGCCGAGCCCAGCAGCATCGGCGCGAGCCGCGGCGCCATGGTCACCCTGGTGACCGACGGCGGCGTCGGCTATGCGGCGACCGCCGACCTCTCCCCGGCCGGGCTCGCCGCCGCCGCCGGGCAAGCAGCGACATCCGCCGCGCTGCACGCGAGGCTCGGCCTCTTCGACGCCAAGCTCTTCCCGCGCACCAGCGTGCGTGACAGCTATGAGACTCAAGTGAAGCAGCCCTGGGCGCAGATGACCCTGGCCGACAAGCTCGGTCTGCTCGGCGACGCCTGCGCACGGCTGGACCTCGGCGAGCGCATCGTCGAGCGCGCCGCCTGGCTCGGCCACCGGCGCGTGCACCAGCTGCTGGTGAGCAGCGACGGCGCACACCTCGACCAGACTCTGAGCTATGTGCATTCCGGCCTCGCCGCCACCGCCCACATCGCGGGCCAGACCCAGACCCGCACCGGCGGCGGCCACGACCGCCCCGGTCAGGGCGGGCTGGAGCGCCTCGCCGGCGCGGGGCTGCTCGACGACGCCGAGCGCGTGGCCACCGAGGCCATCGCCCTGTGCGAGGCACCGGAGTGCCCGAGCGGCCAAATGGACCTGCTGCTGCTGCCGAGCCAGATGACGCTGCAGATCCACGAGTCCATCGGCCACCCGCTGGAGCTGGACCGCATCCTCGGCGACGAGCGCAACTACGCGGGCCTGAGCTTCGTCACGCCGGACATGTTCGGCACCTATCGCTATGGCTCCTCGCTGCTCAACGTCACCTTCGACCCGGGCGTTGCGGGCGAGCTCGCGAGCTGCGCCGCCGATGACGACGGCACGCCGGCGAAGCGGGTGCACCTGATCCGCGACGGCATCCTGGAGCGCCCCCTCGGCGGCGAGCTCTCGCAGCGCCGTGCGCGGCTCGCCGGCGTGGCCTGCGCCCGCGCCAGCGGCTGGGACCGCCCGCCCATCGACCGCATGGCCAACATCAACCTGGAGCCCAACGAGGAGGCCCTGTCCGACATGATCGCCCGCGTGGAGCGCGGCGTGCTGATGGACACCAACCGCTCCTGGTCCATCGACGACAGCCGCAACAAGTTCCAGTTCAGCTGCCAGCTGGGCCGGCTCATCGAAGACGGCGAGCTCAGGGGCCTGGTGCGCAACCCGGGCTATCGCGGCGTCTCGGCGCGCTTCTGGCGCAGCCTCGACGGCGTCGGCGGTCGCGAGACGCTGGAGGTGCGCGGGGTGCGCAACTGCGGCAAGGGCGAGCCGAACCAGTCCGTCTACGTGGGCCACGCCTCGCCGCCCTGCCTGTTCCGTGACATCGACGTGTTCGGAGGTGGCCTATGACACCGGAACGCTTTTTCGCGCTGTTCGACACCCTCGCTGCAGGCTTGAGCGGTGACGAGCTGCTCTTCGCCGGCCTGGGCGCCGAGCGCTCTGACTTCGTGCGTCTCAACCAGAACCGCGTGCGCCAGGCGGGCAGCGTGCACAGCGCCGATCTTGGACTCACGCTCATCGACGGCGCCCGCCAGGTGGCGGGCGGCTGCCCCCTGAGCGGCGATGCCGACGCCGACCTCGCCCAGGCCCGCGCGCTGCTGACGCGGCTGCGCGAGCGCATCGTGCACGTGCCGGACGACCCCTACCTGAACATCAGCACCGAGCCCGCCCGCTCCGAGCGGCGCCTCGACGCCACGCTGCCCACGCCCGACGAGGCCATCGGCACCCTCACCGACCTCGCCGAGGGGCTGGACCTGGTGGGCATCTGGGCCGCCGGCGATGTCATGGAAGGTCTCGCCAGCTCCATCGGCCACCGCCACTGGCACCAGAGCCGGAGCTTCAACCTGGACTGGTCCAGCTACCTGGGCCGCGACAAGGCCGTGAAGGCGAGCTGGTCCGGCTTCGACTGGCAGCCGGAGCAGCTGCGGCACAAGCTCGAGCAGCAGCGTGCGGACCTGGCCGTACTGGGCCGCCCGACCCGAAGCATCGAGCCCGGGCGCTACCGCGCCTATCTGGCGCCGGCGGCACTAGCGGAGCTGATGGACCTGCTCGCCTGGGGCGGCTTCGGCCTGCGCGACCACCGCACCCAGCAGACGCCGCTGCTCAAGCTCGCCACCGGCGAGCAGCAGCTGAGCCCGCAGCTGACGGTGGTGGAGGAGCACAAGCGCGGCCTCGCGCCCGGCTTCACCGACGAGGGCTTCACCAAGCCCGATCAGGTCAAGCTCATCGAGGAGGGTTGGTATCAGGACTGCCTCGCCGACGCCCGCAGCGCCAAGGAGTACGAGGCCGCCGTGAACGCCGCCGCCGAGTACCCGGAGGCACTCGCCATCGCCCCCGGCGACCTCGCCACCGCCGAGGCCCTGCACGCGCTCGACACCGGCATCCTCATCGGCAACCTCTGGTACTGCAACTGGTCGGACCGTAATGCCTGCCGCATGACGGGCATGACCCGCTTCGGCACCTTCTGGGTGGAGCACGGCGAGCCTGTGGCGCCGCTCGCGGTGATGCGCTTCGACGACAGCCTCTACCACCTCCTCGGCGACCGCCTGGAGGGCCTCACCCGCGAGCGCGAGCTGCTGCTCTCCGCCGAGACCTACGACGGCCGCAGCACCGACAGCAGCCTGCTGCCCGGCGCGCTGGTGAGCGGGATCGATCTGGCGCTGTAAAGCCCTGCTCACTCGTCCACCCGTTCCACTCGTTCCCAAGCTCTGCTCACTCGTCCACTCGTTCCCAAGCTCTGCTTCCACTCGTTTCCACTCGTTCCCAAGCTCTGCTTGGGAACGCGGCCGCGAAGCTCTGCTTCGGGTCTCCGGGAAGCGGAGCTTCCAGACCCGGTTCCCAAGCGGAGCTTGGGAACCAGTGGCACCAGTGGCACCAGTGGCACCAGTGGCACCAGTGGCACCAGTGGCACCAGCTCAGCCGCCGAACAGATCCTTCAGCGCCTGCAGCGTCGTCTGCCGGCCGAGCTCGCCGATGGCGGTGGTGAGCGGAATCTCCTTGGGGCAGACGCGCACACAGTTCTGGGCGTTGCCGCAGTCCGTCAGGCCGCCCTCGGCCATGATGGCGTGCAGTCGCGCGGTCTTGTCGTAGCGGCCTAAAGGGTGGGCGTTCAGCAGGCGCACCTGGGCGAGCGCGCTGGGTCCGATGAAGCCGCGCCCGTCGCCGGCGGAGTCCGGGAACTGCGGGCAGGCGGCGAGACAGATGCCGCAGCTCATGCAGCGGCTGTAGCGATAGTCCGCCGCCCATTGGCGCTGGGAGATGCGCGGGGCGCGCTCGTGGGTAACCCAGGGGCCGTCCAGGCGCACCCAGGCCTGCACGCGCTGAAGGCCCGCGAACAGCCGGGCGCGGTCCACCATCAGATCGCGCACCACCGGGAACTTGGGCAGCGGCTCCAGGCGGATGACATCGCCCAGCTCCGCGAGCAGCGTTGAGCATGACGGTCTGGGGCTGCCGTCGATGAGCATGGCGCAGGCGCCGCAGACCTCTTCCATGCAGTTGTGCTCGAAGGCGACGGGGTCCACGCGCTCGCCGTCGGTGGTGACGGGGTCGAGCCGCAGCGCCCGCAGCACAGAGACGATGTTGTCACCGGGCTTGGCCGCGACACGGAAGCGCTGCCAATAGGGCGCCGTGTCCGGGGCATCCTGGCGGCGGATGCGAAGCTCCACGGTGCGGCGCTCCGGTGTGCTGGAGGGCGCTACCCTGGTGCCGGGCTCCGGCCCGACAACCGCACTGCTCGTGGTGCCCGCACCACTGCTCCCGGCAGCCTCGAATGCCAGCCGAACCGCACGACGGACGCTGTTCATCGCATGCCTCCGGGTATCAGTCGCCGCGGCCCCGGAGCCAACCCGAACGCCAGGCTTCGATGGGTTCTGCACCAGCGGACCGAAGCCCGCCTTCCCCAGGGTGCCGACTGACGTCGGCGGACCCAGGGGCGACCCCGGGCCTTCCAAAGTGGCGCGCTGAACGCCGCACTCCTGCGCTCCTGCACCCCCATCATCGGTAATCCCGCGGCTGATCCGGCGCCAGCACGCTCAGGTCCACCGGCTCGAAGTCGATGCGCGGGCCGTCCAGGGTGTGCTCGGCGACGGTGGTCTTGAGCCAGCGCTCGTTGTTGGCGCGCCAGCGCTCGCGGTAGTGCGCCCAGTCCGGTCCCTCTTGGCGCCCTTCGGGCAGGGGCAGATCGAATTCGGGCTTGTAGTGGGCACCGCGGCACTCGTCCCTGGCCCTTGCGCTCACGGCCATGACGCGGGCGAGCCGGATCATGTCCTGCACCTGCCGGGCGTGGGCCAGCGTCTGGTTGGCCCAGGGGCTCGCTTCGCCCAGCGCCATGTGCGCGGCGCGGCGCTCCAGCTCGGCCAGCGCGTCGATGGCCCGATCCAGGCTCGCGTTGTCGCGCACCACGCCGACGCGGCTCGTCATCAGCGCACCCAGCTCCTCGTGCAGCGCAAAGGGATTCTCGCCCCTCTCGGCGGCCATCAGCTCCCGGTTGATGGCCTGCTGGCGGGCCACCTCCGCATCGAAGGGCGCCGCGGCCAGGCTGTCGGCGCCGCGCTCGATGCCGGCCAGGTGGCTCAGCACCGCCTCGCCCGCCACGCGCCCGGAATAGGACGCCGACAGGAGCGAATTGGCGCCGAGCCGGTTGGCGCCGTGGTAGCCATAGTCGCACTCGCCGCAGGCGTAGAGCCCCGGAATGCTGGTGGCATGGTTGCGCGGGCTGCCTGGGGCGACGCCGCCGGTGGCCGGGTCGTGCTCGAAGTCCACCCAGAGCCCGCCCATGGCGTAGTGCGCGGCGGGGAAGATTTCCATCGGGGCGTCCAGCGGATCGGTGCCGGCGAATTTGCGGTAGATGGACAGGATGGCGCCCAAGCGGGACTCCACGAAGCCGCGGTCCAGGTGGGTCAGATCCAAATAGACCCGGTCGCCGCCGCCGATGCCCTGCCCCAGCTCCCGGCAGACCCGCCAGATGGCGCGGGAGGCGATGTCCCGCGGCACCGTGTTGCCGTAGGCCGGGTACCAGTCCTCCAGGAAGTACCAGCGCTCGGCCTCCGGGATGCGGCCCGGCTCGCGCCGATCAGCGGGGTCCCGCGGCACCCAGACGCGCCCGCCTTCGCCGCGGGCGGCCTCGGACATGAGCCGCGTCTTGTCCTCGCCGAGCATGGCGGTGGGGTGGAACTGGAAGAATTCGGCGTTGGCGAAGCGCGCGCCCTGCTGGTAGGCGCGGCTCGCGGCGGCGCCGGTGGAGTTCGTGGAGCAGGTGGTCTGGGGCGCGTAGAGCTGGCCCAGGCCGCCGGTGGCGAGCACCACGGCGTCGGCGCGAAAGGACTGGACTTCGAGCGAGCGCAGATCCATGGCCACGATGCCGCGGCAGGTGCCGTCCGCGTCCTTCGCCAGCGCCAGAAACTCCCACCACTCCAGCTTCTGCACCGCGCCATCGGCTTCGAGCCGGCGCACCTGCTGGTCCACGCCGTGCATCAGCTGCTGCCCGGTGCTGGCGCCGGCGAAGCAGGTGCGCTTGTGCTGCACGCCGCCGAACAACCGCTGGTCCAGCAGCCCCTCCGGCGTGCGCGAGAAGGTGACGCCCATGCGCTCGAAGGTGCGGATCAGCCCGGGCGCGGCCTCGCACAGGGACTTCACCGGCGGCTGGTTGGCGAGCCAGCTGCCGCCCTTGAGCGTATCCCGGATGTGCTGCTCGACGGTGTCGTGCTGGCCCTTGCCGTCCAGCACGGCATTGATGCCGCCCTGAGCACACACTGAATGGGAGCGCATCACCTCGAACAGGGAGAACAGCAGCACCCGGTGCCCGCCGGCGGCGATGGCGAGCGTTGCCCAGAGCCCGCCGAGCCCGCCGCCGACGACAATGACCCGCCGCCCGCTCATGCCCCGGCCCCGCTGGGCGCAACGAGATAGCCCACGAGGCCATGGGTGCCGATGGCCCCGAGCAGGAGCCCGACGCCCGCGCAGACCCAGCCGAAGCGCCGTTGGGCGTCGGCGCTGGTGGTGAGCCCCCAGCTGATGGCCGCCGTGGCCAGCCCGTTGGCAAAGTGCAGCACCGCGAGCCAGAGCCCGACGAGGTAGAGCCCGAAGACCCAGGGGCTCGACAGCGCCCCACGCATGTGCCCGAACAGATCCGCGTGGATGGCCGGGTCCATGAGCCCGGCGATGCGCGTCATGCCCACATGCAGCAGGATGAACGCCACAAGCCCGAGGCCGGAAAGGCGCTGAAGCCAGTACAGCCGGTTGCGCAGGTAGCCGTAGCGCAGCGGCTCCGCCCGGCCGCCGCCGATGATGGCGAGCCCGTAGACCGCGTGGAAGGCGAGCGGCAGGGCGATGAGGAAGATCTCGATGAAGGGCAGGTAGTTGAGCCCCGCCAGCGCGCCCACGACCTCGGTGTTGAAATGCTCGGCCCCGAGCCGCGACTGGCTGTTCTCCCAGAGATGGAAGGCCAGGAAGGCCCCCACCGGCACCACGCCCAGCAGCGAGTGCAGGCGACGCAGGACGAAGTGGGGGTTGGCGATGGACGGCATGAGGCAGTTTGAAGCGTGAAGATCGAAGGGTGGAAGGCGGGCAGCGCATAGGCCCGCAGGCGGGTGTCCGGGGACCTGCTGGGAGACCTGCTGGGAGACCTACTGGGAAAGGATAGCGGGCATGCGGGCCGGTGCCGTGACCCGGCTCAGTGTATCGGTATATTCCTGAGTGCTGATGCATGGGCGCCCGCCATGCCGCCCGCGGCCCCGCGGGATGCAGCACACCCGGCCGACTCGCCAGCGCCCGGCGACTGTGGCAGGATCGATGCCCCCTGCATTCCTGTGGAGAAGGCCCCGCGCATGCGACTCGGCATCGACCGTCTGCTCATCGAGCCCGAACTGCGCCGGCCCCTCGCCGGTCGGCGCATCGCCCTGCTGGGGCATCCGGCGTCCGTGAACCACGTGGGCCGGCACAGCCTGGATGCGCTGATGAGCCTGGTCGGCGCCGGCCACGCCAGCGGCGGCGGCCTGCACATCACCGCCGCCTTCGGCCCCCAGCACGGCATGCGCGGCGACAAGCAGGACAACATGATCGAGTCCGCGAACTACGTGGACCCGATCCACCGCATCCCGGTGTTCAGCCTCTACGGCGATGTGCGCTACCCCACCGACGCCATGCTGGACAGCTTCGACGTGCTGCTGGTGGACCTGCAGGACATCGGCACGCGCATCTACACCTATGTGACGACCCTGGCCAATGTCCTGGACGCCTGCGCGGCCAGGGGCAAGGCCGTCTGGGTGCTGGACCGCCCGAACCCCGCCGGGCGGCCCATCGAGGGCAGCCTCCTCGAGCCCGGCTGGGAGAGCTTCGTCGGCGCCGCGCCGCTGATGATGCGCCATGGCCTCACCTTCGGCGAGCTGGCCCAGTGGCTCGTCGCCGCCAAGGGGCTGGAGCTTGAGTGCGAGGTCATCGCCATGCAGGGCTACGACCCGGCGGCGGCGCCCGGCTTCGGCTGGCCCCGGGACGAGCTCGCCTGGGTCAACCCGAGCCCGAACGCCTCCAGCCTGAATATGGCCCGCTGCTTCCCGGGCACGGTGCTGTTGGAGGGGACCACCCTGTCCGAGGGCCGCGGCACCACGGTGCCGCTGGAGGTCATGGGCGCGCCGGACCTGGACATCTGCCGGTTGCTGAAGCGCATGGAGAGCCTCCAGGCGGACTGGATGGCGGGCTGCCAGCTGCGCTGCTGCGGCTTCGAGCCCACCTTCCACAAGCACCAGGGCCGGCTCTGCCACGGCTTTCAGATTCACACCGACTGCAGCCACTACCGCCACGACGCCTTCCGCCCCTACCGGCTCACGGCGCTGTTCCTGAAGGCGCTGCGGCTGGAGTACCCGGACTACGCCATCTGGCGCGACTTCCCCTATGAGTACGAGACCGAGCGCCTCGCCATCGACCTGCTGACGGGGGGCACCGCTCTGCGCGAATGGGTGGACGACGCCACCGCCGAGCCCGCCGACCTCGAGGCGCGGCTGCGCCCCGACGAGGCACTGTGGGCGGAGCAGCGCTCCCCCTTCCTGCTCTACTGACGGCCACGGCCCCCATGCCCTGCCCCGCACCCGCGCCATGATCGGACGCCTGCACGGCCGCATCCTCGCCAAGCACCCGCCGCAGGTGCTCATCGACGTGGGCGGCGTCGGCTACGAGGTCGAGGCGCCCATGAGCACCTTCTACGACCTGCCGGCGGTGGGCGAGGCGGTGACACTCATCACGCATCTGGCGGTGCGCGAGGACGCCCATGTCCTCTACGGCTTCCTGCACGCACGCGACCGCGCCCTGTTCCGCGACCTGCTCAAGGTCACCGGCGTCGGCGCCAAGATGGCGCTGGCGATCCTCTCCGGCATGGACGCCCAGCGCTTCGCAGTCTGCGTGGAGCAGGAAGACATCACCGCCCTGAGCCGCCTGCCCGGCATCGGCAGGAAGACCGCGCAACGGCTGGTGATGGAGATGAAGGACCGGATCGCCGGTCTCGGCGGCGGTGCAGCCGGCGTGCTGCCGACTCGGGACACCGGCACGCCGGCCGCTGCCGACGAGCCGCTGGCGGATGCCGTGAGCGCCCTGGTGGCCCTCGGCTACAAGCCGGCTGATGCGAACCGCATGGCCCGCGCCGTGGATGCCGACGGCAAGACCTCGGAGGAGATCATCCGCGCCGCCCTGCGCGCCGTCTCGGCGGGCTGAGCAGCCGCGGGGCCGCGACACCCGGGGCGGCTGCGCCACGCATCCCCGGCACACCACCGCGCGGTTACAATCCCCGCTTCGACCGGAGCCTCCACGGCGTGACGCTATCCCAACCACGCCACCCCAAGGTTGTGCCCCTCAACGAAGCTGACCCGGACACCCCAATGAGCCCAGACGCCGACGCCCCCGCCCATCTGCCCCCGCCGGATTGGCTGTCCCCGGAGGACGTGTTCTACGAGGACATCCGCTACCACCGCGCCGAGGGCATCGCGCGCATCACCATCAACCGCCCGGAGGTGCGCAACGCCTTCCGCCCGGAGACGGTGATGGAGCTGCTGGACGCCTTCCATCGCGCCCACCTGGACCCGGAGGTGGGCGTGGTCATCCTCACCGGGCAGGGGGACCTCGCCTTCTGCTCCGGCGGCGATCAGCGCGTGCGCGGCCACGGCGGCTACCGGGACGCCGCCGGCACCGAGCATCTCAACGTGCTGGAGCTGCAGCGGCGCATCCGCACCCTGCCCAAGCCCGTGGTGGCCATGGTGGCGGGCTATGCCATCGGCGGCGGCCATGTGCTGCACCTGGTGTGCGACCTCAGCATCGCCGCCGACAACGCCCGCTTTGGCCAGACCGGCCCCCGGGTGGGCAGCTTCGACGCCGGCTACGGCGCCGGCCTCATGGCCCGCACCGTCGGCCTCAAGAAGGCCAAGGAGATCTGGTTCCTGTGCCGCCAGTACGACGCTGAGGAGGCCCTGGCCATGGGCCTGGTGAACACCGTGGTGCCGCTCGCGGAGCTGGAGGCCACCACCGTGGACTGGTGCCGGCGCATGCTCCAGCTCTCGCCCACGGCGCTGCGCTGCCTGAAGGCCGCCTTCAACGCCGACAGTGACGGCCTCGCCGGCATCCAGGAGCTCGCCGGCAACGCCACCGGGCTCTTCTACCAGACCGAGGAGGCGCAGGAGGGCCGCAACGCCTTTCTGGAGAAGCGCCCGCCGAACTTCTCCACCTACCGGCGGCGACCATGACGCCGGCCGCTGCCGGCCGCCGGGCCACCCCGGTGTCAGCCCGCAGGAGCGGGTCGATAGGCGGCACCCGCTCGGCGCCGGGCCGATGAGCAAATCCGCCGCCCTCACCTGGGACGCGGTGCGCCAGCACGCCGGGCGCTGGCTCAGCGCCGCACGCCCGAAGACGCTGCCGCTGGCGGTCACGCCCGTGCTCGGCGCCCTGCTGCTCGCGCTGGCGGACACCGGGCGCATCGCACCATTGACGGCGCTGGCGACGCTGCTTGCCGCCGCCGGCATCCAGATCGGCACCAACCTGCACAACGACGCCGCCGATTACGAGCGCGGTACGGACACCGGCGAGCGGCTCGGCCCGCCGCGCGCCTCCGCCCAGGGCTGGTTCACCAGCGCGCAGGTGAAGCGCGCGGCGCACATCGCGTTCCTCACCAGCTTCATTTTGGGCTTGCTCCTGGTGCTGCGCGGCGGCTGGCCCATCCTGCTGCTCGGGCTCGCCGCCATCGCCGCCGGCTATGCCTACACCGGCGGCCCCAAGCCCATCGCCTATGGGCCTTATGGAGAGCTCTATGTGCTCGGCTTCTTCGGCATCGCCGCGGTGGCCGGCAGCTACTACCTCCAGACCCTGACCCTCTCCGCCGGGGCCATCAGCCTGGGCCTGGCGCTCGGCCTGCCGGCCGCGGCGGTGCTGCTGCTGAACAACTACCGGGACTTCGACACCGACCGCGCCGCCGGTCGCCACACGCTCTGCCACCTGCTCGGCCGCCGCACCGCCAGGCTGGTGTATGCCGGCCTGCTGCTGGCACCCGTCCCGCTGATGCTCTGGGGCGGACTGCCCGGCACGACCTGGCCCGTGCTGGCGGCGCTGCCGGCGGCGGCCTGGCTCATCCGCCAGCTTCACACCCGCCGGGGGCAGGCCCTGAATGCGCTGCTGGCGCGCACGGCGCAGTACCAAATGCTGCTGGTGGGGCTCTATGGGCTCGGGCTGTTCCTGGGCTGGCTCCGGCACTGAGTGCCGCCCGATGATGGCCGTCGCCAGCCGCCGCATGCCGCAGCTGCCTGCGGCGTCGACAGTCAGCCGGCCGACATGACAGACCTGCGGCTCCTCCTGCATCCCTACCGACTCCCGCTGCGCCGCCCCTGGCGCACGGCCCGCGACACACTTGCGGAACGCACCGGCTGGCTGGTGCACGCCGAAGCGGATGGCGCCAGCGGCTTCGGCGACTGTGCGCCGCTGCCGGCGGCTGGCACGGAGACCGCAGCCCAGGCGGCGCAGCGGCTTGCGCACTGGCGCGCCCGGGCCGGGGAGGGCGTCGCCGCGCTGCTGGCGGCGCTGGCCATCGAGCCCAGCGCGACGCCCGCCGCGGACTGCGCCGTGGAGACCGCCCTGCTGGACCTGTGCGCGCGCCAACGGGGCCTACCGCTGCGGCGGCTGCTGCATGCGGCGGCGCCGGACCAACTCGCCGTCAACGCCATGCTCGGCGCCGCCGGCACGCTGCACACGGCCGCAGTGGAGCAGGCGCTTGCCGCGGGCTTCAGGGTGCTGAAGGTCAAGCTCGGCACCGCACCCCCGGCAGAGGAGCTCGCCCGCCTGGAGGCAGCGGCGGCGCTGCTGCCCGCAGGTGCAGCCCTGCGCCTCGACGCCAACGGCGCCTTCGATGCCACCAGCGCAGCCGCCTGCATTGCCGAGGTCGCCGGGCTGCCCATCGACTGCCTGGAAGAGCCGCTGGCGACGCCCGACGATGCTGCGCTCGCGCACCTCCAGGCCACCGCGCCCTTCAGCCTGGCGCTCGACGAGTCGCTGGCGGGCCGGCCCGATCTGCACCCGGCCCGCCTGCCCGTGCGGCGGCTGGTGCTGAAGCCGGCGGTGGTGGGCGGCCTGCGCCGCACCCTGCGGCTCGCCACACAGGCCCATGCCGCCGGCCGCGAGGTGGTGCTGACGAGCCTGGTGGAATCCGCCGCCGGGCTCTGGGCCACCGCCCAGCTCGCGGCAGCCACCGGCGGCCCGCTCGCGCATGGGCTCGCGACGGCGGATTGGCTCGCGGCGGACCTGGGTGCTGCACCCATGATCGACGCTGGCTCAATCATGCTGCCGGAGGCGCCGGGCAGTGGCTTCATGGCCTTCGATGACCAGCCGCAGGGGCCGGATACATGAGTGATGGCGTGGCTATGGACCTGCTCCCGGGCTACGCCTGCCGCCGCTTCGGCGCGCCGGGTGATCCGCCCGGGACGCTGCTGCTGCACGGCTTCACCGGCACCGGCGCCGACTGGGACTTCTGGCCCGCCACCGCCCCGGCGGCCCTGGCGCCGGACCTGCCCGGCCACGGCGACAGCCCCGACCCGCGCGGCGACTTCGCAGCAGAGACCGAGCGCCTGCTGG
The DNA here is from genome assembly GCF_913063425.1 of uncultured Thiohalocapsa sp. Lineage (GTDB taxonomy): Bacteria > Pseudomonadota > Gammaproteobacteria > Chromatiales > Chromatiaceae > Thiohalocapsa. Next base: position 89,015 of record NZ_CAJXYK010000005.1, read on the forward strand.
CGGTGCTGCCCGCCGGCGTCGAGCGCCTGGTGGGCTACTCGCTCGGCGGGCGCATCGCGCTGTGCCTGCTGGCGGCGGCGCCGCAGCGCTTCACCGCCGCCACCATCGTCTCCGCCCACCCAGGGCTCTTCAACGCCGGCCAGCGCGACGGCCGCCGCGCGGTGGACCAGCGCTGGATCGCGCTGCTGCGCACGGCGGGCATCGCCGCCTTCGTGGACGCCTGGGAGCGCCAGGCGCTGTTCGCGAGCCAGGACCGACTGCCGGCGGATGTGCTCGCCGCCCAGCGCCGCCGCCGGCTGGCCCAGCGCGCGGAGGGACTCGCCGCGAGCCTCGCCTGTTGCGGCCTCGCCGAGATGCCGGACACCTGGGCCGCCCTCCGGCGCTGGCCCGGGCGGCTCAGCTGGCTCGCCGGCGCCCGCGACGACAAGTTCGTCGCCATCGCCGAGCGCGTCGCCCGGGAGCGCCCCGGCACGCAGGTCCACATTGTCCCCGACGCCGGCCACAATCTGCTGCTGGAGGCGCCGGCTGCGGTGCTGGCGGCGGCAGCCGGTGCGGAGGATCACCCGGCGGCGGGTTGACCGCCACGTCTGCCGGCGTAGCGTCTTGAGTATGTCCGCCCCCACCTTCGAGCACCACTTCCGCGTCGCCCTGCACGACACCGACGCCGCCGGCGTGCTCTTCTTCGCCCACCTCTTCCGCCATGCCCACGATGCCTACGAGGCCTGGATGACCCAGCTCGGCTTCCCGCTGGATGCCATGCTGCGCGCGGGCGACCTGCGCCTGCCGCTGGTGCACGCCGAGGCCGACTACCGCCGCCCACTGCACCACGGCGCCGCCGTCAGCGTCCAGATCACCCCCGCCGCCGTCGGCGCGGGCAGCTTCACGCTGCACTACCGCTTCCGCACCGGCGACGGCAACCTCGCCGCCACCGCCCGTACCGTGCACGCCGCCATCGACGCCGACGGCCGCCGCAGCCTCCCCGCCCAGCTCCGCCAGGCCCTCGAAAACTATCCACTAAACAACGGCTAGCGCCAACGGCAGGCATGGGCGCTCACGAAGAATCACGGCCACAGGAATGCGGTGACGGTCTACTTATCTCAAAGAGTCATAGCGAAATCCTGGTGACGGTGCACATAACGTAAAAATGGGGACGGTATATCTAATTACTCGACGTCGCGAAAGTTGTTTCAGCCGCGCGCGTAGTCGCTGAGCCTCTGAGCCTAGAAAGAGCAGTTGACCGCTTCAAAGCACATGCAAATGCCTGAGCCTCGCGGACTTCGGGAGTACTTCTCGCGCCACCATCCGGGTGAACGCCGCTACGGCCGCCATGGCACGCCCCGCGCGGCGCCTGGCTGCGTTACAACGGAGCACGGTGACGGTATACGAAATCAATGCCGCCCATTTCAGGACGAGGGATGTAAGCTCAATACGGTTACCGTCACCGTATTTTGGGCGCATATCCTCCTTTGCCACCGCCAAAGCGAATTAGGTTTACCGTCCCCGCATTTGTCCCAAAGTTTGCCCCACAAATAATGAAGTCCTCCGGATCGCTCCGCGCGAGGCCCGAGCTGCCGGCTCAAATGTGGTTACCGTCCCCGTATTTGTCCCCGTATTCGTGCGCATCTTTTCCTTTCGCATCAACGCATTGAGTCCCCGGACGATTGGGAGTGGCTGCGTCCGATGCGGCGGCGAGTCGCGTCAGCGCGGCCCGGTCTGGTTTGCCGGAGGCGAGCAGCGGCAGGGCGTCGAGGCGGCGGAAGATGCGCGGTCGCTGCCGCGACGGGAGCCTGTCACGGCACCAGGCATCGAGCACGGCGGGCGCCGCGGGTCCGCTCCAGCAGGCGGCGAGTGTCGCACCCCAATGGGGATGGGCGACGGCCACCACGGCGACTTCGCGCACCCCCGGGGCGGCGGCGAGCTTCGCTTCCACGGCAGACGGTGACACCTGCTCGCCGCCGATGACGACGAGCTCATCGGCGCGGCCGAGCACCCGCAGGGCGCCATCCGCATCCAGCCGGCACAGGTCGCCGGTGGTGAGCCAGCCGTCGGCGAGCCCCCGGCCCGGCCGCCGCGCAGCGTCTGCATAGCCCGCCATGAGCATGGGCCCGTGCAGGCGCAGCGGGCGGGGCGGCTCCGCGGGGCCGGCGCAGTCCAGCATCACATCCGGCAGCGGCGGGCCGACCCGCGCACCCGGCCCGGCGCCGTCCCGCCAGGGGCCGACGGCGACCATGGAGCCCGTCTCGGACATGCCGTAGCTCACATGGAGCGGCCAGCCAGCACGCAGCGCCCGCCGGGCAAGCGCCGGATGCAGCGCCTGACCGCCCAGCAGCAGCACCCTGAGCCGCGGCGGGGGTGCGGGCATGACCTCCAGGAGCCGCGCCAGCATGGTGGGCACCAGCGACAGGTGGGTGACGGGATGCCGCGCCAGCGCGGCGGCAACCGCCTCTGCCTGGAAGCCGCCCTGGACTGCGGCGACGCCTCCGCCGTCAGAGAGGTCGGCGGAGATGTCGGATGGGTCGAGCGCAGCCTGCCCATCACCGGCATGGGCGTCGTCCACAGGCAGCGCAGGCGCCGCCGCATTCCCCAGCAGCCGCAGCGTCGCCCCCGCCGCCGCACAGCGCCAGCCGATGGCGAGACCGCCGATGTGGTGCAGCGGCAGCACACAAAGCCATTCGTCGCCGGCGCCCAGGTCGAGTGCGGCATTCACGCGAGCCGCAGAAGCCGCCAGCTGCGGGGCCGTGAGCATCACCACCTTCGGCATGCCCCCGCTGCCGCTGGTGCGGATCAGGAGCGCCGGCGCAGTCCGGTCTGCCAATGGTCCTGCCTCGCGCCGGCAGCCGGTGCGGGCGAGCCCACCGCGTCGCCACCGCCACTCGGCGCCCACCGCCGCGCACAGCGCATGGCGCTCCGCCGCCGTCAGGCCGGGCGGATGGGGCAGCAGCCCGGCGCCGACCTCCACCAGCGCATGCTGCAGCAGCACCAGGTGCAGCGGGTCGTCGGCAGCCCGCAGCACGACATCGCCCGGCGCCAGCCCCTGCGCCGACAGCTGCAAGGCGGTGCGGCGCACAGCCGCAGCAGCGGCGTCCACGGACCAGCGCCGGTCCCCGACGGCAAGGGCGGGCACGGGCGCTGTCCGCGCCGGTGTGTCTGCCTGAAGCGGCGCTGGTGGCGGCGGGCTCGGATGGGCTGCTGACACGGCGACGGGTCCTGGGGTCGGGAAGCGTCAATGGTGCCATGTGCACCGGGGTCGCGGCAGCGAATGGACGCGCCAGGGACCGGGGCGGCAGCCCGCGCCCGCGCCGCTGCCGCCAACCGGCCGCCAACCGGCCGCCAACCGGCCGTCAGCAGGCGCCGCACCGGCAGAGATGTGCTCGCCTTGCCATCGAGCCGGTGGCGATCGCCTCAGCGCCCGCGCCGATCCTGTACGCTTCCGGCCCATGCTCGACACGAGACCCACCAGCACGACCCGGTGCCCGCCCCAACCCCCGCAGGCCGCAGCCGCCTGCGGCGCAGAGGCCGCGCTGCTCAGCCGTGTCGGTCTGGGCAAGGCCTTCGCCAGCTTCGGCGAGATCGCCCAGGGCCGCCGGGCCGACGGCGAGGACTTCCTGGTCACCCTGCCCGTGGACCTCTGGAGCCGCTGCCGTTTGGTCTGCGAGCCGATGACCGGCCCGTCCCAGGTCCGTGCGCCGCTGCCCAAGTCCGGCCAGGTGGCACAGGCACTTCTCCGGGCCATCGGCGCGCAGGCCGGCATCGGGCTGCGGGTCGCGCTGCGGCGGGACATGCCCGTCGGCAAGGGCCTCAGCTCCAGCACCGCGGACATGCTCGCGGTGCTGCGGGCCTGTGAGAACCTGTTCGACGTCATCGCGAGCGAAGCTTTCATCGGCCGGCTGTTCGCCGCCATCGAGCCCCACGACGCGCTGCACTACCCGACCTGCGTCGCCTACAACCACCGCGCGGGCCGATTGCTGGCACACTTCGGCCATGTGCCGGACTTCCGGATCATCGGCGTAGACGCCGGCGGCGCCGTCTGCACCCGTGCCTACAACCGCCGCCTGACCTTCAGCCCATCCCGTGTGGCGCAGGACCAGGCCCGCTATGAGCGCGTGCTCGCGGCCTTCGGCGCCCGCGACGACGCCGCCATCGCCCGCTGCGCCCTGGCCGCCACCGAGCTGCACCTGGCCCGCACCGGCAGCCCCTTCCTCAGGCGGCTGCTGGCCCTGGCCCAACAACCGGGCGTGCTCGGCATCGTCACCGCCCACAGCGGCACCTGTGCCGGCCTGCTGCTGCCGGGCAATGCGGACGCGGCGACGCTGGCGGGGGTCGAGGCGCACGCGGCGCGGCTCGGGACCTTGTTCCGCACACGAACCCTCAGATCTCGCTGAAACCGGCCGGACACGGGCATTGCCCCGGGTGCGCTTGCCTGGGCTCCGGCCGTGGACCGGTTGTCCGGCGCAGCCTCGACGCCAGGGTGTGGCTCAGAATGCGCTGCGGATGGCCACGACCGCCTCCGGCGGCTGCACCTCGACGCCCGGCGTGGCCGCGACCAACACCGGCGCAGGCGCGGTCTCCCCCCCGTGCAGCAGGACCCGAAAGCGCGCCCCGGCCGCCGCCGGCACGGCCGCGGCGATGCCGCAGCGACCGCCGTCCAGGTGCAGCAGCACGCAGCGCCAGTGCGCGGCGGGATGTGCCGCGTCGGCCTCGCTCCTGAGCTGAATCCGTGCCGGCGTGTCGCCCGCCAGGCGGAAGGCGAAGCGATCCAGGCCCAGGGACAGACCGCGGCCCACGGCCTTCACATAGGCCTCCTTCAGCGTCCAGAGCGATTGGAAGGTCAGGGCCTCCGCCGCGGAGCCGGGCGGACCTGCGGCGGCCACGGCCGCGGCCTCGTCGGCGGCGAAGAAGCGCTCCGCAAGCGCCCGGGCGTCCCGGACCCGGCGCAGACACTCCGCATCCACGCCCACCGTCAGGTTTCGGGTCAGCGCGCAGCACACCAGGCCCGGCGTATGGGTCAGGTTGAAGCGCAGCCCGCCGGTGTCCGGGCAAACATCGGTATCAATTTCCGGGCGGCCGTGCGCCCCGCGCACGAAGCGCCAGGCCGCCGGCGGCGGCGCTGCCTGCCGCGAGAGCGCGTTGCGCAGCAGCACATGGGCCGCGCGGTACAGCGCCCGGTCCGAGTCCCGGTGAAAGCGCGCCGCCCGCGCCTGCTCGTCGGCGTCGAGCACGGCGGCGTCAGCCGCGAGCCGGTCCAGCGCAGCCCCGCCCTGGGCGATTTGCAGCGTCACCTGCTGCATGCCTGTGCCTGCGGCCGGGACGCCGGGCGGTTGGGTCGGCCCGGGGCTCGTGCCCTGGGAAGACTGGGTTGGCTGGTGGGCATGGTGCCGCTCAGAATCCGCAGGCTGACTGCTTGCAGGGGCCAGTATGAAAGCCGCGAGCGCGGCCCGGCAAGGCGTCCGGGCGCGACGGGTTCTTGATCCGCGCCGGGTCGGGTCACCCGCCGGCCCGCCGTGAAAACCGACCGGCTGACCTGGAAACCCGGCCCGCGCGCCCCGAGCCTGGAGGAATCCGTCGGCAGCACCCGCGCGAGCACCAGGCCCAGACCATGGACCAGCAGCACAAGACCCTGTGCATGACCCATCTCGCAACGCCGGACATGGCCAATTTCTCCGGCCATGTCCACGGCGGTACGCTGCTGAAGCTGCTGGACCAGGCGGCCTATGCCTGCGCAGCCCGCTACGCCAACCGCTATGTGGTGACCCTGTCCGTGGACCAGGTGTTCTTTCGCGAGCCCATCCACGTGGGCGAGCTGGTGAGCTTCCTGGCGGCGGTGAACTACACCGGCAACACCTCCATGGAGATCGGCATCCGGGTGCTCGCCGAGGACATCATCGAGAAGGCGAGCCGCCACGTGATGACCTGCTACTTCACCATGGTCGCGGTGGACGAGCAGGGGCAGCCCGTGGCGGTGCCGCCGCTCAAGATCGAAACCGCCCTGGAGCGCCGGCGCAACGACAGCGCCAAGCTGCGCCGGGAGCTGCGCCGGGAGGTCGAGCAGCGCCACCGGCAGATCAAGGCCAACTGGCGGCCCGACGCCGACCCCGCGGCAGGCTGAGCGGCGGTCGCCGCACGAGCCTGCCACCCCGGCACAGGCGCACCCTCGGCCTGTGTGCCCGCCCGCGCTGCCCCTGCCCCTGCCCAAGCCGGCCTGACTGCGCCAACGCAACCAAAACCCCAAGCCTGCTTGACCGGAAAATCCCTGGGGGATAGGTTCCGGCGTTGCCGCCAGACGCGCGCGCTGCCTACCGCCCGGCAACCCCCGGCGCTCGGCAGCCCATCGTTCGGCACGCGTCGCGCGAACCGCCGCCAACAGCCCTCCAGGACCACACTATGCCGGCCGCCTTCCCGTTCTCCGCCATCGTCGCCCAAGACGAGATGAAGCTCGCCATCCTGATCGCGGCGACGGACCAGAGCATCGGCGGTGTGCTGGTGTTCGGCGACCGCGGCACCGGCAAGTCCACCGCCATCCGCGCGCTCGCGGCGCTGCTCCCGCCCATGCGCGTCGTCGAGGGCTGCGCCTACAACTGCGACCCGGATGCCGCCGACGCCGCCCTCTGCGACGCCTGCCGTGACACCAGGTCCAACGGCGGCAAGCTCAAGGTGCGCAAGGGGCCGGTGCCGGTGGTGGACCTGCCCCTCGGCGCCACCGAGGACCGCGTCATCGGCGCCCTGGACCTGGAGTCCGCCCTCACCCGCGGCGAGAAGCGCTTCGAGCCCGGCCTGCTGGCCCGTGCCCACCGTGGATTTCTGTACATCGACGAGGCAAACCTGCTGGAGGACCACCTGGTGGACGCACTGCTGGACGTGGCCGCCAGCGGCGAGAACGTGGTGGAGCGCGAGGGCCTGAGCGTCCGCCACCCGGCGCGCTTCGTGCTGGTGGGCAGCGGCAACCCGGAGGAAGGCGAGCTGCGCCCGCAGCTGCTGGACCGCTTCGGCCTGTCCGTGGAGGTGAGCACGCCCCAGGATCTCAAGAGCCGCATGCAGGTGGTGCGCCTGCGCGATGAGTTCGAGCGCGACCCGGATGCCTTCATCGAGAAGCACAAGCGCAAGAACGGCAAGATCCGCCGCCAGATCCTCAAAGCAAAAGAGCACCTGGACCAGGTGGAGGTGCCGGATGCGACGCTGGAGCGCGCCTCGCAGCTGTGCATGAAGCTCGGCACCGACGGCCTGCGCGGCGAGCTGACGCTGATCCGCGCCGCCCGCGCCTATGCCGCACTGGAAGGCGACGCCACGGTGGAAGACAAGCACCTGAAGCACGTCGCCCCGCCCGCGCTGCGCCACCGGCTGCGCCGTAATGTGCTGGACGACGCGGGCTCCACCACCCGGGTCAACCGCGCCGTCGAGGAGCTGTTCGGGGCATGAGCGCCACCGCCCCGGCGCCGGGGCAGATGCCGCCCGGGCAGCCGCCGGCAGACGCCGCCGTCGTGGCCGCCGCAGAGCAGGCCGAGGCCGAGCGGCGGGCGCAGATCGCCGCCCGCTGGAGCGACGCCTGCCTCGCCGCCGCGCTCTTCGCGCTGGACCCGGTGGCCGCCGGCGGCATCAACGTCCGCGCCCTGCCGGGGCCGGTGCGGGACCTCTGGCTCGAGTTCCTGCGCGAGCTGCTGCCGCCGGACGAGCCCTTCCGCCGGGTGCCCCTGCACATCGCCGACGGCCGCCTGCTGGGCGGGCTGGACCTGGCCGCCACCCTGCACGCCGGCCGCCCCGTGGCCGAGCGCGGCCTGCTGGCGGAGGCCGACGGCGGCGTGGTGCTGCTGGCCATGGCCGAGCGCGTCGCCCGCTCCACCGCCGCCCACCTGAGCGCCGCGCTGGACACCCAGGAGGTCCTGGTGGAGCGCGACGGCATCACGGCCCGCACGCCCACGCGCTTCGGCGTCATCGCGCTCGATGAGGGCGCCAACGACGAGGAGCAGGTGCCGACCACGCTGAAGGACCGCTTCGCCATCCTGCTGGACCTGAACGACATCCCCTACAACGCGGCCATGCCGCCGGATGAGGACGCGGCCTCCATCCAGCGCGCGCGCCGGCGCCTGCCGGGCGTCAGCGTGCCGGAGGCCATGCTGGAGGCCATCTGCGGCACGGCGCTGGCGCTCGGCGTCGAGTCCCTGCGCGCGAGCCTGTTCGCCCAGCGCATCGCCTGCGCCGCCGCGGCGCTGGGCGGTCGCGACGTCGTCGAAATGGACGACGTGAGCGCGGCGGCCCGGCTGGTGTTCGCGCCACGTGCCACGCGCATCCCCATGCCGGACCCGCCCGAAGACCAGCAGCCGGAGGAGCCGCCGCCGCCCGAGGAAAACCAGGACGACGAGCAGCAGGACGACCAGACCCCCGAGCAGGACATCGACAAGCCGCTGGAGGACGTGGTGCTGGAGTCCGCGCAGGCGGCCATCCCGGACAACCTGCTGGCCATGCTCAAGATGGGCGCGCTGCGCAGCCGCTCGCACTCAAGCGGCAAGTCCGGCGCCAGCCAGAGCGGGTCGCTCCGCGGGCGGCCCGCCGGCACCCGCCGCGGCGAGCCAGGCGCCGGTGCGCGCCTCGCCGTCATCGACACCCTGCGCGCGGCGGCCCCGTGGCAGCGGCTGCGCCGGGCCGAGCGGGAGCAACAGGCCCGGTTGGGATCAGGCGGCAGCGACGTGCTGGTTGAGGTCCGCCAGGACGACTTCCGCATCACCCGCTACAAGCAGCGCTCCGAGACCACGACCATCTTCGTCGTGGACGCCTCCGGCTCCGCCGCGCTGCATCGGCTTGCCGAGGCCAAGGGCGCCGTGGAGCTCTTGCTCGCCGACTGCTACGTGCGCCGGGACCGCGTCGCCATGGTGGCCTTCCGCGGCCCGGGCGCCGAGCTGCTGCTGCCGCCGACGCGCTCTTTGGTGCGCGCCAAGCGCAGCCTCGCCGGCCTGCCCGGCGGCGGCGGCACGCCCTTGGCATGCGGCATCGACGCCGCGGTGGAGCTCGCCGACGGCGTGCAGCGCCGCGGCGGCACCCCGGTGGTGGTGCTGCTCACCGACGGCCGGGCGAATGTGAGCCGCGAGGGCATCGGCGGCCGCGCCCAGGCCACCGAGGACGCGCTGGCCTCCGCCCGCGCCTTCCGCGTTGCCGACCTCAAGGCCCTGGTGGTGGACATGTCCCCGCGCCCGCGCCCGGACGCCGAGAAGCTCGCCCACGAAATGGGCGCAGTGTACCTCCCCCTGCCGCATGCGGATGCCGCCGCCCTGTCCGGGGCGGTGCAGGCGGTCGCCTAGGCGACAGGGCTGCGGGCTGAGGAAAAGCGCAATGGCAGGTAACCCGCCCTCAGCCCCCAGCCCTTGGCCCCACCCAGAGAAGGCATCGGCGCGCGCGCCGCGGGCACGCGCTCGAAGCCGCTCGCGTTTGTGGATGCTACCCCGATGACTTCTGCCAAGGTCCTCGACGACAAGCTCGACTGGGCGCGCGACGGCGCGGACTGGCCGAACCGGGACGCGAGCCGCTTCGTCGAGGCCGGCGGGGTGCGCTGGCACGTGCAGGTGGCAGGCAGCGGACCCGCGCTGCTGCTGATCCATGGCACCGGGGCCTCGACCCACTCCTTCGCCGGGCTCTTCCCGCTGCTGGCGGAGCGCTTCACGGTGGTCTCGCCGGACCTGCCGGGGCATGCCTTCTCGTCCACCCCGCCGCCGGCCGAGATCTGCCTCCCCTGCATGGCGGCGCAGCTGGGCGCGCTGCTGCGCACCCTGGAGCTGGACCCGGAGATCGGCGTCGGCCATTCCGCCGGTGCCGCCGTGCTGGTGCAGATGGCGCTCGACCGCCTGATCCAGCCGCGGCTCATCATCAGCCTCTCCGGCGCACTGCTGCCATTGCGGGGCTTCGCCGGCAAATGGATGTCGCCGGCCGCCAAATTCTTCGCACGCAACTCCTTTCTGCCGAAGTTCTTCGCCCGGGGCGCGCGCAAGGACCCCAAGGGCGTGCAGCGCCTCGCCGCCAGCACCGGCTCCACGCTCACCGACCGCGACATCGCCTTCTACCGCACCCTCATCGCAAGCCCGGGCCACCTCGCCGCGTCGCTGAACATGATGGCCAACTGGGACCTGGAGCCCCTCGCCCGGGACCTGCCTGAGCTTGCGCCGGAGCTGCTGCTGGTGGCCTTCGGCAACGACAAGACCGTGCCCCCGGCGGAGGCCGAGCGCACCCTCGCCCTCGCCCCCCGGGCGCACATGAAGTGCGTCGGCGGCTTCGGCCACCTCGCCCACGAAGAAGACCCAGCCTATGTGGCGGAGCTGATCTTCGAGGCGGCGGGCCAGCAAGGCTGACCCGCCCCGCGGTCCCGCGCCGCGCCTGCTGAGGCCCAACGAAGGCGTGCACCCCCGGGCGTCCTCGGCCCGAGCGCGTTGCAGGTGACCCGGCATTCGGCCCGGCGCCCCGGCCGTTGCGGGCAGGCGACTGCCTGCATAGACTCAACTCAGCGAGCCGAGGCTCCGGCGAGCGGGCGTCCGCGACCCGGGAAGCCGCCCCGAAATCCCGCGACGGGAAGGTCGGGGCAGCCCGCCAGGGCGTAACCCGACAGCCAACGAGCAGTCAAACATCGACCAGTGAAAGCACCCGAATCGGTCGGCCGCTCAGCCCCTTATCGCTTGCCGATGTGATCGCGCACGCCCAGGGCGCCATCCATGACCACCACCATCGTCTTCGACGTCAATGAGACCCTGCTCGACACCGGAGTTAAATATACCGTCCCCGTTTTGCGTCCCCGTGTTGCCGGCACTCCGGTCAAGCCGCGTCCCGGATGGCGAGCCGCCGCCCGGCGAGCCAGACGAGGATCAGCACCGGCACGCCGATGAGGGTGGTGAAGATGAAGAAGCCGGGGTAGCCGATGCCGTCGACGATGCTGCCGGAGTAGCCGCCGAGGGTCTTGGGCAGCAGGGTCATCAGGGAGCTGAAGATGGCGTATTGGACCGCGGTGAACTGGACGTTGGTGAGGCTGGAGAGGAAGGCGACGAAGGCGGCGCTGGCGAGACCCGCGGCGAGGTTGTCGGCGAAGACCGTCGCGTACATGAGCGGCACATTGTGCCCGGCGTAGGCGAGGCCGACGAAGGCGAGGTTGGTGGCGGCGGAGAGGATGGCGCCGAGCATCAGGATGCGCATGACGCCGAAGCGGGTGGCCAGCAGGCCGCCCAGAAAGCCGCCGACGATGCTGACGATGACGCCGAAGGTGTTCACGGCCTTGGCGATCTGCGGCTTGGTGAAGCCCAGGTCCTGGTAGAAGACGTTGGCGATGACGCCGAGCACAATGTCCGAGATCCGGTACAGGCCCACCAGCGCCAGCAGCAGCAGCGCGGTGGCGAGCCCGTAGCGGCGGAAGAAGTCCAGCACCGGCGCCACCCAGGTCTCGGCGGCCATGGCGCGGTCCACGGCGCCGAGATTCACCAGCCCCCAGCCCACCAGCCCGGCGAGGCCGATGGCGAGCGCGAGGCGCACCGCTTCCACCAACAGGGTCACGAAGGCGCCGCCGCCGACGGCCTCCTTGAGCGCCGCGAAGGCGCCGCCGCTTAAGAAAAAGGTGCCGGCGAAGGCCGCCGCCGCGCACAGAAACACCAGCACCAGCCGCGCATAGGCCGTCGCCGGGTAGGGATAGTCCACCTGGCGATTGCGCACCGGCTCCGGCACCACCAGGGTCGTCACGATGCCCACCAGCATGGTGCCGGCCATGATGCTGTAGGTGAGGCTCCAGGCCTCGAAGGAGTAATGCTCGGGCGAGGAGAGCAACGCCGCCGCCAGGAACAGGGCCCCGGCACCGCTGGTGACCATGCCGATGCGGTAGCCGACGATGTAGGCCGCCGAGAGCATGCCCTGAAGCTCGGGCGGCGCGGACTCGATGCGGAAGGCGTCGATGCAGATGTCCTGGGTCGCCGCCGAGAAGCCGAGCATCACCGCTGCCAGCGCCATGCGCACCAGGGCGTCCTGCCCCTGCGCCGGGTCCACGGACGCCATCAACAGGATGGCCGTGACAATGGCCAGCTGCGCCAGCAGCAGCCAGCCGCGCCTGCGGCCCAGCCGCCGCGTCAGCCAGGGCAGCGGCAGACGGTCCACCAGCGGTGCCCAGACGAACTTGAAGGAATAGCCGAGCGCCGCCCAGCTGAAGAAGGTGACGGCGTTGCGCTCCACCCCCGCCTCGCGCAGCCACAGCGACAGGGACGAGAAGATCAGCAGCAGCGGGATGCCCGCCGAGAAGCCGAGGAACAGCATGGTCAGGACGCGGCGGTCGCGGAAGGCGGCGAGCGCCTCGCCCCAGCGGCGCGCGCCTGCGCCCTGTGCCGCTGCGCCCGAGCCCGCAGCGGCCGGGCCCTGTGCGGGGACGGCAGCGGCCTTGGCGGTGCTGGACTCGGCGGGCTTGCTCATGCGCGTGCGGCTCCCCTTCGACGAGCTGGGATCGGGTCGGCGGGCATGCTAACCCGAAACAGCGCCGGGATCGTTCCCGCGTCCACCTGTTGCGGCTGCGGCGGCGTTGGATCGTCGCCAGGACATGCGCCGCTCGCAGCGCCGCCGACTCGCCCACGCGCCCACCCAGCCGGTGTCGGTGTGCTGCTGATACCCGAAGCGTTCACAGCGCACGGGTGTACCGCGGGGCCTTGATCAGAATTCCATCCGAACGTGGGCGCACCTGCGTAATCAGGGCTTCCAGCCCTGATTGTGTCAGGCCAGGATGGCCTGACGACGCAGTCAGCCGCCCGGGTGGTCGAAGTTACGATCAAGGCCAACCGCTGGTAGCGTAGAATTCCAGCCGTCCCGGGAGCGAAGGCCGGTGACGCCCGCCGACCGCAGCCGTGCCGGCCGGAAACACAGCAGCCGGGGGACAGCGCAGATGCCGCGCCGAGCAAGCCGATTCACCATCATCGCCATGGTTACACTGCTGGCCGCCACCGGCTGCGCCAGCAAGCCGCGCCAGCTGATGCCGACACCGGTGGTCTACCAGACGCCGAACGGGGAGCCCGTCATCACGCTGCCCGCAGAGACACGCAGCGCGAGCACCGACGTGGACCTGCTCTACCTCACCGACCGCGGCCCAGAGACCAACCCGGAGAGCGATCTGCCCTACGGCCAGGACCGCGCCAAGCGCATCGAGTTCGGCTCCGCCCGGGTGGAGATCGGCCCGGACGTGGCCTGGCCCGTGCTCGAGCGCGAAAGCCGGCTCGCCCAGCGCACGCGGGACCTGGACCTCTCCCTCGGCCGGGTGCAGCGCCTGGGCGCCTTTCCGGACGAGCCCTATGACATCCGCATCGGCCCCGGCGGCGCCCGCTACCGCGACGAAGCCACCCTGGCGCAGCATGTCACCGCCCGCCGGCAATTGCAGGAGGAGGTCCAGCAGCGACTCGCCCGCTCCCCGCGCAAGGAGGTCATGCTCTACGTCCATGGCTTCAACGAGACCTTCGCGACGTCCGCCTTCACCGCCGCGGAGCTGTGCCATTTCCTCGGCCGCGAGCCGGTGTGCGCCTTCTTCACCTGGCCCGCGTCGAGCACGGGCAATTTTCTGATCTCCTACACCAGCACCACGGAATCCGCCGACTACGCCCGCAATCACCTGAAGAAGGTCATCCGCACGCTCGCCACGACACCCGGCGTGGAGCAGGTGCAGCTGCTGGCCCACAGCCGCGGCACCGCGCTGCTGCTGACGGCGGTGCGTGAGCTGATGGGCGAGGCCATCGCCGCCGGCAAGGAGCCCGCCGAGGTGCTCAAGGTGGACAACGTCGTGCTCTTCTCGCCGGATATCGACGTGCAGGTGACGGCGCAGATGATCACCGCCTTTGCATCCGACCCCGACTTCTTCAGCGTCTGGCCGAGCGGGCGGCTGCCGGACGCCATCCGCGGCCGCCTGACCATCTACTCATCGCCCAAGGACCGGGCGCTGCTGGTGTCGCGCATCCTGTTCCGCAGCGAGAGCCGGGTGGGCAACCTGCGCTCCGAAGACGTGACCCCGGAAGCCCAGCGCTACCTGGACAGGCTCGGCAACATCGACCTCGTCATCTACGAGGGCAAGCTCACGGATGCCTTCGGCCACTCCTACTTCACCACCAACCCGCAGGTGAGCTCCGACGTGATGCAGCTGCTGCGCTACGACAGACCGCCCGAGGAGCGGGACCTGGTGCAGCGCGGCCCCATCGTCTGGGAGTTCCCGCGGGCAACACCGTGACGCTGCACGGCCACCGCGGTTTCACGCAACCGCACCTGGGGGCGCCGACTTCCAGTCAGCCGCACCTGGGGGCGCCGACTTCCAGTCGGCCGCACCTGGGGCGCCGACTTCCAGTCAGCCGCACCTGGGGGCGCCGACTTCCAGTCGGCCGCACCTGGGGGCACCGACTTCCAGTCGGCCGCACCTGGGGGCGCCGACTTCCATTCAGCCGCACCTGGGGGCGCCGACTTCCATTCAGCCGCACCTGGGGGCGCCGACTTCCAGTCGGCCGCGCCCGGGGGCGCCGACTTCCAGTCGGCCGCGCCTGGGGGCGCCGACTTCCAGTCGGCCGCGTCCGCCGCGGGCTCGATGCCCGCGGCGGACGCTCACTGAGCGCCTCCCTGTTCATGCAGCACCGAACCGCAGGGCGACCCTGCAGGGACCGGCATGTTGAACCGACGAAATGCACAAAACACGCGAAAAGGCGCGATTGTGCGGCCTGCTGCGGCGTTCTCGCGCTTGTTGCGCTTTTCGTAGTGCCTTCTCAGAGGCTGCGCAACGGCGCTGCGCGACAGCAAGCGCCAGCACCGACGGCACCTTTGGGCCGGACCTCGGGCCAACCGGCGACGGCATGACCCACGCACCGCAGTGACCCCGGCATCACACCCAGGGCTTGATGGCGGCGAAGATCGTGATGGGCATGGCCGGGCGCCAGCCGTCGAAGCGCCCCAGGGGGGCGGCATCGGCCAGCTGCACCCGGGTGAGCTCGCCGCCGATCTCCGCCCGCAGCGCGGCGAGCGCCACCTCGCTCTGCATGGTGACGGCATTGGCCACCAGCCGGCCACCGGGGCGCAGCGCGGCCCAGCAGCCCTCGGCGACGCCGGGCGTCGTGAGCCCGCCGCCGATGAACACCGCATCCGGTGTCGGCAGGTCGGCGAGCGCCTCCGGCGCGCGGGCCGCAACCACCACCAGCTCCGGCACGCCAAGGGCGGCGGCATTCTGCCGGATCAGCTCCCGGCGGTGGCCGTCCGGCTCCAGGGCCAGGGCGCGGCAGCCATCCGCCGCACGCATCCACTCGATGCCGATGCTGCCGCAGCCGGCGCCCACGTCCCACAGCAGCGCGCCGGGCTGAGGCGCGAGGCGGCTCAGGCTCAGCGCGCGCACATCGCGCTTGGTGAGCTGCCCGTCGTGGCGGAAGACATCGTCCGGCAGCGAGCAGCGCCGCGGTCGCGGCACCCAGCCGGCCGGCGCCCGGCAGTGCAGGGCGATCAGGTTGAGCGGGTCGATATCCGGCCCGGCCCAGTCATCCGCGCTGGCCTCGAGACGACGCTCCGCGGGCCCGCCAAGCCGCTCGAAGACCGTCATCCGGCTCCCGCCCCAGCCGTCGCCCCGCAGCAGGTTCGCCAGCAGGCCGGGCGTGCGCGCATCCGCGGAAAGGATCAGAAGCTTGGCGTCGTCCGCCAGATGCAGCCGCACCCGCGCCAGGGCCACCTCCGGCGCCAGCGGCGGGTCGGCGGAGACGGGCCGGATCAGGGTCATGTCCTGCAGCGGCCAGCCGAGCCGCGCCGCCGCCAGCTGCGCCGAGGACAGCGCCGGCAGCACCAGATACTCGCCGGCGTCGAGCCGCGCGGCGAGCCTGGCGCCGGCGCCGAACCAGAGGGGGTCGCCGCTTGCGAGCACGCACACGGGCCGCCCGCGCAGCGCCATGACCCGCTCGAAGGCGAGGTCGAAGGGCTGCGGCCAGGGCTCGCGCCGCTGCGCCCGGCACTGCCCGGTCAAGCACGCCGGCAGCAGGTCCAGATGGCGGCGGGCACCGAAGACGACCTCGGCGGCGGCGAGGACGGCGCGCGCGGGGTCGCCGAGGCCGTCGAGGCCGTCCTCGCCGATGCCGACGATGCTGAGCCAGGGCGGGCGCGCGGGACGAGGCCCGGCGGTTGCGGATGATTGCGCATTCATTGACATGTGTCCGGCGCTTGAGGGATGACGTACTGGTGGATGCGGACACCAGCCGGTACAGTTAGCCGTTTCCGTGCCCGCCGGCGCGGTTCGGGCCCAAGCCCGCTGACCGCGCTGCGCGACCTCCGAAGCCACAGATGCTGCCATACAACCGCGACGCCGACGCCATCTACCGCGAGTCCTTCGCCATCATCCGCGCCGAGGCGGACCTGGCGCGCATCCCGCCGGACCTGGAGCACCTCGCGGTGCGGGTGGCCCACGCCTGCGGCATGCCGGACGTCATCGACGACCTGTTGTTCTCCCCCGGCGCCGGCAGCGCCGGGCGTGCCGCCCTCGGCGCCGGCGCCGCGCTCCTCTGCGACGGGCGCATGTCCGCCGAGGGCATCACCCGCGCACGGCTGCCGGCGGCGAATCCCGTCATCTGCACCCTGGGCGATGCGCGCGTACCGGCACTGGCCAAGGCGCTCGGTAACACCCGCACGGCGGCGGCCATGGCGCTGTGGCGGGAGCATCTGGCGGGGGCGGTGGTCGTCATCGGCAACGCGCCGACGGCGCTGTTCCGGCTGTTGGAGCTGCTCGACGACGGCGCGCCGCGGCCGGCGCTGATCCTGGGCTTTCCGGTGGGCTTCGTCGGCGCCGCCGAGAGCAAAGCTGCGCTCGCCGAGGACAGCCGCGGGGTGCCCTATGTCACCCTGCGCGGGCGCCGCGGCGGCAGCGCCATGGCGGCCGCCGCCGTCAATGCCCTGGGCGTCGAGCAGACCACGGGGCAGCACGTCGCATGAGCCCGTTCGATTCCCGAGCCGACGCCCTGAGCCATCGCCAATCGGGCGCCACCTCCGGGCGGCATGCCCGGGGCGGCAGGCCCGCGCAGGCCGTCGGCCGGCTGTTCGGCATCGGTGTGGGTCCCGGCGACCCGGAGCTGCTCACCCTGAAGGCGCTGCGGCTGCTGCGGGCATCTGCGGTGGTGGCCTACTACGCCGGCCCGAAGAAGCGCGGCAACGCCTACACCACGGTGGCGGAGTATCTGCGCCCGGACCAGATCCTGCTGCCCCTGGTGTACCCGGTGACGGGCCGCATCCCGGCGCCGCCCTTCGACTACGAGGGCACCATGCGCCGCTTCTACGACAGCGCCGCGGAGCTGGTGGCGGGCCACCTCGCCGCCGGCCGCGACGTGGCGACGCTGTGCGAGGGGGACCCCTTCTTCTACGGCTCCTTCATGTACCTGCACGACCGGCTCGCCGGGCGCTTCCGGGCGGAGGTGGTGCCCGGCGTCTGCTCCGTGGTGGCGAGCGCCGCGGCACTCGGCACGCCGCTGGTGTATCGCGACCAGAGCCTGCTGGTGCTCGCCGGCACCCTGCCGGAGGCGGAGCTTACGCGCCGGCTGCGGGAGGCGGACGCCGCCGCCATCATGAAGCTCGGCAGCAACTTCGAGAAGGTGCGCCGGGTGCTGGTGCGCCTGGGCCTCGCCGAGCGGGCGCTGTACGTGGAGCGCGCCAGCATGCAGGGCGAGCGCATCCTGCCGCTTGCGGACATCGACCCGGCCACGGTGCCCTACTTCTCCATGCTGCTGCTGCCCGGCGAGGCGTGGCAGGGCCGGTGACTGCGGCGGACGCGCGCAGCAGGCCCGGCAGCCTCACCGTCGTCGGCTTGGGACCAGGTGACACGGCCCATCGCACCCCGGCGGTGAGCGCGGCACTCGCCGCCGCCACCGACCTCCTCGGCTACCGGACCTACCTGGACCTGGCAGGCCCCTTCAGCGACGGACAGCGGGTGCACGCCTCCGACAACCGCGAGGAGCTGGACCGCGCCCGCCATGCCTTCCAGCTCGCCGCAGGCGGCGCCCGGGTGGTGCTGGTGTCCTCGGGGGACCCTGGCGTCTTCGCCATGGCCGCCGCCGTGGTGGAGGCGCTGGACAACGCCCGCGACCCCGCCTGGCACGAGGTGGCGCTCAGCATCCTGCCCGGCGTCTCGGCGGCCCAGGCGGCGGCGGCCCTGGCCGGCGCGCCGCTCGGGCACGACTTCTGCGCCCTGTCCCTATCCGACAACCTGAAGCCCTGGGCGGAGATCGAGCGCCGCCTGGCCCTGGTCTGTGAGGCGGACCTGGTGCTGGCCCTCTACAACCCCCGCTCCAAGGCCCGGCCGGATCAGTTCGGACAGGCCCTGCGCGTGATCCGGGCACAGCGGCCGGCGGACACCGTCGTCGTGCTGGGCCGCGACGTCGGGCGCGCGGATGAGTCCCTCACCGTCACCACCCTGGCCGAACTGGCGCCGGCGCAGGTGGACATGCGCACCGTCGTCATCGTCGGCTCGTCGCGGACGCGGCGCATCCCGCGTGCGGATGGTGGGTGCTGGGTCTATACCCCGCGCTTCTACTAGCGAGGCAGAGTCTCAGACCGGCCAGGTCACGGAGCCGCATCCTGCGCAGCTCGCTCGTTGCCGCAACTGAACCAGAGGGCCGAGGAGGGCTCCCGCGGCCCTTGGCCCTCGGCCCTGTTGCCCGCAAGCCTTGCCGGGGGTGGGGGCAATCGCGGCTCAGTCCAGCCCGGCCGCCTCGAAGATGAGCGGCACCACCACCGGTGTGCCGCCGCGGCGCTGGACGCCGTCGGCGAGCCCCACGGCGGGGTTGATGCCGAACGCCAAGGGCGTGCCGCCGCCACCGGGCAGACACCCGCGAGGCTGCGCTTGGCGCGCGCCAGGCAGCAGGTCGGCGGCAGCAGCAGCTCGGCGCCCGGGCCGCGGAAGGCCGCCATGGCGACGCGGTCCCGACGCAACCGGGGCGGATTGGCCGGGTTTCCAGCGCTGGGGGGTTGCCGCTATGCGATCTGAGGTACCGCGACCTGCTGCGCTAAGCTTTGAGGCAAACCCATCAACGACGGGCTGCCGATGGAAGCACTCAAGCTCAAGACCCTGGACGATCTACTCTCCTGGCCGGAAGAGCGCGTCGAGCTGATCGACGGCGAGATCGTGAAGCGGCCGATGGCGCGCCCGGACCACGGTGTGGTGCAGAGCCGCGCGACCATCGAGCTGGGTCCGCTGGACAGGACCACGGGCCCCGGCGGCTGGTGGATCATCACCGAGGTGAGCGTCAGCTACGAGCCGCACCAGTGCCCCAGCCACGATATCGCGGGCTGGCGCAAGACGCGGCTGCCGGAGCGCCCCAGCGGGGTCATCGACCTGCCGCCGGACTGGGTCTGCGAAATCGTCTCCCCCGGGCACGAGCGCAAGGACACGCTCAAGCTCTTCGCGCTGTTGCAGCGGCACGGCGTGCCCCACTACTGGCTCATCTGGCCGGAGGATCGGGCGCTCATTGCCTACACGCTCGACGGCGATGCCTATCGCGTGGCGCGGATGCTGTTCGATGAGCGAAGGGCGCGGATGCCGCCGTTCGAGGAGGTCGAGCTGGACCTTGACTACATCCTGGGCAGCGGCGAGGGGTAGGGTCAGGCGGGCTCGCGCCAGGGATCGAACACACCAACCCCGGCCGCGGCGAAGTCGGCCGTGTCTCTGGTGACGACGGTGAGCCCGTGCCGCGCCGCGCCTGCTGCGATCAGCACGTCCGGATGGCTGAAGGGGTGGCGGCGGGTGCGGCCGGACTCGATGATGAGCCGCCAGTGTAGCAGGGTGTCTTCGCACAGCGGCAGGATGCGGCCCGCGAACATGGGCCGCAGGCGATGGTCGAGCCAATGGGTCAGCGCGGCGCGGCGCCCGGGGTCGGCGAGCAGCTCGATGCCGTAGCGGATCTCCGCGAAGGTGACGGTGCTGACGTGGAGCTGGTGCAGCGGTTGGGCGGCAATGAAGTCCACCACCGCGGGCGCTGGCTGCCTGCGCCGCAGCTCCGACAGGACGTTGGTGTCCAGCAGCCAGCCGCTCACAGCGCGATGTCGCGTACCGGGCCACTGCTCTTGGCGTGCTCGAATTCGACGTCATCGAGGTCGGCCTCGGCGAGCAGCCGGACCAGGGCGTCGCCCATGGGCTCGCCGCGCAGACGCCGGTAGTCCTCGGCGGATAGGACCACGGCCTTTTCCTTGCCGTTGACGGTGACATGCTGCGGGCCGGCCTCGCCGGCGAGCCGGACCAGCTCGCTGAAGCGGGCCTTGGCGTCCTGGAGCTTCCAGGGGCCCGGCGTCTCGGCAATCTCGGAAGGGGTTTCGCTCATGGCTAGAAATCAAATCTGGTCAGCCTGACCAGATCGTAGTCCCCAGCTCGCGCCTCCGCAAGCCCCATGGGCTTGCGGGGCGGCCTTCCCGGCCGGCGGTCCAGGCCCCGCTTCGGCTCTCTGTCGCCGGTCAGCCGCCGCGCTCAGGCTGCCGTATCGACACCTCGTCTACCGAGCGAGTTGACCCGCTTGCAGCCCACGCCGCCCCGAATCCTCCGAGCCACCACCGCTGCGCCTCCATCTTCGTGAAGTTGAACACGATCAGGTCATCGCCTGTTTCAAGCGCAACAAACGCCACCGGCTCATACGTCTCCCTCGTCCCACGCACACGATTCTCGACACCACCCTGAGAGGACAATACAGACTCCCCCCTGTCAAGCTGCCCTTAGCTGCCCCTTAAGTGCAGGGCACTGGCGGCGCTGTCGCGCGGCGTCAATCCGGCGACTTCACCTCGAAGCCCACCACGGTGCGCTGCTCGCGGCTGAGCTCGACGCCGATCAGGTGGATCGGCCGATCCTCGCCGCGGTACTTATCCGCGTAGCCCTTGTCCTTGAGCTGCTGCAGGGCGCGGCCCTCGGGCGCGAGCTCCACCACCTTGAATTGCTCGACAGCAGCGCCTCGCTGGCGATGGCCTGCCCCAGCTTGGGCACGAAGACCTTGCGCGCGAGCAGCAGGTCCACCAGAAAGGTCGGCGTCGCGGTCTCGAACCACCAGGGGCGGAACTGGCGGGCGTCGAACAGCAACAGCGCGTCGAAGGGGTTGTAGACCGCCTCGCCTGCCCAGTTGTAGCCGTTGTACCAGTCGCGGATATCGGCGCGACCAGTCCCAGCGCCCGTGCGCCTCGAGCCCCTCGAACAGCGCCTCATTGCCGGCGAACAGCTCCGCCAGCGTATCCAGGAACAGCGACTTGCCGAAACGCCGCGGGCGCGACAGGCAGTAGTACTTGCCCTCGTCATCGAGGCGCAGCGCGAAGCCCGTCTTGTCGCCATAGTAGTAACCGCCCTCGCGGATCTCGCGGAAGGTCTGGATGCCGATGGGCAGCTTCTTGCGTGCGGACATGGATGCGTCGGCGGCCTTTGCCGATGATGACTCGCAAGTCTAGCCTGTTGCCGGCGCCGACGGCGAAGCTGCCGATACGGAGCCGCTGGCAATCCTGTCGGCGCGGCCGCCGGATGGCGTGCAGGCGTGCCGGTGCTGGTCCAGAATGTTCCCGCCGGCCAACCCTTCCAGCGGGAGGCTCACGACCTCATGCGTCTCAACGACCGCGAGCGCCAGGCCATCGCGCAGGCCGCGCACGAGTGCCTGCCGCCCGGCACGCGGGTGCGGCTGTTCGGCTCCCGCCTCGATGACAGGCGCCGCGGCGGCGACATCGATCTCCTCGTCGAGCCGCCTTACACCCTCGGCGCCGAGGAGCAGGTGGCGCAGCGCACCCGTTTCGTCGCCCGCCTGTACCGGCTGATGGGAGAGCGGCGCGTCGATGTGCTGATGGTGCCGGCCTGCGAGCCGGACGCGCGCCCCGTTGTGCAGGCCGCGCGCCGTGACGGGCAGCTCCTCGCGCAGGTGCCGCAATGACGCACGGCGACCCGCTGGAAACTGCTGTCTGGCAAGGGGACCGTCACCTCTCCGTGCTGGAGCAGGCGCTGCGCGATTGGCAAAGGGCGCCGGCCGCCGATTTGGCGGAGCTTGATGCCGACGCCGACAAGCTCCGGGTGCTGGACCAGCTCCTGTTTCGCTTCACCAAGCTCCAGGACGCGATGGGCACCCGCCTGGTACCGGCGACGCTCGCGGCCCTGTCAGAGCCCTTCGAAGACTGGGCGATGATCGACCGACTGAGCCGGCTGGAGAAGCTTGGCTTTCTGGACGTCGAGGCCTGGTTGCACTGGCGCGAGATCCGCAACCAGCTC
This sequence comes from uncultured Thiohalocapsa sp., assembly GCF_913063425.1. Classification (GTDB taxonomy): domain Bacteria; phylum Pseudomonadota; class Gammaproteobacteria; order Chromatiales; family Chromatiaceae; genus Thiohalocapsa. Next base: position 111,213 of record NZ_CAJXYK010000005.1, read on the forward strand.
TCGCATGAGTATCCGGAACGCCCGGAGACGCGCTTCGCCGCGCTGGCGGCGGCGGTGACGGCGGCCGGCGAGCTGGCTCAGGCATACCGGGACTGGCGCCATCGGCTTGCGGCCAGGAACGGTCCGGCCTGAGGCTTCAAGCACCCACCCCGCCGCGCGGCCCGCGTCCGAGTGAGCGCGGCACAGTGCGTCTCCCAGCGAGGGACTGGCTTGCAGTCGAACGCGGTGTCGAGCCGCCGTCAAGGATAGAAAGTCGGGTCCAGAACCTGCTCGACACTCCACGGGCAGTCCTCCGGAAACCCCTCCAGGCCGGTCTCGTCAAGCGCCCTGGCGATCGCGTCGGCCCAGATCGACTCCCACCAATTCGGGTTGGACAGCGCGCCCTTGAGGCTCGGAACATCCCGCAAGTGTGCGGCGATGGCCCGGCGCTGCTCCTTGATGGTGCGCTGCCAGCTCGATCCGCGCCGTCCTGGCTGGAACTGCCATTTCAGCAGATGCGTCAGCAGCACCACCATCCGGCTCGCCAGCTCGCGTCGCTCGCTTCTCCCCACGTCCTCGATCTCCTCGGCGATATGCACGATGTCGATGTCGGAGAGCCGACCGGCACGCAACAGCGCGGCCTGCTCATCCGCCCAGGCGACGACATCGGATTCGTACGATGTAGGCATGTTGGAGCCTCGATTGCGGACTGAAGAATCCAGCGGCAGACCAGGGTCGTTCTTCAGCGAGCCTCGCGGGCGATGTCCGCCGCTGCGTTGGCTGAGTCGTTGATGGCCTCGCCCACACGGGCGAGTCGCACCGTGCGGGCGAGTCGGGCGCGCCCGATATCAGCCCCCGCTCATGAACATGTTCATCATAAGCTTGTTGAGCCGGCCGACGAAGGCGGCGGGGTCGTCGAGCTGGCCGCCCTCGGCGAGCTGGGCCTGGTCGAACAGGATCATGCCAAGGTCATCGAACTTGGTCTGCTCCGACTCGGCCTCCAGGCGCTTCACCAGCGGGTGGTCCAGGTTCACCTCCAGGGTCGGCTTCATGTCCGGCGCCTCTTGGCCCACGGCCTTGAGCACCCGGGCGAGGTTGGCGCTCATGTCGTGCTCGCCGACGACGATGCAGGCGGGACTGTCCACGAGCCGCGTTGAGACGCGCACCTCGTTGACGCGCTCGCCGAGGCTGTCCTTCAGGCGCTTGAGCAGGTCTTCGTGCTCCTTCTCGGCCTGCTCCGCCTTCTCCTGGTCCTCCTTGTCGGCGAGCTCGCCCAGGTCCAGCTTGCCCTTGGTGACGGACTGCAGGTGCTTGCCCTTGTACTCGTGCAGATGGCTCACCAGCCACTCGTCCACGCGGTCGGAGAGCAGCAGCACTTCCACGCCCTTCTTGCGGAACACCTCCAGGTGCGGGCTGTGGCGGGCGGCGGCGGGGCTGTCGGCGGTGATGTAGTAGATGTCCTTCTGGCCCTCCTGCATGCGCTCGATGTAGGCATCCAGCGAGACGTTCTGGGCGTCGTCGTCGTTGTGGGTGCTGGCGAAGCGCAGGAGCCCGCCGATGCGCTCGCGGTTCTGGAAGTCCTCCGCAGGCCCTTCCTTCAGCACGCGGCCGAACTCGCCCCAGAAGGTCTGGTACTTCTCGGGCTCGTCCTTGGCCATGGATTCGAGCAGACCCAGCACACGCTTGACGTTGGCGCCGCGGATGGTGTCGATCTTGCGGTTGTGCTGGAGGATCTCGCGGGAGACGTTGAGCGGCAGGTCGTCGGAGTCCACCACGCCCTTCACGAAGCGCAGCCAGTGCGGCATCAGCTTGTCCGCCTCGTCCATGATGAAGACGCGCTTCACATAGAGCTTCACACCATGCTTCTGCTCGCGGTCCCAGAGGTCCCAGGGCGCGCGCTTGGGCAGGTACAGGAGTGCCGTGTACTCGTTGGTGCCCTCCACCCGGTTGTGCGCCCAGGCCAGTGGGTCCTCGAAGTCGTGGGAGATGTGCTTGTAGAAGGCCTTGTAGTCGTCATCCGACAGGTCGGCCTTGCTGCGCATCCAAAGCGCGGTGCCCTTGTTGACCTGCTCGAATTCGGGGGCCTTGGCTTCCTTGTCGGCCTTGTCCTCGCCTTCTTCCTCGTCGCCGCCGAAGTCCTCCTTCTCCATCTCCACCGGCATGGCGATGTGGTCGGAGAACTTGCCGATGATGGTGCGCAGCCGCCAGGGCTCCAGGAACTCCTTGGCGTCGTCTTTCAGGTGCAGGATGACGTCGGTGCCGCGGGCGGGCTTCTCGACGGTCTCGAGTGTGTAGCTGCCGCCGCCGTCGGAGGTCCAGCGCACGCCGTGCTCGGCGGTGAGGCCCGCACGGCGGGAGACGACGCTGACCTTGTCGGCGACGATGAAGGCGGAGTAGAAGCCGACGCCGAACTGCCCGATGAGGGCATCGCCGGCGGCCTCTCCCTGCTCCGCGTCACCCTCGGCAGCGGCGCCCTGGGCGGCCTTGAGGGCTTGGGCGAACTGCCGGGTGCCGGAGCTGGCGATGCTGCCGATGGTGTCGATCATCTCCTGCCGGCTGATGCCGATGCCGTTGTCGGACACGGTGATGGTGCCGGCGTCCTTGTCCACCAGCACCCGCACGCGCAGGCTCGGGTCCTCTTCCAGCAGCTGCTCGTCGGTCAGCGACTCGAAGCGCAGCTTCTCGGCGGCGTCGGAGGCGTTGGAGATCAGCTCCCGCAGGAAGATCTCTTTGTTGGAGTAGAGCGAGCTGATGACCAGGTCCAGGACCTGGCTCACCTCTGCCTTGAATTCGAGGGTTTCCTTGTGGGCTTCGACGGTCATGGGTCTCGTGCGTATTGTCAGTGGTTCGATGGAGCGGCCGCGCGCCTGAGACCGGACCCGCGTCGGGGCCGGCAATACCTTAGAATTGCAGGCAGATGCGGCGCGTCGCGCGCCGCAGTCCATGTAGGCATACCTGCGCGAAATCAAGGGGAATCGGGATGGCAAGCACCCAGGTCAGCACCAAGCCGTTCGAGGGGCAGAAGCCGGGCACATCGGGTCTGCGCAAGAAAGTCAGGACCTTCCAGCAGCCGCACTATCTGGAAAACTTCGTCCAGGCCATCTTCGACACCCAGCGCGGCCTCGCCGGCGGCACCCTGGTGCTCGGCGGCGACGGGCGCTTCTACAACCGCGAGGCCATCCAGACCATCCTGCGCATGGCCGCCGCCAACGGCGTGGCAAAGGTACTGGTTGGCCAGGGCGGCATCCTGTCCACGCCGGCGGCGTCCTGCGTCATCCGCCAATACCAGGCCCAGGGCGGGATCATCCTGTCCGCGAGCCATAATCCGGGCGGCCCGGACGAGGACTTCGGCATCAAGTTCAACATCGATGCCGGCGGGCCGGCGCCGGAGACCGTCACCAACGCCATCTATGCCCGCACCGGCAGCATCGACCGTTATCTCATCAGTGACGCCGGTCCGGTGGACCTCGACGCCGTCGGTGAGCAGCAGCTGGACGGCATGCAGGTGCAGGTGATCGACCCGGTGGCCGACTATGCAGCGCTCATGGAGGGCCTGTTCGACTTCAACGCCATCCACCAGCTGTTCAATTCCGGCAGCTTCCGGATGTGCTTCGATGCCATGCATGCGGTCACCGGCCCCTATGCGGTGGAGATCCTCGAGAACCGCCTGGGTGCCGAGCCCGGCACGGTGATGAACGGCAAGCCCCTGGAGGACTTCGGCGGCGGCCATCCGGACCCGAACCTGGTGCACGCGCACGATCTGGTGGCCCTGACCCAGGGCGCCACCGGCCTCGACTTCGGCGCGGCGTCCGATGGCGACGGCGACCGCAACATGATCCTCGGCAAGGATTTCTTCGTCACGCCGAGCGACAGCCTGGCGGTGCTCGCGGCCAATGCGCACCTCGCGCCCGGCTACAAGCGGGGTATCGCCGGTGTGGCGCGCTCCATGCCCACCAGCCAGGCGGCGGACCGGGTGGCCGAGGAGCTCGGCGTGGAGTGCTACGAGACGCCCACGGGCTGGAAGTTCTTCGGCAACCTGCTGGACGCCGGGCGCATCACCCTGTGCGGGGAGGAGAGCTTCGGCACCGGGTCCGACCATGTGCGCGAGAAGGACGGTCTGTGGGCGGTGCTGTTCTGGCTGAACCTGCTCGCGGTGCGCCGGCAGTCGGTGGCGGACATCGTGCGCGAGCACTGGCGGCGCTTCGGGCGCAACTTCTACACCCGCCACGACTACGAGGCGGTGGACGCGGACGCCGCGGGCGAGCTCATGGACCATCTGCGCATCCTGCTGCGGGACCTGCCCGGCACGCGGCTCGGCGAGCTCACCGTCGCCTACGCCGACGACTTCAGCTACACGGACCCGGTGGACGGCAGCGTCGCCACGGGGCAGGGCGTCCGCGTCGGCTTCGAGGGCGGCTCGCGCATCGTCTTCCGGCTCTCGGGCACCGGCACACAGGGGGCGACGCTCAGGGTCTACATCGAGCGCTACGAGCCGGACCCGGGGCTGCATGACCAGCCGGTGCAGGAGGCGCTGGCGCCGCTCATCGTCACGGCGCGGGAGCTGGCGCAGATCGAGGCACGCACAGGTCGCGCCGCGCCGGATGTCATCACCTGAGGGCGCCGTGGCGGGATCCGCAGCAAACACCTAAAGTTTATGGCGTTGTAATCGGCGTTGGTCGGTGTAATGTCCTGACCTGTGAGCGCTGGCGGCCCGTCCAGCGTTTGTCCAACCAACGCCTTCGCTGACATCCAAGGCGCAGGCCAAAACATCCCAGCCAACACATCCCAGCAGGTGCACCGCCATGACCAAGACCTATCTGACCCTCGCCACCGCCCTCTTCTTCGGCCTGATGCTGTCCGTCGGCGGCGCCGTCGCCGGTGACGGCAAGAGCTGCGGCGGCAAGAAGAAGGACGGCGACACCGCCGTCATCGTCGCCCCGGCCAAGCCGCTGGCCTAAGGCCGGCGCGGAGCCTCATTCGGGCGGCGGGTCCGGCGCGCGCTCAGTACGCCACTCAAAGCCCTGGGGCGCAGCACATCGCTGCGCCTTGCGAAAAAGCCCCGTCGGCGGCGTCGGCGGGGGTTTTTTTGTTTCTGACGGCTGCCCCGCCGGATGTCTGTGCAGACACGGGCACCGTCGGCACGCGGCCTACCCTCGCGAGATGTCCAGTTTTTGCCCATTGCGATGCGCGGCTACGCACAGACCTTGTTCAGGTCGGCGACATCCTTCGCCGGCACCACCTGACCATGCTTGGGAGGTCACCCATGTCGTTGCGCAAATCCACCCTTGTCACCGCCGGCCTCCTCGCCCTGGGCCTGAACGCGAGCGCCATCGGCGACGCCTTCGCCAGGGATGACTGCCGCCACATGCGCGCCGGCTATGGCGCAGCCCATGCGCCGGCCGCTGCAGCCCACGGCCGCTATGACGCGCCGCGGACGCTCGGGCCGCAGGCCTACCGCCGCGGCCCCTACCCCGCACCGATGATGCGTACGCCTATGGCGCCTGCGCCTGGCCCGGCGATGTACTGGGGCGCCCAGCCGCCGCGGATGGTGAAGACGTCCACCGCCGACACCGCACCCGCGGGTGGTGACATCGTCGATGTCGCCGTCGGCGCCGGCAGCTTCACCACCCTGGTGGAGGCCGTGAAGGCAGCCGGCCTCGTGGAGACGCTGAAGGGCGACGGGCCCTTCACGGTCTTCGCGCCGACGGATGAAGCCTTTGCGAAGATTCCCGCGGACAAGCTCCAGGCGCTGCTCGCCGACAAGGATGCGCTGACGGCGGTGCTCACCTATCACGTGGTGCCCGGCAAGGTCATGGCGGCCGACGTGGTCGAGCTGGACAGCGCCGAGACGGTGCAGGGCGGTCGCATCGCCATCGACACCAGCGACGGCGTCACCGTGGACGGTGCCAAGGTCGTCAAGACGGACATCGGCGCGAGCAACGGCGTCATCCATGTGATCGACAGCGTCATCATGCCCAACTGACGACGCCGCCAGGGCTGTGCGCGTCACGCGGACGCGCCCCGGCCCAACCCGGCGCGCTGACGGCCATATGGGCCGGGGCGCGCTTTTTTTGGCGCCAACAATTGTCATTGACGATGGCTAGCGGCTTGGTTGATCGTCTTACGCGATCAACATTATCCGCAGAAACCATTTTGCTGTGGGCAGAGCTGCCCGCACTATGGGCACGTCGGCGCGGCGAGCGCCGCACACCCGCAAAGCCACAATTTCCCAACCCGGAGTCACTCACCATGTTGCAAGACCGCACCGGCCAGCCCGTTCCCCAGGTCACCTTCCGCACCCGCCAGGGCGCAGACTGGGTGGACGTCACCACCGATGAGCTGTTCAAGGGCAAGACCGTCATCGTCTTCTCCCTGCCCGGCGCCTTCACGCCCACCTGCTCCTCCACACACGTGCCGCGCTTCAACCAGCTGGCGCCGGCCTTCAAGGCCAACGGCGTGGACGACATCATCTGCATGTCCGTCAACGACGCCTTCGTCATGAACGCGTGGAAGGACGACGAGAACGCCGACAACCTGACCTTCATCCCGGACGGCAACGGCGAGTTCACCGACGGCATGGGCCTGCTGGTGGACAAAGACGACCTCGGCTTCGGCAAGCGCTCCTGGCGCTACTCCATGCTGGTGAAGGACGGCGTCATCGACAAGATGTTCATCGAGCCGGAGGAGCCGGGCGACCCCTTCCACGTCTCCGATGCCGACACGATGTTCGCCTATGTGGCGCCGAGCGCCCAGAAGCCGGCGGACGTCACCGTCTTCACGCGCCCCGGCTGCCCGTTCTGCGCCAAGGCCAAGACCATGCTGAGCGAGGCCGGCATGCAGTTCGAGGAGCTGGTGCTGAACAAGGACTACACCGAGGAGACGCTGCGCGCCGTCGCCGGCGCCACCAGCGTGCCGCAGGTGTTCGTGAACGGCCAGAAGATCGGCGGCTCCGACGACCTCGAGAAGTGGATGGCGAGCCGCTGAGCCGACGGATGCCGCAACGGTCCGGCCGCGGTGACCGCCGTGGGCCGACCGTCAGCGCCTGACCGGCGCAGCTCGCCCCGGCGCAGGGACGCGCCGATGCGCACGCGCACGCTTGCAGCAGCGGCGCGCCGTTGCCGCAACGCATTGCCGCGGGAGCGGCGGCACAGCTTCAATACGTATTCCCAACGAACATGACGCGCACCGCCGCCACGGCGGTCGCGACCAACCCCTCCCCGGAGACCGGCCATGGAGACCCATTTCGACCTCATCGCCATCGGCGGCGGCAGCGGCGGACTTGCCGTGGCCGAAAAGGCCGCCGCGCACGGCGCGCGCGCCGCCGTCATCGAGCGCCACAAGCTCGGCGGCACCTGCGTCAACGTCGGCTGCGTGCCGAAAAAGGTCATGTGGTACGCCGCCAATCTGGCGGAGGACGTCCGCCACGCGCCGGACATGGGCATCCAGGCCAGCCTGGACGGCGTCGACTGGGCCAAGCTCGTCGAAGGCCGCGAGGGCTTCATCGGCGGCATCCTGGACTACTGGAACGGCTATGTCGCCGGCGAGGGCATCGCGCACATCCAGGGCGAGGCGCGCTTCGTCGATGATCACACGCTGGACGTGAACGGCACGCGCTACACCGCCGAGCACATCGTCATCGCCACCGGCGGGCGGCCCATCGTGCCGCCGGTGCCGGGCCACGAGCTGGGCATCACGTCCGACGGCTTCTTTGCGCTGCGCGAGCAGCCGAAGCGGGTCTGTGTGGTGGGCGGCGGCTACATCGGTGTGGAGCTGGCGGGTGTCATGCGGGCGCTGGGCTCCGACGTGACCGTGGTGGCCCTGGAGAGCCGGGTGCTGGAGACCTTCGACCCCATCGTCAGCGAGACCGTGGCGTTCAACATGACGCAGGACGGCATCGACATGCACCTGCCCTTCGCGGTGGGCTCTCTAGAGCGCCGGGACGACGGCATCGCCGTCATCGGCCGGGAGCAGCAGGCGCTGACGGGCTTCGACACCGTGCTCTGGGCCGTGGGGCGGCGTCCGAACACCGAGACGCTCAACCTGGAGGCCGCCGGCGTCGAGGTACTGCCGAACGGCGTCATTCCGACGGACGCCTTCCAGAACACCAATGTCGCCGGCGTCTATGCCCTGGGCGACATCACCGGCCGCGCACCGCTCACGCCGGTGGCCATCGCCGCGGGCCGCCGGCTCGCGGACCGGCTCTTCAACGACCAGCCGAACCGACGCCTGGACTACGAGAACATCCCCACCGTGGTGTTCGCGCATCCACCGGCCGGCACCGTCGGCCTCACCGAGGCCCAGGCACGCGAGTCCGGCCAGAAGGTGACCATCTATCAGACCAAGTTCCAGCCCATGCGCTACGCGCTCAACGAGAAAGGCCCGCGCACGGCCATGAAGCTGGTCTGCGTCGGCGACGAGGAGCGGGTGGTGGGCATCCACATGGTGGGTGACGGCGTGGACGAGATGCTCCAGGGCTTCGCGGTGGCGGTGAAGCTGGGCGCCACCAAGACCCAGTTCGACGACACCGTGGCCATCCATCCGGTGAGCGCGGAAGAGCTGGTGACGCTGAAGGAGCCGCATCCGGAGGACTGAGCGGGTGGCGCTCCGCAGATGAGCGGTAGCGGCACTTGACTGTCGGGTTACGCTGCCGCTGACCCGACCTTGCACGCCGTTTGGTCAGCGTCGCGTCGCGGTGTCGGCTGGGTCCCGCGCGAGCCAGGCGACCAGGTCGGGAAACTCTTCGAAGGCGGCGTCGATGGGAATGGCGACGCCGAGCCCACGCGCCTTCACATCCGGCTCCGCCGTTGCCTTCCAGGTGTTGATGCCCACCACCAGCCCGGCCTCCGTCACCAGGGGACCGCCGCTGCTGCCCGGCAGGATGCGGGCGTCCGTCACCAGCATGTCCTCCCGCCGGCCGGTGTAGGTGCCGGCGGTCACCGTGTCCTTGATGCCGAGCGGGCTGCCGATGGCATAGACGGGCTGCGTCTGGCGCAGCCGGGCGTCGAGCAGCGGCTGGAGGTAGGGCGTGGTGTAGCCGGAGACGCGCAGCAGCGCCAAATCGTGGCGGGGGCTCACGTCCAACAGGTCGGCCGTCACCCGCTCCCCGTCCTTGAGCTGCACCTCGAAGGCGCGCTGCAGCAGCGCCGCGTTGCGCTTCATGTCCAGCGCCCGCTTCGCCTCGCGATACTCCCGGGAGCGCTCCCGGAAAATACGCTGGCCGCGGTCATAGTCGTTCGGGTCCGAGAACCTGTCCCGCGGCAGTGACAGGCGCTGCTCCAGCGCATCCAGCTTGGCCTTGAGGGCGGCCAGCGCAGCGCGCTCCTCCGCCGCCCAGTCGGGGGGCGGGCGCACCACATGGCGGTTGGTCAGCAGCAGACCGTCGTCGCTCACGAAGAACCCGGAGCCGGTGCCGAGCGCCGAGTGCACCGTCACCACCGCCAGGCTGCTGGCCTCCACCGGCGTCACCGGCTCGAACTGCTGTTGCAGCCGGGCGGCAATGTGGCGGCTCAGGTCCGGCGGTGGTGCGGCTTCCGGCTGCGGGGCCGGCACGGTGGCCCGGCTGGCCGCGGGCGGCACCGCAGGCACAACCTCGGCGGCTGGCGTACGCGGCTGCGCGGGTGCTGCCACGCGCCCGCCGGGCAGCGCCTGCACTGCCGGGGGCGATTGCGGCGATCGCGAGTCCGGCCCCGTGGTGGGTGCCGTCGGCTGCACCGCCTCCGGCAGCGGCTGGACACGCACACGCGCATCCGACATGGCCGAACCAGAGCGGTCACCGAGGGTACCCGGCGGCGGGCGATCCGAGAATACCCAGGTGCCGTTCTCGTCGCGATAGCGATAGATCTCGGCGCCGCCCGGCGGCGGCATCAGCAGGAGTGTCAGCGCCAGGACCGCGGCACAGCCCGGCAGCAGAAATTTGGCGGCAAAGCGCGCTGGGCGGCGGGGCCTGCGCGCCGACACCCGGTCACAGGCTGCCCGCGCGCCCTGCCTCACGCCTGATTCCTCAAGGATTTCAGAAGCTTCGCCAGCGCTTGTCCCGGCCACGCAACGGCCTCGTTTCGCTCGCGCCCCGCTGGTCGCGTGAACACCGATGCCCGTCGGTGCGCCTGCTGCAATTCTCACATTCTTCGTTAAGCTTCAGGTAAGCCCTTATGCTGCCCTAAGCATATTACTTAGCGAAGTGACCTGCGGCAGATCGGGGCGACGGCCTGCTCACCGCCCATAGACGGACTGCGGATTACGCCCACAGACAGATGGGGCAGCGTTCTACGGCGGCCCGCTCCGGTCAAGCGCCAGCGGCGCCGCCCGCCGAGTCACCCACGCCGCCCGCACGGAGGTCAAGCATGACGCGTCTTCGCCAATTTGCAAGCGCCCGCGGCTTCTCGCTGGTGGAGGTGATGGTGACGCTGTTCATCATCGCCGTCGGCGCGCTGGGCGTGGCCGGACTGCAGCTCGCGGCGATGCGCAGCAACCACAGCGCCAACCTCCGCTCGCATGCCACGCTCGCCGCCTACGCGCTGGCGGACCGCATGCGTGCACACCCGGCCGACTTCTCGGGTATGGCCAGCGCCATCACCACGGCAGACGCGACCATCGACAACGCCGGCTTCCAGGAGTGGGCGGACGAGCTGGCCGCGTCACCCTTGCCGGCACCGGCGAGCGGGGCACTCGGCTCTCTCGACTGCACCTCCGGCAATCCCTGCACCACCGGCCACTGCGCCATCACCATCCGCTGGGACGACAGCCGCGCCGAGGCGGCCGACCTGGCCCAACAGGGCCGGGACGCCGACGCGCTGGAATTCCAGATCTGCGCCCGGGTGCCGCAATGAGCCCCCAGCGTCGCAGCACGCATTCCCGGCGCTCAGGGCCATGGTGCCGTGTCGGCATGCGCTGCCTCCGGGGCGTGTCGCTGGTGGAGATGATGGTCGCGCTGGCCGTGGGTGGCATCGTGGTGCTCGGGCTTGCGGAGATCCTCGCCAGCACCAAGGCCACGTATTCCCGGGAAGAGGCCTTCGCAAGACTCCAGGAGAACGGCCGCATCGCCGCCATGATGCTGGCCAAAGGCATGCGGCCCAGCCGCTCGACGGACTGCAAGAGCATCGCCATGCACCAGGAGCAGGGCACGCTGACGGTGAAGGCGTGCGATCTGCTGGAGGGCGGCTGCGCGCTGGGCAACACGCATTACCTCGATATCGACCGTGCCCTCGGCTACGACCAGACCCAGGGCCTGACGAGCGCCGGCGCCTTCAGCGATCTGCCGCAGGGCATCGCCGGCAACATCGCCGACCGCTACGTGGGCGGCGATGTGCTGGTCACCTGGGGCATCGACCCCGAGGGGCATGCGGTGGATGGGGGATTGGGCACGGACGGCACGGACGACATCCAGCTGGTGGACACGCCTGACGACACGCTCGATGCGGAGCTGGCGCTCATTTCCAACTGCCAGCACGCCCACGTCTTCGAGGTGGACGGCATCAACGGCAGCAGCGTCGGCCATGCAGGGGATGCCAATGCCGTGAGCCATCTGCGGGCAGAAGACTTGTACGGCGGACCAGCGCCCTACAACCGAGAGGCGGGCGACCCCCGCGCCATGCTCTATCCGCTGGTGTTCAGAGTCTACTACGTGTGCTGCGTGGGGGATGGCTCGCTGCAAACGGGCAGCGGGCGGGACAACTGCCGTGTCACCGCGGACGGCGACCCCGCCCCCGATGGTTATCGCCCGGCGCTGTGCGTCTACGACAGACAGGACGGCGACGGGGACACGGAGGTCCTCGTGCCCAACGTCGCCGACATGCGCATCACCTACAGCGGCGACACCGACGGCGACGGCGAGACCGATTTCCGCAATGAGGACGCCGACACCGTCTCCACGGACGCCAAGTGGGCGAGCGTCCGCGCGGCGTCCGTGGAGCTGCTCCTGACTACCGAAGCGGACAACACCGCCACCGACGCCAGCGCCCCCACACAGGCCGATTGGCCCCCGTCCGCCGACGCCGACGACCGCCTCGGCGCCGCCTACCCTGCCGACAACCGGCTCTACCAGCGCTTCCGCTTCGATGTGGCGCTGCGCCCGGCAACGCCCTGGGCCATCTGGGAGTGAGCACCATGACCGACCGCTCGCACGACACCCGCCACAATCATCCACCTAAGGCGCGCAGGCGCGAGCGGGGTGCCGTGCTTATCGTCGGCCTGGTGATCCTGCTGGTGGTAACCATGATCGGCATCAGCGGCCAGGGCAGCACCGTGCTTCAGGAACGCCTCGCCGGCAACATGCGCCAGAACAACATCGCCCTGCAGGCGGCGGAGGCCGGGCTGCAGGTGGGCTTGACCTACATCGAGGAGCAGAACCTGCCCATCACCGCCACCGACAGCGGCACCAACTACGTCTGGACATCCTGCTCCGTCGCAGATACGCAAACCCTCGACAACAGCGCCGCGAGCGACGATCCCTGTACGCGCCTGGAAGCCGTGCTGGAGAGCTGGCGCACCCCACCGAGCGAGCTGGCCGCCGGCGAGGACTACGAAGGTATCGAATACTCCGTGCTGGTGAACGCGCTGAACAACGCACCAGCGAGCGGCACGGATGTGGACATCCCCGGCGTGGTGGCCCAGCCGCGCATCTACATCGAGGCACGCGAGGAGCCGGTCTCACCGGACACCCAGGCCAATTCGTTCGGCCAGCTCGTGACCTATTACTACACCGTCACCAGCGTCGGCTTCGGGGCCAACGAGCAGGCGCGGGCTGTACTCCAGTCCACCATCGCCAAGCAGGTGCAGCAATGAGCGCTCGCAGTGGTCTTCATTCGCAGCTTGTTGGGGAGCCCGGCCCTGCCGGGTCGCTCCGCTCGGGGTTGCGGCACGCGATGCTTGGGCTGCTCAGCAGCGCGCTCGCCGTGTTGCCGCATCTCAGCGCTGCGTCAGACATTCCCGATGCCATTCCGCCGTTTCTGTCAGAAGGCGTGCCGGCGAATCTTGTGCTGAGCGTTGATGACTCAAGGTCCATGAACCTCGCTTTCTTACCCGATTCCCTGCCCGACCCCAAGAGTGCGCAGCAAACGGGTATGCGCAACTGGTTTACGTCACCAGACGTCAACAAGCTCTACTATGATCCGAAGCGCTCTTATCTGCCGGGACGGAACGCCGATGGGTCCGAGCGCGCAGACTCTAATGATTTCGAGAGCGTTCCGCCTTTCCCATACAGCAACCCAGAGAACTGCCCGAACCGCGACCTCGTTAACGCGTATCAGCCAGTCTTTGGGGACAGCAGCGACTCCTGCGAATTCAAGACTGCGAGTGATGCACCGGGGGGACCGGCGTACTACCACCGGTATATTCCAGGCAACGAGTATCGCCACAATCCTAGCTATGGCGCCGGCAATGGTGGGCAGAACGATGATCCCTACTTGCCCTGCAACGGCAACGTCGACGCCGGCTGCGAACCTTGCGGAGGAGAAGAAAGCAACTGGCCGGACAACGAGCCCGACGCCACAACGCCGGATGAATGCTTTGTCCCCGTTGATCCGGAATCGACTCCACCGCCCGGTGATCCACCATTCGATAAGGAGAACTTCGCCAACTGGTACACCTACTATCGCACACGCCTGCTCGTCGTCAAAACCGTGCTGTCACAGGTGATGCAGACGCTGGACGAAGACGTTCGGCTGACCTGGCAGGGCGTCAGCCCGCTCAACCAGTTTCAGCCCGGCACCGCGGCTTTCAGAGCGCTGAAAGAGCGTTTCGATGAATATGGCGCGCCCGCAGCCAGCGCCGGAGAGATGAGTCAACGCGATGCATTCTACGACTGGCTGGAGAGACTCGTCCCGCCGCAATCACCTCCCACATATCTCGTCGGCGCGCACATCCGAGCAGGAGAATTCTTGTCGCAAGGGAAGGCACTGCTGGATGACCCCGATGATGCCAGCTCAAGCCAATGCGCCGTTCAATGCCGTAACAACTTTCACCTGATGCTGACCGATGGCGGTTGGGAAGATGTTTATGATGGCGACAGCTGGCCGACCACGGCGTCTGGGGACATCAGCTGGCTGGAAACGAACCAGGATGGGCACGGCTGGTCTTTGAGTGCCAACCGGTTCGGGGTGACACGTTATTCTCCGGACGACCCGTTGACGACACTTTACGCCGACAACAACACGGGCATGCTGGCGGACGCCGTATTCTATTACTGGCGCAGGGACTTGGATGGGGATTCAAGTAACAACTTCGTGCCGCCGTTGACCCCCGATCGTGAAGGCAACGAAGCGGATATTTTCTGGAACCCCAAGAACGATCCGGCCACCTGGCAGCACGTCACCTTCTTCGCGGTCGGTCTTGGCGTGGACGGCGCTGTCCAGCGTGTAGAGGACCCTGAAACGGGCGAGGTTGTAGCGCCTTATGGGCAGTATCAGTTGGACGGTAAAAAGACGCTCGAGAAACACGGTTTCCCGGACTGCCATTTGGATCCGCCGTATGAGCAGGATGGAGATGCCCTCAATGAATGTAACGCCATCGGATACACATACAGGTATGAGGACGTTGAGGTCGCCCCTGGCATTTGGCTCCGTTGGCCAACCGAGATCTTGCGCGCCAAAGCAATCCCCATCGAAGCCAAGATCGACGATCTCTACCACGCCGGCCTCAATGGCCGCGGCGGCTATTTCGACGCTTCCGACCCGGCAGCGCTGAAGGACTACTTCGAAGAGATTTTGGATACCATCTCCACCGCAGACGACACCGAAGCCGCCAACGCACCGGTGGCCATCAGCGCCGGCAACCTGAGCGACAACAGCCGCATCTACCAGGCGGTGACCAATCCGACCACCTGGGCCGGCGAGGTCCGGGCGCTGCGCGTCTCGCTCGGCTTCAACGCCGGCCCCTGCACCGACAAGCCCCGGGGCACCATCTGCGAGGACCCGGGCAGCCCCTACCAGACCACCAACGCCGACCAGAACGGCGACGGCTGGCCGGACTCCTTCCCGGCCTGGGACAGCCGCCGCATCTTCACCATGGCGGACGGTGCCGCCACGGACTTCGACGATGATGTCTGGGGGGAGCTGTCCGCGGCACAGCAGCAGGCGCTGATGGGCTGCGCGCCCTATGGCAAGCTCACCGTCCCGGACTGCAACGACCCGAACGCCCTGGACAGCACCAACCCCAATCGCCTGCTTGCGGAAGCGCGCATCGACTGGCTCCGCGGCGAGGAGGACAACAGCGACTACGACTTCCGCGAGCGCGAGACACCCCTCGGGGACATCCTCGGCAGCGGGCCCGTCGTGGTGGAGCCGCCGCGGCAGCTGTTCACGGACGGCGATTACGAAACATTCAGGAAGTTGGCGAAGGACCGCAAGACCATCGTCTATGTCGGCGCCAATGACGGCATGCTGCACGCGTTCAACGCGGATGCCACGGCGCCGGTCCTCCACGAGGTCTTCGCCTATGTCCCGGAGGCCGTCTACCCGCATCTCGCGGACCTCACCGAGCCCGCCTACGGGGAGGCCGGCGGTGTCGTCAAGAAGTCCTTCGTGGACGGCCCGCTCAGCTACTCCGACGTCCAGATGGGCGACAGCGGCAATGGTGCCGACGACTGGGCCTCGGTGCTCGTCGGCGCCATGGGTCTCGGTGCCCAGGGTGTCTATGCGCTGGACGTGACGGACCCGGACGCCGAGGCGGAGGACATCGTGCTCTGGGAGTTCACCGACGCCTCGGGCAGCGACGATGACGACGGCGCGCTCGACGGGCGCGACATGGGCTACACCCTCGGCAAGCCCGCCATCGTGCGCATCGAGGACGGCTTCGGCGGCGACGGTCCGAGCTGGGTGGTGCTGGTCAACAACGGCTACGGCAACACGGAGACGCGTATCGACGAGGAGCCGGACGCCTGTCTGCCGGAGGACGATGACGGCTATGTCGCCGGCAACTGCACCATCAGCCAGAGCGGCAACGCCGTGCTCTATGTGCTCGACATCGCCGCCGCGGACGCAAGCCGCATCAAGGCCCGCATGGACACGGGCTGGGGTATGGACGAGGACCCGGCGGGCAACGGCCGCACCAACGGGCTCGCGGAAGTCGTCACCATCGACGAAGACGGCGATCTCGTCGCCGAGCGGGCCTACGCCGGGGACCTGTTCGGGAATGTCTGGAGATTCGACCTGACCGACACCTCAGAGGCCCCGACGCGGCTCTTCAGCGCCGCGGACGACAACAACAACCCGCAGCAGATCACCACCCGGATCGGCGTCATGAGCCACCCCAACGGCGGCTACATGCTGCTGTTCGGCACCGGCAAGTTCATCAACAGCAGCGACAAGGAAGATGTCGAAACCCAGACCTTCTACGGCATCTGGGATCACGACGGGAGCCTCACCGGCGCCGGCGCCGATGACATTCCCACCCGCGCCGACCTGCTGGAGCACGAGTTCTTGGACACCGTCACGGTGACGGACGACAGCGGTGCGATTGTCAGCAAGGCCCGCATCAGCACCAGAGAGCCCGTGTCCAGACCCGCGGGTGATGTACGCGGCTGGTATATCGACCTGGAAACGGACGTGTCAGGCTGCCGCGGCTCAGAGCGCGTGGTTGTCAACCCGCAGGTGCGCAATGGCCGGGTGGTGTTCGTGTCCATGATGCCGGAGAGCGTCTGCGGCAGCGGCGGCACCAGTTGGATCAACGCCCTGGACGCCATCGACGGCTCCCGGCTCGAAACCTCACCGTTCGATTTCAACCTGGACGGCAACATCAACACCAAGGACCTCTTCGACGTCGACGACGATGACAGCACCAGCGGCGAGGCCGGCAGCAGCATCCGGGTGCTGACCGACAACGGCACCGGCATTTACTCGGCGCCGTCGCAGCTCGGGCTCGGCGGGGGAGGCATCATGAGCGTCGTATCCGACTCGGAGGGCGACCTGATTCAGCTGGAGGAGTCCAACGCCTATGGCTGGCGTACCTGGCTGCAAATCGACTGACGGGCTCGGCCGGCCGGGCGCCGGCCCGGTCCCCGGCATACCCCGCCGGCTGGGCCGGCAGGCTGCACCAAAGGTTGCCTACCGGCGCGTCGGCCGAGGCTTTTCCCTCGTGGAGCTGCTGGTGGTTGTGGCCATCGTCGCCATCCTCGCCGCCGTCGCTTACCCCAGCTACCAGGAGCAGGTGCGAAGCGGCCGGCGCTCCGAGGCCCAGGCGGACCTGATGCGCCTGGCCCAGTTCATGGAGCGCCTCTACACGGAGAACGGCTGCTACAACCCCGGCCCCGACAACGACTGCAGCACGACGGACGACGCCGCCAACCCCACCATCGCCACCACAGCGGACCACTACGGCGTGGCCTTTGTCGGCACGGTCACCGCCGATGCCTATGTCATCGAGGCGACGCCCAGCGGCCCGCAGGCAGGCGACGGCGTTTTGCGCATCAACCAGCTGGGACAGCGCTGGTGGGACGAGGACCGGGACGGCACCCTCGAAGCCGGTGAGGACAACTGGGAGCGCAACTGACCGCCGCGGCAGCGACAGCGCGGCACGTCGCCCTCACATCGATGGACCGGCTGCCGCAGTCCCCACCGGAGCCGGCGCCGTGAGCTCCCGCCGCCGCACGAACCTCAGCGTCAGCGCCAGCAGCGCCGGCATGAAGGTCAGCGTCACCAGGGTGCTGAACAGCAGCCCGAACAGCACGATGGCGCCGAGCCCACGGTAGAGCTCCGTCCCGGCGCCCGGGTTGAACACCAGCGGCGACAGGCCCGCCACCGTGGTGACCATGGACATCATGATGGGCCGGATGCGCACCCGCACCGCCTCGGTGACGGCGTCCATGATGGCGAGGCCCTGATCGCGCACGTTGCTCACGGCCCGCTCCACGATGAGGATGGGGTTGTTCACCACGGTGCCGATGAGCACCAAAAAGCCCAGCATGGTGATCATGTCGAAGGGCTGCTGGATGGGATAGAGCCCGATCTTATCCAGGTGCGCCCCGCCGAGGTTCAGCAGCGCCAGCCCCGCGATGCCGCCGCTGATGCCCACCGGCACGCTGGTCATGATGAGCAGCGGCCAGCCCCAGTGGCTGAACACCGCAACCATGAGCAGATAGGCGATCAGCAGCGCCACGGCGAAGTTGCCCGCCAGCGCCCGCATGGTGGCCTGGAGCCGGTCACTCGCGCCGCTCAGCTGTAGGCGGATGCCATCCGGCAGCGCCCCCGCGGCCGGCATGCCCTGGATGATCTCCTCCTGCACCCGGCGCACGCCCTCCTCCAGGGGCACGTCATCCGGCGGGATGACGGTCATGGTGATGGTGCGGTCGCCGTCCACCCGTCGGATGGTCTCGGTGTTGACGCTCTCCTCCAGGCGCGCGACGGCGGACAGGGGCACGATGCCGCCGCTGGGGGAGTAGAGCATCAGCCGCTCCAGGTCCTGCGGGCGCTCGATGTTGCCGGCGGTGCTGTAGAGAAAGATGTCGATCTCGTCGTCGTCCAAAAAGAACTCGTCCACGAAGGCGCCGTCGGAATAGGCCCAGACGGTGTAGCCGAGGTCCCCCGGCGAGATGCCGAGCTCCGCCGCCCGCTCCCAGTCCGGGCGCACCTCCAGCATGGGCTGGCCCAGGGTCAGCGCCGAGGGCTCGGACTTCACCCGCGGACCCTCGAAAATGCTGCGGGCCTTGGCCTGCACCTCTGAGGCCGCGTCGAACAGCGTCGGCAGGTCCGGCCCGCTGATCTCGATGTTGATGGCGCGGGTGCCGCCGAAGTTGCCGGAGAAGATGGACCCGCGGCTGGAGAAGCTGCGCAGGCCCGGAAGCGCGCTGGTCTTCTCGCTCGCCACGCGCATCAGCTCCGCAGTCTGGCGGCGGTCGGTGGCCTCGCGCACCACGAATACCCGGCTCTGGCTCGCAAAGCCGATGGTGAAGTTGAGCGCGGGCACGTCCGCCTTGCCCTGGGCGAACAGCGCCGGGTCCTGTCCCACCGCCGGGTAGAAGTCCTTGTCCACCTCCTGGAAGGCACGGCGCATCATGTCGATGTTGTAGCCGGGGGGCGCGAACATCAGGGTGAAGATCTTGGACTCCTCGCCCTCCGGCAGATACTCGGCGTCCGGCGTCAGGGTCCAGATGATGGCACCGGCGGCGCCGAGCACCAGCGCGATGACCAGGAGCGGCCGCAGGATACCCTGGGCCAGCCAGTGCACCAGCCCCAACACCAGCGCCGAGAAGCCGCCGCCGACGCGGTCCAGCAGCCGGCGGCGCCGGGGGGCCTTGGGCGCGCGCAGCCAGCGCCCGGCCGCAGCCGGCACCAGGGTGATGGCCAGCAGCATGGACATCAGGATGCTGGAGGAGATGGCGATGGCGATGTCGGAGTACAGCTGCCCCGCCTCCTGCCTGACGAACACCACCGGCAGGAACACGGCCACCGTGGTGAGGGTGGAGGCCAGCACCGCGGGCCAAACCTCCCGCACGCCCTCCAGCGCCGCCCTGAGCCGCGCCTTGCCCTGGCTCAGGTGGCGGAAGATGTTCTCCAGCACCACGATGTTGTTATCGAGCGTCATGCCGATGGCGAAGGCCACGCCCGCGAGGGAGATGACGTTGATGGTGCGCCCGGTGAGCATCAGCCCGAGGAACGCGGCGAGGGTGCAGATGGGGATGCCGATGGCGCCGATGAGGGTCGCCGGCAGCGAGCGCAGGAACAAAAACAGCACCAGGGTCGCCAGCACCGCGCCGATGGCGAGGTTGCGCTCCACCACCTGGATGGCATCTGTTACATAGACCACGTCGTCGGCGGTGCGGATGAGCTTGAGGCCCCGGGGGTTCAGCAGGGTCTCGTTCAGCTCGGCGACCTTCGCCAGCATGTCCTGCTTGATCTGGATGACATTGCTGCCGATCTGCCGGTTCACCGCAAAGCCCAGGATGGGCTTGCCCTCGGAGTAGGCATAGCTGCGGACCTCGGCATAGCCGAGCTCGGCGCGGCCCACGTCCTTGAGCCGGATGAAGGCGCCGTCACGCTCGGCGATGACCAGCTCTTCGAGCTCCTCCGGGCTGTCGAAGCGCCCGATGGTGCGCAGCAGATAGCGCCGTTTGCCGCTGTCGAGGTCGCCGCCGGAGACGTCCTGATTGCGGGCACGGATGGCCTGGCGCAGCTCCGTCAGGCTGATGCCGCGCTCGGCGAGCCGCACCGGGTCCACGAAGACCTTGAGCTGCCGTGCGGCACCGCCGCGCAGCTCCACGCTGGAGACGCCGGGCACCCGCTCCATGGCCTGAATGACGTACTCTTCCACCCAGTCCCGGAGCGCAACGATGTCGGCGTCGGTGAAGGCGCCGGACGCCGGCATCAGCCGGAAGTACATGAAGGAATTGCTGGAGAAGGCCTCGGCGCGGATGCTCGGCTGGTCCACGTTCTCCGGATAGCCCGGCACCTGGCTCAGCGCATTGTTGACGTTGAGCAGGGCCTCCTCCATGGGCACCGAGAAGGGAAACTCCAGCTCGATGTCGGCCTCGCCGGTGCTCGCGGTGGACACCATGCGCTCCAGCCCCGGGATGCGGCCCAGGTACTTCTCCTGCTCGACGACGATCTCCTTCTCCACGTCCTGGGGCGCCGCGCCCGGCCACTTGGTGGTGACGGTCACCACCCGGGCGTCCAGGTCCGGGATCATCTGCACCGGGACGTTGAAGATGGACAGGATGCCGAACAGGGTCAGCAGCAGCACAGCCACGGTGAGGATCACCGGGCGCTCGATGGCGAACTTGAACATGGCGGTGTGCGGGGGCCTGAGATGACACGGGCGGTCGCGCGCTGCGCGGGATGACCCCCAAGTTGGCGCCGCCGTTGGCAATAGACAAACCCAAGCGTGCGGCGCCGGCGACGTCCGACGCCCCGCCCGGGTGCGCCGACTTCAGTCGGCCCCCAAGTCGGTCCCCAGGGGCAGGCGGACCTCAGTCCGCCGGAAGCACAGGCTCACCTGGCCTCAGACTCTACGCAGCGCCGCCCTATTCCAACGCCGCCGTCTCCGCCGCATCCGGACGCGCCCGGCTGGGCTGCGGGGAGACGCTCTGCCCAGGCTTCAGGGACTCGTTCCCGAGCAGGACCACCCGGTCGCCGTCGGCGAGGTCCCCGCCGGTGATCTCCACCCGATCACCGCCGGCGCGGCCGGTCTCGATCTGCACCGGATAGGCCTTGAGGATGCCGTCCTCCTCCTGCACCCGCCAGACCTCGCGCGTGCCGTCCGCCCTTGCGATGACGGCATCCCGCGGCACGGTGAGCACTTCCGCCTCGCCGCCGGCGAGATCCACCCGCACCCGCGCCGACATGCCGGGGGCCAGCAGCCCGTCCGGGTTCGGCAGGTCGATGAGGATGGGGAAGGTGCGCGAGCGCGGGTCGCCGCTTGCGACACGGGCGAAGACCTCGCCACGGAAGGTCCGCTCCGGCAGCGCATCGAAGCGCACCGCCGCCGCGGCACCGCGGCTCACACGCGGGAAGTCGATCTGCGGCAGGGTGGCGCGGATGCGCAGCACGTCCAGCGCCACCAGCTCCACCGCGGCCTCGTCGCGCTGCGCCCACTCGCCCACCTCCAGATTGCGGGCGACGATCATGCCGGCGAAGGGCGCCGTGAGGCGGTGCCGGCGCTTCACTTCCTCAGCGCGGGCCAGGGCGGCGCGCTCGGCGGCCAGCGCGGCGGCGGTCATCTCCACCCGGGCCTCGGCGGAGCGGATATCCGTCTCCGACGCGTGTCGGCCCTGCTTCAGGCGCAGCAGCTCGTCGCGGATGCGGATGGCGTCCTGGTGGCTCGCCGCCGCCTCCTGCACCCGGGCCGCGGCGGCCTCGACGTTGTGCGCCTCGATGCCGTCGTCCAGCGCCAGAATGGGGTCCCCCGCCGCCACCCGGCTGCCCGTGTCCACGAACAGCTCGGTCACCAGCCCGTCCACCTTCGGCGACAGGGCCGCACGCCTGGGGGCGATGGTGGTGCCCGACAGCATCGCCTGCTCGCGCAGTGACTCACGCTGGACCTCCGCCAGGGTGACCGGCGCCGGCTCCGCGACGACAGGCCCCGGGAGCCCGAGGCCGAGGCCGAGGGCCAGCATCCAGGGCAGGATCAGGCGGGAGGGGCTTGCGTGACTCCGGGGCATGGGTACGGTGACTCCGGCATGCTGGCATGGGCTGATCGGCAACATATGGCGCCGCCGGCACCGATTCACGAGTGCCTCGGATTGTTGGGGACGGTATATTGAATTCACCGACACAGTCCAGGCAGAAGACCCGCCAACGCCCAGCCTGTGGACCCCTTTGTATGGGGACAGTATATTGAACTGCGAGCACAGCAAGCTGCGGACAACGCACCACTGCCATCGCGCCGGCTAGAGATGGCCGAGGTAGGTGTCGCCGTAAAGCCCCGCCTTCAGCTCCAGGTACATGCGCTCGCGCTCGCCACGCGGGAGGCCGGTGGCGTCGATGCGCCGCCGGTAGCGGGCCAGCAGCTCCCGTGGCTCGAAGTGGACATAGCTCAGCAGCTCGTCGGCGGAGTCGCCGCGCTCCGGCTCCGAGAGCCGGTAGCCCTCCGGGCGCTGCGGGTCGAGTGCGACATTGACGGCGTCGGTGTCGCCGAAGAGGTTGTGGATATCGCCCAGGATCTCCTGGTAGGCGCCCACCATGAAGAAGCCGAGCAGATAGGTCTCCGCGCGCGGGTCGAAGGCATGCACCGGCAGGCTCGCCTCCACCCCGTCCACGTCTACGTAGTGGCTGACGCAGCCGTCGGAATCGCAGGTGAGGTCGTGGACGATGCCCCGCTCCGTCGGTGTCTCGTGCAGGCGCTGGAGCGGCACGATGGGAAAGATCTGGTCGATGGCCCAGACATCCGGCAGCGACTGGAACAGCGAGAAGTTGCAGAAGAGCTTGTCCGCCAGCTCGCCGTTCAGGCGGTCCAACAGCTCCCGCTGCCGGCGGCTGCTGTGGGAGAGCCTCGCGCGCAGCGCACGGCAGATGCCGGCATAGCACTCGTCGGCACGGGCGCGGTCAGGCAGGCCCAGCCGGCCGGCGGCGAAGTCCGACCGCACGGCCAGCACGGCGGCCTCGGCGCGCTCGAACAGCTCCAGCGGTGCGCCCTCCGCCACGTCCGCCAGGACCTGCTCCAGGGCGGCAAGCTCCAGGCTCGCACCCGCCGCCTGTGCCGATGCTGCCGCCGGCACCACGGCACAGCCGCCGGCGCGCTCGCGGTCCACCACGTCCGTGAACAGCACGGCGTGGTGCGCGGACAGTGCCCGGCCGGACTCGGTGACGATGTGCGGGTCCGGGACGCCCGCGTCGCGACAGATGCTCGCCGCGGTGCCGAGGATGGCGCCGGCATAATCCTCCAGGCCATAGTTCACCGAACAGTAGGCGCGGGTGCGGGTGCCCTCGTAGTCCACGCCGAGCCCGCCGCCGATGTCCAGGGTGTCCAGGCCACAGCCCTGGACCGTCAGCGCCGTATAGAAGCGGCACAGCTCGGTGACACCGGCACGGATGTCCGCGAGGCTTGGAATCTGGGAGCCGAGATGGGCATGCAGCAGCCGCAGCCAGCCGAGCCCGCCGACGGCCCCAAGGCGCGACACCAGCGCCAGCACCTGCTGCGCCGAGAGGCCGAACTTGGCCCGCTCGCCGCCGCTGTTCTGCCAGTTGCCGGCGGCGGCCGCGGCCAGGCGCACGCGCACGCCGAGCAGCGGCTCGACGCCTAAGCGCGCGGCCTCGTCGATGACCAGCTCCAGCTCCGAGGGCTTCTCGATGACGATGTGCACGGCAAGCCCGAGCCGCCGGCCGATAAGGGCGAGGCGAATGTAATCGCGGTCCTTGTAGCCGTTGCAGATGACGGTGCCGCCGTCCGGCACCAGCGCCAACACGGCCATCAGCTCCGGCTTGCTGCCGGCCTCGAGCCCGATGCCGCCGCCGCTCAGGATGGCCCGCACCACACTCTGCTGCTGGTTCACCTTGATGGGGTATACCGGCCGATAGGTGCCGCACCAGTCGAGACCCGCCATGGCACCCTCGAAGGCCGCGCGCATGGCGCGCACCCGATGCCGCAGGATGTCGTCGAAGCGCACCAGCACCGGCAGCGACAGCCCCTCGTCGCGCAGGCGGCGGGCGAGCAAGGCGAGGTCGATCTCCGTTGCGGCGTCGGGGTCCGGGCGCACCGCGAGGTGGCCCGCGTCATTGATGCGGAAGTAGCCCTCGCCCCAGCGGGGGATGGCGTAGATGGACTCGCAGATGGGCGGCGACATGGGCTGGTGCGGCGGGATGCGGCTTCGATGGCGGGCAGTCTAGTGCACCACCGCGGAAGTCGCGATGCCCTCCCCGGGTACGCCGACGACCGTCGGCACGCCGGGGAAGGTGGACTTCAGTCCAGCGTGGAGCAATGCTGACCTGAGGAGCTCCACAGCAACGGCATGTGAGCGCTCAGCGTGCGCCAAGCAGTGCTGCGCCCTGTGGCCCGCACCACAGGCCCGTTGCGCCGGCCATCCGTCGGTCGGGCAGTCAGGCTTCGGGGTCGCCGTCGCGACGTGGACCCTGGCGGGCACGAATGCTTAAAATGGCGGGCTGTTTCTTAGGGTCGCGCGCAGCACAAAGGTGCCGCCGGGACATGGGTTTTCGGTATCCTTGGCAGCCTCTAGCGCCACCGCTGCCCCGCACCCGCGGCCCGGCCTTACCCAGCCGCGGCAGCTTTTGCCGAGCGGCTCCACATCCCAAGCGGATCCAGTCGAGTTCTCCCAGTCGAGTTGTCTATGTTCAAACAGCCGATCCAAGCCGTCGCGCTGCTGGCCGTGCTCGCGGCCGGCGGCTGTGCCAGCGGCGATTTCCAACGCGCCGTCGGGCTCGACCCGGAGCCGCCCGAGAACCCCAACGCACCCAAGATCACCCGCAGCGAGCCCGTCACCAACACGGGCCGCAAGGCCGTGGTGGTGAGCATCCACATGAAGAAGGAGTTTCCGGATGCCTGCATGCTCGGCATGACCCTCACCAACAACCTGGACATCAAGGTCACCAACCTGTCCATACGGCTCACCGCTTATATTCGCGGCAACGTCAAGTACGAGTCCATCACCCGCAACTTCACCAACGTGAAGCCCACCGAGCAGCAGTACCGGGACCTGGTCTTCAACCAGATCCAGTGCAGCGAGATCGACTACATCGGCATCACGGACCCGGGCCGCTGTGCCATCGGCGAGGACATGAACCGCTTCACCGCCCAGCCCGGCGATTGCGCGAAGTTCGTGGATGTCGCGGTGAGCCCGCACATCACCGTGCGCAAGATCAAGCAGACACCGCCGCCGCCCGAGCCGGAGGTCATACTGCCATGAGCCCGCACCCGGCCGCACCAACCCGGCGCAGCAGACCGGCCTGAGGGCAGGAGGGGTCGCCATGCGCATCGTCCTCATCGCGCTTGCGACCCTGTGGGGCGTCGGCGCCCTGATCGCCTTCGTCTTCACCCGCGACAAGACGCTCGATGCCAAGCTGACGGCGGGCTACCTGGTGGCCTGGCCGGCGCTGCTGGTGCTGGTGTACATCAACCAGCCGCTGCCGCTGTGGATCGGGCTGCCGGTGATGTTCGGCTTCCTGCCCTGGTTCCTCGCCGGACCGCACCTGTGGCAGATCCTGAAGGACCCGGGCCGCTCCCAGCCGGACGAGATCATCGGCATCCCCATCGGCTACTGGAAGTGGGGCAGCATCGCCGCCGTGCTGCTGGGTGTGATCTTCAATGCCCTGGTCCGGCCCTGATGCGCCCCTGATGCGCCCCTGATGCGCCCCTGATGCGCCCCTGATGCGCCTGAACCCCCATCGCTGCCTGCCATGACCGACCCGCACGACCGCAAGCCCGACCGCTCCACGCCGGACGCCCGGCAGCTGGACCCGCGCAGCATCGAGGCGCTGCTGGCCGTGGTGGCGCGGCTGCGCGACCCTGAGCACGGCTGCCCCTGGGACCTCAAACAGACCCCGCGCACCATCCTGCCCTTCACGCTGGAGGAGGCCTACGAGGTCGCCGAGGCCATCGAGAACGACGACATGGCCGAGCTCTGCGAGGAGCTGGGCGACCTCCTGTTCCAGGTGGCCATCTACTCGCGCATGGCGGAAGAAGACGACGCCTTCGACTTCGGCGATGTGGTGGCATCCATCACCGGCAAGATGATCCGCCGCCATCCGCACGTCTTCGGCAACGCCGAGGTCGCAAGCGAAGAAGAGGTCCGCGAGAACTGGGAGGCCATGAAGGCCGCCGAGCGCGAGGCCAAGGGCCAGCGCCTGCGCACCAGCATCATGGAGGGCGTCGCTCAGGCCCTGCCGGCGCTGGTGCGCGCGGAGAAGCTGCAAAAGCGCGCCGCCCGCGTCGGCTTCGACTGGGACGACCTGGAAGGCGTCGCCGACAAGGTCCGCGAGGAGCTCGCCGAGTGCGAGGAAACTTTCAGCGCCCAGGCCGACCCCCTGGAGCGGGTGCACGAGGTGGGCGACCTGCTGTTCTCCTGCGTCAACCTGGCCCGCCACCTGGGCGTGGACGCCGAGCAGGCCCTGCGCGCCGCCAACCACCGCTTCGAGCGCCGCTTCATGCGCGTGGAGGTGTGCCTGGGCGCCGCCGGCAAGCAGCCAGCCCCGGAGCACCGCGACGAGATGGAGCGGCTCTGGGACAGCGTGAAGCACGAGGAGCGCTGAGCGCGCCCGCAAACCGACGAAGGCGCCGGACAGCGGACCTCGCAGTCCGGACAACCCAACCACCGGATCGTCCACATGACCTACATTTTATCGTCGCGACGTACCGAAGCAGAGGGAAGTGCACACGGCTGAGCGGGGGAGTCCTGATTCGACCATCGTCTGACCACTGCAGCGTCAAGCCCAATGCCGGAAACCATCCGCCTCGTCACCCGCACCCGTGAGGTGTTGGTGGACATCACTCCACAGGTGCGGGAGGTCGTCGCCCGCAGCGGGGTGCGGCAGGGCCTGGTCAGCGTCTACGCCCAGGGCGCCACCGCCGCCATCATGATCCAGGAGAACTGGGACGACAGCGTGCAGACGGATGTGGTGGAGCTGCTGCGCCAGCTGATCCCGCGCGGCGTCTGGCGGCACGACGCCCAGGACGGCAACGGCGATTCGCACCTTAAGGCCGGGCTGGTGGGGCCATCCGAGACCATCCCGATCATCGACGGGCAGCTTGGCTTGTCCACCTGGCAGAACCTGTTCTTCTGCGAGTTTGATGGGCCGCGAAGCGACCGGCGGGTGGTTTGTACGGTGCTTGCCGGTTGATTTCGCGGTGGGCAGAGCCGCGGGCGATGCTGCCGGTGCCCGGCGCCGGTCGAGCCGCCGTGGTCCAGCCGCGCAGGCGTGAAGACCAGCTGTCGGCGCCAGCCATCGCGCGCGGAGTACGCTGCAACATCTGCACTGCTGCCCGGGTGCACTGCTCAGCTCCTTAAGACCGGATCTTCCCCGCCATGTCCTTTCTCGACCACATCCACGCCTGCAACCGCTGGCAGCCGGCGGACTTCGAGCCCTTCGTGGTGGACGGGGAAGGACTTGGCCTGGTGCGCCGTCGCTTCGCCGAGGCCATCGCGGCGCTCGGCAACGACTTCGTGCGTGCACAAGACGGCCTGCACTGGCGCACAGCACCGGCGGGCTTCGACGCACGTACGGACGCCTTCGCCGCCCACGCGGCGGACTGGGACCGCCGCGGGCTCGTCAGTCACCGGCACGGCGAGCGCTATCCGGTGCTGAATGCCGCCGGCGAGCCCCGGTTTCTGCTCGACCGCGCGGTGGCGCCCTACTTCGGCATCCGCGCCTTCGGACAGCACCTGAACGGCTTTGTGCGCCGCGCGGACGGGCTGCACCTGTGGGTCGGCCGGCGCTCGCGCAGCCGCCGGGTAGCGCCCGGCAAGCTCGATCACATGGTGGCCGGCGGCCTGCCCTGGGGCATCTCGCTGGCGGAGAACCTGCGCAAGGAGTGCTGGGAGGAGGCGGGCCTGCCGGCGGAGGTCGCCGACCTGGCCCGGCCCGTGGGTATCGTGACCTACTGCCGGGACTCCGACCGTGGCCTCAAGCCGGACACCATCTATTGCTACGATCTGGAGCTGCCGGACGGCGTCGCGCCCCGCTGCAACGACGACGAGGTGGAATCCTTCCAGTTGCTGCCCGCCGCCGAGGTGATGCGCATCATCGACACCACGGACGACTTCAAGCTCAACTGCAACCTCGTCATCATCGACTTCCTGATCCGCCACGGCCTGCTCACGCCGGATCACCCGGACTACCTCGCGGTGGCGCAGGGGCTGCGGGCGGCGTTGCCATTCGCAGCCGCGGAACCATCTCGACCCGCGCCGCCCGGCGTCCGCGCCCCCGCAGCCGGGCCCACAGCCAAACCCCAAGGTCAGCAACCGACATGAGCAGCAGACCCACAGACGCAATCCAGCGCCGGCGCTCGGTGCCCGTGACCATCGGCGGCATCGCGGTGGGCGGCGACGCGCCCATCCGCGTGCAGTCCATGACCAACACGGACACCGCGGACATCGACTCCACGGTGACCCAGTGCGCCGAGCTGGCCCGGGCGGGCTCGGAATTCGTCCGCATCACCGTCAACAACGAGACCGCCGCGGCCGCGGTCCCGCGCATCCGCGAGCGCCTGGATGCCATGGGCGTGGGCGTCCCGCTCATTGGCGACTTCCATTTCAACGGCCACCGCCTGCTGTCCGACTATCCGGCCTGTGCCGAGGCACTGGCCAAGTACCGCATCAACCCGGGCAACGTCGGCCGGGGCGAGAAGCGCGACAGCCAGTTCGCCACCATGATCGAGATCGCGTGCCGCTATGATCGGCCGGTGCGCATCGGCGTCAACTGGGGCAGCCTGGACCAGGAGCTGGTGGTGCGCATGATGGACGCCAACGCCAGGTCCGCGGCGCCGAAAGAGGCCGATGTGGTCATGCGCGAGGCCATGGTGGAGTCCGCCGTCGGCAGCGCCGAGCGCGCCGAGGCGCTGGGCCTGCCGCGGGACCACATCATCCTGTCCTGCAAGATGAGCGGCGTACAGGACCTCATTGCCGTGTACCGCATGCTCGCCGAGCGCACGGACCATGCCCTGCATTTGGGCCTGACCGAGGCCGGCATGGGCTCCAAGGGCATCGTCGCCAGCACCGCGGCGCTGGCGGTGCTGCTTCAGGAGGGCATCGGCGACACCATCCGCGTGTCGCTCACACCCGCACCCGGCGAGCCGCGCACGCGGGAGGTGGTGGTCGCCCAGGAGGTGCTCCAGACCATGGGCCTGCGGCCCTTCGCCCCCATGGTGACGGCCTGTCCCGGCTGCGGGCGCACCACCAGCACCGTGTTCCAGGAGCTCGCCGAAGAGATCCAGGGCTATCTGCGCGAGCAGATGCCCGTCTGGCGCGAGACCCATCCCGGTGTCGAGACCATGCAGGTGGCCGTCATGGGCTGTGTGGTGAACGGCCCCGGCGAGAGCAAGCAGGCCAACATCGGCATCAGCCTGCCGGGCACCGGCGAGCAGCCCTCGGCACCCGTCTACATCGACGGCCAGAAGGTCACAACGCTCAAGGGTGCCGGCATCGCCGAGCGCTTCAAGGACATGGTCAACGCCTACGTCGCCGAGCACTACCCCGCCCACGACGGCTGAGCCGCCGGCGCCGAAGGCCGCAGCCGATGGGCAGCTCCCCGTCAGCGGCGCGACTCATGCGATGCCGCAGAGAACCCGGGACGAGCGATTATTCGGCCCCGGCGGACTGAAGGCCGCCCAGCCCGGGGTTGCCGACTGAAGTCGGCGTACCCGGGGACGGCGTTGCGCCGTCCGCACAGATGCACGAGTCCCGGTATCGTCGTCGCTCGATACCCAGACCGCAACCGGTGTCGGCATCACGCCCGCCTGCGCAGCTCACGGGGCGGGCAGAGGCTGCGAAGCGCGCCGGCATCAGACCAGCGCGTCAGCCTCCGCCATCAGCGCCTCCAGGCCCCGCAAGACCTCATCGCTCATCGCCAACAGCGCCGGCAGGCCATCGAGCGCCGCCTGGCCGCGGCCATCCGCCCGCAGCCCGCACAGCCGCCGCCCCGTTTGCCTGAGCGCGTCGTGCCGCGAGACCAGGGCCGGAAATCCCGGCCTGCCCCCGTACTGCGCTGCGCCTGCACCCCGCAGCCAATGCCCGAGCCGGCCCTCTCCGGGCACCGGCGGCAAGGTTTCCGCCCCCCCTGAGCGCAGGTATTGTTGCAGCGCCCGCACCCAGGCACGCTGCTCGGTACACGCATAGAGCAGCGGCAGGTCGTCCTGCGCCACCCGGCGCTGCGTCCGCCAGCTTGGATCGGGTCGCCAACGCGCGATCCATGCCGGCAGGTCCGCGGCGGGCATGGGGGCCGCGATGCCGAACCCCTGCGCCAGCGTGCAGCCCAACCGCAACAGCAGCGCTCCATGCGCCAGGGTTTCCACCCCTTCGGCAATGACATCGCGCCCGAGCCCGGCCGAAATGCGCAGCACCCCTTCCAGAATCGCCAGGTCGGCGGGATCATCCAGCACCCCGCGCACGAAGGACTGGTCCACCTTCACGGTTGCCACCGGCAGGTGCTTCAGGTACGTGAGCGACGAGTAGCCCGTGCCGAAATCGTCGAGCGCAAAGCTGATGCCGATGCGGTTGCAGTCCCGCATCACCTGCGACACCTGGCCGATATCCTCCAAAGCGCTGGTTTCCAAGAGCTCCAGCTCCAGCCGCTCCGGCGCGACGCCCGGGTGCGCCGCCAGCAACGCCTCGAGGCTGCCGACGAAGCTCTCGTCCAGCAGTTGCCGGGCGGCGACGTTGACGCTCACGGGAATGTCCAGGCCCGCTGCACGCCAGTCTGCCATCTGCCGCAGGACGGTCTCGATGACCCATTCGCCCAGGCGCACCACCAGCGGATGCCGCTCGATGACGGGCAGGAAATCGCGTGGCTGCAACAGCCCCCGTTGCGGATGTTGCCAGCGGACCAGGGCCTCGGCACCGATGAGTGCGCCGGAGCGCATGTCGACCTTGGGCTGGAAGTGGACCACCAGCTCGCCCGTGTCCAGGGCCGCGCCGATGCGCTCCAGCTGCGCGTGCCAGCCGCGCTGACTGCGGTCGCGTGCGGTGTCGAAGAAGTGGAAGCGGTTCCTGCCCGCGAGCTTGGCTTCATACATGGCCTGATCCGCCTGGCGCAAGAGTTGGTCGGCGTCCACCTCCTCCAGCTGCGGATAGAAGGTCACGCCCAGGCTCGCTGTCACGCGCAGGCGATACTCGTCCACCGCCACCGGCTGGGCCGCCGCCCGCAACAGTCGCCGCAGCAGGGGCTCGCAGTCCGCGGGGGCAGCCACATCCCGCAGCACGGCGACGAATTCGTCGCCGCCGAGGCGGGCGATGGTGTCGCTGCCGCGCGTGGCCTGGCGCAGATCCTTGGCAAGCGCGGCCAGAAAGCGGTCGCCCACGGCGTGGCCGAAGCTGTCGTTGATGGCCTTGAAGCCGTCCAGATCGAGATACACCAATGCCACCTGCCGGCCGCGGCGACGCGCATGGGCCATGGCGCCGGTCAGGCGCTCTGCCAGCAGGACGCGGTTGGGAAGGTCGGTCAGGGTGTCGTAATGCGCGACCCGCTCCAGGCGGCGCTGCTGTTGCACCTCTGCGGTCACGTCCTTACAGACGCCGATCCACTTCTGGAACCGCCCCGCCTCGTCCGTCAGCGCGCGCCCCTGGTCCGTCCAATGACGGTAGCTCCCGTCACGGCGCCTGATGCGGTAATCCGTGCGCACCGGCTCGCCGGCTGTGCGGCGACGGGCGAGAATCCGGGCCACGCCCTCGGCATCATCCGGGTGGATCAGCGCAAGCCAACCCTGCACGGTTGGGGCAATGGCACCCTGCGCGTGCCCCAATGCCGCGTCCAGGTCGCCGAGCCAGGTGATCCTGTCTGCGTCCACGCGCCACTCGTAGATCAGGTCGTAGGCCAGCTCGCCTGCGATCTTGAACCGCTGCTCGCTTTGCCGCAGCGCCCGCCGCGCGCGGCGCACCCGCAGGTTGTCGACGGACAGGACCAGCACCGTGCTCAGCAGCAGGCCCATGAGCAGGGCCGCAACGACGAGGACGACGACCTGTCGCCGGGTGTAGCCGCTCAAGAGCTTACGGCCGAACCATTTGGCGTAGATCCGCGCGTATTCGCCGCTGGCCTTGACCTGGTCGATACCACGGTTCAACTCGGCGAGCAGCGCGGCGTCGCCCTCGGCCACGGTCATGGCGTAGCGCAGCGTGCGCAGCGGCTCACCGACGATCTTGATCTTGTCCGTGAGGCGCAGGGTCTGGGCGTAATACTCCACGATCTGCTGCGGATACACAAAGGCTTCCACCTCGCCGGAGACCAACGCATAGAGTCCGGCCACGGGGGTCTCCACCAGCACGCAGTGCATGCCCGGGATGGACTGCAGATGCAGATGCCCGATGTGGCCGCGCACACAGGCCACAGCGCGACCGCGCAGGGACGCCAGATCGCGGATGGTGAGCTGCTCCTGGCGGACAAAAATGACCTCGGGCACCTCCAGGATCGGCTGGGTGAAATCCATGAAGGCGTCGCGCTCGCGCGTATAGCCGGTGTCGTGGATCAGGTCCGCGGCGCCGGTCTCGAGCCAATCCACCACGCGCAGCCAGGAGGGCGCGTGCAGACGACGGACCTCGACATCGATGGCTGCCAGGACCGCATCGGACAGCTCCACCCCGAAGCCCGTGAGCCGCCCGCGCGCGTCCAGCAGATTGATGGGCGCGAAGTTGTCGGTGGAGGCGACGGTGAGTGTCCGGCCGCCGGGCGCAGGCTGATCGGCGAGCACCGGCAGCCCAATCGCGCACCAGAGGATGCAGAAGAATCCCGCGCACCAGCGCATGCGCAGTCGACACCAGGCAAGGTCAGCCGCGGGCCGGCGACCGACGTGGGGCGCTGCGCCGAATGTCGGCGGCATCCGCGATCTCATGCACTGATGATGAGTGCATTGACTGACACGACAATCAGCCGTTACCTGATGCGTTCCGAGGCTAGCACATTGCCGCGTGCGCCGCGTCCGCCGGCACGTTCAGACGCGCGGCATCTGCATCGGCGTGCACTGCCGTTTCGCGACGATGCGGAGCTCAGCCGGCGGGAAGCGCGCGACCGGCCGAGGCGACCGCCCCAGAGCGCCGGGGCTCACCCGCCGGCGTTCCGGCAATGCGCGGGCTTGCGAGAGCGCATCGCGCCGCGGGCCGGCTTGCGCGATGCTCGGGCAGCGCGGCCCGTGCGCGCCGCAGCACTGCAACCCAGCCACTGAACGGTGACCCATGACACAAGCGCTCAACATCCGACTCACCTCCGGCCGACCCACTGCGCGCAGATGGACCTCCGCCGACCGCGCCGCATCGGCTGCCGTCACGACCCTCGTGCTGGTGCTGCTGCTCATGTGGGCAAGCGCATCGACGGCCGAGCCGACGACGCCGGCAGCCGTCCTTGGCCCCGGGCAGACCCTGCCGGCGCTCGACCTCGACGACCAGCACGAGCGCCCAGGCCAGCTCGGTCCCGACACCCGGCTGCTGATCTTTGCGCCGGATCGTGCCGGCAGTGACCTGGCCCACCCGGTGCTGGAGGACTTGGGTGGCGAGGCCTTATCCCAAGCGGGCGTCCGCTACGTCGCGGACATCAGCGCCATGCCGGCGCTGGTGACCCGCATGTTCGCGCTGCCCAAGATGCGGGATTACGGCTATCCGATTCTGCTTGCCCGCGAGGCGGCGGCGACCGCCCCGCTGCCGCGGCGACCCGAAGCGCTCACGCTCATCGAGCTGGACGGGGGCCGTGTGACGGCGGTGCACTATGCCGCGACCGAGGCGGCACTGCGCGACGCCCTGGCGCCCTTGTTGACGCCCTGACCCCGCCGGTCCGCTCCACCACGGCCGCCGCCGGGGATTTCAGCACTTCCCCGATGGGCGTGGGCTGCCGGGACGCGGGATGTTGGCGGTTCCGGCGATGCAGAGGATCTGGCGCAGTTCTGGTACGCGGCGACCGCCGCCGAGGCCTGGGCGGGCATCTGCGCCTGGCACCGCGATAACGCCAGCCCGCTGTTCGAGACCACCGGACCGTCGCCGGCAGACACCGACAGGCCGGAGGAGCGCAACGCATGAAGCTCTCATTCCATGGCGCGAACCGCGCCGTCACCGGCTCCTGCCATCTGGTGCAGGCACAGGGGCGCAGGATCCTGGTGGACTGCGGCCTGTTCCAGGGCGGGCGCGAGATCGACGAGGAGAACGCCGCGGACTTCGGCTTCGACCCCGCATCCATCGATATGCTGCTGCTCACCCACGCCCACCTGGACCACTGCGGGCGTATTCCGCTCCTGGTGCGACGCGGCTTCAAGGGGGAGATCATCGCCACCGCCGCCACGCGGGAGCTGGCCCGGGTGGTGCTGCTGGACGCCGCCCACCTGCAGGAGGAGGAAGCCGAGCGGCGCTCGCGCAAGGCCCACCGGCGCGGCCGGCCCGGCATGGCTCCGCTCTATGGCGAGCTGGATGCGCTGAATGCCATGGACCTGTTCGGGCGCACCGCGCCGTACGGCCATGCGCTGGCGCTGGCCGAGGGTCTCTCCGCCACCTTCGAGGATGCCGGGCACATCCTGGGCTCCGCGTGCATTCGCCTCAGGGTGAGCGACGGCGACGGCCACGAGGCGGTGATCTTCTCCGGCGACCTGGGCAACAAGGGCCGGCCCATTCTGCGCGATCCCACCGCGCCCGAGCCCGCCGCCACCGTCGTCATGGAGACCACCTACGGCGACCGCGACCACAAGCCGCTGACGCCTTCCGTGCGCGAGCTCTACACCGCCATCACGGAGACCCTGGAGCGCGGCGGCAACGCCATCATCCCGACCTTTGCACTGGAGCGCGCCCAGGAAGTCCTCTACCACCTGCGCGAGGGGGTGGAGCAGGGCCTGCTGCCGAAGCGCCTGCCCGTGTACCTGGATTCGCCGATGGCCATCTCGGCGACGGAGATCTTCCGCCGCCATCCGGAGTGCTACGACGCCGAGGCCCGCGCCCTGTTCGAGCGCGGCGACGACCCCTTCGCGCTGCCGGGCCTGCGCTTCACCCGCGAGACCGCGGACTCCATGGCCCTGAACCGCCTCACCGGTGGTGCCGTCATCATGGCCGGCTCCGGCATGTGCACCGGCGGACGCGTGCGCCACCATCTGCGCCACAACCTGTGGCGGGCCGAGTCGAGCGTCATCTTCGTCGGCTTCGCCGCCCCGGGCACGCTCGCCCGCATCCTCATCGATGGTGCCGAGCGCGTGCGCCTGTTCGGTGACGACATTCCGGTGCGCGCACGGCTCTACACCATCAACGGCTTCTCCGCCCACGCCGACCGCGACGAGCTGCTGGGATGGCACGCCGCCATCCGCCCGGCGCGCACCATCCTGGTCCATGGCGAAGAGAAGGCCATGCGCGCCTTCGCCGGGCGGCTGCGGGACACGGAGGTGCTGATGCCGCGGCAGGGGGAGACGGTCACGCTTTGACTGCGAGCCACAGCGGCGCCGCCCGGCCAGGCGGGGCGCCGCTACCCGCACCGGCGGAGCCCGAGGACGCAGCGCACGGCCTCCGCCGCTGCGAGCCGCCGCACTGCGCCGGCGTCGCTACCAGTTGGCGTACTTGCCCCGCGTGTCGATGTGAATGAAGCTCCGGTAACGGCCGATGCCGCCGATGAAGCTGGGGTCCGCCTCGCGGACTTCCCTGGCAACCCGATGCCAGTCGCTGACCCCGCCCTCCCTGCACACCCAGTCGAGCGCGTTGAAGCGCTTGTGCAGGCTGTTGTTGTCCTGCCCGTCGTAGATGCAGGTGTTGTAGGGCTTCGACCTGTAGGCGGAGGTAATGATGACGGCGGCGCCGAGCCGGCGGCGGATCTCGTCGATCATCAAGGCCGAGTTGGTCAGCTCCGGCCACAGACGCCGTGGCGGCAGGCTGTTCTTGCCGGCACAGCGTCCCGCCGCATTTCCGACGCCCATCACCAGAAACTCGTGCGGCGCGAAGTGCTCGATGCCCAGATTGCCGAGAAAGGTCTCGAAATCCTCGAAGTAATCGCCGCCGCGCAGGTTCAGCAGATCAAGCACCGGGGCTTGTCCCGCAGGGAGCTCGTCGTTCTGCACCGCAGCCTCACCGAGTGCCGCGACGAAGTCCGCATAGCTCAACGCACGGGCCGCCTCCGCCGCGGCGATATCCGCTTCGAGCGCATGATCCGCGACTGCTTCCTCGCCGTGCTCATGGCCCTGAAGCTCCGCTGCGAGGATTCGCGACGGGTGCAGACGCAGCGCCTCGGTCAGGACATGCGGCTGGTCTGCTGCGGCGTCCTTCCCGCTGAGCTCAGGCGCAGCGTCCGTGCCCGAGAGGTAGACGCGCCGGCGCCCGCCCTCGCTGCGCAGCTCGCGCAGGATCGCGCAGGCGTCGCCGTAGAAGCCAGCGGCGCGGTCGAGGTGGTCACCATAGGTCCGCAGGTGCCAAGGGTTGTCGTTGGTGCTGTACAGACCCCCGGCGTTGAACGCGGCGGCCACGAGGATCGGATCATCACCGGTCTTGGACCAGCGCTGGACGATCTCGGCGGTGCCGATGTCGATGTTGATCACAGGATTGTAGAGCGTGCTGCGGGCAGGTCGCGCCGGCGGTCTTTGCGCGTAATAGGGGGCCGCCGCGAAGGGGCCGTAGTTGAGTGCCGGCTGCACACGGATGACCCACCGCGCGGTGGTCGCGAGTGTCTGCATGGGGCCCGCCGAGTAGTCCCCGCGCGTCGGTGGATCGACATCCTTGACTCTCACATGGGGCTCCCAGCGGAAGGTGCGCGGCCCGGTGAAGGCCTGGTCCCGGGCGAACGCCGTTTCCGTACCGATGGTCATCAGGATGAGTTCCATGGGTACGCCGTGGCGCAACGCAAACGCGAAGATGCTGTCGCCATAGAGATCGAGTGCCCGCAGAACTGACCGCGGCTCGCCGGGGCTGCGCAGCGGCCCCCCGGACTCCGTGTAAACCCCGGCGGCATCGTAGCGCCACGCAATACCGCCGTTGCGCGAGTGGAAGCCCGCCGCCCCCATCCGCGGCGCCTCGCTCCAGTCGTAGGGTTTGGCCAAGAGCCGGTCGATGATGTCCTGCATGTGATATCTCCTCTCTGTGCTCGCGCACACACTGACCGCGGTGGCAGAGGCACCGCGATCGACTGACCCCGCGGCGCTGACCCGCCGCGGGAATTCTGCACTGCACGAGCCTTAGGGCCGCAATCCCGGCTCGCCCATCACCACACAGCTGTCGCTGGCGATGTCCACGACCGTGGCTGCGCGGTAACCGAGGCCGAAGCCGCCACTCGCCCGGGTCAGGTCGGCCCAGGCGCCCAGGCTGCGGAAGGCCACGGCCTGGCCGGGGCCGGCACGCGCCCCGGCGTGGCTGTCCCACACCAGCCCGATGCGATGGCGCCGGCCCTGGTCGTCCTGCAACGTCAGCGCGCAACCGGTGACGGCGAGCAGAACCAGGGCTGCGGCGGCCAGCCGCAGGATCACCGTCATAGCAGCGCGCGCGGCACGCCCGCGGTCAGTAACCGCCATAAGCGTCGTCGTCGCGCAAGCCCGCGCCTTCGTTACCGAGCCACTGTTTCGCCAGCGCAACAGCCGGACGGCCGGTGGCAAAGCGGTAGCTGTTGCGCACGCCGCCAGGTAACGCGCTCGCCGGGACGCCGTGATGGCGGTCCCCTGTGGTGTTGATATCGACGCCGGCGTAGGTTGCGCCGATGCGGTCTTTGCGCACGGGCACGCGCAGCGCCACCGCGCGCTTGAAGCCGAACAGGATGCCCGGGGATGCCGAGTCGGGTGCATTCACCTCCAGCAGCGACCAGGACGTGAAGGAGCCGAACAGCAGACGGCTGTCTTCCTCAAACTGCCCAGTCCCGCGCTGCGGGGCAAGACTGTTTCCATCGGTGCTGAGGGCGTTCGCGGCGTCGCCGGTGGCGAGATCCTGCGAGATGACAAGATCCGTCAGCGACAGGTCCATGTCGGTGACGGCGGCAAGATCGTGGGCGCCGCCATCCGCGCGCGGCGGCGACAGGGTCACCGCACTTTGGCGAACGCCGACCCCGGCACCGTCGACGGAGGCATCCACGCCGATGCGGGTATAGCCGGCGAAATAGACCGACGGCCCGCCGCAGCCGGATGCGCCCATACTGGCCAGGAGGCACAGCACGGCGAGGCGCTGCGGCCTGTCCGGAGTGCAGTGTCCGATCACGCTCTTGAGCGTCTTCATGAGACTTGAACCCTTGTAGTTGCATGCAGTTCGTTGATGGCACGCCTTGGCGGCAACGGCGCATCCAGCAGCGCGGCCGCGTGACGCGGTGTCGGCGCCGGCATTGGCGTCGTCACTCGCGGGCAGCCGCGGCAGCGGGGCAGGTGGGTGCCGCGTCCGGTCGCCGGCGACGTGCCTGCGCAGCACCATGGAGCGGCAGCCTAGCAGGGGGTAGGTGTTTTCACCTGATGGACGGGCTAACATTGCACGAACAATGCACGAGGGACGCGTTGATGAGCCCAACCCAAGGCGACGGCCAGCCGAGCCAAGCCGACAGCGGCGTCTCCGCCGCCGGCAGCGCCGACTGCCTGCGCGTCGGCGACTGGGACGCCGAGCCCGCCCTGAATCTCTTACACCGCACAGGACAAGAGGTGCATCTGGAGCCCCGGGCGATGGAGCTGCTGGTCTTCCTGGCCCGGCGGCCGGGGCAGGTCGTGCCGCGGGACGATCTGCTGGCCGCCCTCTGGCAGGGCGTCACGGTGGGCGACGATGCGCTGACCCAGGTTGCGATCAAGCTGCGCAAGGCGCTCGGTGACGACTCCAGGGCGCCGCGGTATATCCAGACCGTGCGTAAGCGCGGCTACCGGCTCATCGCCGGCGTGAGCCCATGCCGGCCAGAGGCGGGCACCCGCAGATCCGTTGCCCGGCGGCCGTGCGCCTGTACACCGTGGCGGCGCGGCGCGTTGGCCTCTGCGCTGCTGGCAGTGATCCTTCTCGCAAGCCTGCTGCTGCGCCCTGTCGCCACTTGGCCAACAGCGTCGGCCAATGTCCGGGCGGGCACGACCGCGGCGGCAGATGCCACAGCGACGGTGGTACTGATGCCGTTCGCAGTCATCGGCGACCATCCCGGCCAGCGTTACCTCGCCCAGGGGCTTGCGGCCGCGCTGACCGCAGACTTGTCGCGCGCACCGGGCTTGCAGGCCATCCGCATCCAGGCTGCGTCCGCTGCGCCTCCTGCGGGACGGGCGCGCGGAGGCGATGCCGTCTTCGAGCTGTTCGGCGCGATTCAGCACCTGGGCGATCAGATGGCCGTGGAGGTCAGTCTCGTGGAGCGTCGCACGGGCCGCGAGCTTTGGTCGGAGCGCTACTATCAGCCCATCGGCGACGTCTTCGCGTTCCGCGATCAGATCCAGGCCTGCGTGGCCGCAAGGCTGTCCGTCAGGCTCGCGCCCGGCGCATCGGCGCACGCCGTCCAACACTGCGATGACACGCAGCCCGCCTACCACGCCTTTCTGAAGGTCAAGGCCGCACTGCTGCCGCCTGCTGCACACGGCAAGGGCACCGCATCGGAGCGCCAGCGCGAGGCGAGCAGGCTCGATGCCGAATTCGGGCGCACTTACCGGGCACTGGCCCTGCTCCATGCGGCTGACTACCGACACCGACGGGTTGCGCGCCGGGACATCGTGCTTGCCCGCGCCGAGGCCATGGCGCGCAACGCCATGCGCATCGATGCAGCCAGCCCGGAATCGCATTGGGTCCTGGCCCGGGTGGTTACGCTGGCCCGGCGCCATAACGAGGCCCTCGGGCACCTGGATCGCGCCCTGGCGATGGCACCGGACTTCACCGACGCCCTCGCGCTCAAGGCCTCGATCATGACCGACCTCGGACGTCCGCGCGCTGCGCTGGCGCTGCTCGACGAGCTGCGGCGCCGGAAGGCGTCTACCGGGCCTGCCTACTGCCGGCTGCTCGGGCGTGCACAGTTCTTTCTGGGCGACTTCGAGCGCGCGGCGCGGAATCTGCGCGAGGCCACCGACCGCGACCCCACCGATCTCGAAGCCCACGTACTGCTGGCGGCAACCCTGAGCAACATGGGTGACGACGCCGGCGCGGACTGGGAGACGGCGGAGGTCCGCGCCCTCGCGCCCGAGTTCTCAATCCGCACCTGGTTTGAGACCTATCCCATGCAGGATGCCGGACAGAAGCAGGCATTGGCGGACGCGCTGCGGCGGCTACACCTGTGAACCGAAGCTCCGCCGGTGCAGAGCGCGCGGTCCGGCGCCAACGCTCTGCTGCGCTGCGCACAGTCGGTCACAGCACCGGCCCGAGCATGGCCACCACATTGTTCCAGAGCCGCCGGCGCCGGCTCCAGGCGGCCACATCTTCGGCATGCACCGGAAAGGACGCGCTGATCCAGCTGTCCTGGCGCCGGCGCATAGCGGCGGTGAGCGCCGGGTCGTAGAACAGAATGTTGTTCTCGTAGTTGAGCTCGAAGCTGCGCCGGTCCATGTTCGCGGAGCCGATGAGGGTGACCTCGCCGTCCAGGGTCAGGGACTTGGCGTGCAGCAGGCCGTGCGGATACTCGTAGATGCGCACGCCCGCCTCCAGGAGCTCGGCGTAATAGCTGCGACTGGCGGCGGCGACGACCCAGCTGTCATTGTGGGCCGGAAACACGATGGTCGTGGCCACGCCCCGCCGCGCACTGGCGCAGAGCGCCGCCTGCATGGACTCGTCCGGCACATAGTAGGGCGTGGTAATGACCAGCTCGCGGCGGGCGCTGTAGATGAGCTCCTCGAACATCTGCGGCATCGCGGACCAGCGCACCGTGGGGCCGGTGCCCACCACCTGGGCCGGCAGGCCGGCGTCCGTCCGTGGGTCGCGCGGCGGCGGCAGCGGCCGGCGCAGCAGGGCGTCGATGCCGTCGTCCACGTGCGGCAGCCAGTCACCGGCGAACAGGTGCTGATTCTGCCGCGCAATGGGCCCCTCGAAGCGCATCATCAGGTCCACCCAGGGCGCGAACCTGGCCTTGATGCGGAACTCCGGGTCGGCGCAGTTCTGGCTGCCGCAGTAGGTGAGCCAGTCGTCGATGACGACGATCTTGCGGTGGTTGCGCAGATCGATGCGCCCGGTGAGGGCGCGCACCAGCGGATTGCCGATGGGCAGCGCCCGGGCCAGATGCACCCCCGCCGCCGCCATGCGCTGCCAGTGCAGGGAGCGGATCATGGCCCGGGAGCCCAGGTCGTCCGCCATGGCCCGGCAGGTGACGCCCCGCTCGGCCGCCCGGATCAGCGCATCGGCCACGCGGATGCCGTTGTTGTCGGGTAGCCAGATGTAGAACAGCACATGAACATGGTCCTGCGCCGCGTCCATGTCCGCCACCATGGCGTCGATGGCCGCGTTGCTGTCCGCCATCAAGGCGGCCTGGTTGCCGCTGATCGGGGTGAAGCCGCTGATGGACTCGCCGAGGCGGAACAGATGGCGGTGGCGCGCCGGGATCAGCGCCCGCAGCGGCGCCGGTGCCGTGCT
Organism: uncultured Thiohalocapsa sp.; assembly: GCF_913063425.1. Lineage (GTDB taxonomy): Bacteria > Pseudomonadota > Gammaproteobacteria > Chromatiales > Chromatiaceae > Thiohalocapsa. Next base: position 152,695 of record NZ_CAJXYK010000005.1, read on the forward strand.
CGGGTCAAGGCGCAGCGGCGGCAGCAGGGACTGCGCGTGGCGCAGCCGCTCCGCGCGGCGGGCACCGATGTTGACCTCGCCGAACAGCAGATAGGCGACGATGCCCACCAGCGGCACAGCAATCACCACCACCACCCAGGCGATGCGCGAGGCGGGCTCGCGGTGCGGGCGCAGCAGCACCCGCGCCAGCACCGACAGCTGCAACAGAAAATGCGCCAGCACCAGCAGCGCGGCGATGAGTCCGGAATGGTCCATGCAGGCGTCCTGTCGTTGCGGTTGGGCTCCGATCGGGCCCTGATCGAGCCCGCCGACCGGACGCATTGTCGCGCATCCGCTGCCCGCACCAGAGAGCTTCCGGCGCAGCTGCGGCGGCGGCGCAGAGACAGGTGCCGGAGAGGCTGCACGCGCAGCCGGCAGTCAGCCCTCCAAACGGGCCGTCACCGCCGCCTGGGCGTCCTCCAGGTACGCATCGGCAAAGTCGATGTGCAGCTCCACCCACATGGGCAGGTGGTCGGACATCTGGTAGGTCCGCCACCTGTCATAGCTGACGTACTGCTCGCCGGGTGCGTCCGGCTTGCCCATGTACGGGCGGTAGACGGCCTCCTCGTCCGTGCGGTAGACGACGTCGAAGAAGTCGAAGACGCCGGCGCGGTAGGGGCGGATGCGGGCCACGCCCCGGCGCCGGCGGCTGGTGCCGGTCCAGAGCGCAATCTGGTCGTAGAACTTGTCCTGGCGCACATTGGAGCCGGGGATGTGCTGAAGCGGCTCCGGGATGTCGAACCCGTTGCTGCGTAGCGCCGCCATGGTGGCGTCGCCGGGCGCGGCGAGGTTGAAGTCACCGAGGGCGATGAAGAAGGCGTCGGCGTCCGAGTCCTGATCGCTCTCCGCGCGCCCGGCGCGGAGCTCGGTGAGGCGGCAGATTTCTTCGGCGCGGCGGCGCAGCGCCGCGGGCGCCTCGCTGCCGTAGTAGATATGCACCGTGGCGAGGTTGAGCCGCAGCCAGCCGGCCTGGAAGGAGGCGATGAAGGGGGTGCGCGCGAACTGGCTGGACCCGCCCACGAGCGACTTGGGCGGCAGCACGATCTCGGCCGCCGCCGGCAGCCTTGGCGTCCGACCGTTCTCCAGGGCGATGGCGTCGCCCGCGGTGAGCGGCACGCGAGCGTTGCGCGCGAAGCGGATGCTGGTGTCCGCCGGCAGCGTGAGCCGGGTGCCCGCCGGCAACGGGATCTCCACGTCCTCCTCGATCTTGGTGTCGCCGTTGGCGAGGGTGTCGGTGCGAAGCCCCGTGGGCGAGCGGATCTCCACCCCCTCCGGCAGCTCCAGCAGGGCACCGCCCGGCACCATGAAGCGCTCGCCGAAGGGGTCGGTGACGCGCTGGCCGTGCGGCAGCGTCAGCTCGCCGGCGACCTGACGGAAGCAGGGCCTTGAGCGAGCAGGGTCAGTCCCGCAGCTGCTCGGCCAGCTCCGGGCACCGGCTGCGGAACCTGCGCAGGGCCCGCAGCGCCCGCAGCCGGGCGGGACGAAAGGGCCGCGGGTCCGGCAGCGCCGGCGTCTCCAGCACCCGCTCCAGCATCGGGCCGCCGATGGCGCGCTCCAGCAGCCCGGCGAGGATGAGCGCGCGATACCAGTCGTAGGGCAGCAGCTCGGGGTCGGTGGCCGTCGCCACATAGGTCTCGCAGCGCTGCCAGCGCGCCCCGATGCACACGGCGATGCGCCGGCGCCGGTAGCCGGCGCCCTCGGCGAGGTCCAGCCGCCACAGCTCCCGGGCGCGCAGCCGGTACAGCACACCCGTCACGGCATCATCCGCCGCCGGCACGATGTCGCCCTTGCCGGAGCCGTCGCTGCCCACCTTGTGAAAGCGCAGCTGCCAGCCGGGCAGGATCGCGACGCCGACAGGCTGAGCCGAGGGCGTGCGAGCCTGCAAGCGGGCGGTGAGCAGGTTGGAGCCGTAGGCGAAGTAGTGGAGGGGCTTGGTGGTCACCGTGATTGGTCTCCGCGGCCTGTCTCGCGCTCACGGTGGCACCGTCGAGTCATTCGATTCGACGAGGCGAAAAGGACCGCGCCTCGGTTGGTCGGTAACCGAAAATCGTACCCTCGTGCTGGCACCAGTGGTACGCGTGAGACCCTCTGACCGACTCGATGATGCTTGGCTGCCCGACGCCGGAGGATAGAAACCCAAGCGGCACGCTTCAGGTTTTGTCGGCCGCTGCATCGATCAACATCAAGAAGTCGTCGGCGGAAAGGATCGGCAGAACGCCGGACGGGAAATCCGGGACATTGCGTGTCAGCAGGTAGTCGACGCGGGCGTGCAACGCGCTGTAGAACTGGATGGCATCCTCGAAATCGGCGATTTCCGAGTCGATCGCCTGGTTCAGGATCCGCTGGTCCGGTGCGACGCTGGCAAAGACGTCGCGCAGCAGAACCAGCGCCCTGCGAGCCGTGGCGGTGCTGCGTGCCTTGCGCACGATATAGAAGACATTATTGAAGCTGATCGCAGACACCAGCGCCTCACAGGTACCGGTCTCGGCCATGGTCCAGATTCGGGCGGCAGCGGTGTAGAAGGGCTCGCGCTTGGCCAGGACATCAAGCAGCAGGTTGGTATCGACAAAGACCCTCATCCGGGATCGCCATAACGCGCCCACAGCGCATCGCTGAGGAGATCGGCGTCCGCACCCTGCGCGGGCAGTTCCAGCAACCCGGTCGCGGCCCGCGTCACTGGACCAATGAAGCCCGGACCGCGCGGATGATCAAGCACGTCGAGGCCGGAGACGAGCTCGGCAAGCATCGCGGAGACACTGGTGTTGCGGGCTCGCGCCGCCCGCTTGGCGCGCTCGATGACCGAGGCATCCATGCTGACGGTGAGCTTGGTATTCATGGCGAGGCGGCGGACACGTAAAAACCAGCGGTGAGGCTACGTATCGTCAGCCAGGTCGTCAAGGGACAGCGCCAGGGTCGGGCGATCGAAGGTCTGGGGACTGAGATCGAGGGAGCGCTTGGCGAGCTTCCCCGAAGAGCGGTGAACGCGCCCGCCTCCCGCTTGCGCACCTCGCTGGGTAAGACCCCGAAACGCTTGCGAAAGGCCCGCGTAAAGGCCGAGGGATGCCTGTACCCCAGGTTGTAGGCGAGCTCTTTGATGCGGACGTTCGCGACCCTGGGGTCTGCAATCACCTGCATCGCGTGTCGCAGACGCCGCTCGCATACGGGAGCTGTAGGTCGAGTCAGCGACACAGGACCCGGACCAGACCATCACCATCAACGGGGACATCGCGCACGCGGCGACAGCGGGGCCTCCACGGTCACCCTGCTCTCCAGCAGCATACTGACCACGGGCGGCTACAACGCCTCGACCGGCTTTGCCGGCGCCATCTCCTGGACCGGAGCTTTGCGCAAACAGGGCAGCGGCACCCTGACCATGACCGGAACCCAGTTGAAGGCCACGACGATCACCGTCAGCGACGGGACCCTGCGCATCGGCGACGGGACGGCGGGGTCAGCGTCTACGGCGCCATCCAAAACGATACCGCCGTGGTGTTCGATACCGGCACGCCCTGACCCAGGCCGGCACCGGCACACTCACCCTGATCAGGTCTCAGCCCTCGACTCGGTCAACTAGTCGGGGGTGCGCTCGCGCCCACCCCATGGCTGCGAGCGCTTCGGCGAGCTGCGCGGCATCCAGGTCCGTCAACCGCCCTGCGCGCAGCAATGCCGCCTGGGCGCTGATCCAGGCATGGTAGTCGTCTACGTAGAGATCGCGGTCGGCGTACATGTGGGTACCTGCTCTGGGCTCATGCTCACAAGATTCCCCGTTTTGTCCGGTGATGTGCCTTCGAACGACCTTGGGCTGTGCCGCGTTCCGCCTCAAATCCGCAACAACAGGCGCGCCGGGTCCTCCAGCGTGTCTTTGATGGCCACCAGGAACTGCACCGCCTCACGGCCGTCGATGATACGGTGGTCATAGCTCAGGGCCAGGTACATCATGGGGCGGATGACCACCTGCCCGTCCACGGCCACAGGGCGCTCTTCGATCTTGTGCATGCCGAGGATGGCGCTCTGCGGCGGGTTCAGGATGGGCGTGGACAGCAGCGAGCCGAAGATGCCGCCGTTGGTGATGGAGAAGGTGCCGCCGGTGAGCTCCTCGAAGCTGAGCGTGCCGTCTTTGGCCTTGGTGCCGAAGTCGCCGATGCCGCGCTCGATGTCGGCCATGGAGAGCTGGTCGCAGTTGCGCAGGATGGGTACCACCAGCCCCCGCGGGGAGCTGACGGCGATGCCGATGTCGTAATAGCCGTGGTAGATGATGTCGCCCTCGTCCACGGAGGCATTCACCACGGGGAAGCGCTGCAGGGCCTCGACGCTCGCCTTGACGAAGAAGGACATCAGCCCTAAGCGCACGCCGTGGGTGGCCTCGAAGCGGTCCCTGTACTGCCTGCGCAGCGTCAGGACGGCGCTCATGTCCACCTCGTTGAAGGTGGTGAGCATGGCGCTGTTCTGCTGCGCTTCCACGAGTCGCTCGGCAATGCGCGCCCGCAGCCGGGTCATCGCGACCCGCTGCTCGGGGCGGCCGGCATCCCCGGAGAGGCTCGGCAGCGAGGCGTCAAGCTCCAGCGCCGGGGTGGCGTCGTCCGCTGCATCCGGCGCCTGGGCCTGGCTGAGCCGGCCCGCGTCCGGGTCACGCTCCGGCACCGCGGCCTCCTGCTGGTCCAGCCAGGCGACGACGTCCGACTTGTGGATGCGACCATCGCGACCGCTGCCGGGGATGTCGGCGGCATCCAGGCCCAGCTCCTTCACCAGCCGGCGGGCGGCCGGGGCGAGCTGGGGCTCCTTGTCTGTCTTGCCGCCGGCGTCAGGGGCCGGCGCAGTGGTCGCGGCAGCGGTGGCGGGTGCAGCTTCTGCCTGAGCGGCCGGCGCCGCAGCCCCTGCCTCGCCGCCCGCATCGGCCGCCGCGCCCGCCTCGATGACCGCGAGCACGGCGTCCGCCTCCACCACGTCGCCTTCGCCGACCCTGTGCTCGGCGAGCCGACCGGCGGCGGGGGCCGGCACCTCCAGCACCACCTTGTCCGTTTCCAGGTCCACCAGGTTCTCGTCCTTTTCCACGGCGTCGCCGGGCTGCTTGTACCAGGTCAGGACCGTCGCGTCGGCGACGGATTCGGGCAATGCGGGGACGCGCACTTCGGTGCTCATGGGTGGTTGGTCCTTCGGGCTGGTGTGGCTGGGCGCGGGTGGGTCGTCGCTCGGGCTGATGTCGGACTGGGGATAGGCGTTGGGGGCGCGGGCGGTAGTGGCCGGCGCCTCAGACCTCCGCCGCCGGCTCGTCGATGGGCTGCTGCGGTGGAATGCGCCGGTTCATCTTGGGGTTGATGCGGCCGGTGAGGGCCTCGTCCACCAGTTGCTCCTGCTGCGCCACGTGCACGGAGCGGTGGCCGACAGCGGGCGCCGCCGACGCCGCCCGACCCACATAATACGGCTGCTTGCCCTGCTCGATGAGGTGGTGGAAGCGATGCTTGATCTGGTCCCAGGCGCCCTGGTTCTGCGGCTCCTCCTGGCACCAGATGATCTCGGTGGTGTCTGGATACCGCGCCAGCACGTCCTCGAAGGCCTCTTTCGGGAAGGGGTAGAGCTGCTCGATGCGGATGATGGCCACGTTGCTGAGCCCGCGGGCATGGCGCGCTTCGATGAGGTCGTAGTAGACCTTGCCCGCGCAGAACACCAGGCGCTCGACGTCGGCAGGCTCGATGGGGTCCGTCTCCGGAATGACCACCTGAAAGCCGCCGTCGGCGAGCTCCTCCAGCGACGACACCGCGAGCCGGTGCCGCAGCAGGCTCTTCGGCGTCATCACCACCAGCGGGCGGCGGAAGTCGCGCAGCATCTGCCGGCGCAGCAGGTGGAACATCTGTGCCGGCGTGGTGGGCACGCAGACCTGGATGTTGTGCTCGGCACAAAGCTGCAGGAAGCGCTCCAGCCGCGCCGAGGAGTGCTCGGCGCCCTGGCCCTCCAGGCCGTGCGGCAGCAGCATCGTGAGCCCGCAGTCCAGGCCCCATTTGGTGCCGGCGGAGGTGATGAACTGGTCGATGACCACCTGGGCGCCGTTGGCGAAGTCGCCGAATTGGGCCTCCCAGGCGGTGAGCGCATTGGGCTCGGCGGTGGCGAAGCCATACTCGTAGCCGAGCACGGCTGCTTCCGACAGGATGGAGTCGATGGCGATGAAGGCGCCCTGCGGCACCTCCCCCTCGCCGCGCAGGTGCTGAAGCGGGGTGTACTCCTGCCCGGTCTGCTGGCAGTGCACCTTGGCGTGACGATGGAAGAAGGTGCCGCGACCGGCGTCCTGACCGGACAGGCGCACCGGATAGCCCGCGTCCACCAGGGTCGCATAGGCCAGATTCTCGGCGAAGCCCCAGTTGCCGAGCTGATCGCCCTGGGCCATCTTGCGGCGCTCGGCCCAGATCTTGGCCACGCGCGGATGCAGCTGGAAGTCCTCCGGCACCCGCAACATGCGCTCGGCGAGGTCCGCAAGATGCTCCCGGGGCACCCTGGTGTCCGCAGGCGCGCGCCAGTCATCGCCGTGGTAGCCGTGCCAGTCCGCGCGGTAGCTCTTCTCCAGCCCGCAAAGCACGGGGCGGGCCACCACTACGCCGTGCTCGATGGCATCGCGGTACTCCTCGATCATCTTCACCGCATCATCGCGGGTCAGCACGCCATCGTCGATGAGCCGGTCCGCGTAGATGGCCCGGGCGGTGGGCCGCTCGCGGATCTTCTTGTACATCATGGGCTGCGTCACCGCCGGCTCGTCCGCCTCGTTGTGGCCGAGCCGGCGGTAGCACACGAGGTCGATGACCACGTCCTTGCGGAACTGGTTGCGATAGTCGAGCGCCATGCGGGTGACGAAGATGACGGCCTCCGGGTCGTCGCCGTTCACATGGAACACGGGCGCTTGCACCATCTTAGCCACATCGGTGCAGTAGAGGGTGCTGCGGGTATCCAGCGGATTGCTGGTGGTGAAGCCGATCTGATTGTTGATGACGATGTGCACCGTGCCGCCGGTGCCGTAGCTGCGGGTCTGGCTGAGCTGAAGGGTCTCGGCCACCACGCCCTGGCCGGCGAAGGCGGCATCGCCGTGGATCAGCACCGGCAGCACCTGCTCGCCGGTGCGGTCGCCGCGGCGGCGCTGGCGGGCGCGCACCGAGCCCTCGATGACCGGGTTGATGATCTCCAGGTGCGACGGATTGAAGCCGAGCGCCAGGTGCACGATGCCGCCGGGCGTTTCCACGTCGCTCGCAAAGCCCATGTGATACTTCACGTCGCCCGCGAGCTGGCGTGGATTGAGCGGCACCTTGCCCTCGAACTCCGCGAAGATCTCCTGCGGCGGCTTGCCGAGGATGTTCACCAGCACATTCAGCCGGCCGCGGTGGGCCATGCCGATGACAAGCTCGCGGCAGCCCTTGCGTCCGGCACGCTGGATCAGCTCGTCCAGCATGGGGATGAGTGCCTCGGCCCCCTCCAGCGAGAAGCGCTTCTGGCCCACGTACTTGGTGTGCAGGTACTTCTCCAGGCCCTCGGCGGCCGTCAACAGCGTGAGCAGCCAGCGGCGGTCCGCCGGCTCCAGCTCGGGGCGCGCCTGGTACCCCTCCAGGCGTTTCTGGACCCAGCGCTTCTCGGCGGTGGTGGTGATGTGCATGTACTCCGAGCCCACGGGCCCGCAGTAGATGCGCTGCAGCAGTGCCAGGATGTCCTTGAGCGGCATCCGGTCGGGGGCGTAGAGGGAGCCCGTGTGGAAGACCTGGTCCAGGTCGCCGTCTTCCAGGTTGTGGTAGCTTGGCGCCAGGTCCGCCACCTTGGGCGTTGCGCGGAGCTTGAGGGGGTCCAGATCCGCCACCTGGTGACCGCGGTACCGGTAGGTGTTGATGAGCCTCAACACGGCCGACTGGCGCTCCGCCGCCGCCGGCTCCAGGCGCTGCACGGAGCGGGCCTGGGCGCGGGTGCGGCTCTCGCTCGCCAGGCGCTCGAAGTTCTCGCGCACCGGGCCGTGCGGGATCTCATTCGCGGCATCGGCGTGAATGGCGTCAAAGCGCCGCCGCCAGGCGAGATCGATGCTCTCGGGGTCCTTGAGATAGCGCTCGTAGAGGTCTTCGATGAAGGCGGCATTCCCGCCGTAGAAGGCCGAGGAGGCTCGGAACAGCTGTAGCAGCGCGCTCATGGGTCGTGTGTCGCTCGCTCTGAAAGTGGGTCCGACGGCCGTTCTCGGCCGCGCACAGGCTGGGCCTGCGCAGTCCGGCGCAGCGCCGCGGCGGCCCGGCCGCCGGCCGTCAGGTCACGGCGCGCTTGGCGGTGCGCTTCAGCCCCGGAGTGTAGCGCACCGCAATGGCCGGCTGGTCGCCGCGGCGGCCACGCCGGGGCAATGTCATGTATTGCGCTTTTCGCGTATCCTGCCGCCAAGCAACTGGACAGTCGTGAGCCGGAGCCGCCGCGAGCCGAAGACCGCCGATGCCCTATCCCGACAATCACATCGAGACCCCGGAAGAGCGCCACCGCCGGCGTCTGCGCGTGGCCAAGTCGCAGGCGGACATGGCGTACTTCCAGGCGCGCCTGACGCTGCTGGGGGAGCCCAGGACGTTGAATCAGCTTGCCCAGCAGCGTACCTTCAAACGGCTGCTCAAGGCCGTCGGGCGCCGGCTGGTGAACATCAAGCAGAGTCGTTGAGGGGCCGCCGGGCGGTGGTCCGGACGGTGCTGGGATCGGCATCGCCAGCCGCGGCTCAGGCGACATCCTGAGCCGTACCGGTCCGAACCGCACCCGGCGCCCCCACGCTCAGGCCGACCCCGATCGCCCCACCGCGAGGCTGCCCGCCGGAGCCCCACGGACCGTCGCTTTCCGTTCGCCCTCGTAGCTCAGCCGGATAGAGCAACCGCCTCCTAAGCGGTAGGTCGCAGGTTCGAATCCTGCCGAGGGCACCAACTGCCGCAGCAAGCGTCTTGGAGCCGCCTCAGTCGGCGCCGCAACGCTGCCGCACGGCGTCCTTCAGCGCATCGAGGTCGGCGCAGCCGTTCAGCGTGTCCGCGTCGATGCAGACGTTCGGCGCTTCATTCCCCGTCAGCTGGAGCACCGCCGGCAGCGGGACGTCGAGCCCGGGCCAGCGGGCGCGAAACTCATCCCGGTGCAGAAAGGTGCAGGGCATATCCAGCCCGGCGATGAAGTCACGCCAGGCCGCACGCTCGCTGAGCCAGCCGTAGGTGACCTTACACAGGTTGCAGCTGTAGCTATCCGGCGAGAAGACCTTGTGCGCCGCATCGGCCATGCTGTTGAAGAGGCCGCTGTCGGCGTTGTAGACGAAGACCAGCCCCTGCGTCACGACTGCGCACCGACGGGTCCGTCTGCGCCGGTCGCGGTCCGGCTCTGGTTGGGCTCCAGCGGCAGGCGCAGCAGCCGCAGCGGTCGCTGCCAGGCGGCCTCGTCATAAGCGCCGATGCCGAAGCGGATGGCCTCCGGGTCGTCCCGCAGCCGGAAGGAGCGGAACAGCCGGTCCCACAGCGAGAAGACAGTGCCGTAGTTGGAATCGGTCTCGGCGCGCACGGCCGAGTGGTGCACCCGGTGCATGGACGGCGGCACGATGATCCGGCGCAGCCGCGCGTCCAGCCGTGCCGGCACGTCGAGATTGCTGTGGTGGAACAGAATCACCAGCACCATCACTGTTTTGTACAGCACGAGCATGCCGAGCGACATGCCGAGCGCCATGAGCACCAGACAATTCGCCAGGGTGGACAGCAGGATCTCGCCGGGGTGGAAGCGCAGGGCCGTGGTGCTGTCCATGGCCGGGTCCGTGTGATGCACCCGGTGGAAGCGCCACAGGAAGGGCACCTGATGATTGGCCCGGTGCCAGGCGTACATCCACAGGTCGAAGAGCACGAAGGTGAGCGCCGCACAGGCGGGCCAGCCGAGCCCCAGGGCATGGCACAGCCCGAGGTCACGGGCCGCCGCGTATTCCACCGACAGCACCAGCAGCGGTGCCGCCACCGCGGCCACGGCGGCGCTCATGGCCGCCAGGGCGAGGTTCTCCGCGCCATGACGCAGGCGCTGCTCACGGCCGGCATAGGCGGGCAGGAAGCCCTCGGCGGCGAACAGGGCCACCAGCGCAATGAGGCCGATGATGGTGTCGATGCTCATGTTGGTGCTGCCGAAAAACGCGTGCGCGAGATGCGCGATTGACTCATGGGACCGGCGCGCACGCCGGATGTTTCCACGCTGGCCCGGCGCAGCGGGGTCGTCGGGGACGCGCTCACCGCCGCCGCTCGTAGGCCGCCGCCAGCCGCCGGGGTGAGGCGCCGGCGAAGAAGCGCAGCATGGCCACCGCATTGCGCAGCTGCTGGCGCAGCACCCCGCCGCGCTCGAAGCGCACCGCCGAGGTGGTGACCGCGCAGCCGAGCTTGCGGATGCGCCCAAGAGGCCCGCGCTGACGGCGTACCCGCCGGGCCAGCTCCACGTCTTCGAACAACGGCCAGTCGGGGAAGCCGCCCACGGCATCGAACAGCGAGCGCCGGATCAGGTAGCCCTGGTCGCCGAAGGTCGTCCAGACAGAGTCGAAGCGCGAGCACCAGGCATAGAGCGCAAGCAGTGGATGGCGGCGGTCGAAGCGCAGCCGAAAGCAGGCCATGCCGACGGCCGGGTCGGCGAAGGCGCCGGCGATGGCCGCTGCGGCGTCGGCGGGCAGCCGGGTGTCGTCATGCAGGAACAGCAGCAGGTCAGCGCGGCTCGCCCGGGCACCGGCGTTGCACTGGGTGCCGCGGCCGCGGGGTGCCCGCACCAGCCGGCAGCCGGCGGGCAGCGCGAGGGTGCTCGCAGGCGCCGTGTCCTGCGGCTCCACGATGATGACTTCGCGCGGCGTCAGCCGCGCGAAGAGCGCAGGGATACCGGCCGCCAGCCCGGCATCCAGCCGGCGGGTGGGGATCACCACTGCGAGAGCCGGTGCGGCGTCCGGCGCGGTGCCAGCCGGGAGGGGCGCCGGCGGCGCTGGCTGGGTTGTCTCTTGCATCAGCGCTGCTGTTGGACGTGGGTCGGGCGAGCGCCCGGTGGCATTCCTGACAAATTGGCACAAGCCGCGCAAGGCTCTCATGGCTGTCCTGCTGTGGGGCGATCATCCAGGCACCTGATTCTGCCGATGATTCTTCCCCGTTCAGCCAGCAACCGGGCAACTGGCACGCCCGCTGCTTGTTGCTCTGACGCCATGAACAGCCTCGCTCAATACACCCAGGCGCTGCGCCCGCGCGCCGACGCGCTCTGCACTGCCCTGCGCCGGGAGGCGGAGCGACTCTTCGGCGCCGACATCGCCGCCGGTTGCACGCCGGACACCGCGGTCTACCGGCTGCAACGGGACCCGGCCGCCGGCGCGGACAGCCTGGTCGGCGAATGGCAGGACGCCCGCGGCCACCCCATCGGCATGCTCGTATTCCATCCCGACGGCAGTTGCTTCGGCGAGTACGACATCGTGCGCATGCATCCGCGGGACAAGCGCTGGTTCGTCGAGGCCGTCGAGGCCTGGGCCGGCGCGGCTGACGCCGGGCCCGACGCCGGGTCCCAAACTGGCGATGCAGCCGGCACCGTGCGCGCCGATGTGCGCCTGCTCGCGGCGCCCTGAAATCCTTACCCAAGGCGAGCGGGCCGCGCCCATCCGCCGGCCGCGGCCGGGAGCCAAGACATGACCGACACGCTGCATCTGGTGCTTTATCACAAGCACCGCACCAGCGCGCGACTGCGCTTCCTGCGCCACGCCCACGGCGGTATCTGCACGTCCGGGCCGCTGCCGGCGGATGCTCGGGTGCAGACATACCCCTGTGCCACCGACTCCGCCGCCGACGGCGGCCGCCTGCACCTGCACCCCGGCATGCTGCTGCGCGCCGCTGAGGCCGACCTCGGCCTGCCCCGGGGCGGCATCGAGTCCGACGCCGGCTTCCGCGGCCACGTGTACACCGCCGACGGCTGCGCGGCGGTGCAGCTCGCGAGCTTCACCGACCTCGATCCGCCCGTGGATGCCGCTGCATCGGTGGGGGCGGCGTTCATCGAGCTCACCGCGGCGTGGGGCCTGCCGGCCGTGGAGCTGGCGTTGTTGCGACTCGCCTACGAGCACGTGCTGGGCTGAGCCGACCCCCGACGACCGCACCCCACCGCCGCAGGCTCCGTAACCTGATGGGCGGGTCGAGACGGCTCAGACCCGGGGAGCAGCCCCGGCCGCGTCGGCGGAGCGGATGGTGGGCGGTGCAGCCGGCGGTCCGTAGTACTCGGGCACCGAGTCCTCAGGTGCCGCCGGAGGGGCCTCCGGCGCCGGCAAGGGCTCGACATCGGGCCGCGCCCGCTGCTCCGGCTCACCCGCATCCGGTTGGCGCGTGGGCGTGGCGGCGGCGCCCGCCTCGCCATCGGCGCCGCGCGCTCCACCGGCCTGCGGCGCCCCCGCGGACGGCGCCGCGGAGGTGCCGGCGCCGGAAGGCTCAGCACTGGTGTCGCCGCCCGCCGCCTCCGGCACTGCCGAGGCGCTCGCCTGCGTGCCGCCGCCGCCATCACGGGCAGGCCGATCCGCACTCGACCCCGGCGCCGCGGCATCGGCGGCGCTGTCCGGCACCTCGACACCCGCCTCCTCCAGCGCCTCGATCTCCGCATCCAGCGCGTCCAGCGCCGTGCCCTCGGCGGCGGCGGCTGCGGCGGCCCGCCGGGCCTGCTCTTCTGCCCGCTGCCGGGCGATGCGCGCGGCGTAGTTGCCGTAGTCCGGGCCATCGCCGACCACCGTGACGGCCGTGGCCGGCCCGACGTGTGCGAAGACGGTTTCGGCCATGCGCGGCGGCATGCGGATGCAGCCGTGGGAGGCGGGCTGCCCGGGGTTGGGAATGGGGCCCGCGTGCATGCCGATGCCGTCGTAGGTGAGGCGCATGAAGTGCGGCATGCTGGCACCGACGAAGCGCGCTCCCGCCGGCACGGGGTCCCTGCCGTGCGCGCTGCTGCGGATGACCTTGCCGTTGCGGTTGACGAGCTTGCCGTACAGATTGGAGCGCTTGTCGCGCACCTTCTCGAGGATCGAGAACTCACCCCGCGGCGTCGGATGGCTCGCCACGCCGGTGGCGATGGTGGTCCAGCCCACACGCTCCCCGCCGGCGTAGAAGGTGGCGAGCTGGGCATTGGTGTCGATGACGACACGCGTCACGTCGCGGCCGTCACCGCTCCAGTCGAACAGTTTGCCGGGCTGCGGCGCGGGCATGGGCTCGACCGTCTCGGCGACGGCCCCGTCCTCCGCTGCCTCGTCCGCGTCCGCCTCGGGCGCCGCCGCCGTCTGCTCCGCCGGAGGCTTCGGCTTCAGCGCGGCGGGCAGCTCGGGAAAGCCCATCTGGGCACAGCCCCCGAGCATCAGCAGCGCTGCGGCGAGCAGGGCGAGGAGGGGCTTGGGCCCGATGCTGCGGCTCGGGCCCGGTGCGGTGTGTCGGTGGGTCATGGATCGATCCGGCAGGAACTGTGGCGCGCGCAGCGCAGTGCGCAGACGTTAACCGATTGACGCAACAGGAGCAAAGGGCCGCGACCGTCGTCAGAGGTGGCAGCCGGGCGTGATGCGCTGTCGGGCGCGGTGGTGATGGCGGTGTGACCGCAGGCGCCGCGCTCACCAAATTCGGCCCACGGCCACAGTTGAATGGGGGATTGCCCGATACACTCAAGGGTAGCTGAATCTGCCTGAGTGACCCCCTGCGCCCGTGGCCAAGCATGCGCTCCTGGTCGGCGTGGACGACTACGCCCCCGGACTCCCGCTGGCGCCCTGTACCCCGGTGCAGGCGCTGGAGCCCCTGCGCGAGGCCCTCAAGGCGCGCACGCTCGGCGGCTTCCGGCAGGTGCAGATCCTGCGCAATCCGGGACGCACAGAGCTCACCGAGATACTGGCAAGGCGCTTCGCGGCCACCCATCGCGGTGATCTGCTGCTGCTCTACATCGCCGCGGCGGGCCGCCTGGACGGCGCCGGTCGCGCCCACCTGCTGTTGCCGGGCCACGCCGGTGCCTTGGCACCGGAGCACTCGCTGTCGCTGGCGACCGTGATGAACAGTCTGCGGCTCAGCCCCTGCATCCGCCGCGTCGTGCTGCTCAATGTCGGCTTCACGGCCCCCGCCGATGCGCCGACCCGGAACGTGCTGGCCCGGAAGGCCATGAAGATCCCGGACACTGCGGTGCTGGCGAGCGCCGCCGGCGTACCCTTCCGGACGCAGGGCCCGAGCCGGGTTGGGCGCCGGCTGCTCACGCCCTGGCTCACGGACCTGTTGTTGTCGCCGGACGCCGACGCACCGCGGCTGGTGACGGTCAACGCCCTGTACGAGCGCCTGCGCCGGGAAACGCCGGCGGAGGAGGCGGTCGACAGGCCCCGCATCTGGCTCGGCCACTTGAGCCGGGGCGCCTTGGTGATCGCTCGCAAGCCGGCGATGCCGATGCGCGCGGCAAGCGTGCCGCCGCAGCAGGCCGCCCAGCCGCCCAGCGCCGCCGGCACCTCGGCCCCACGAGCCGAAGGCGGCGCCCGCTCGACTCGGCGCCGGGGCTATGCCGGCCGGCGCGGCTCCCGCCCAAACCGGCGGCGCCCCCGCCGGCGCCGCGGGCGGCTGCGGGGCCTGCTGCGCCTGCCGGTGCGCCTGGCGGGCCTGGCGCTGCTCGGCCCCATCGCGCTCTTTCTGGCGGGGGAAGACGCCCACCGCGACCTGCAGGTCGCGGTGGCCAAGGTGGCGCACCAGACGGCGCCGGAGACCTTCAAACGGCTCTTCGTGCGCGAGGCGGGGGCCATCTTCAGCGACCCGCTCGCCGGCGGCGGTCGCGGCCCGGCGCTGGCGGCACTGCCCGGGGGCTTCTTCATGATGGGCTCCTATGCCGGCGAGCCCGAGCGCCAGGCGAGCGAAGGCCCTGTGCACGAGGTGGGCATTGATCCCTTCGCCATCGGCATCACCGAGGTCAGCTTCGCCGAGTACGACCGCTTTGCGCGCGCCACCGGCCGCCCGCTGCCGCCGGACGCCGGCTGGGGTCGGGGCAACCGTCCGGTCATCAATGTCTCCTGGGAGGATGCCACCGCCTATGCACGCTGGCTGAGTATGCAGACCGGGGAAGACTATTTCCTGCCCACCGAGGCCCAGTGGGAGTACGCCGCCCGGGCCAACACGACAACACCCTTCGCCACCGGCGGCTGCGTGCACACCGACCAGGCCAACTACAACGGCGTCTTCGACTACGCCGGGTGCGGTGCACGCACCGGCATCTACCGCGGGCAGACGCTGCCGGCGACGGCACTGCCACCGAACCCCTGGGGGCTCTATCACATGCAAGGCAATGTCTGGGAGTGGGTGCGCGACTGCTGGCAGCCGCGCCACCCGATCCTCGCCGGCATCCCCAAGCGCGGTACCGACGTCGCACCCTCCGCGCAGCGCGTGTGCGAGCAGCGGGTCATCCGCGGCGGCGGCTGGCGCTTCGAGCCCGGGTATCTGCGCTCGGCGGTACGGCTGTGGGCGCGCCCCGGGAGCCGGGACAGCGACACCGGTTTTCGCGTCGCCCGGGCACTCGACTGAGCCCGGTCCACCGAACAGGGCTCACCGAGCCCGTCCCACCCAGCCGGGCCTACCCAGCCGGGTCCACCGAGCTGGGCCGACTGCCAGCCGCGCCCGGCGATACGGTATGCTGCGCAGCATCGAAAGCAGGCCCGGCACGGGGTGCCGACCGGTACGCGGTCCGCGATGCGCCCGCCTGCACCGCCGTATCCAGACGAGACCTTTGAGACCCATGCAGAGCGAGTACCACCCAGGCGCCGTCGAGGCGGCGGCGCAGCAGTATTGGGAGACGCACCAGACCTTCCGCGCCGTGGAAGACCCGACGCGCGAGAAGTTCTACTGCCTGTCCATGTTCCCCTACCCGTCCGGGCGGCTGCACATGGGCCATGTGCGCAATTACACCATCGGCGATGTCATCGCCCGTCACCAGCGCATGCTCGGCAAGAACGTGCTCCAGCCCATGGGCTGGGACGCCTTCGGCCTGCCCGCCGAGAACGCCGCCATCAAGCACGGCATCCCGCCGTCGCAGTGGACGCGCGCCAACATCGAGGCCATGAAGGGCCAGCTCGCGCGCCTGGGCTTCGGCTACGACTGGTCCCGGGAGCTCGCCACCTGCGACCCGGAGTATTACCGCTGGGAGCAGTGGCTGTTCACCCGGCTGATGGAGAAGGGCCTCGCCTACCGCGCCAGGGCCACGGTGAACTGGGACCCGGTGGATCAGACCGTGCTCGCCAACGAGCAGGTCATCGACGGCAGGGGCTGGCGCTCGGGTGCACCGGTGGAGAAGCGCGAGATCGAGCAGTGGTCCGTGCGCATCACCGACTACGCCCAGGAGCTGCTGGACGCCATCGACACCCTGGACGGCTGGCCCGAGCAGGTGCGCACCATGCAGCGCAACTGGATCGGCCGCTCCGAGGGCGTGTACATGGACTTCGGCATCGCGGGCAGCGATGCGACACTCGGCATCTACACCACCCGCCCGGACACCGTCATGGGCGTCACCTATGTCGCCGTCGCCGCCGAGCATCCGCTGGCCCGCGCCCGCGCCGAGCAGGACCCGGACCTCGCCGCCTTCATCGACGAGTGTCGCCGCGGCGGCACCACCGAAGCAGAGCTCGAGACCATGGAGAAGAAGGGCCATCGGCTCGGGCTCGACGCCCTGCATCCCATCACCGGCGAGCCCGTGCCCATCTTCGCCGCCAACTTCGTGCTCATGGGCTATGGCACCGGGGCCGTCATGGCCGTACCCGCGCACGACCAGCGCGACTGGGAGTTTGCCGAGCGCTACGGCATCCCGAAGCAGCAGGTGGTGGTCAGTGCCGACGGCAGCCCCTGCGGCATCGACGCCGGCGCGTATGTGGACAAGGGCGTGCTCACCGGCTCCGGCCCCTTCGACGGGCTCACCTCGGAGCAGGCCTTCGACGCCATTGCCGACTGGCTCGCCGAGCGCGGTCGCGGCGGCAAGCGCGTCAATTTCCGGCTGCGCGACTGGGGCGTGTCGCGCCAGCGCTACTGGGGCTGCCCGATCCCGGTGGTGCACACCCCGGACGGCGGCGTTCGGCCCGAGACCCAGTTGCCCGTCAAGCTGCCGGAAGATGTCGTGGTGGACGGCTCCGGCTCGCCGTTGAAGAAAATGGAGTCCTTCTCGAAACTGGCCAACGGCGAGGTTCGGGAGACGGACACCTTCGATACCTTCTTCGAGTCCAGCTGGTACTACGCCCGCTACTGCTCCGCCGATTGCGACACGGCCATGCTGGATGCGCGCGCCGACTACTGGCTGCCGGTGGACCAGTATGTCGGCGGCGTCGAGCACGCCGTGCTGCACCTGCTCTACGCGCGCTTCTTCCACAAGCTCATGCGCGACGAGGGGCTGGTGGACTGTGACGAGCCCTTCGCCAACCTGCTGACCCAGGGCATGGTGGTCGCCGACACCTGGTACCGGGAGGACGCCGAGGGCCGGCGCACCTGGTACAACCCGGCGGACGTGGCGGTCAGCCGCGACGACAAGGGCAAGCTCATCGGCGGCGTGCTGAAGGCGGACGGGGCGCCCGTGACCTTCGGCGGCGTCGAGAAGATGTCCAAGTCCAAGAACAACGGCGTTGACCCCGAGGCGCTCATCGAGCGCTACGGCGCCGACACGGTGCGGCTCTACACCATGTTCACAGCACCGCCGGAGCAGTCGCTGGAGTGGTCGGACGAGGGCGTGGAGGGCGCCGCGCGCTTCCTGCGCCGGCTCTGGTCGCTGGCGGCGGGCACCGCCGAGGCCGTGCGCACGGCAGCGCCGCCGGCTGCCGGCGACACCGCCGTGGCCGACGCCCGCCGGGACATCCATGCGGCGCTCAGGAAGGCCGCCTTCGACTACGAGCGCAAGCAGTTCAACACCGTGGTGTCCGGCTGCATGACCATCGTCAACGTCCTCTACAAGCTGGACGCGGGGCAGCCGGCGCAGGCGGCGGTGCTGCGCGAGGGGCTCGGCATCGTGCTGCGGCTGCTGGCCCCCATCGCCCCGCATGTCACGCATCACCTGTGGCGGGAGCTCGGCTTCGGCGAGGACGTGCTGAGCGCCGGCTGGCCCGAGGTGGACGCAGACGCGCTGGCGCAGGACAGCATCCAGTACGTGGTGCAGGTGAACGGCAAGGTGCGCGGCAAGGTGCAGGTGCCGGCGGATGCGGCGCGCGCGGCCATCGAGGCCGCCGCGCTCGCCGATGACAACGTCAAGCGCTTCACCGAAGGCGTCACCGTGCGCAAGGTCATCGTGGTACCGAACAAGCTCGTGAACGTGGTAGCCAAGTGAGTGCCCACCCAAGAACGCGGGGACCAAGAATAGGGGGACGGTATACTGAATTTCCGTCCACTGCCCCTGCGAGCCGCAGCGGATCGCAACCCCGGCCACGCCCCAAGCTGCTCCCCACGCTGGCGCTCCTGTTGCTCGCACTGCCCTTGGGGGGCGGTCTCACCGGCTGCGGCTTCGCGCTCCGCGGCGCCGTGGACATTCCGCCCGGGCTGAGCCCCGTGTACGTGCGCGGCGGCGGGCTGGTGCGCCAGAGCGTCGAGGGCCGGCTCGCGGGCAGCGGCGTGCCCCGCACCAGCCAGGTCGCGGACGCCGGCCTGATCCTGGACCTCCTGAGCGAAAACCGCGACGCCCGGGTCGTTGCGGTGGACCAGGACGGCAAGGCGCTGGCCTACATGCTGACCTATCGGGTGCGCTTCGCCGCCACCGACGGCGCCGGCGGCACGCTCATCGAGCCGCAGGTGCTGACCCTGGACCGCACCTTCGACGACAACCCCGATGTGGCCGTGCTCGGCAAGGAGCTGGAGACGGACATCATCTACAGCGACATGGCGGACGACGCCGCGGATCAAGTGATCCTGCGTCTGCGTGCGGCGCTGCGGCAGCGCGCCGGCGCCGGCTGAGCCCGACCGCCTGACGCCGCGACGGCCCGCCACGCCGATGCGACTCGACCCCGCCCAGCTCGCCACCGCGCTGAAGCGCCCACCGGCGCAGGCCTACCTGCTGTTCGGCGACGAGCCGCTGCAGCTTGGTGAGGCCGCGGACGCCGTGCGCGCTGCGGCAAAGGCGCACGGCTTCAGCGAGCGAACCTGTCTGGACGCGGACGCCAACAGCGACTGGTCCGCGCTGGACCACGCCGCCGCCTCCCTGTCGCTGTTCGCCGAGCGCCGGCTGGTGGAGATCCGGCTCGCCGGGGAAGGCGTCGGCAACGACGGCGCCAAGGCCATCCGCCGCTACTGCGAGCGCGGGGCCGACGACGTGCTGCTGCTCATCGTTGCGCCGCGGCTCGACTGGAAGACGCTGTCGTCGAAATGGGCACAGGCCCTGGACGCCGCCGGCGTCATTGTGCAGGTGCGCCAGCCCCAGGGGCGGCGCCTTCACGACTGGCTGCGTGGGCGGCTCACCCGGGCGGGCTTCCAGCCCACGGACGAGGCCCTGGCCCTGCTCGCCGAGCGCGTGGAGGGCAATCTCCTGGCTGCCGCCCAGGAGATCGAAAAGCTCGGCCTGCTGCGGGAGCCGGGCGCGCTGGACGCGGAAGCCCTGCTGGCCAGTGTCTACGACAGCGCCCGCTACGACCTCTTCGACCTCACCAACGCCGCCGTCGCCGGCGACCGCGCCCGCGTGGACCGGGTGCTGCGCGCCCTACAGGCCGAGGGTACGGCAGCGCCGCTGGTGCTCTGGGTGCTGGCACGGGAGCTGCGCAAGCTCGCCGCAGTGGGCTTTGCCCAGGCCAACCGCGGTGATACCACCGCGGTGCTACGCGAGCACAAGGTGCCGGAATCCCGCCGCAGCGCCACACTGGCGGTAGCACGCCGGCTGCCGGTACGGCGGCTCTGGCATCTGCTCGCCCGCTGCGCCGATGCCGACCTCGCCATCAAGGGCCGCAGCAGCGCCGACCCCTGGGCGGTGCTCGGCGAGATTGCCGATGGCCTGGCCGTCGCCGCAGCGACGCGGCGAGCCTGACGCGCTGATCAGAAGACCTACCCAAGGAATCAGTATACCGTCCCCGTTTTTAGTCCCCGTTTTTCGCCCCGCTTAAAAAATTCGGGGACGGTATATTGAATAGAGGCAACAGTGGGCCGGCTCGCGCGGCAGGGGGCAGCCGGACTGTGCCGCGCGCCGCGGTGCCGGGCCGGGTGCCGGGCCGGGTGTCGGCAGCGGCGGGCGCCGGCGCGGGGTTGCGCAAGCCATGGTCCGATTGATGGCAGGGGCCATGCCCGGACTTCCGCCGGGCGCAGGCATCATGGAACAATGATGGCGTAAAAGCAGCGCGTTGCGAGAGATGCTGAACATGCCCCAAACCCAGCCCCAGCCCCAGCCCCAGCCCCGGATCACCGACGTCACCGCCTACATGGCCGAGGTGGGCGAGCGCGCCCGCGCCGCCGCCCGCGGCATGGCCCGCGCCGAGACCGCCGCCAAGAACGCCGCGCTCATCGCCATTGCAGCAGAGCTGGACGCGGGGCGCGATGCCCTGGGCCAGGCCAATGCGGCGGACCTGGAGGCCGGCGCCGCCAAGGGCCTGGACGCAGCGCTGCTGGACCGCCTGGAGCTGACGCCCGGGCGCATCGACGCGATGATCGAGGGCCTGCACCAGATCGCCGCGCTGCCGGACCCGGTGGGCGCCATCACCGATCTCAACTACCGGCCCTCCGGCATCCAGGTGGGGCGGATGCGGGTGCCGCTTGGTGTCGTCGGCATCATCTACGAATCCCGGCCGAACGTGACGGCCGACGCCGCGGCGCTGTGCCTGAAGGCCGGCAATGCGGCGGTGCTGCGCGGCGGCTCCGAGGCCTTCGCATCCAACCGCGCCATCGCCGACTGCATCCAGCGCGGGCTCGCGGCAGCGGGGCTGCCGGCGGAGGCCGTGCAGGTGCTGGCCACCACGGACCGGGCCGCGGTCGGCGCCATGATCGCAAGCCCCGAGCACATTGACGTCATCATCCCCCGCGGCGGCAAGGGCCTCATCGAGCGCATCAGCCGCGATGCGCGGGTGCCTGTGATCAAGCACCTGGACGGCATCTGTCACGTCTACGTGGACGACCGGGCGGACCTCGACAAGGCCCTGGCGGTGACGCTCAACGCCAAGACGCAGCGCTTCGGCACCTGCAACACCCTGGAGACGCTGCTGGTGGCGGCGCCCGTCGCCGGCGATTTCCTGCCGCATGTCGGCGCGGCACTCAAAGACGCCGGCGTGGAGCTGCGCGGCTGCGAGCGCACCCGTGCCGTGCTGGGCGACGCCCGCCCGGCGACCGAAGCAGACTGGGACACCGAGTACCTCGCGCCCATTCTTGCCATGCGGGTGGTGGACGACCTGGACGCCGCCATCGACCACATCGAGCGCCACGGCTCCCACCACACCGACACCATCGTCACCGAGGACTACGGCCGGGCGCGGCGCTTCCTGCGGGAGGTGGATTCGAGCTCCGTCATGGTGAACGCATCCACGCGCTTCGCCGACGGCTTCGAGTACGGCCTGGGGGCAGAGATCGGCATCAGCACCGACAAGTTCCACGCCCGCGGCCCGGTGGGGCTGGAGGGCCTCACGTCGCAGAAGTTTATCGTGCTGGGCGACGGGCATGTGCGCACCTGAAGGGCACAGGGGCCGCGCGTCGGGCCCTGCCCAGGGCGGCGGTTTTCTGCTATCGTCAAGGCATCAGCGGAACAAGCAGGCAACCCACTGATCGCACGCGCATCGTGCAGCTTACACCTGTCCCGATCCAATTCGGCCCCGAGGCACCGGGCGCGACCATCGCAAGCCCGCCCCCAGCCCCTGCGCCCGCCCCTGCGCCCGCCCCTGCGCCCGACCCTGTACCCGGCCCTGTACCCGACCCAGCTCCAGCAACTTCGCCATGGACGGGGACATCCGCCGGCCGGCTGCCCGCTCCACCACCGCAGGCCAGCGATTGCCGGCAGGCGAGCCGGCAGCCCCGCCAGCATCCTCAGCCGCGGCATGCCCGCTAGCGAGCGCAGCACCGCCGCCGCGCCGCACCTGTGGGCGGCGCAGCCACCTGCGGCCGGGGCAGCTTCGCAATGATCGGCATCTTCGGCGGCGCCTTCGACCCGGTGCACTTCGGCCACCTGCGCACCGCACTGGAAGTGCGCGAGGCGCTGGATCTGAGCCAAATCCGCCTGCTGCCGCTCAACGTCGCCGTCCATCGTGCACAGCCCTTCGCCGACGGCGGGCTCAGGCTGCGCATGCTCGAGGCCGCGGTGGCGGGGGTGCCGGAGCTGGTGGCCGACGACCGGGAGCTTGCGCGCCCCGGCGGCTCCTACACGGTGGACACACTCGCCCAGTTCCGTGACGAGCTGGGACCGGATGTGCCGCTCTGCCTGCTGGTGGGCGGTGACGCCTTCAACGCCTTCTTCGAATGGCACCGGCCGCGGGACATCCTGGGGCTCGCGCACCTGGCGGTGATGCGCCGCCCGGGCAGCCTGCTGCCGCGGGACGCCACGCTGCGCGAGACGCTGGCGCGCCGCCGTGCCGAGCGTCCGGCGGATTTGCATGCAGCCCCGGCGGGGCGCATCTGGCTGCAAGCGGTGACGCAGCTGGACATCTCCTCCACCCGCATCCGCCGCACCATCGCCGCCGGGCGCAGCGCCCGCTACCTGCTGCCGGACGCGGTGCTGGACATGGCGCTGGCGGCCGGCTGCTACGCGGCCCCGGCCGGCGCGGCCGCCGACCGCGCCAGTGCAGAAACCGACTCCGACACTTCAGCCCAGAGGGGACATGATGCAGCTTGAGCAACTGAAAGACCTGGTCGTCGAGACCCTGAACGACATGAAGGCGCGCGACATCTCGGTCATGGACGTGCGCGGCAAGACCGCCGTAACGGACTACATGATCGTCGCCTCCGGCACCTCGGACCGGCACGTAAAGGCCATTGCGGAAACCGTGGCCTACCGCGCCAAAGAGGCGGGCGAGCAGGCCCTCGGCACCGAGGGCGTCGAAGCCGGCGAGTGGGCCCTGGTGGACCTGAACGGCGTCGTTCTGCACGTGATGTTGCCCAAGGTGCGCGATTTCTACAATCTGGAGCGGCTCTGGTCTGCGCCGGCGCTGGTGGCCGAGACCCTGCCGCGGAGCGCTGCCGCCGGTCGCGTCTGACCCGGACCGCGAGCACAGGCAGCACCCGGGCGGACACGCCAGCACCGGCATGGACCGATTTGATCGCATCTTCGAGCTGAACCGCATCCTCCAGAGTGCGCGGCGCCCGGTGTCGCGCAAGCGCCTGGAGGACGAGCTGGAATGCTCCCGGGCGACGGTAAAGCGCATCATCGAGGAGATGCGTCTGTACCTGAACGCGCCCATCGTCTACGACCGCGAGCACAACGGCTATTGCTACGATGAGTCCGAAGGCGGCATGTACGAGCTGCCGGGGCTCTGGTTCAACGCCTCGGAGCTGCATGCGCTGCTGACGGTGCAGCAGCTCCTCGCAGACGTGCAGCCGGGCCTGCTGGAGCCGCTGCTGAAGCCGCTCCAGCAGCGCATCGACGGGCTACTGGAGCTCCAGCGCGCGGGCTCCGACGGGCTTCAGGGACGGGTGCGGATGCTCCAGATGGCGGCGCGCTTCGACGCCGAGCAGGGCGGCGCCACCTTCCAGACCGTCGCCGGCGCCCTGGCGCAGCGCCGGCGCCTGCGCATGCGCTACCACAGCCGGTGGCGTGCGTCCCGGGAGGAGCGGGACGTCTCGCCGCAGCGCCTCGTGCACTACCGCGACAACTGGTACCTGGACGGCTGGTGCCACCTGCGCGAGGGGCTCCGGACCTTCGCCATCGACGCCATGGAGCACACGCAGACGCTGGAAACACCCGCCGTGGAGGTGGATGCGGCGGCGCTGGACAGCCACTTCGCGAGCTCCTACGGCATCTTCGCCGGCACACCCGGGCACGAGGCGGTGCTGCGCTTCAGCGCCACCCGGGCGCGCTACGTGGCCAACGAGCGCTGGCACCGCGACCAACAGGGCCGGCTGCTGGAAGACGGCCGCTACGAGCTGCGGGTGCCCTACAGCAACCCCGCGGAGCTCATCATGGACATCCTCAAGTTCGGCCCGGAGGTGGAAGTGGTGGCGCCGCCCGCGCTGCGCGAGGCCGTGGCCGAGCGCCTGCGCCAGGCCCTGGGTCACTACGCCGACGACGCCGTGGCGCAGGCCGAGCCCGCCACGCCCACAGCGACGCTCGCGGGCCACGCGGCCTGAGCCCGCCTCCACCGCAGACCCCAGCCTCGCTCTCTCTCAGGTGGCAACAGCGCAGCGCATCACCCTGGTGGCGGCCCTGGCACGCAACGGCGTCATCGGCCGCGGCAACGCGCTGCCCTGGCACCTGCCCGCCGACCTGGCGCACTTCAAGCGCCTGACCCTCGACAAGCCCATCATCATGGGCCGGCGCACCTGGGAGTCCCTGCCCGGGCTGCTCCCGCGGCGCCGGCACATTGTCATCTCCGCAGACCCGGACTATCGCGCCGAGGGCTGCCGGCTTGCGCCCTCGCCCGCGGCGGCGCTGCAGGCCGCCGCCGATGTACCGGAGATCATGGTGGTGGGCGGTGCCTCGGTGTACGCGGCACTGTTGCCGCAGGCGACGCACATGGCGCTGACGCTCGTGGACGCCGAGATAACGGGCGACGTCCACTTTCCGCCCTGGTCACAGGCGGCCTGGCAGGAGACCGCGCGCGAGCATCACCCGGCGGATGCCCGCAACGCCTATGCGATGGACTTCGTGCTGCTGGAGCGCCGCGCCGCCGGCTGACCCTGCGGGATCGTGCCGCCCGCGCCGGTGGTCTCAGCAATTGCGGCAGATGTCGTGCGCAAAGCCCTCCAGCTTGCGGGTATCGGCGGCGAACAGCCGGATGCCCTCGGCGAGCTTCTCGGTGGCCATGGCGTCCTCGTTGACGCCCCAGCGGAAGGCCTGCTCGTCGAAGTGCTGCTCGGGGATGTCCATGTCCGCGGCGGCGGCGGGGTCGAGCTTGCGCGGCACGTCGCCGTCGGATTCGGCAAGCTCGGCGAGCAGCTTGGGCGCGATGGTCAGATAGTCGCAGCCGGCGAGCTCCAGGATCTCGTCCACGTTGCGGAAGCTCGCGCCCATGACGATGGTGCCGTAGCCGTGGCGCTTGTAGTAGTTGAAGATCTCGGTGACGGACTTGACGCCCGGGTCCTCGTCCGCCGGATAGCCGGGGACGTTCTCCGCGTTCTTGTACCAGTCCAGGATGCGGCCGACGAAGGGCGAGATGAGCGTGACACCGGCATCGGCGCAGGCGAGGGCCTGCGGGAAGCTGAACAACAAGGTCAGATTGCAGTGGATGCCGCGGCGCTGCAGCTGCTCGGCGGCGCGGATGCCCTCCCAGGTGGAGGCGATCTTGAACAGCACCCGCTCGCGCGGGTCCACGCCGATGTCCTGATAGAGCTCGAGCAGCCCCTCGCAGCGGGCGATGGTGCCCTCGGTGTCGAACGACAGCCGCGCGTCGATCTCGGTGGACACACGGCCCGGGACGATGTTCAGGATCTCCGCGCCGAAGTTCACGGCGAGCTTGTCCATGGTCCAGCGCGCCTGCTCGATGCTGCTGCCGCCGCGCGCCTTGCCGAAGGCGACGGCGTCCTCCACCAGATGCCGGTACTGGGGCAGTTGGGCCGCTTTGTACAGGAGCGACGGATTGGTGGTGGCATCCTGCGGCTTGTACTCGGCGATGCTGTCGAAGTCGCCGGTGTCGGCGACCACGGTGGTCATGGTCTTGAGTTGGTCGAGCTTGCTCATAACGGGCTCCGGACGGTTTCCGCGCTGCACGCGCCGCATGCAGCAACGTCAGACCGGCATTGTCCCGGCGCCGTCCGGGCATGGATAGTTCGGGATATCCCGTAGCGCCCGCCACGGCACAGAGGCTTTTGTAACAAGGACTTCCGCGGATTGTCATCATTCTGTAATATTCTTGCGCAGCATGGCAGGGCCATCGGCGACAGGCCATCGGCACCGCCGCGGAGACACTCGCGCAGCCGCGCTCGACCTAAGCACCAGAGGACTCTGATCATCCAGATGAACCCCATGGCCATGGACTATCTGCTCCCCGCCGCCGACGCTGCGGAGCAGGACATGGAGGCGGCGATCACCGCCATCCGCGCCCATGTGCGCTGCGAGCCGGAGCCGGCGGTGCGCCTGCGCCGGCGCTTTTTCGACAGCTTCGAGTGGGGCCTGTACCGGGCGAACGCGGCGCTCGAGGAGCTGGTCACGGATCAGCAGCGCGAGCTGCTGTGGCAGGACCTTGCCGCCGACGGCGCCGTTGCGGCGCGGCAGGCGATCACCGCAGAGCCGGGCCTCATCGGCGATCTGCCGCCGGGTCCGCTGCGCGAGCGCATGGCACCGGTGCTGGGCGTGCGCCGCCTCCTGCCCATGGTGGCACTCACCGGAACCCGCCGCACCCTGCGGGTGCTGAACGACGACGACAAGACCGTCGCCCGCATCCGCCTGGAGCAGATGCGGGTGGAGGCCGCCGGCGGCCGGCCCGCCGTGACCCTGCCGCCGCGGCTTCAGCTCACGGCGGTGCGCGGCTACGGCCACGAGACCGAGACCACGGCCCATCGGCTGAAGACCGTCCTGGCGCTCGAGCCGGCACCGGCACCGCTGGTGCTGGAGGCCCTCGCCGCCGCCGGCCGCCGCCCGGGCAGCTACTCATCCAAGCTCGACTACCGGCTCGACCCGACGCAGCCGGCCGCGGCCGCCACCCGGACCATCCTGCTGGGCCTGCTGGACACGCTGGAGGCCAACATCGACGGCACGCGGCAGAACCTGGACCCGGAGTTCCTGCACGACCTGCGCGTGGCCACGCGGCGCACCCGCTCGGCCCTGGGCCAGATCAAGGGCGTGCTGCCCCAGGCCATCGTCGATGATTTCAAGGCCCGTTTCGCCTGGCTGCAGCAGGTGACGGGGCCGGTGCGGGACCTGGATGTCTATCTGCTGGACTTCCCGCGCCTCAAAACCGACCTGCCGCCCGGCCTGCGCGACGACCTGGACCCGCTGCGGGACTGGCTCGCCGCGCATTACGACACCGAGCAGCAGCGCCTCGCCGGCACCCTGGCGAGCGAGCGCTTCGTCACCCTGCTGCGGGAGTGGCGGGCCTTCCTGGAAGCCCCCGCCCGCAACGGCGCCAAGGACGCGAAGACCCCCATCGCGGCGGTGGCGGACAAGCGCATCCGGCGCATGTTCAAGCGGGTGCGCGAGGAGGGTCGCGCCATCACCGACGCCTCGCCGCCGGAGGACCTGCATGAGCTGCGCAAGAGCTGCAAGAAGCTCCGCTACCTGATGGAGTTCTTCCAGAGCCTCTACCCCGCGGAGGACATCAAGGGGCTCATCAAGCAGACCAAGGTGCTGCTGGACAACCTGGGCGGCTTCCAGGACCTCGCCGTGCAGGCGGAGCACCTGCGCGAGACGGCGGCGGCCATGCAGCGCGAGGACGCGGCGCCGCTGCCGACGCTGCTCGCCATGGGTGCACTCATCAGCCGCATGCTGGAGGGGCAGCAGCGGGCGCGGCAGGAGTTTGCGCGCATCTTCGCGGGCTTCGACAGCGCGCAGAACGCGGCCGTCTTCGAGCGCCTCTTTGCCGACAAGCAGCCAGCCGCAGCGGCGGAGGCGGGCGCGTGAAGATCATCGGCGTCTACAGCATCAAGGGCGGCGTCGGCAAGACCTCCACCACCGTCAACCTGGCCTATCTCGCCGCCGCCGCCGGGCAGCGCACCCTGGTGTGGGACCTGGACCCCCAGGGGGCGGCGAGCTACTACTTCCGCATCAAGCCCAAGGTCAAGGGCGGCGGGCGTGGCCTGCTGCGCGGCAAGCGCAGCCCCGACGACGCCATCAAGGGCACGGACTTCGAGCTGCTGGACCTGCTGCCGGCGGACTTCTCCTACCGCAACATGGACATCCTGCTGGAAGGCGCCAAGAAGCGGCCCACGGGCCAGCTGAAGCGGCTGCTGAAGCCCTTGTTGAAGGAGTACGACCTGGTGCTCTTCGACTGCCCGCCCAGCATCTCGCTGATGTCCGAGAACATCTTCCGCGCCGCCGATGCGCTGCTGGTGCCACTCATCCCGAGCACCCTGTCCGCACGCACCCTGGCGCAGCTGCTGGACTTCCTGGAGACCGAAGACGGCTTCGGCGCGCTGCGGGTGCTGCCCTTCTTCTCCATGGTGGATGCCGGGCGCGCCCTGCACACCGAGACCATGGAACGCCTCAGCGCCGAGCATCCGCAGATCCTCTCCGCCCGCATCCCCCTCGCCCCGGAGGTGGAGCGCATGGGCCTGCACCGCATGCCGCTGCCGGCCTACGCCCCCTCCAATGTCGCCTCCGGCGCCTACCGCGCACTCTGGGACGAGGTCGCCGCGGCGCTTTGAGCATCCGCCGTCTTGCCCAGACGGCTCGGCGAGAGGATCTGCACGGGCAACGGCTCGCGGTTACGGGATAGAATATGCCCTGACCCTCAGATCGGCGCTTCACCGTCAGCACTTCCGACTGGTCGTGTCGCAAACGCAGCAGATCATCGTCGCCGTGCTGACGCATAACCTGGGCTCGATCATCCTGCTCGGCTCGCTGCTGTTCATCCAGATCGCCTATCTGCCGGCCGTATCGGACGTGCGCTACGCCACCGCACGTATGCACTTGCGCCTGGATGGGATCGCGCTCTGCCTGCGCTGGCTCTGGCTGGGGGTTCTGCTCATCTACGGCAGTGGACTCTGGGCAGTTCTTGCTCTGCTGGACCTGTCCCAATGGCCGGTGCACGTCGTCTGGATGACGGCGCTGGCCGTACTCCTGGTCGTCCTGCTCGTCATCGCACAGCTCGGGCTGCTGCGGCCGGCGCGGCTGGCCATGCAGGGCAAACGGGTCCGCGACGCCCGTCGACTCTACGGCCGGCTGCGCGCGCTCTTGCTGGCCGCACTGGTCGTAGCCGCCGCCGCCATGCTGCTCGGCGTCTCCGGCGCCGTGCTGGTGAGCTGATGCGGGCTCGGGCCCTTGCCACGGCACTCCCGCGGGCCACCGCCGACGGGCTGATTCGCCCGCTCTCGGCGCTGTGGCAGCAACGCCTGCTGCTGGCGCTGCTGCTGCGCAGGGAGATCGTCGGGCGGACCTCCGGGACGCTGTTTCGTGCCGGCTGGCTGCTGATCGGGCCGGCGCTGCAGGTGTTGGCGTTCTGGTTTCTGTTGGATGTGGTGCTGCGGGTTCGCCTGCCCGGCCACGTCGTGTTCCTGGACTACTTTCTCGTGGGCATCCTGGCCTGGTTCCTAATCATCGAGGTGCTGCAACGCGCGCTCGGCATCTTCGCCGAGCAGGCGGCGCTGTATCAGCGCGGCGATTTTCCGCTGGTGCTGCTGCCGCTGCTGCCGCTGGTGATGGCGATGCTGATTCATGGCACGCTGTATCTCGTCGTCTGCGCGCTGCTGCTGGGCATCGCGGCGTTGCCCGCGGCGACGCTGGTGCTGTCGATGCTGTTTCTGCTGCTGCTGCCGGCGAGCTACCTGCTGGCGGTGCTCGGGCATTTTCTGCGGGACCTGCGCCAGCTGCTGCCGTTCCTGCTGACCATGGGGCTATACGTGACGCCGATCCTCTACACCCCGGAGATGCTGCCCGCGCCACTGCAGCCCTGGCTGATCCTGAATCCTTTCGCCGATATCATGGCCCTCATCCACCACCTGTTGCAGGACATGCCCGTCACAGTCGGCAACTGGCTGCGCCCGCTGGCGCTGTGGCTGGCGCTGCTGGGCCCGGCCTGGCTGCTGTTCCGGCGCAGCGAGCCGCATCTGCGGGAGACATTGTGACCGCCCCTGAGGTAAGGGCCGACGCGACGCTCGACGCGTCCGACGCCGCCGCTGCTTGCAGCGCGCCCGCGCTCAGGCTCAGTGCCGTCGGCAAGCGCTACCGCATGTATCGCAGCGACCTCGACCGCCTGTTGGAGATCGTCACCGGCAGGCCGCGCCATCAGGACG
>NZ_CAJXYK010000006.1 GCF_913063425.1 uncultured Thiohalocapsa sp.
CGTCAAGACGGCCATCTCTCTGTCCGACCCGAACATGGTCAAGTTCTTCAAAGACGGCCTGAAAGAGATGATCGGCGAGCGCGTGGACATGGTCTTCGCCAACGAGGAAGAGGCCATGGGCATGGCCGAGGCCGACAACCTCGAGGACGCCGTCGCCTACATGAAGACCATCGCGCGCGAGTTCGCCATCACCCGCGGCCCCAAGGGCGCGCTGGTGTGGGACGGCGCGCAGGCCATCGATATCGAGCCGGTGCCGGTCAAACCGGTTGACACGGTCGGGGCGGGTGATATGTTTGCTGGGGCTTTCCTGTACGGCCTGACGCAGGGTTGGAGCCATCAGCGGGCCGGGAATCTGGCTTCGGCCGCTTCGGCGAAGCTGGTGACCAGTCTCGGACCGCGCATCTCCAAAGAAGAAACCCTGACAATACTCGCAGCAATGCGTTAACGGGACGCTCATGCGGCTGAGGGTACGTCCTGGCGTACATTCCGGCCCATCCGTCTGGCACGACTGAATGCTTCAGTTACCATACTTGCGAACTGCTGGAGACACCCATGCGAAATTTCGTACCCCACCTGGTTATCGCGGCGTCGGTAGCCGGGGCATGGCCCGCAACCTCGATGGCGGAGGACTGCTCCGGAGACACCGATGTCCCCGGTTCCGTGCTTAGCGATACCCTCGTATGCGCTTACAAAGGCGACGGGCTCACCAACCCAATGAACCGCTGGTCGGAAATGCACAATGCCGGCGGGGTGCTCGGCGAATGGGGGCGCGGGGCGGATGATCCTCAGGGCACATTTACGGCAAACATAGGCAGTTGGACGCCGACGGGGAACGCAATCGCCTACGATTATGGAGACTACGACTATACTTGGTATCTCTGCGGTCCCGACGCCAGCACCCCGGCAGTTTTTTGCCGGACGAGCTGTAACAGCGGCGATGTGGTCGCCACGATCAAAACGCTGGTAGATCCCATTCCCGCCACCACCAGCTTGTCCAATCCCTGCAACTGGTAATCCGGGATCCGGAAGGCAAACCACGAAGAGCATGAAGCTCGTGCATCTCACGAAGCCGTCGGGGCGACCGATTCGGCATCCTCATTGGCGACCAGGCGCCGTTTTTTACGGCGCCGTCGCTTGCCGTCCGCGCCACGCACCAACAGCGCAGCACTGAGCGCCCCCAAATAGAACAACATCGCCGTCCGCGGCGCATCCACGGTGCTGCCGAGCAGGCCCACGCTGAGGAAGCCGGCAAGCGCACCAGCGAAGGCGGCCGCTTC
The DNA here is from genome assembly GCF_913063425.1 of uncultured Thiohalocapsa sp. Classification (GTDB taxonomy): domain Bacteria; phylum Pseudomonadota; class Gammaproteobacteria; order Chromatiales; family Chromatiaceae; genus Thiohalocapsa. The sequence goes on from NZ_CAJXYK010000006.1 coordinate 1,278, forward strand.
ACGGCGCCCGGCCCGAATCGCCGGCACCAGCACGACCACGGCGGCAATGAGCAGCACGGCGGTGGCAAGCAGCCCCAACGCGCCTTGCGCAAAGTAGGTCTCGACGAACTGCTCGTGGATGTGCCAGGCGAGGTCTTGGTCGGTAAGAAAGAGCCAGCGCTCGGCACCAGCCTCGAATTCGCCGTTGTCGACCAGCTCGCGGCCCTCCGGTGTCTTGAGACTAAGGGCATCCACATCGACCCGACCCTCGCCCGAGTTGTAGAGCGACAGCTTCACAGGACCGTGGGGCCAGCGCCCGCCGCGGCCCACTTGATCGCTTTATCTCGCGCAGAGACGCAAAGTCGCAGAGAAGAAGAGAAGCACAGTTGGAGCATCGAGCAACGCTCTTTCTTCCTTCACTGGTGCCGAGGCTCTGCCTCGGCACCTGCGAACGGCGGCTCAGCCGCCAGCGACGCAAGCTCACGACTTCCACCAAAGTCCACGACTGGACAATGGGTGCGGACAGGCTCGGCGTAACGCGCCTCCGGGATTGCTCACAACTCCGACCACCTTGGCCACTACCTGCGCAGTCCGGCCATCCCGGCCCGGGCATAATCAGGGCTGGAAGCCCTGACGACGCAGGGCGGTCGTCTCGCCATCCCCGCCTTGTCCCACACGCCGCCGTTTCCGCCGCCGCTTGTCGGCCCCCCGCACCAGCAGCGCCGCACAGAGCGCCCCCAGGTAGAACAGCATCGCTGTCCGCGGTGCATCCACGGTACTGCCGAGCAGCCCGACGCTGACGAACCCCGCTAAAGCACCGGCAAAGGCAACGGCTTCATGGCGTCCGGCGCGCATCGCCGGCACCAGCACCGACGCCGCGGCGATCAGCAGCACCGCCATCGCCATCAACCCCAGCAGCCCCTGCGCGAAATAGGTCTCGACGAACTGCTCATGGATGTGCCAGGCGAGGTCCTGGTCGGTGACGAAGAGCCAGCGCGCGGCCCGCGCCTCGAAGCCGCCGTTGGCGATCAGCTCGCGGCCGTCCGGTGATTTGAGACTCACATCGTCCACATCGATCAGTCCCTGGCCCGAGTTGTAGAGCGACAGCTTCACCGGCCCATGCGGCCAGCGCCCGCCCCGACCCACTTGGTTGCTCTGAATGGTCATCGTCAGGGTCTGCCACCGCCCAGGCTGCTCCGGTGTCAGCCGGGGCCAGACGCAGGTGAAGGAGTACAACAAGGCCTTCTCGCACACCGGCGCGCTCAGCTCGCCGCGGTCCGTCTCGGCACGCAGCCGAACGGTCAACCGGTAATTGGCCCCTGCGCGCACCGGCACGCGCTGATCCAGGTACACCGCCTCGCCCTTGCCGAGGCGCACAAAGGCATTACCGCCCTCCTCCAGCACCTCGTAAGTGCCGGCGGGGGTGCGCGGACGCGGCGAGAACAGATACAGCGCCGGATAGCGGCCGAAGCCTTCACCGAAGAACAGGGTCTTCAGGCCGTCATCCATGAGACCGACGGCATGTCGCCAATGGGCCAGCCGCGTGTCGAGATCGGCGCGGACTTGGGCCAGCCGCTCGCCGGCAAAGCCCGTCGTCAGCACCGGCACGGCGGCGATGCCCACCAAGGCGAGCAGGCCCAACAGCACCAGCCATTGGACGCGGGGCAATCGCGCTCTGCCGAGCAATACTCCAAGCATGACCACCGCGGCGCCCACCGCAAAGGCGCCGTAGCCCGCACGCGAGAAGGTCACCAACATGGCATAGGCCGTGACCGGCACCAACAGGGCGCCGACCACCTGCTGCCACCGCTGCCGCGCCAACAGCATCCACACCAGCAGCATCGGGAACACGAAGGCCAGATAGGCTTCGATGTAGGCACCACCGTCGTGCATGCTGGCGAAAGGACCGGTGACCCGGAACACGTCTGTCAAATCGAAGGCGCCGACGTGCACCAGGCGCTCGTACAGCACGTTTGCACACACCAGCGCCAGTCCGACCACTGCACCAGGCAATACCAGCCGCGCCGCCACTGTGGAGCCCAGCAGCCGCCGCAGCCGGCGCAGCAGGGGCACCGCCAGCAGCGCCCAGAGCAGGCCCTTGCCCTCGTGCCAGGGCGCAAGCGGCGGGTGTGACGACGCACTTTGCACGCCGCCGCCCGCCGCGGGCGCAAGCCCGATGCCCATGGAGACGAGCCAGCTCACCCACAACAACAGCAAGCCCAGCGCAAGCCAGGCATTGGGCAAGCGGGCCGGCTTGATACCCGAGAGCCGGAAACCCGCCACCGCCAGCCCCACCAGCACGAAGAGATCAAAGGCGTTCAGCAGCACCCGCCCGCTAAAAGGCGTGAGATCCAGCACCGGCAGCGCCGCCGGCACCACGGCGAGCCAAAGCCATGGCCAACGCCAGAGCAAGGCGCCAAAGGCGATGAGCGCCAGGGCGAGCCAGACCTGCCACAGGGGATAGAACACCAGCCCGGCCACCGCTACGGCGCCAGCGCCGAGTGCGTACAGATAGCCGAGCACCGTCGGCTCCGGTAGTGCCTGATGCGGTAGCGCTATGTCAGCGAAGCCCTGTGCGCCGATGCGTCGCGTTCCCGCGGGCGACCGCATGCCGGCCGTCGACCCCGGTGCCGCGGCAGGCGGCGGCGATGCCGACGTGGATGTCACCGTGACGGCGCCAGCAGCCGGTTCTGGACTGGGCCCCCGCATAGCGCCCGCAAGCCCATGTGGCGTCGCTGCGGCGGGCGCTGGCGCAGGGGACCATGACGGCACTGCCCGCGCAGCTCGGCGGCCAGCGTCGGGAGCCGATTGCACCAGCACCCGCGCAAACCAAGCCGTGAGCGCCTGGGCAAGCCAGGCCCCTGCCGGTGCAATGAGCACATTGGTTGGGTCCGGACGCGCACCCGGCGCGAACAGCTTGCCCGCTTCCACCACCATCGCCAGCGCAGCTGCAATGACAGGTGCCGTCCAGACCGCCACAGGCCGCCGCCGTGGCCCCTCACCCCAGGCCCAGACCGCCACCCCAACCGGCATGTAGAACGCGAGCTGCGAGAGCAGGCTGGTCATTGCTACCGGCTCGGAGGTCCAGTAGTGATAGTAGAAGGGGACCCAGCCCAGCTCGCCGAGCCGCGCCATCGCTTGGGATACGGGCAGCCAGGGCCCGCTCCACCAGCCGGACAGCGCCGTCAGCGCAGCGAGGTAAGGGACCGCGAGCCAGGGCAGCGCCCGCCGCAGCAGCCAGGCCGCCGCAGCTGTATCCAGCCGGGTCGTCAACAGCCGCGCGACGAAGGCGCCGAGCAGCATCCCCGCGCCGCGCAGCAGGACGGACAGTCCCTGGGCCTTGCCGGACACCAGCAGCAGTTGCAGCAGCTCCAGCACGAGGCCGGCCCCGAGTCCAAGCAATAGGAACCGGACCCAGGGCCAACGCGGGTACAGCAATGCCAGCAGCAGGCCCGCCGGGGCAACGGCCAGCACCTCCGCCAGAGAAAATGCGAGGCAGCGCAGCCAATTGCCGCAGCGGCCGAGGAGCCAGGCATGATTGCCGCTCGCCAGGCGCTCTGCCAGCTCGTCGCCGGACACCACGAAGTCGAACGGGAACAGCGACAGCAGGCCATACGCCAGCGCGAAGAGCACCAGCGCCGCCACCACTGACGCACGACCCCCGCGCGCCAGAGCCAGTCCAAGGCGCACCACCCGCCAGCGGCCGAAGAGCCAGACGCTGACGCCGATGGCGGCACCGATGGTCTCCGCCAGCAGGTCGTTCAGCGACACCGTGCGGGGTGCGAAGAAGATCTGGGTGAACTCGACGGCGACCGCGACGGCCACGCAGACGGCGAAGACGCCAAGCGCGCCCAGCAGTGCCGCCAAGCCGTAGGCCCGCAGCCCGAACAGCGCCGCACAGCCGAGGAAGCCGAGCGGCACATAGAGCACGATGTTGGCGACCCAGTCCGCCCGGGAGGCGGCGCCCAGTTCGAGGAAGCGGATGTTCGCGAAGCGGGTCAGGGCTTCATCGAAGGGGACGGCCCGCCACTCCAGCGGCACCAGGCTGCCGTAGATGACAAACGTCAGATAGAGCAGGCAAAGCAGCCACCAGCGCGGCTCGCGAAACTGCTCGAACAACGGCTGCGGTGCGCGCCCACTCATCGTCTTCACGCCATCGGGATGCGACCATCATGCCCGCACCGAAGGCCTGCACCGGCACACCCAGGTGCCGGCTGTCCCATGGGTCGAGCTGCCGCGGCGACGGCGGAGCCACGCACCCCGGGGCGCGACGCCATGCCCGGGGACAAGGCGCCCGACATCAAGGCCCGCGACGTGGGCTCGGCTCCGCCGGCGCATCGTCCGGCACGGTGCCCAGCGGCGCCGCGGCAGGCCTGCGTGCGAACCGCCGCGTTGCGTAGGCCGCCCACACGGGATACTGGGCGAAGGTCAGCAGCAGCATGACCGCAAGGTAAACCAGGGTGTAGCGCCCGAAGAGCATGAACCCGCCCTGCACATACTCCGTCCGGCTGCCACTCAGCAGGAACTCCAGGGCCGACAGGTTCGAGCGGGCACTGGCGACCGCCGGCTCGGTGGCCAGAAACACCGCACCGTAGGTGACGAGCAGTAGGAGCACCTGCGCAAAGACAGCGGCGGCGGTGCCCGTGAACACGCCCGAGAGCCGCTCCGCCAGCAGCGACGCTCCGAAGGCCATCAGCAGCATCCAAAGCGCAATAGCAACCCAGGACAGAGGGTTCGCCTCCCCGCGCAACAGCAGGGTGACGTTGTCCGTCGCCGCAAGGGCGATCACGATCCAATAGCCGAAAGCGAGCGACAGCACCGAATAGAACACCCACCAAAGGACGCGCAGCGGCTCATAGGAGCGGGTGATGGCGTAGAGCATGGCGGTGCCGCCGGCGATGGCCATCGAGAACACCAGAAACAAGGCCGTGAAGCGAACAAGGCGCTCCAGCTCCGCCGGCAGCGGCCATACGGGCATTCCCACCAGGTCATGCACACTTGCAATGGGCGTGGCGAACCGGAAGATCAGGAAAATCAACACCGCATGGGCGAGCATCGCCAAAGGAAACAGCCAAGCCCAGATATTGGGCTGACGGATCAGCTGCAGCCCGAAAAGCGCCGGCGGTCCCAGCGCCAACAGCACCATCACTGCAAACAATAGGGCCTGGCCGGGCGTCGGCGACGCACCGAAGAGCTCGCGCACGTGATAGGGCACGCCGGGCGTCACCGCCACGGCATACAGCAGCACCGCAGCCAGCAGCACAATCGCCAGCACGCGCACCCCCAGAAAGGCGAGCGCCTGGCGCCGCTCCGCTTTGCTGAACGCCTGAAGATAGTTCATGTATGCTCGTGCGGATTTGTTCCCGTCTGGCCTTGCCTCAGCCCCCGAAGGCCGCCTCGCACAGGGACAGCAGCGCGGCCGGGAACATGCCGAGTACGAGCATGGACAGGCCATTCACGCTGACCGCGATGCGCGCGTCCCGGGTCGCGTCCACGGGCGCGTCCAACTCCGGCTTGTCGAAGTAGATCATCTTGATCACGCGCAGGTAGTAAAAGGCACCGACGATGGAGAACGCCACCGCCACGATGGCGAGCCACACCAGCCCGATGTCGATGATCGCCTCCAGCACCAGCAACTTTGCCATGAAGCCCACCAGCGGTGGCACCCCTGCCATCGAGAACATCACCAGGGCCATCATGGCTGCGAGCCAGGGATCACGCTCGCCGAGACCCTTGAGATCGTCCAGGTTCTCCGCCTCGAAGCCCTGATGCGAGATCATCACCAGCACGCCGAAGGCGCCTGCCGACATCAGCGCATAGACCACGGCATAGAACATCGCCGCCGCGTAGCCGCCCGGAGTGGCGGCGAGCAAACCAAGGAAGATGAAGCCCACGTGCGAGATGGTTGAATACCCCAGCATGCGCTTGATGTTGACTTGCGCGATGGCGACCACGTTGCCGATGGCCAGGGACAGCACAGACAAGATCACCAGGATCTCCGACCACTCACTCGCGAGTCCCGGCAGCCCGTCCACCAGGATACGAACCGCCATGGCAAAGGCCGCCACCTTGGGAGCGCTTGAGAGGAACAGCGCCACCGGCGCAGGCGCGCCCTGATAGACATCCGGTATCCACATATGGAAAGGGACTGCACCGAATTTGAAGGCGATGCCGATGATCATGAACACCAGACCGAACACCAGGATGCGGTTTTCCATGCCCTCGGTGGCCACGGCCTGGGCCACCTCCGCAAAGCCGAGCGCACCCGTGGCGCCATAGATCATGGAGATGCCGTACAGCAGCATGCCGGAGCCGAGCGCCCCGAGCACGAAATACTTCATTGCCGCCTCGGCGCCCGTGCTGGAGTCACGGTTGAAGGCCACCAGCGCATAAAGACAGAGTGCCAGCAGCTCCAGGCCCAGGTAGAGCACCAGGAAGTCATTGGCCGAGATCATGATGAGGATGCCGAGCAGTGCGAACAGCACCAGCACATGGAACTCCCCCACCCACATGTTCCGCTCGCGCATGTAGCGGGCCGAATAGGCGAAGGCCAGCAGCGTCACCACCAGCACGGCGCCCTTGAGCAGATCGCTCATGGGGTCCCGCACGAAGGCATCGCCGAAGGCATAGGCCGGCGTCGGTCCCCAGGCCAGCCCGACGATGCCCACCGTGGCGATGGCGGCCAGGAGCCCGCCAAAGCTGATGAGCTGGTTGATGTCCTTGCGCTCGTCCGGCAGGTAGAGGTCCGCCAACAGCACCACCGAGGCGGTGACCAGGACCACCAGCTCCGGCAGAATCGTGAAGAGATCGATGGCTTGGAAGTTCATCGGCGGATTCCTGTCAATCGGCGCCCGTGCTGATCTGTGCGAGGTCCTGTACCCCGTCCGCGGCTGGTGGTGCGGCTTCTACGCGAACCGCGCCGGAGTCCGGGAGTTTGCTCACCTGGACATGCTGTACCAGGTTCTGAATCGACGGCTCCATGACATCCACCAGGGGCTTGGGCCAGATGCCGATGGCGAGTGTTGCCACCGCGAGCGCGCCCAGGTTCAGGGTCTCCCGGCGGTCGAGGTCCTTGAGCGCCGCCACCTGATCATTGCCGACGGGTCCGAACACCACCCGCTTGACCATCCACAGTGTGAAGGCGGCGGCCAGAATCAGCGTAGTCGCCGCCAGCAGCGCATACCAGAAGTCCGCCCGGAAGGTGGCGAGGATCACCATGAACTCGCCGACGAAGCCGGACGTCCCCGGCAAACCCGCGTTGGCCATGGCGAAGAAAACCACGAAGGCGCCGAACCAGGGCATGGTATTGATGACACCGCCATAGTCGGCCATCCGCCGCGTGTGCATTCGGTCATAGAGCACACCGACACAAAGGAACAGGGCGCCGGATATGAACCCATGCGAGATCATCTGCACCATGCCGCCCGAGATGCCCATGGCGGCGCCCTCGGCGCTGCCGGTGTGGCGGACAATGCTGAACACCACGAAGAAGCCCAGGGTCACGAAGCCCATGTGCGCGATGGAGGAGTACGCGATCAGCTTTTTCATGTCGTCCTGTGCCAGCGCCACGAAGCCGATGTAGACCACGGCGATCAGGGACAGCGCGATGATGAGCCCATCCAGCGACGCGCTGGCATCGGGCGTGATGGGCAGGCTGAAGCGCAGGAAGCCGTAGCCGCCGATCTTGAGCATGATGGCCGCCAGGATCACCGAGCCCCCGGTGGGTGCCTCCACATGCGCGTCCGGCAGCCAGGTGTGCACCGGGAACATGGGCACCTTGACCGCGAAGGCGATGAGAAACGCAAGGAAGATCAGCACCTGCGCCGTCATGCCGAGCTGAAGGGCATGGAAGTCCGGGATGCTGAAGCTGTCGGCCTGGAAGAACATGTAGATGAGCGCCACCAACATGAACACCGAGCCGAAAAAGGTGTAGAGAAAGAATTTGATGGTGGCGTAGACCCGATTCGGTCCGCCCCAGACCCCGATGATGATGAACATCGGGATCAACATCGCCTCCCAGAAAAAGTAGAACAGGATGGCATCCAGCGCCGAGAAGACACCCACCATGATCCCCTCCATGATCAGGAAGGCGCCCATGTAATAGGACGGGCGATAGGTGACCACCTCCCAGCCGGCGATGATGACGAAAATGGTCACGAAGGTGGTCAGCAGAATCAGGGGCATGGAAATGCCGTCGATGCCGAGGTAGTACTGGACCTTGATGGCCGGTATCCAGTCCGCGCGCTCCACGAACTGCATGGCGGCCGTGCCGGGCTCGAACAGCAGCCACAGCGGCAGACTCGCGACGAAGGTCGCCGCGGCCACGCCAAGCGCAATACGCTTGGTCTGCTCGCCGTTCTCGTCGCCGTTGGCGATGACCGCCAGGCCACCGATGATGGGCAGCCAGATGACGAGCGTCAGCCAGGGAAATTGGGGCAACATCCGGAGTGACTCCTTGCTCGTGATGCTCAGAGCGCGACGAAGAGCGTCAGCAGCGCAACCAGGCCGACGATCATCGCAATGGCGTAGTGATACAGGTAGCCCGTCTGGAGGTGGCGCATCACCCCAGCCAGATAGCCCACCATGCGCGCGGAGCCGTTGACCACGGCGCCGTCGATGAGCGTGCGGTCACCCGCTTTCCAGAGGAAACGACCGATGTCCAGGCCGCCGCCGGCGAAGACCTTCTGATTGAATTCATCGAAGCCGTACTTGTCCTGAAGCACCCGGGTCACCCAACCGCCCTTCGCCTGTAGGTCGGCATCGATGCCGGGGTTGCGCTTGTGCATGACGAGCCAGACCACCGTCGCCAGCGCCAGCCCGCCCATGGACAGCCAGAACGGAAGCGCCCCCATCCCGTGCAGGATGAAGGCCACCTGCCCATGCCAATGCTCCGCCAAATGGTGCAGGGGGTCGTGCTCGGGCTTGACGTAGATGGCCTCCCCGAGCCAATTGTTGACAAGCAAAGGCTCTACGGTCAGCCAACCGATGGCGATGGATGGCACCGCGAGCGCGATCAGGGGCACCGTCACCACCCAGGGCGTCTCATGCAGGTGGGAGCGGGTGTGCTCGTCCATGCGCGGCTTACCATGGAACACCAGGTAGTACATGCGGAAGCTGTACAGCGCCGTGACGAAGGCACCGACGGTGAGCAGCAGCCAGGCAATGCCGGCACCGAAGACATGGGAGTCGCCCACCGCCTCGATGATGGCGTCCTTGGAGAAAAAGCCGGAGAAGCCCGGGAAGGCGATGAGCGCGAGCGAGCCGATGAGCGCGGTGGCCCAAGTGATGGGCATGTACTTGCGCAGCCCCCCCATGTTGCGGATGTCCTGATCGTGATGCATCGCGATGATCACGGACCCGGCGGCGAGGAACAGCAGTGCCTTGAAGAAGGCGTGCGTCATCAGGTGGAAGATGCCCGCCGCGTAGGCCGAGGCACCCAGCGCGGCGGTCATATACCCGAGCTGCGAGAGCGTCGAGTAGGCCACCACCCGCTTGATATCGTTCTGCACCAGGCCGATGAGCCCCATGAAAAACGCAGTGATGGCCCCCACCAACAGCACGAAGGACAGCGCCGTCGCCGACAGCTCGAACAGCGGCGACATACGCGCCACCATGAAGATGCCCGCGGTGACCATGGTGGCGGCGTGGATCAGGGCCGAAATGGGCGTCGGGCCTTCCATGCTGTCCGGCAGCCAGACATGCAGCGGCACCTGCGCCGACTTACCCATGGCGCCGATGAAGAGCAGGACGCACACCAGCGTCATCAGGGACACGCCGCCGAAGACGGCCACCTCGGTGTCGGCCAGCTCCGGCGCCTTGGCGAAGACCTCCACATAGTCCATGGAGCCGAAGTACATGCCCACCGCGGCGATGCCGAGGATGAACCCGAAGTCGCCGACCCGGTTCACCAGGAAGGCCTTGAGGTTCGCGAAGATCGCCGATTCACGCACCGACCAGAAGCCGATCAGCAGATAGGACACCAGCCCCACCGCCTCCCAGCCGAAGAACAACTGCATGAAGTTGTTCGACATCACCAGCATCAGCATGGAGAAGGTGAAGAGCGAGATGTACGCAAAGAAGCGCTGATAGCTGTTGCGTCCAGTGAGCGCCCCCTCGGGCCAGTTGTGATCGTCGTCCGCCATGTAGCCGATGGTGTAGACGTGCACCATCAGCGAGACGAAGGTCACGGTGGCCATCATCAGCGCTGTGAGCCGGTCCACCAGGAAGCCGATCTCGAAATGCATGCCGTCGGACACCAGCCAGGTGTAGACGGCGCCGTTAAAGGTCTCGGCATCGCCCCAAATGAAGCGGGCAAGCACCCACAGGGAAAGCAGCGCGGAGAGGCCGACGCCGGCGATGGTGGCGCGATGCGACCAGACCCGGCCGATGCGCCCGCCGAAAAAGCCGGCAGTGATGGCGCCCGCAAGCGGCGCCAGCACAATGATCAGATAGATGAGCTTCATCGCCGTCAGCCCTTCAGCAGGTCGAGATCATCGACGTTGATGGTGCCGCGGGCGCGGAAGAGCACCACGAGAATCGCAAGCCCGATGGCGGCCTCCGCGGCGGCGACGGTCAGGATGAAGAAGACGAAGATCTGACCCGCGCCGTCTTGCAGGAAATGCGAGAAGGCGACGAAGTTCATGTTCACGGCAAGCAGCATCAGCTCGATGCACATGAGCAGCACGATCACGTTCTTACGGTTCAGGAAGATGCCGGCCACCGAGATGGAGAAGAGCACGGCGCCGAGCAGCAGATAGTCCGAGAGCGCGATCATGACGCCGGCTCCTTGTCCTCGTGGTTTTGTGTTTGCGCAGTCGAGGCCGCCACCGGGCGCGGTGTCTCCTCCGCTGGCGTGGACACCATGCGGATGCGGTCCGGCCCCTTGCGCACCTTAACCTGCACGGCCGGGTCCAGATACTTGGTGTCCGGGCGCCGGCGCAGCGTGAGCCGGATAGCGGCGACGATGGCCACCAGCAGGATCACCGCCGCAATCTCGAACTGATAGAGATACACAGTGTAGAGATTGAGCCCCAGTTCCGAGGTATTGCTGAAGCCGGCTGGTTTGGGCTCGGGCTTGGCGAAGGCATCGATGCCGAAGTTGGACGGGCCAAGCACCAGGAACAGGTTGAACACCATCAGGGCCGCGATCACCAGCCCGAGCGGCAGGTGCTTGATGAACTGCGCGCGCATCGCCGCGATATCGATGTCGAGCATCATCACGACGAACAGGAACAGCACCATGACCGCGCCCACGTACACCAGCACCAGCACGATGCCAAGGAACTCCGCCTCGATGAGCAGCCAGAGCGCGGCACTGCCGACGAAGGCCAGCACCAGATACAGCACGGCATGCACCGGGTTGCGTCTGGTGACGACCATCCCCGCGGCGAATACGGTTATGGCCGCGAACACATAGAACAGAAACTTCTCGAAACCCATGGGATATCCGCTGCTGGGCCCGGGCGGTCGTCCCTGATCGCCACCGGACGGAGATGACGCACTTATCGGCGCCGCGCAGAGGGGATGCGGCTCACCAGGTCGCGCGCGCGTGCCGCGGCGTCGCGCAACAGGCGATGGAGCCCGCGCACCCTGCCCGCTTCAGGCAGCGCGCCGGCTCAATGTCGGGATCGCAGGCGCCGCGTCAGCGATAGGGCGCATCGGCGGCGCGTGCCGCGGCGATCTCGGCCTCGTACGTGTCCCCCACGGCGAGGAGCTTGTCCTTTGTCATGATGTTCTCGCCGCGATTCTCGAAGTGATACTCGTAGATGCCCGTCTCGACGATGGAGTCCACCGGGCAGGACTCCTCGCAGAAACCGCAGTAGATGCACTTGAACAGATCGATATCGTATCGTGTCGTGCGCCGCGAGCCATCCTCGCGGGGCTCCGCCTCGATGGTGATGGCGAGCGCCGGACAGGTGGCCTCACAGAGCTTGCAGGCGATGCAGCGCTCCTCGCCGTTCGGGTAGCGGCGCAGCGCATGCAGACCACGGAACCGCGGCGACGTAGGTGCCTTCTCCTCCGGATACTGCACCGTGAACTTGCGCTTGAACAGGTAGCGCCCCGTGAGCCCCATACCGCGGAGCAGCTCCGTCAGCAGCAGGCTGTCAACGTATTTGCGTGCAGTGTCAAGCATAGTGTCGGCCATCGAATTTCGAGCATTGAGGCCAGGGTGACGCGACGGATGGTTCCGCCACCGCGCTCCTCGCCACTCGCCCCCCGTCACGCTCTTAGCCCCACCACGGCGGCAGCCCCACCAGCACGGCCAAGGCTACCACCAGGATCCAGACGATCGTGATGGGAATGAACACCTTCCAGCCCAAGCGCATGATCTGGTCGTAGCGGTAGCGCGGGAAGGTGGCCCGCAGCCACAGGAAGACGAACATGAAAAAGAAGGTCTTCAGCAGCAGCCAGATGGCGCCGGGCACCCAGGCGGTGGCCGCGTCCAGAACCGGGATGTTCTGGAAGGGCGAGAGCCAGCCGCCGAAGAAGAGCAGCGTCGTCAGCATGGCAATGAGTACCATGTTGGCGTACTCCGCCAGGAAGAAGATGGCGAAGGCCATGCCGGAGTATTCGACGTGGAAGCCGGCGACGATCTCGGACTCCCCCTCCGCCACGTCGAAGGGCGCGCGGTTGGTCTCGGCCACGCCTGAAATGTAGTAGACGCCGAACAGGGGCAGCAGCGGCAGCCAGAACCAGGTCAGGAAGCTGCCCGACTGGGCCTCGACGATGGCGCTCAGGTTCAGGCTGCCGGCGGCCACCAGCACGCCCACCAGCGCGAAGCCCATGGCGATTTCGTAGGCGACGATCTGCGCCGCCGCGCGCATGGCGCCCAGCAGCGCGTATTTGGAGTTGGACGCCCAGCCGGCGATGATGACGCCGTAGACGCCGAGCGATGTCAGCGCCAGCACATAGAGCAGTCCGGCATTGATGTCCGCGAGCACCAGCCCCGCATCGAAGGGCACCACCGCCCAGGCCGCCAGCGCAGGCGCAATGGAGATCAGCGGTGCCAGCAGGAACAGGCCCTTGTTGGCCTTGGTCGGGACGATGACCTCCTTGACCAGGAGCTTCAGCGCATCGGCGATGGGCTGGAGCAGGCCACGCCAGCCGACCCGGTTCGGGCCGATGCGCACCTGGATGTAGCCGATGACCTTGCGCTCCGCATAGGTGTAGTAGGCCACCACACCGAGCAGCGGCAGGATGATGGTCAGGGTCGCGATGATGCTCTGCAGCGGCAGCGGCAGGGCGTTCCAGAGGTCCATCATGTGTGCTGCTCCGCCACCTTCTGCGTCGCCGTGAGCCGCGACGGATCGGCCTTGGTCAGGATAAGGGGCCCGACAGCGGGACCCAGCGCACCGCTGCCGCGCACGGCCGCGGGGAGCCGTGCCGCGCCGCGCGCCACCCGGTCATCGATCACCACCGGCACCACGGCGGAGCAGGCTCCCTGCGCCACCTCGGCCGCATCGCCCGCGGCCAGACCCAGTTGGGCGGCGTCCTCCGGATGGAGATGCACCGCAAGCGGCGCTGCGAGCGGGGTATGCTGCAGGGCAGGCGCCGCACGCACGGTCTGATCCACGGCATAGATGGGCACATTGCCCACGCGCATCAGTCCCTCCGGCGGCGGCAGCGGCTGCTTCAGTCCGTAGTCACCGCGGCGGGCGTTGTCGAGGGTCAGGTCGGCACAGCGGGCGGCAAGCTCGTCGTGCACCTGCTTGCCGCTGCTGTAGGTGAAGCCGTCGAGGTCCAGCAGGTTGCCGAGCACCCGCAGCACCTTCCAGCCCGGGCGCGCGTCGCCCACCGGCGCCACGGCGCCCTGGAAGCGCTGCCAGCGGCCCTCGGCATTGACGAAAGTCCCGGAGGTCTCCGCGAAGCCGGAGATGGGCAGCAACACATCACACACGGCCTCGAGATCCGGCGTGCGGAAGGCCGTACAGCCGATGACGTGGTCCGCCGACGCAAGCGCGTCGCGGGCGCGGGCCGGGTCCACCAGATCGAGCTCCGGCGACAGGCCCCAGAGGACATAGGTTTGCCGCGGCTCCGTCAGCATCGCGTAGGCGTCGAGCCCCGGGGTGTCAAGGGCCTCGGCGCCGGGACCCAGATGCGGCACGGCACCGGCAATGGCGGCACCGACGCTGTTTGCCGCCGGCGGCAGAAAGCCGATGCTGCAGCCGGCGGCGCCGGCCACCAGATACGCAAGCTCCTTGAGCAGGGTGTAGTCCGGGTCCGCCTCGGCGAGCGCGCCCAGCAGCACCAGTCCCCTGCCCTGCTCACCGGCCGCGGCGAGCACCTGGGCAAGGCGCGTCTCCGCCTCGCCCGGATCGGCAGCGGCGATGAGCTCCCCGGCCGCACCGTCGGCACTCGCGGACAGGGCACGGGCAACGGCAGCGAGGCGCCGGGTGAGCCGGCCCGGGGGCGCCGTCAGCTGGCGCGCCGGATGCGTCAGGCCGATCTCATAGGGATTCAGGAAGGTCACCGACGCATCGTTCAGCACCGCCTTGCGGATACGGTGGGCCAGCAGCGGCTGCTCCTGCCGCAGGTCGCTGCCCACCACCAGCACCGCCTGCTGCTGCTCAAGCTCCGCGATGGGCAGCCCGAGCCAGGGCACCGCCGGGTCGGCACGGTCGCCGCGGAAGTCCTGTCGGCGCAGCCGGGTGTCGATGTGCCGACCGCCCAGGCCGCGCAGCAGCCGTTGTGCGAGATAGGCCTCCTCCAGCGTCGCAGTGGGCGCCATGAGCCAGCCGATCTGCTCCGGATCGGAGCTGCGCAGCGCCTCCGCCACAAGGTGCAGGGCCTCCTGCCAGTCAATGGGCTCCCAGCGCCCGTCGCGCTTACGCAGGGGCTCCAGCAGTCGGCTGTCGCTGTTGAGGCCCTCGTAGCTGAAGCGGTCGCGGTCGGAAATCCAGGTCTCGTTGACGGACTCGTTGTCCCGCGGGTGTACGCGCATGACGCGCCCGTCGCGGATGTGCAGATGCAGGTTGGCGCCGACGGCATCATGGGCAGCGATGCCTTCTTCCGACGTGAGCTCCCAGGCCCGCGCGGTGAACCGGTAGGGCTTGGAGGTCAGCGCACCCACCGGGCACAGGTCGATGATGTTGCCCGAGAGCTCATGCGCCACCGTGTGCTCGACGAAGGTACCGATGCGCATGTCCTCGCCGCGCCCGGTGGCGCCGAGCTCACGCACGCCGGCGATCTCGGCGCCGAAGCGCACGCAGCGGGTGCAGTGGATGCAGCGGGTCATGTCCGTGGCGATGAGGGGGCCCAAGTCCTCGTCCTTCACCACCCGCTTGCGCTCGGAGAAGCGGGAGACGTCCTCGCCGTAGCCCATGGAGACGTCCTGCAGCTCGCACTCGCCGCCCTGGTCGCAGATGGGGCAGTCCAGCGGGTGGTTGATGAGCAGGAACTCCATGGTGCCGCGCTGGGCATCCAGGGCCTTGGGCGAGCGCGTCTGCACCTTCATGCCGTCGGCGACGGGTGTGGCACAGGCCGGCACGGGCTTCGGAAACGGACGGCCGCCCGCCTCCGCCTCCACCAGGCACATGCGGCAGTTGGCGGCGATGGAGAGCTTCTCGTGGTAGCAGAAGCGGGGGATCGGGATGCCCACACGGTCCGCCACCGCGATGATCATCTCGCCGGCAGCCGCCTCGCAGCTGCGGCCGTCGATCTCGATGGTGATCTGTTCCGCCATGATGCTCTGCTTCCGCTCCAACGCCCGCTTGGGGCTGCTCTTGCTCGTTGGTCCGCCCGCGGCTCCCGGCCGGCTGACGCGGCCCGGCTGCCGGGGGCGCCCGCTGCCGGGACCCTGCTGAGACGGGTCTGGGCGCGCTAGGCCGCCTCCACCAGGGGCGTGCCGTGCTCGATGAGATGCTCGAACTCGTGCCGGTAGTGCTTGAGGAAGCTCTGCACCGGCATGGCCGCCGCGTCCCCCAGCGCACAGATGGTGCGCCCGCCGATGCGGCCCGCGACATTGTCCAGCAGATCGAGGTCCGATGGCCGACCCTGTCCGTGCAGGATGCGCTCCAGCACCCGGGCGAGCCAGCCCGTGCCCTCGCGGCAGGGCGTGCACTGGCCGCAGGACTCGTGGGCGTAGAAATGCGCCAGGTTGGCGAGCACCTTCACCATGCAGGTGCCCTCCGCGATGATGATGACCGCCCCCGAGCCCAGCATGGAGCCGGCCTTGGCGATGGAGTCGTAGTCCATGTCCGTCTCCAGCATGGTCTCGCCCGGCACCACCGGCACCGAGGAGCCGCCGGGAATCACCGCCTTCAGCCTGCGCCCCCCGCTGACGCCGCCCGCGAGTGACAGCACCTCGCGGAACGGGGTGCCGAGCGGCACCTCGACATTGCAGGGCTTGTTCACATGGCCGGTCACCGAAAACAGCTTTGGCCCGCCGTTGTTGGGCCGCCCCTGCTCCAGGAACCACTGCCCGCCCTTCTCCAGGATCACGGGCACGGAGGCCAGCGACTCCGTGTTGTTGATGGTGGTGGGCCTGCCGTACAGGCCCGCCTGCGCCGGGAACGGCGGCTTGAAGCGCGGCTGGCCCTTCTTGCCCTCCAGCGACTCCAGCAGGGCCGTCTCTTCACCGCAGATGTAGGCGCCGGAGCCCAAGTGCGTGTAGAGGTCGAAGTCGACGCCGGAGCCCTGGATGTCGCGACCCAGAAGACCCGCCTGGTAGGCCTCGATGAGCGCTTCCTCGAACCGGTCCGTGGGCTCGTAGAACTCACCGCGGATGTAGTTGTAGCCGACGGTGGCGCCGATGCAGTAGCCGGCGATGGCCATGCCCTCGATGAGCTGGTGCGGGTTGTAGCGCAGGATATCCCGGTCTTTGCAGGTGCCGGGCTCGCCCTCGTCGGAGTTGCAGACGATGTACTTCTGGCCGGGCTTGTTGCGGGGCATGAAGCTCCACTTGAGCCCGGTGGGAAAGCCCGCGCCGCCGCGACCGCGCAGCGCGGAGAGCTTGATCTCTTCGATCAGCGACTCCGGCGAGGGCTTTTCTTTGAGGATGCGCTCCCACTGCACATAGCCGCCGACGCTGCGGTAGCCCTTCAGCGTGTGCCGCAGCTTGGGCTTCAGGTGCATGGTGCGGAAGCAGACGGTGTCTTGATTGTCGACCATGGCGGATGTTGCTGATTCGGTTGCGCGAAGCTCGGCGGTGCCGCAGGCCCAAGCCGGGGTGGCGTCAGTCCAGCTTCGAGATGATCTTGTCGATGCCGTCCGGCGTCACACACTCGTGATACTCCTTGTCCACCATCACCACCGGGGCGTGGCGACAGGCGCCGAGACACTCGAACTCCTTGAGCGTGAACCTGCCGTCTTTGGAGGTCTCGCCGGGCGCGACGCCGTGGCGCTGCTCGATGTGCGACAGCAGCGCCTCAGCGCCGCCGAGCATGCAGGAGATGCTGTTGCAGACACAGATCTTGTGGCGCCCGACCGGCTCCAGATCGTACATCGCATAGAAGCTGGCCACCTCGTAGACGGCCACCTCCGGCATGTCCAGGTAGGCCGCCACCTGGTCCATGAGGTCCCGGGTGAGCCAGCCGCCGTTGTCATCCTGCACCAGGGTCAGCGCCGGCATCACCGCGGATTGCTTCCACTCCGGCGGATACTTGGCCACATGCCGGTCGATCTCGGCGCGCAGCTGCGGTGTCAGCAGCGTCTCTTTGTCCAGGTCGTGGACGACGGCGAGCGGTGCGGTGCGAAAGCTCATCAGCGGTCGATCTCCCCGAAAACGACGTCCATGGTGCCGATGATGGCCACCACGTCGGCCAGCATATGGCCCTTGGACATCTCGTCCATGGCGGCGAGATGCGGGAAGCCCGGCGCCCGGACCTTGAGCCTGTAGGGTTTGTTGGCGCCATCGGAGACGATGTAGCAGCCGAATTCGCCCTTCGGCGCCTCCACCGCGGCATAGGCCTCGCCCGGCGGTGGGCAATAGCCCTCGGTGAAGAGCTTAAAGTGGTGGATCAGGGCCTCCATGTCGTCTTTCATGTCGACACGGCTCGGCGGCGTGACCTTGTGGTCGTCCACCATCACCGGCCCCGGATTGGCGCGCAGCCAGTCGATGCATTGCCGGATGATGCGATTCGACTGGCGCATCTCTTCGATACGCACCAGGTAGCGGTCATAGCAGTCGCCGTTCTGGCCCACCGGGATGTCGAAGTCCATATCCGCATAGGCCGCGTAGGGCTGCTTCTTGCGCAGATCCCAGGCGAAGCCGGAGCCGCGCAGCATCGGGCCGGTGAAGCCCAGGCTCAGCGCCCGCTCCGGGCTCACGACACCGATGCCGACGGTGCGCTGCTTCCAGATGCGGTTGTCCGTGAGCAGCGTCTCGTACTCGTCCACCAGGGCCGGGAAGCGCTCGGTGAAGTCCTGGATGAAGTCCAGCAGCGAGCCGCTGCGGGCCTCGTTCAGCTTGCGGATGGCGCCGGTACCGTGCCATTGGGTGCTGGACTCCGGGAAGCGCGGCATCTGCGCCGGCAGGTCCCGGTAGACCCCGCCGGGGCGGTAATAGGTGGCGTGCATGCGCGCACCCGACACCGCCTCGTAGCAGTCCATCAGGTCCTCGCGCTCGCGGAAGCAATACAGGAACACACTCATGGCGCCGACATCGAGCGCATGTGCCCCGAGCCACATGAGGTGGTTCAGGATGCGCGTCACCTCATCGAACATGGTCCGGATGTACTGCGCGCGGATGGGCGCCTCGATGCCGAGCAGCTTCTCGATGGCGCGCACATAGCCGTGCTCGTTGCACATCATGGACACATAGTCCAGCCGGTCCATGTAGCCGATACTTTGGTTGAACGGCTTGGACTCGGCGAGCTTCTCGGTGCCGCGGTGCAGCAGCCCGATGTGCGGGTCGGCGCGGTCGATGACCTCCCCGTCCATCTCCAGCACCAGGCGCAGCACGCCATGGGCGGCCGGGTGCTGTGGGCCGAAGTTCAGCGTGTAATTGCGGATCTCAGGCATTGGCGCCGCCCCCGGCCGCGTCCTTGGCGGCACGCGCGGCCCGCGCCTGCTCCTCGGTCACATAGCGGCTGTCGTTGCGGATGACCTTGGGCACCAGCACCCGGGGCTCGATCTCCACCGGCTCGTACACCACGCGGCCCTGATCCGGGTCGTAGCGCATGGCCACGTGTCCACTCAGCGGGAAATCCTTGCGGAACGGATGGCCGACAAAGCCATAGTCCGTGAGGATGCGGCGCAGGTCGGGATGGCCCCGGAACAGGATGCCGAAGAGGTCGAAGGCCTCGCGCTCGAACCAGTCGGCCGCCGTCCAGACATCCACCACCGAGTCCACCATGGGCTGTGCGCCGCCGGCGTAGACCTTGAGCCGCAGCCGCCGGTTGTACTCCAGCGACAGCAGGTGATAGACCACGGCGAAGCGCTGCGGGTCGTCTTCATCCAGATCGACATCGCGGTCCACGCCGCGGCCGAAACCGGTGGTGGACGCCTCTTCCGTGGCCCATTCCGACTTGCCGTAGGCGGCGTAGTCGACGCCGCAGAGGTCGATGAGCTGCTCGAAGCGCAGCGCGCTGTCGTCACGCAGCTCGGTACAGACGGCCTTGATCTCCGCCGCCGGGACGGTGAGCGTCAGCTCGCCCAGGGCGGATTGGAGCGCAAAGCCGTCCCCGCCCCAGCGGCTCTGAAGCACATGGGCGAGGGCGTCGAGGCGGGCGTCCCCGGTGGAAGCGATGGAGTCGGACATGGACTGTGGTACTGCCGGGAGCGCGCGTCAGCGCGCGATGGTGTTCGTGCGGCGGATCTTGTTCTGCAGCTGGAGCACGCCGTAGAGCAGGGCCTCAGCCGTCGGCGGGCAGCCCGGGACATAGACATCCACAGGCACGATGCGGTCGCAGCCGCGCACCACCGAGTACGAATAATGATAGTAGCCGCCGCCGTTGGCGCACGAGCCCATGGAAATCACCCAGCGGGGCTCGGCCATCTGGTCATAGACGCGGCGCAGCGCAGGCGCCATCTTGTTGACCAAGGTGCCGGCGACGATCATGACGTCGCTCTGTCGCGGGCTCGGCCGGAAGATGATACCGAAGCGGTCGAGGTCGTAGCGCGCCGCGCCCGCGTGCATCATCTCGACGGCACAGCAGGCGAGCCCGAAGGTCATGGGCCAGAGTGAGCCGGTCCGCGCCCAGTTGATCAGCTTGTCGGCGGTGGTGGTGACGACACCCTCGTCGAGCACGCCTTCAATACCCCCATTAACACCCATGGTGGCCTCCTCCGGCAGTCAGCGGGGCGAAGTGCAGGGACCCTTGGGCGGCACACCGACGCGTGGCGCCCACGAGCGTTCCAATGGTGAGCCCGGAGCTCATTCCCACTCCAGGGCCCCCTTGCGCCACTCGTAGATGAAGCCGACCACAAGTATCCCGAGAAATACCGACATGGCGATGAAGCCGGCCATGCCAAGGTCTTCCAGCACAACGGCCCAGGGAAACAGGAAGGCGATCTCCAGGTCGAAAATGATGAAAAGGATGGCGACCAGGTAGTAGCGCACATCGAACTTCATGCGCGCGTGCTCGAAGGCCTCGAAGCCGCACTCGTAGGGTGAGTCCTTGGCCTGATCCGGGCGGCGCGGGCCGAGCACCATGCCGAGCACACGCGGCACAAAGCCGATCAGCAGCGCGACGACAAGGAAAATCAGGATGTGGAGATAGTCTTCCAGCACGCGCCGCTCGCCTGTGTCGGGTGTGTTGTCGGGGCTGTTCGAACAGCGCCCGGGGCGCGCCGGAGTCTAGTGCAGGGAGGGCCGGGGTGTCAAGCAGGCGGATCACCCGGAAACCCTTGCCTTTCAGTGAGTTGAGACAGCGAGTTGAGCCCTGGGCAGCGCCACGGGAAAGGCGCTGGCCGAACAGGGCTGCGGCGCCGGTGGCCGAACCTGAAGCGGCCGGGCCTAAGGCTGTGAAGATGGTGCCGACGGCCGGAGTCGAACCGGCACGGCTTGCGCCACTGCCCCCTCAAGACAGCGTGTCTACCAATTCCACCACGTCGGCAGGTTACTCGGGCGGTGACCGCGCACGCGCATCACCAAAACTGGCTCCGCCATCAATCGCCCGGCGGCTCGTCAACAGGCACCGGCGGCAGATCGGCACCCTCGGCCGGGGCGGTGGCCTCCGGCGTCATCGGGACATCCACGGGCGGCAAGTCCGTGTCACCCAAATCCGACGATGCGCCGGCCTCCGCCGCGGCATCGTCCGGCACCGCAGGCGCTTCACCCGCACCACCGTCGTCCGGGGCGAGCGGCAGATCACCCACGCTGCCGGGCATCACAGGCGGCGCCTCGATGTCGTCCATCAGGCCCTGTGGCTCCCCGACCTGCGCCGCGAAATAGGCAAGCGCCATGCTGGTCAGGAAGAATGTCGTCGCCATGATCGCGGTGGCGCGCGTCAGGAACGACGCCGACCCGCGCGAGCCAAACACCGTCGCCGACGCGCCGCTGCCGAACGCGGCGCCCGCGTCCGCACCCTTGCCGTGCTGGATCAGGATCAGCCCGATAAGCCCCAAAGCGAGCAGGAGGTGCAGGATGGTCAGGAAGAGCTGCATGGCCTGTTATGTGGTGTCCGACCTTCGGGCGGGGCGCCGTGCGCGCCCGCGTGCTGTTATCGCGGCCTGCGTTCAGGACCGCATCAGGCCCGCGTTAGGCCCGTCTCAGGCGTTGTCCTCGCCGGCCTGGCAGATGGCCACGAAGTCCGCTGCCTTCAGCGAGGCGCCGCCGATGAGCCCGCCGTCGATGTCCGCCTGGGCGATGAGCTCGGCGGCGTTGCCGGGCTTCATGCTGCCACCGTAGAGGATGCGCAGACCATCGGCGATGTCCTTGCTCTTCGCGGCAACCCGCTGGCGCAGAAATGCGTGCACATCCTGCGCCTGTTCCGGCGTGGCCGTCACGCCCGTGCCGATGGCCCACACCGGCTCGTAGGCGACGATGCCCTGCCCATAGGCCTCGACGCCCTCGGCATCCAGCACCGCGTCGATGTGCCGGGCGACCACCTCTTCGGTCTTGCCGCTCTCGCGCTCTTCCAGCGTCTCGCCGACGCAGAGAATGGGCACGATGCCGCTGCGCACCGCCTGCGCATACTTGCGGGCGATGAGCGCGTCGGTCTCGCCGTTGAGCTGCCGGCGCTCGGAGTGTCCGATGATGGCGTAGCGACAGCCGAAGTCCTTCAGCATCGCCGCCGACACCTGGCCGGTGAAGGCGCCGCCCGCCTCCTGGGAGACATCCTGTGAGCCCCAGCCGATGGCCGTGTCGGCCAGCAGCTCAGCGGCGATGTACAGGTACGGGAACGGCGGGCAGACCGCCACGTCCACCTTCTGCATGCCGGCGACGCCCGCCTTGATGCCGTTCAGCAGGTCGGCGGCCTCGGCCTTGGTGCCGTTCATTTTCCAGTTGCCAGCAATCAGGGGCCGTCGCATCAGAAAATCTCCCGCTGAAAAGCCGACTAGTCTAGCCGCAGCGCACGCACCGCGCAAGAAAATCTGTAACGCCCGGCTTCCACCGCCGCCGGCGGTTAGCTTACACTCCCCAGGATGGCCAAGGGAAAAAAGAACAAGCCCGCCGGCGGCGGGAGCACCATCGCCCTCAACAAGAAGGCGGGACACGAATACCACATCGAGCAGCGCTTCGAGTGCGGCCTTGCGCTGGAGGGCTGGGAGGTCAAGGGCCTGCGTGCCGGGCGCGTGCAGCTCAAGGAGAGCTATGTCAGAATCCTGCACGGCGAGGCCTTCCTCATCGGCGCCCACATCTCGCCCCTGCCGTCCGCCTCCACCCACGTGGAGCCGGACCCCACCCGCACCCGCAAGCTCCTGCTGCACAAGAGCGAGCTGAACCGCCTCATCGGCCAGACCGAGCGCGCCGGCTACACCCTGGTGCCCACCGCCATGTACTGGAAGCGCGGCCGCGCCAAGCTGGAAATCGGCCTCGCCAAGGGCAAAAAGCTCCACGACAAGCGCGCCACAGAGAAAGACCGCGACTGGCAGCGCGAGAAGGAGCGGCTGTTCAAGCAGGGCTGAGTGGATTGGGACCGGAGTGGACCGCCGGCCCACTTCCGGCCAGACATCGAGACAGATCATCGAGACAGATCATCGAGCCGGGCGTCGCGAGGAAAATACCGAGACTTCGCGGCACCCGAGCATCCCGACGAAGGCAAGCAAGAGCCTAATCGTTGCGGCCCCGGCCCGCACAGCGGACCCTACCGGTTGCGGAGCACGCATCCTGATCCCGCTGCTGCACTAGGCCGCATACCGCAGCCGATGCCGCATCATGAGCCAGAAGAGCGCGGCGCCGAGCAGGATGCCCACGGCGTCCGCCGCCAGCGGCAGGGTCTTGTCCACCGCCGCGGCGCCGCCGCCACGGAACTCCCAGTACAGCGCAGCGCCCACCGCGAGCGCGATGCCGAACAGCGCGCTGCGCGCGGGTGTGAGGCCCTGGCGCCAGTCCGACGGCATGGTGTGCAGCGAGAAGTGCAGGAAGACCAGCAGCAGCACCAGCACGATGGCGGCGTTGATCCAGAGCGACGCCGCCGCGCCCCAGGCGGCGCGCTCGGTGGCCGCGAGCGGTGCGACACAGGCGAGCGCCAGGATGGGCAGGGTAATGGTCATATAGACCCGGATGCAGCGCGAGCGAAAGGCGTCCACATAGGCGAGCGCCAGGATGCCGCTGCCGGCGAAGATCAGCGCCCGGGACCAGTGCGCCGCATCCAGCCCGAGCAACGGCACCTGCGGCGCCAGCACCGCACTGGCGACGAGCAGCACCGCGATCAGCACGGCGATCACGAACGGCAGGCGCCGGCAGTCGGCCTGGGATTCACTCATTGACGTGCCTCCGATTCGAGGATGGCTGCATTCAACGCTGAGTGCCTTGTCATGTTGGCCGGGCAGCACTCAAGCGGCGGATGCGCTTCGCTGATCCGCCCTGCGCTGCTGCGCAAGCCCGCTCAGGCGTCGGCGGTGCCGGGCAGCACGACCCGTGCCGGGCCGACCGCCGCAGCAGGGCGCACGCAGCGCTCCTCGAGCCCGCCAGGACGTCGGTCTCCACCGGGATCACGCGTCTTCGTTCGTGTCCGAGGTCGTGCGCAGCGCCGCATCGATGCCGGCGTCCATCTGCGCCACCGACTTCGCCGGTGCACTGTAACCGGTACAGCCCACGCCGTCCTCCACCCGCGTCCCGACGCCGGGTGCGATGAGGCTCAGCGCCTCGCGGCGCAGCAGCGGCATATCGACCATGCCGGCGAGCTCGGCGTCGTCGTGGCGGCCCTCGAACGCCTCCAGCGACGCCTGCCGGAGCGCCGAGGGCAGGATCTCGTCCAGGGCCTCGGCGTAGCGGCCGTGCTCGATGTGCTCGCGGAGGTCTTGCAGCTCGTCCATCGTGATGGCTCGTCGGGGAAGTCCGTCATCAGGGTCGTCGGGGACCGATCAGTCCCATGGTAGACGGATTACGCGGCGACCGCGAAGAGGCCGCGGCTAGCCCCGCCCGGCCCGCTTGCGCTCGTGCTCCTTCAGGAAGCGCTTGCGGATGCGGATGGCGCCCGGGGTCACCTCCACCAGCTCGTCGTCCTCGATGAACTCCAGCGCCTGCTCCAGGCTGAACTTCACCGGCGGCGTGAGCAGGATGTTCTCGTCCGAGCCGGCGGCGCGGATGTTGGTGAGCTGCTTGGCCTTGAGGGGGTTCACGACCAGGTCGTTGTCGCGGGAATGGATGCCCACCACCTGGCCCTCGTAGACCTCGTCCCCCGGCGAGACCAGCATGCGCCCGCGCTCCTGGAGGTTGAACAGCGCATAGCCCAGCACCTTGCCCTGGGCATTGGAGATCATGGCGCCGTTGCGCCGCGGGGCGATGCCGCCCTGGTTGGCGGGGCCGTAGTGGTCGAAGATGTGGTGCTTGAGGCCCGTGCCGGAGGTGAGGGTCATGAACTCCGTCTGGAAGCCGATGAGGCCGCGGGACGGGATCTGGTAGTCGAGCCGCACCCGCCCCTTGCCGTCCGGCACCATGTCCTTGAGCTCAGCCTTGCGCTCGCCCAGGGCCTGCATGATGGCGCCCTGGCTGGTCTCCTCCACGTCCACCGTCAGCAGCTCGTAGGGCTCGCAGATCTGCCCGTCGATCTCGCGGAAGATGACCTCCGGGCGGGAGACGGCCAGCTCATAGCCCTCCCGGCGCATGTTCTCGATGAGGATGGACAGGTGCAGCTCGCCGCGCCCGGACACCCGGAATTTCTCGGGGTCCGTGCCCTCCTCCACCCGCAGCGCCACGTTGGAGATCAGCTCCCGCTCCAGCCGGTCCTTGAGCTGGCGGGAGGTCAGATACTTGCCCTCCTTGCCGGCGAAGGGCGAGGTATTGACCTGGAAGGTCATGCTCACCGTCGGCTCGTCCACCGACAAAGCCGGCAGCGGCTCCACGGCCTCCGGATCGCACAGGGTGTCCGAGACGTTCGGCGCCTCGATGCCGGTGATGGCGACGATGTCGCCGGCGCCGGCCTCCTTGACCTCGTTGCGCTCCAGGCCCAGGTAGCCGTAGACGAGGCCGATCCTGGCGCGCTGGCGGTCGCCGTCGCGCTTGACCACGACGATCTGCTGGTTCGGCCGGACGCTGCCGCGCTGAATGCGGCCGACGGCGATGGCGCCGACGAAGCTGCTGTAGTCGAGCGTCGAGACCTGCATCCGGAACGGCCCCGCCGGGTCCACATCCGGCGGCGGGCAATGCTCGACGATGGCCTCGAACAACGGCGTCATGTCGCCCGCCGACACCCTGTCCTCCAGGCCCGCGTAGCCGTTGATGGCGGAGGCGTAGACGATGGGGAAGTCCAGCTGCTCGTCGCTCGCGCCGAGCTGGTCGAACAGGTCGAACACCTGGTCGATGACCCAGTCCGGGCGCGCGCCGGGCTTGTCGATCTTGTTCACCACCAGGATGGGCCGCAGGCCATGCTGGAAGGCCTTGGCCGTCACGAAGCGCGTCTGCGGCATGGGCCCCTCCTGGGCGTCCACCAGCAGCAGCACCGAGTCCACCATGGACAGCACCCGCTCCACCTCGCCGCCGAAGTCTGCATGGCCCGGGGTGTCGACGATGTTGATGTGGTAATCGGTACCGCCCAGGTTGACGTTCAGCGCGGTGTTCTTGGACAGGATGGTGATGCCCCGCTCCTTCTCCAGGTCGTTGGAATCCATCACCCGCTCCACCGGCCCGAAGCGCTCGCCGAGCGTGCCGGACTGCTGCAGCAGCTTGTCCACCAACGTGGTCTTGCCGTGGTCCACGTGGGCGATGATGGCGATGTTACGGAGGTTCTCGATCACGTCGGTGTGAGTCCGGGGCTCGGTTCGGGCACTGCCTGTCGCAGGCCGCGCGCCGCGGCGACGGACGCTGCTGCCCGGTGGGCGGATGCGATGTGGAAGGCGATACCCGCTGCGGAGGCCGTGCTGCGGGTCTAGGGTCAGCAGCCCAGTATACCCTTAAACGGCAGAGCCCGAACCGCAGCACGAGGCCCTCGGCGCCGGAACCAGGCCCGATGCAGGCGGGCGCGACTGGGCAGCCTCCGATACAGCCACTTAGCGGCGATTCTTCAAGTGAATACTACCCTGTCACAGGCAAGGCATTTTCCCGTCATGGAATCTTCGCATTCGCCAACAGGCGCTGTGGATAAGCCTGTGGACAATCCTTGGGAGACGGGCCTAAGCCCCCGAAAACACGGGGGTGACGCTGGATTGTACGATCACTGACCAAGCGCGCAAGTCATTGATTATGCTAATATCCCGTCGGGCAGTGCGTCTCCCCGCCGGGCGCCGCAGGGGCAACCCGCGGGTGGCCCTGTGCTTGTGAACAACCAAGCCGGCGAGAACGCCGTCGGGGGCTGCTGTCAACGGTGCCGGACCGCTGATACCGGGTGCAGCGTCAGCCCCGGTCGTCGGGCGTCCGGTCGCGCTCGGATCCGGCCGGCGCCACCCCCTGCCCCACCGGCAGCAGCAATGCGCCGCCACCCAGCAGCAGGGTGGCCCCGAGCAGGAACAGGTGCAGGTTCACCGCACCCGCCAGCGCGGCGCCGACATCGATGCCGAGCGGCACCATGGCCGCCATGCCGGTGAGCTCATAGGAGCCGGCCCCGGCGATGCCGTGGAAGGGCAGCACGCTGGACAGCTCCGCCCCCAGCACACCGGCCAGTCGCTGCCACAGCGCGGCGTCCACGAAATGCCCCAGCACCAGCGCAAAGGCCAGCAGCTTGGTGCCCCAGGACAGGATGGTCCACAGATACAGCCGAGCCAGCAGCCAGGTATCCGCCGGCGCGGCATCCAGCAGAAAGAGCAGCACCCGGCGCACCCGTCCCGGCGGCAACTGCGCCACCCAACCGCTTTGCCGGATGGCGAGCCCCAGCGGCACCAGCGCCAGCCACAGCGACCCCAGCCCCGGCCACCACCAGCCCGGCAGCCGCAGCCACAGCACCACCAGCGCCGCCAGCACCAGGCAGTGCAGGTCCATGACCCGAATCCACAGCAGCGAGGCGCCGGAGGCCAGAAAGCCGTGCCCGAACCAGCGCCGCATGAGCCAGGGGAAGACCACCTCCCCGGTGCGCATGGGCAGCAGGTTGTTGGCCGTATTGTGCAGCACGGACAGGCGCAGCACCGCCACGAAGCGCCCGGCCACCAGTGGCCCGAAGTATTCGTAAACCCTGAGCCCGCGCAGTGCATAGCTCACCGCCGTCAGCGCGAAGGCACCCGCCAGCAGCCAGGGCGAGAGGGTGCGCCAGGGGGCAATCAGCGCCTGCCAGCCCACCCGATGCTCCACGGCGATGAGAAGCCCGATGAGCAGCGTCAGGCCGATGAGCCAATCCCGCGCTCGCCCGAGCCGTGGCGGCCGGAGGTCGGGCTGAGACGGCACCCGTGCACTCATGTGCCGACCCTGCCCGCACGCTGCCGCGCCTGCCGGCGGCGCTCGCGGCGACGCGAGATGGGATACAGGGGCGGTGCGCCTGCCGGGCGCGTCTTGAAGCGACGGTGCACCCAGAAGTACTGCGCCGGCATGCTCGCGAGCCGCGCCTCGATCACCTGGTTCATGCGCGCCGTGTCCGCCGCCTCGTCGCCGCTCGGAAAGTCCGCGAGCGGCGCATCGAAGCACAGCTCCAGCCCCTGCCCCTGCGGCAGAAAACGCGCGAAGGTGGGGATCACCTCGGCGCCGGCGAGCCGGGCGATGCGCCCAAGCGTCGGCACCGTGGCCGCCGCCACGCCGCAGAAGGGCACGAAGATGCCCCGCCGCGGCCCGGGGTCCTGATCCGGCAGGTAGAAGAACGGGATGCCGGCACGGATGCGGCGGATCAGGCCACGCAGGTCGTCACTGCGCTCCACGGGAATACTGCCGAAACGGGTGCGCCCGTGGCGCACCTGGGCATCGAGCACCGGATTGCGGATGCGCTGATACATGTACATGCCCGGATGCACCAGCGCCGTGAAGGCCGTGCCGCCCAGCTCCAGCCCCACGAAGTGCGGCACCAGCACGATCACGGGCCGGCCGGCGGCGATACAGGCATCGATGTGCTCGCGGTTGCGGATACGCACGATGCGCGCAAGCCGCCCTGGCCCGGCCCGCCAGCTGAGCCCCTGAGAGACGGCGGCGACACCGAGCCAGCCGAAGTGCGCCCGCACCAGCTGCGCACGCGCCCGTGCATCGAGCCCCGGCTGACACAGCGACACATTGGTCTGCGCTACGGCACGCCGCCCCGGCAGCACCAGCCATGCCAGGCGCCCGAGCCCCTGCCCCAGCGCCCAAAGCAGCGGGAAGGGCAGCCGCGCCAGAAGCCCGAACAGGCCCACCGCGAGCCAGGCCGGCCAGTGCCGCGGCCCCCAACGCATCCGCACCCAGAGCATCCGCCCCCAGAGCCTCCGCCCCCAGCCCACCGGCGCGCTACTCGAACCACGCGCGCTCGATGCGCTCGACATAAGGCAGACCGGCCAGTTGCTGCAGCACGAAGGCGAAGTCCGGTCGGTGCGTATTGCCGAGCACCAGCACCTCGTCCGGGCCGCAGCCGACACGCCCCGGGGAGCCGGGACTGAGGCGCGCGGTGGCATCGATGGCCCGCACCTGCGCCGCGAAGCCGGCGCCCGCCGGAATGCAGAATTCGTAATCCAGGGCCCGCTTGCCGCCCGGCGGGCCCACCAGGCCGTCTGCATCCATCTCGCACAGGTCGAACCCGATGACACCGACGAGGGGCTCGTGCGGCTCCACGCCCGGCGCGGGGGCGGCAGCCAGAGACAGCGCCAGAGACAGGACCGCAATCGGGACCTGCGCAGGCCCGCGCACGCCGGCCGGGGGGGCAGGCAGCGGATCTCCGGGACGCTCGGGTGCAGGGGTCGAGCTCATGCGATGGGGGCGACGGGCAGCTTGAGGGAACCGGGATGTTCGGCCGAACGGCCCGCCAGATCAAGCCGGGCCGGGAAGGGATCCGCGGTGGGCACGCGGGTCGGCACCAAGGGACGCTTCAGGAACAGCCGGTCCATCGGCGAGATAGTGTGGATGAGTCGGGTCGGCGGCTGCGCTTCGCTGATCCGCCCTACGGGGTTGGCGTTGCTTCTGACACGTTTCCCAGTGATGGGCGGCAGATCGGACCCGGCTTTCAGTTCTCGAACTTGAAGAAGATGTCCGCTCCCTGGCTCTCTCCGGTCTCGGTCTGCAGCTCGATGTTATTCGACAGGTCGTAGCGCATCTTGACGCTGTCCTGGGTGTCGCGGCCGGCGGTTTCGTACTCCATGTAGAGCTTGGGGGCGACGTAAGTGCCGACGGCCACCGCCCGGGAGTCCTCCGCGGCATCGCGCTTCGGCGGGATGCCCGTCACCAGGTACTGCGTCACCTCCGACTGGGTCAGGTTCGGATCGGACTCGGAGAAGAAGGCGAGCTTCGGGTTGCGCAGGGTGCCGAGCACCCGCACGCCGGCGGTGATGTCGCCGCCCTCGCGCTGTGCGTTCAGGATCAGCCCCGGATTGCCGATGGGGGTCTTGGCGTAGACGACGAAGCCCTGCTCGATGGTGAGCGGCCGGCCGATGGCGGTCATGACGCCAAGCGTGGGCAGGGTCACCCGATAGGTGCCGTCGACGATCGACAGCTGCCCATCGCCGAGAATCTCGCCCTGCGGCGCCTTCAGCACCCGCAGCTCGCCACGCAGGCGCCCGCGCAGGCCGAAGGCGTCCACGGTGACCGCCTCGCCGAGCTTTGCCACCAGGTCGATGCTGAGCGGTGCGCCGGCAGCGTCCTCGGCGGGCGCTTCCATCACCACATCGGGCGAGGGCTGCACGGTGCCCGTGGGCACGGTGCGCGGCTTGATACGTGCCTCCGGTATGGTCACCTCGCCGCGCACGGCGGCCCCGGCGGCGCCGACACCGATGGTCATGTCCATGGACAGCAGTGCGAAGTATTCGCTGCTGTCGGCCACCGTCAGATCGTCGCCGCGGATATTGATGGTCCCCGCCGGCGCCGCACCGCCCAGGTCCACGTCGCCCGACAGGGTCATGCGGCCGTCGCCCATCTGCGCACCGCCGCTCAGCTCGAGCGCCGTGGCCGTGCGGCTCACGGCGGTGAAATCCGCATCGCTGAGGGCGAAGCCGTACAGCGGCACTTCCAGGGCGAGCCCGCGCACGCGCAGCTCGCCGCCGATGTCCGGTGCACCCAGGCTGCCCGCAAGGCGCAGATCGCCGTCGATGTTGCCGCGCACATTGGTGACGTCCGGCAGCAGGTTCGACACGCGCCCAAGGCCGTCGAGGCCGATGCGGACGTCCCCGCGCAGCGGCTGCGCGGCGCCGCTGTCCAGCCGGAAGCCCGGCAGCGACAGCGCGGCGCGCACCCCGCCCAGCTCGGCGACGGACAGGTCCAGCCGCGCATCCAGGCCGGCGTCACCCGCCGTGATATCGAGCCGCGTGCCCGAGAACACGAGCACGTCCCGGCCCGTCTCCTCGCCCGCGTCGCCGAGGGCCATGGTCACCTCGCCGGTGGGCACCGCCACCCGTGCGCTGCCGGCAAGTCGGTTGCCCTCGCCGCGGAAGCGGCCGTCGGCGCTGACATGGCCCTGCATCACCAACAGCTCCGGCAGCAGCGGGTTCAGGATGCCGAAATCGATGCGGTCCACGTCCAGGGACACCTCGAAGCGGCCCGGCTGCGGCTGCTCGAAGCCGACACAGCCGCCGGAGCCCTGGCCGTCGCCGAGGCACAGCGGCCCCAGCTGCACGGCACCGGCGCCGACGGCGAGGGGCGCCGGGCGCGTCAGGTCCCAGGTGCCGAAGGCCTGGCTCGCGAGCTGAAGCCTGCCGAGGCTGCCGGCATAGGCGCCGTCGGCACCGAGCCCACCGCTCAGTGCCGCCTCCAGCGCCATGAGATCGCCCGTGGCCGCGGCACGCAACCGGTGCTGGTCCATGCGCCCGCTGCCCTGCACCGATAAGGTCTCGAAGCGCTGCCCACCGGCGATGAGGTCCCGGCCGCTGAGGTCGATGTCGAAGTCGTCGCCGGGCTTAAGCCCCACATCGGCGCTGGCGGTGATCGCGGCGATGCCCTGCCCGTTCAGCTCCGCATCCCGGCCTTCCAGGTCCACACGCACGCGCGGGGCTTCGACGGTGCCCGTGACCGCACCGGCCAGGTCCAGGCTGCCCGCGGCGCCCGGCAGCAGCGCCGCCAGGTCCGGCGAGGCGAGGTCGAAGCGCAGGTCCAGCTGCTCGCCGGTGACGCCGCCGCCGGCGGTGAGCCGCGTGCTCCCGGAGCCGGCGGTGAGGTTGCGCAGCTCGATCGCCTCGCCGCGCATGCCGACCTCCGCGGCGAGGCGCACCGGATAGCCGCGCAGGGTGCCGCTCACCTCGTTGATGCGGGCGGTGAGGTCCGGCCCGTCGGGCGTGAGGCGCCCGCTGCTCTCGAGGCCGCCGCCGATGCGCCCGGGCCAGTCCGCGAGCAGGCTGCCCGGGTCCAGCTCCGTCAGGGTCAGGGCCGCATTCCATTCCACCGCCGGCGCCCAGGCCACGCGGCCGTCGCCGGTGATGCGCCCGTCCAGCACCTGGATGTCCAGGGTTGCGATCTCCGCCGCCTCGCCGGTGCCGGTGCCGCGCAGGTCGACGACGGCGGGCGGATAGGCGCTGAGCGCGGCGCTGCCCTGAAGGCCGAAGTCGAAGCCGTCCGCCAGGCCGCCGGTGCTGTCGAGCGCAAAGCCGACGCGGCCGTCGAGCCCCGGGTACTGCTGCCCCGGGTCCAGGTCGTCGGCGCGCAGCGCAAGGTTCCAGCGCAGGGCCGGTGCCCAGGCCAGCTCGCCGCCGCCCTCCACCAGCCCGCCGAGGGTCTCCAGCGTCAGCGTGCCGAGCTGCACCTGTTGCAGATCGCCGTTGCCGGCGACGTTGACGACGACGCCCGGGTAGGCCTCCAGTGCGGCAGTGACGTTGGCACCGAAGCGGTAGCCGTCATCGAGTCCGCCCTGGGAGTCCGCCTTCAGCGCCACCTTGCCGTCCAGACCCGGCACCTGAAGCCCCGGGTCGATGTCCGCCGCGGTGACGGCCAGGTCCCAGGTGACCGCCGGCGCCCAGGCGGCGCTGCCCTTGGCCTCGATGCGCCCGCCCAGGGTCTCGAGGAGCAGTGTGTCGATGCGCGTGTCCTCGGCGCTGCCGCTGCCGGCGAGCGTCAGTGCCGCCGCGGGCAGGTCGGCCCCGGACACCTCGGCGCTCAGCTGGTAGTCGAAGGCGTCCAGGTCGCCGGCCACCGCGACCTCGCCTTGCGGCGCCGCCACCAGCACGTCGCCGGTGAGCGGCCAGCGCAGGCGCTCCCAGTCGCCCTGCAGCGCAAAGGCCGGCACGCTGCCGGCGAGATCGGCATGGCCGCTGAGGTCGAGTCTGGCCCCGGAGGCGGTCTCGTCGAGGCGCACCGCCCCGAGCGTCAGGCGCTGCTCGGCCCAGGTCAGGTCCAGCGCGGCGCTCAGCTCGCCCAGCTCCGGCAGATCCGGTGCAACGCCGTTGAGGGTGCCCGTCAGCGTGGCGCGCTCCAGGTCGCCCGCGGTGGCGAGCTGCGCCTTCAGGTCCACCGCAGGCGCGTCCGGCACCAGGGCCGGCAGATCCACGCGCGTTACGGTCAGATCGCCCTGCCAGGCCGGCGCCGTCAGCACCTCGCGCAGGGTCGCCGTGAGCGTCGCCTCCGCGGCGCCCGTGAGCTGGTGCTCCACCTCCAGTTCCGCCAGCGTCCCCGTCACCGTGCCGCGGCCGGTGAGCGTCAGCGCCGGTGGCTGCCGGAAGTGCCAGTCGAGCGTCAGGTCCAGCGGATAGTCACCGGTGAGCCGGGCGCTCCCCGCGGCCTCGGCACCGGCCTCGGGCTGCGCCAGGTCGGCGCTGAGCCGGCGCAGGTCCACACGGTCGCCGTCCGCGGTGGCCGACAGCTCGGCGCGGGTGACGCGAATGGCGGCGGTGTCCGGCGCCCCCGCCTGGCGCAAGCTCAGGCGCTCCACCAGCACCCGGTCGATGTCCACGGCGATGGGCAGACGGATTTCCGGCAGCTGGAAGGGCTCCGCCGGCGGCTTCTCCGCCGACGCGGGCGCCGTCACCACATGGACGTCGCTGACGCTCAGGTCCCGCACCCGCAGCCGGCCCGTCAGCAGAGCGCCCGGCTGCCAGTCCAGGTGCAGCCGGCCGAGCCCGAGGCCGAGCCCAGGCAGGTCCAGTGTCAGGTCGCCGATGGTCAGCTCCCCGAGCACCCGCCCGTCCACCGGACCGACGCTGACCCGCTCCGGGGCCAGCTCCTCGGCCAGGGCCACCGCCATCCGCAGCCCGGTCTGGGTGCCGAGCACAAAGCCCGAAACCAGCACGGCGACGAGCAGCAGTAGGCCCACCAGGCGCAACAGCAGCCCGAGCAGCGGGAAGCCGATGAGGGAGTGGCCGGCGGTGCGCTTGGGCATGGTGAGTCCGGTTGGTTGTTTGGGAGCTGCCGAGGCACCGGCCAGCATGGCCCAGCATCGCAAAGGACCCAACGCTGGGGCGTCTCGATTCCTGCTTTCTCAACGGCCGCGGCGGCCGCTCGGCCTGGGGGCGTGCAGCCGCCCGCTAAAGATCCGGGCCCAGGCCGAGGTGCAGCCTGAAACCCGCGGGGTCTTTGGTGATGGCGTAGGCGACATCCACCCGTACCGGCCCGATGGGCGTCGAGAAGCGCAGACCCAGGCCCGCGCTCTGTTCCCAGTCCGCGTCGTAGTCCGGATCGAAGGCGTTGCCGAAATCCGTGAACACCACGCCACTCCAGGGCCCCTTGATCTTGCGCTGGTATTCCAGGCTGCCGACCGCAAGGTAGCGCCCGCCCACCACCTGATCCGTTTCCGGGTCCACGGGGCCCAGGGCATCCAGCCCCCAGCCGCGGATGCTGTTGTCGCCGCCGGCGAAAAAGCGTTGGCTCGCCGGCACGTCCGTGAGCGTCGCAGCCCAGGTGGCACCCAGGTTGGCCCGGCCGATGAAGCGGTTGCCGGCGCCCAGGGACTTGATGCCCTTGTAGTTGACGCTGCCGCTGAGATAGCTGGTCTCGGACAGCACATTGCGCGCCGTGCCCTCCAGCAGGAGCTTCAGCCGGTAGCCGTTTTTGGTGTTGATGGGGTCGTCCGCCACCACCCGCGACCAGGAGGCATGCGGCACCAGGCCGGTGAAGCTGTCGCTGTCGTCCTCGATGACTTCGTAGTCCTCGTAGCGGTAGTCGACGCCCAGGTTGCGGCGCCAGCCGCCGGCGGTCACCACCGATTGGAGCGCACTCAGCTCGAACAGCGTGCCCTGCCGGCTCGCTGTGTCGAAGGAGTAGACCTCCGTGCGCAGCTGCACATAGTCGGATACCGGGTCCCGGAACGGGATCCGATACTCGGTGACGAAGGACTGGGTCACAGGCGCAATCTCGATCTCCGACTTGA
Organism: uncultured Thiohalocapsa sp.; assembly: GCF_913063425.1. GTDB lineage: Bacteria > Pseudomonadota > Gammaproteobacteria > Chromatiales > Chromatiaceae > Thiohalocapsa. The sequence goes on from NZ_CAJXYK010000006.1 coordinate 36,122, forward strand.
GCTTGTGCCCGCGGCGGCCGATGTAGCGGCGCCGGTAGTCGAGGCTGAAGCGTGGACCGATGTCGGTGGCATAGCCGAGACCCACCCGGTACTTGTTGGCCTTGTTGCGCTGCGCCTGCACGCGGATGGGCACCTGCCGGTCGGGGCCCGCCTGGTCCTTGAGCGGCACGATCTCGACGTTGCTGTAGTACTCCATGCCGATGAGCTTGCCCTGCAGCCCCAGGAGCTGGTCCGGGTCGTAGACATCGCCCGGCGCGAAGTCCACGAACTTGCGCAGGTAATCGTCAGCAAGCAGGTCCTGCTGGAAGCTCACCTGCCCGAAGTACCAGCGCGGGCCGGTGTCCAGGTGAAACTCGATGTGGGCGGTGTAGGCCACCGGGTCGATAAGCACCACATGGCGCGCGAGCTGCGCGTCGAGATAGCCCTGCTCGGAGGCGATGGCCGTGATCTCGCCCTTGGCCTTGTCGTAGTCGGCGTGCAGCAGCACGTCGCCCGGCTGCATGGGAAAGGCCTCCGGGAAGGCCGGGTCATCGGCGCCCGCGCCCGTGACGCGGTAGTCCACGGTGGCGATCTTGACGGGCTCGCCCGGGTCGATGCGGAAGCTCGCCACCCAGCGGCCGTCCGGATCATCGGGCCGGGTGAGCTCCTCCTCGATCTCCACCCGGTAGAGGCCGAAGGGGGCCAGCGCCTCGCGGATCTGCTCCGGCGCACGACGGTACAGAGCGATGAGGCGCGGCACCGTCAGCTCGCTGTCCTGCTGCTCCTGATAGAGGCCGAGCAGCGCCAGGACGTTTTTCTCTTCCTGGCCTTCCAGACCCTCCACATTGACCTTCAGGGTCAGCGCAGGAGCCGCCGGCGCCGCCAGCAGCAGCGCACACCACAGAGCCAGCGCCGCCCGACAGTGCCGGCGGCAAGAGAGGCAGCGGCGCTGTGAGGCGAGCGGGGTCATAGCACAGATACTAGTAAATTCAAGTTAATATGCAAATCTTTTGCACGCGAATATCAGCTTTTTGTACGTTCTTCCGCCGGCCGTCCGCCCGATCCCTGAGTATCGCCCCCGGCGCCGGCGGCGGCCTGAAGCGCCGCGCGCAGGCCCGCCACCTCCTGCCGCAGGTGCCGCACCTCCGCCAGCACCCGGTCCGTGTCGTCATGCATGGCCCCCTCCATCTCGCGCCGCTCGGCGGCGTGGTCGGCCTCGTGCATGGTCTGCATGGTGTCCACGATGATGCCGATGAAGAGGTTCAGCATGGTGAAGGTGGCGATGAGGATGAAGGGCACGAAAAAGGCCCAGGCGGCGGGGTAGGCGTCCATCACCGGGCGCACGATGCCCATCGACCAGCTCTCCAGGGTCATGATCTGGAACAGGGTGTACATGGACGCACCGATGCTGCCGAACCATTCCGGAAAACGCGCGCCGAACAGGCTGGTGGACATCACCGCAAAGACATAGAACAGGAGCAGCATCAGCCCGGCGATGGAGGTGATGCCCGGCACCGCCGCCAGCAGCGCCTCCACCACGAAGCGCAGCCGCGGCACCGTGGACACGAGCCGCAGCACCCGCAGCACCCGCAGGGCCCGCAGCACCGCCAGCGGCCCGCTCGCCGGCACCAGGGCGATGGCCACCACGGCGAAGTCGAACACATTCCAGGCGCCGCGGAAGAAGCGCCAGCCGAAGGCATAGAGCTTGAGGCCGATCTCCACCACGAACACCGCCAGCGCGGCCCGGTCCAGCGCCTTCAGCAGCCCGCCCAAGGTCGCCATCAGGGCATCCGCGGTCTCCAGCCCAAGGGTGACGGCGTTGACGATGATGACGGCGATGATGATGCGCTGGACCGGCGCGGATTCGATCCAGGTGCCGATGCGCTCGCGGGAGGGCATTGACTCAGGCTCCGTGTGAGGGTTTGCGGGCGTGCTTGGACTGCGTGATGTCGCAGCCCTAGGGCGGACAAGCGAAGCGCATCCGCCCCCCTGGCCTGTTGGATGCGCTTCGCTTATCCGTCCTACCGGCTGAAGTCCGCCTGTTACTTCGTATTTGCGTTTCGCCTTCTGCTCGGCACCAGCGCCAGCTCCCCGCGGTGCAACACCGAGGATACACATCAGGTGTGTCTGTTACTTCGTACTCCACGCCCGGCGTCGCAACACCGTCACAGAACCAAGTTACGCTCGCGGGATTCGGCCGCCATGATCAGGCAGGAAGAATGGACGAAACCCGCATCGAAAGCTGGAACGACCTCCAGGACGCCCTGTTCGCCGAGGCCTGGATTCCGGAGCTGGGCCGCTATCGCTCCCGCTACGCCTTCCGCGGGCTGTCGGACGCCGACTACCCGCTTGAGACCACCCTGTGCCGGCTCGGCGGCGATTATGCAGCGCTGGAGCACCATCTGCTGCGCAACTTCCGCAAGTACGCCCATCGCCGGGTGGTGGAGCGGGACTCCGTGTGGCACTGGCTTTCGGTGGCCCAGCACTACGGCCTGCCGACGCGGCTCATGGACTGGACCTACTCGCCCTTCGCCGCGCTGCACTTCGCCACCGCCAACATCGAGCAGTTCGACCGTGACGGCGCCGTCTGGGGCGCCAACTACCTGCGCACCCACGAGCTGGTGCCGGACGTGCTGGCGGCCCGCCTCGCCCGCGAGGGCGCCAACGTCTTCACGGTCGAGATGCTCTCAGAGACCGTCAAGTCGCTCGAGGAGCTGGACGCCGCCTGCGCCCGGCCCTTTGCACTGTTCTTCGAGCCGCCGTCCATCGACGACCGCATCGTCAACCAGTTCGCCTTCTTCTCCGTCATGTCCGACCCGCGCCTGGCGCTGGACGACTGGTTTGCCGACCATCCGGGCCTCGCCCGCAAGATCGTGATTCCCGCGGGCCTCAAGTGGGAGATCCGCGACAAGCTCGACCAGTCCAACGTCACCGAGCGGGTGCTGTTCCCCGGCCTCGAAGGCCTCACGGCCTGGCTGAAGCGGCATTACAGTCCTAAGGATCAGGGCTGAGGGCTGAGGGCTGAGGGCTGGGGGCTGGCCGGCGTGGATGCTCGTCACTCAACGTCCAACAAAGCGTGCCGCGCCGAGCAACGGCACCTGCTGGCTCAGGATCACCTGCACCGGCATCCGTTCCATGAGCCCGCGCATCCGGCCCTTGTCCAGGAACCCCTCCAGAAAGCCGCCCGCGCGCAGCAGGTCAAGGTTCTTGGGCGCAATGCCGCCGCCCAGATAGACCCCGCCCAGGGCCAGCAGCTTGAGTGCCATGTTGCCCGCCTCGCGGCCGTAGAGTCGGGCGAAGAGCTCCATCGCCTCCGTGCAGGGATGCAGGCCCTCCGCCGCACACTGCGCCACCGCGGCGCCCACATCGCCGTTGCCCGCGAGCGCCGCTGCCACCGCCGGCGGGTGCTCCTCCGCCCGGTGCCAGGCGACGAGGAAGTCATAGACATTGGCGATGCCCATGCCGGACACCACCCGCTCCCAGCTCACCCGGCCGAAGCGCTGCTGAAGGTGGCCCAGCAGCGCAAACTCCCGTTCGTCCGCCGGCGCGAAGTCCGTATGCCCGCCCTCCGTGGCGAAGGCATGATGGCACTGGCCGTCCCAGAACAGGCCCGCCTCGCCCAGGCCCGTGCCAGCCGCCACCACGCAGGCGTTGCCGACGCCGCCCGGCTCCCCCGCCTGGATCTCGGCGAGATCGTCCGGCGCCAGCGCCGGCACGCCCCAGGCGACCGCCTCCAGGTCATTGAGCAGAAACGCCTGCTGGAAGCCGAGTCCCTGCGCCAGCTCGGCCGCATCCAGGCTCCAGGGCAGGTTGGTGGTGCGGCTGCGGCCGTCCACCACCGGCCCCGCCACCGCGAAGCTGCCGGCGTCGCACTGCACACCGGTGTCATCCAGATAGCGGCGCACCAGGGCCGTCAGGTCACCGTAGTCACGGCTGGGATAGCGGGCAGCGTGCGACAAGCGCACCGCATCCCCGGCCACCTCCGCCACGGCGAGCCCGGTCTTGGTGCCGCCGATGTCCCCCACCAGTACGCGCATCTGTCTCTCCCGCCGCCGACAAGTCTGGGGAGACCGTGAGAGCGCTGCGCGCACGTCGGCTCACGCTGCGCTGACCCAATCGACAGCCTACGCGCTTCGACCGGGGTTACGGATGGCTTTCACAGTCTCTGAGGCGCGGAATCATAACAGCCGGCGGCAAGCAGCAAGCGCCGGGGAGCCGTCCGCGCCCCGGAGGCCGGAGCGCGAAACGGGATCGGGATCGGGTGGAAAAGAGTGCCCGGCAGGCGCCGGGTGCAGCGCCCACCGGGCGGCGCGGCCTTGATCACGATTGCGACCGTGCGCGGAGCTGCCCTGCGTCGTCAGGGCTTCCAGCCCTGATGATGTCAGGCCAGGATGGCCTGACCACGCAGTCCGCGGCCAGGGTGATCGACCATATGATCAAGGCCGGCCTTGGGTCGGGGCTTACTGCGAGGACTCACTGCCGGCAGCAGGCGCGGCGGGCGCGAGCCAGGCATAGCCGGGGTAGCCGTAGGCGTATGGCGCGGCGCCATAGGCATGGGGATAGCCACCCCAGTAGCCCGGATAACCACCCCAGTAGCCCGGGTAGCCATAGCCATAGCCCGGACCGTACCAGGGGCTGCCCCAACCGTTACCCCAGCCCGGCCCCCAGCCATTACCCCAGTTCCAGGGGTTGAACGGCCCCCAGAAGGCGTTGGCGGAGCCGGCGGCGAACAAGGTGGCGCCGGCGAGGCCGGCGGCAAGCAGGAGACGCTTCTTGGCGAGCATTTGTTGACCTCCGTTCTGGACACTGTCGTTGGACGGAACCGGCCGTCAGGCGCGGCCCGGCGTCAGCTTAGGGCAACTGCCTGACGCGGCGTTTTGACGCCCGTCAATATTGGAATATTCTCATATTCCACGAGTGCGTCGAAGGTCGAGGTGGGCCTCGCTGTTTGTCTCTCGGACACAGTTCCACGCCCTCACCGTGCCGGGCCGGCGGGCTCGCCGCGACGCCTCGTCTCGAAGCGGAAGGGTGCGGCCAGGGTGCGGTCTTCGAAGTGCAGCAGCACCCGGGCCTCCCACGCCATGCGCTCCACCAGACAGACCGGGAGCATGCCGGTGCCGGTGTAGACGCCTGACGCATCAGGCACGGGTGACAGGGGGACGCGGTTGTAGCCCATGTCCATATCGATGCCGGCGAAGTCCAGCTCGACACGGGCGGGCGGCGGCAGGTCGGCGAGGCGCACCGCCACATCGAGCGGTTCTGCGGTGGGCATGCCCCGGGGGCGGATGTCGAGCTGCACGCTGCCGCCGTCGGCGAAGCTCACGCCGCAGGCGGACGTGCGGAGGTCGCAGCCCATGTCCAACGGCGCACGCGCGCTGATCTCGGGGAACAGCAGCGGCCAGGCCCTGTGGAGGGCCACGCCGATGACGGCGGCGAGCAGCAGGGCCACGGCCACCCAGAGCAGTGCGGACCGCGGGTCCGCACGCCGTGCCGGCACGGGCTCAGGGTTGGTGGCAGGCGACATGACGCTGTCCGATTGCGGGGTTGTCCATGCGGGGAGCATACACTGTGCCCGCCGCGCGCTGCCGCCCGCCGAGACCCGCCGACCGCCCGGGCGGCACCTGCCCTTACTCGTGGCGGTCCCAGGTCTGGCGCTTGCGGTAGATGGTGGACGGGCTCACGCCGAGGGCGGCGGCGGCCTGCGGGATGTTGTCGTTGAAGTGGGCGATGGCCTGCTCGATGGCCTCGCGCTCAAGGTCCTTGAGCGGGCGAATGGGGGCGGCATCGGCATGAACTGCCGGACCGGCGGGCGGCGGGCGGCGGATCGCCGGGCCTGGCCCGGCGCCGGGCTCGAGGGTGTCCAGCGGCGGCGGCAGCATGGCACGGGTCACGCGCTCGCCGTCGTAGAGCACCACGACGTTCTGGATGACGTTTTGCAGCTGGCGCACGTTGCCGGGCCAGGGGTAGGCGAGGAAGATCGCCTCCACGTCGGCGTCGAAGGCTGCGAGCTGCTTGCCCTCCTCTGCCGCGTAGCGGCGCAGGAAGGCGTTGGCCAGCTCCAGGATGTCACCCTCGCGCTTACGCAGCGGTGTCAGCTGAATGGGGATCACGTGCAGGCGGTAGAACAGGTCTTCGCGAAAGCGCCCGGCGGCCACCTCCGCCAGCGGGTCGCGATTGGTGGCGCAGACGAAGCGCACGTCCACCTGCTCCATGCTGGAGGCACCCACGGGCTGGAAGCTGCCGGTCTGCACGAAGCGCAGCAGCTTGGTCTGCAGGTCCAGGTCCATCTCCGCAATCTCGTCCAGGAACAGCGTGCCGCCGTCGGCCTGACGCGCGGCGCCGGCGCGGTCGCGCACGGCACCGGTGAAGGCGCCTTTGACGTGACCGAAGATCTCGCTCTCCATGAGGTCGCGCGGGATGGCGGCGCAGTTGATGGCGACGAAGGGCCTGTCGGCACGGTCGCTGCGGCGGTGGATGGCCTCGGCACAGACCTCCTTGCCGCTGCCGCTCTCGCCGGTGATGAACACCGTGGCGCGGCTCGGTGCGGCGCTGTCGATGATGCGGTACACCGCCTGCATGGGCAGGGAGCTGCCGAGGAAGCCGTGGTAGCCCTCGCGCCGGAAGTCGTCGGCGAGCCGGTCCACGAAGTCGCGCATGCGCACCTTCTCGACGGCGTTGCGCAGGGTGACGATGAGCCGCTCGGAGGAGACCGGCTTCTCGACGAAATCGAAGGCGCCGTAGCGCATGGCATCCACGGCCTTGTCCACGGAGCCGTGCCCGGTGATGATGACCACGGCGATGGGCATCCGGTGCTCGTGGATGTGGCGCAGAATGTCCATGCCGTCCATGTCCGGCAGCTGCAGGTCCAGCAGCAGCGCGTCCGGCGGCTCGCGGCCGAGGCGCGCCATGGCGCTTGCCCCGTCCGGCACATGGCTCACCGCATAGGGCTCGTTGCGCAGATAGGCCCGGTACACGCTGCCGAGACTCATGCTGTCCTCGACGATCAGCACCGCAGCAGGTTCGCTCGCCATCGACATCCGGCTCCTGTGAGTCAGCCCGGCACGCCGCCGCCGGGGACGGGGCAGCCCGGGCACGGTGCCCGTCCAGCCATCAAGGCTCGCCCCAGTTCCGACAGCGCGCGGAATGCCCGATATGATAACCCCGAGCTGCGCCGATGGCCGCTCGGGCTGATTCGGGCTAACAGGGGACGCCGCCGTGCCCGCGCTGCCCGCGGCCCGCGCCGCCCCAGCGCACCGCCAGCAACGCGATCACGGCCTCGCCGCAGGCACCGAGCCCGTTGACCTGCGCGCGCACCGCCTCGAGGCTGCCGGCGCGGCCCGCCTGCTCGATGCTGAGCGCCCGCGCCTGCAGTGCGGTGGCGCCGAAGGTCGCCGCACTGCCCTTGAGCGCGTGGGCCTGCTGGCCGGCGCGGGCGCTGTCCCCCGCAGCGGCAGCCTGCTGAACGGCGGCGATGCGCTCGCGCACCTCCGCAATGAATGTGGCCACCACCTCCGGCATCAGGGCATCGGTGAGGTCCCTTGCCAGCGCGCCCGCCACCTGCTCGTCCAGCACGGGCAAGCCGTCCTGCGCCAGCGCCGGATCGATGTGCCCGGCCGCAGCGGCCACCGGCTGCGGCTGGGCCGACTGTACCGCCGCAGCCGGAGCGCCCGCTGCCGATGCCGACCCCGTCTCCCGGCTGTCCACCCATCGGAGCAGGGCCGCGAACAGCGCCTGGCGGTCGATGGGCTTGCTCAGGTAGCCGTCCATGCCCGCATCCAGGCAGCGCTGGCGGTCCTCGTCGAAGGCGTTCGCGGTCATGGCCACGATGGGCACACGCCCACGCTTGCCCGGCAGGGAACGGATGCAGCCGGTGGCCTCGATGCCGTCCATATCCGGCATCGCCAGATCCATCAGCACCAGAGCGTAGTTGCGTCGGCTGACGGCGGCCACGGCCTGGAGGCCGTTCTCCACCACGTCCACGCGCAAGCCCACCTTCGCCAGAAGCGTCGTCGCCACCAGCTGGTTCGGGCGGCTGTCCTCAGCCAGCAGCACCGGCAGCGCGCCGGCGGCACAGCGGGCGACGCGGTCCGCGAGGTCGTCGTCGGCCGGTTCCGGCAGATGCCGCGGGCGCGCGTCGCGCTCGGTCGTCGCCGCGGTGCGCGGCTTCGCATCCGCCGAGGCGCCGGACGGCGCAGATGGGTGCTCCGCCAAGCGTCGGACCATGCCATTGAAGGCGACGATCAGACGGTCGGTCAACGGGTCGCCCACCGCGGGCAACGCCATACCCGGGCGCTCGCGCGTGAGGGCATCCGCGGCGCGCTCGACCTTTGTGACGAGTCGCTCAAGAGCGCGCCACCGCCGCCACGCGAGCGCCGCCGTCACCATCGCGAGCAGCGCGGCGACGATGAGTGCGAGCAGCCACGCGAGGGCCGGGCCGGCGGCGGCGTCACCCAGCACCTGCGGGCCGAGGACCGCCAGGGCGACCAGGAGCAGGCACTCGATGAGGACCAGGCGCAGGAGAAAGGTGTTGTTTGCAGGCATGGGCACCGCCGGCGCAAAGCACCGGAGAGCCAGCAGGTTAGCACAGGCCCGCCGCTCTCCCGCAGGGTGCGGGCACGGGCGCCGGCGCTGTCGCCTCAGAAACGCGCCGCGGCGGCCGGCATTGCGGCCGTTTCGAGCTCCGTCAGCAGGCGATTCACCGTCGCCGCGCGCGCACCCCAGCCGTCTCCCCGCACCCGAAGACGCCGCAGCGCCCGACGCTCCGCAGGCTCTACCGCCGCTGCGCGCAGGGCATCTGCGGCGGCGTCGGCACCCGTCACCCGGGTGGCGAGATCGGCGAAGCCCCCGAGATTCAGCGCCCCGGCCACCACTGTCGGCAAGCCGGTGGCCAGTGTCTCCAGCAAGGGCAGGGCGGGCGCCTGCCCCGGCGGGGCATCGGGCCGGCGCAGCAGCAACGAGGCAGTAAAGAACTGCAGGTAACGCGGCAGCTGATCCTGCGGCCGGCTGCCCGCCACATGCACATTGGTCAGCCCGCGCAGGGCGGACAGATCGCAGTACACGGGCCCCAGCAGCATGAAGCGCCAATCCGGCAGCCGGTGCGCGATGGCCGCCAGCAGGCCCGCATCGAAGCGCTCATCGAAGCACCCGTGACAGCCCGCCACCGGGCCGGCGCTCGGCAGATCACGGGCGGGCTGCGCCGGCGTCGAGAAGAGCTCCAGATCGACGCCCGCCGGCAACAGCCGGGCGCGCGCAGCGTCGAGATCCCGCGCCGCATCGCGTGTGGGGACCAGCACCAGGTCAGCCCGCCGCAGGATGCGGGCCTCCTGCGCAGCATGCTCGCGCGCCGGCGCCGTCTGACTTGGCGGGGGCGTGCAGCCGGCCTGGTAGATCACCGGGCCGTCATTGTCATCGTCGAGCAGGGACGACGCCCAGGGCGACGCCAGCCACAGCAGCGGTCGGCGCAGGCCGTGGCGCTGCGCCGCCCGGGCGACACGGCGCGCCAGCAGTCGCGGGCTCACGAGCCGCGCCAGGGGATGGCTGCCGGCGCCCAGGTCTTCCGCAGTGAGCACCGGAAAGGGTGCGGCATGACACGCTTGGCCGCCCGCACTCCCCGGGGGCTGGACAGCGCTGCAGTCGAGTCGGTCACGCCGGAAGGCATCCGCGTCCACCCACAGGATCCGGCGGTCCAGCAGGAGCCGGGACATGAGCTGGAAGGTAGCGTTGGGTGCCCAGGGTCGGCGGTCGGCGACGACGATCAGATCGGAGCTCATGGAAACCCTGCGCTGTGAGACGGTGGCTGGAAGGTCCTGCGCCGCGCTTCGCGAAACCGCCTGCTGGCCCTGTGAATGCAAACAACGGACCGACTTCCGATTCGGGCGCGCCCTTTCATCGCGAACTGTAGTCACTGCATCGGCCCGAAACTGCACCTGGGTTAACAGTTTGGTGACGCGACCCGGAGCGCGACGTGCCGTTCGTCCGACCGGGGCCGCGCGTATTGCAATCTGCAACGCAGGCTGCAACAGCGTGGCGGGCGGAAGCCAGAGCTGAGCACAAGCGGCGCCCGCGGGCGCAGCGGCCTGGGCAAAACGGTGACACCGGGGCACTCGAAGCCGCACCCGGCGGCCACCACATGCTCGGGCGCGCAGCGGTCCGCCGCCGCGCACAACAGGCAGCCACCGGCGACAGGGGATCACAAGACATGAAATATCGGGATCTGCGGGACTTCATCGGGCAGCTCGAAGCCCGCGGCGAGCTCAAGCGCATCAGCGTGCCCGTGGACCCCCATCTGGAGGTCACGGAGATCTGCGACCGGACCCTGCGCGCCGGCGGGCCGGCGCTGTTGTTCGAGCAGCCCAAAGGCGCGTCCATGCCGCTGCTCGGCAATCTGTTCGGCACGCCGCGGCGGGTCGCCCTGGGCATGGGTGAGGAATCCGTGGACGCGCTGCGGGAGATCGGCAAGCTGCTCGCCTTTCTGAAACAGCCGGAGCCGCCGAAGGGCATGAAGGCAGCGCTGGAGAGCCTGCCCATTTTCCGCAAGGTGCTGGACATGGCGCCCAAGGTGCGCCGCAACCCGCCTTGTCAGGAACAGGTGCTCGAAGGGGAGGCCGTGGACCTGGGCCGGCTGCCCGTGCAGCACTGCTGGCCCGGCGACGCCGCACCGCTCATCACCTGGGGCCTGGTGGTGACACGCGGCCCGGAGAAGACGCGGCAGAACCTCGGCATCTACCGGATGCAGGTGCTGGGCCCGAACCGGGCCATCATGCGCTGGCTGGCGCACCGCGGCGGGGCGCTGGACTACCGCGACTGGCAGCGCCACCACCCAGGCGAGCCCTTCCCCGTCGCCGTCGCCCTGGGCGCGGACCCCGCCACCATCCTCGGCGCGGTCACCCCGGTGCCGGACACCTTGTCAGAGTACGCCTTCGCCGGCCTGCTCCGCGGCAGCCGCACCGAGCTCGCAAAGTGCCTGGGCAGCGATCTACAGGTGCCGGCGAGCGCCGAGATCGTGCTCGAAGGGCACCTCCACCCGGGCGACACGGCCCCGGAAGGCCCCTTCGGCGACCACACCGGCTATTACAACGAGGTGGACGACTTCCCCGTGCTCACCATCGAGCGCATGACCCAGCGCCCGGACCCCATCTATCACAGCACCTACACGGGCCGGCCGCCGGACGAGCCGGCCATCCTCGGCGTGGCCCTGAACGAGGTCTTCGTGCCCATCCTGCAGAAGCAGTTCCCCGAGATCGTGGACTTCTACCTGCCGCCCGAGGGCTGCTCCTACCGCATGGCGGTGGTGAGCATGAACAAGCAGTACCCGGGGCACGCCAAGCGGGTCATGATGGGCGTGTGGTCCTTCCTGCGGCAGTTCATGTACACCAAGTTCGTCATCGTCGTGGACGCGGACGTGAACACCCGCGACTGGCGGGACGTGATCTGGGCCATGACCACGCGCATGGACCCGGCGCGGGACACGGTGATGGTGGAGAACACGCCCATCGACTACCTGGACTTCGCCTCTCCCGTGTCCGGGCTCGGCTCCAAGGCCGGTTTCGACGCCACAAACAAATGGCAGGGTGAGACCGCACGCGAATGGGGCAAGCCCATCCGCATGGATGAGGCCGTCAAGGCGCGGGTGGACGCCCTGTGGCCGAGCCTGGGACTCGACTGAGCGCCACCGGCACACGCGGGCAGCGGCCCTTAAGCGCCGTGCTGCCCACCGGGAGCGGTGGCGCAGACCGTCCGGCTAGAAGCGCCGCGGCGGGCGCTCGGTGCGCGGCCGGGCCTCGTTGACCGTGAGCTTGCGCCCGTCGTGCATGGAGTCGTTCAGGGCCTGGATGGCGTCCCCCGCCTCGGCGTCATTGGGCATGTCCACGAAACCGAAGCCCTTCGACTGGCCGGAGAACTTGTCCTTGATGACATCCGCGCTGGCCACCTCGCCGAACTCGCTGAACATTTCGCGCAGCTGATCGTCGGTGACCGCATACTTCAGATTGCCTACATAGATCCGCATCGCTCTTTCTCGACAAGACCCGTGCATTGCCCGCGCTGAGACGGCCGCCGACCAACGCACAAATCGGCGACCCACAAACGACCACAGCAGGGCGGCGCAGCCTGCGCAGGGTGCACGGTGCCAGAGATGACACGCGGGCACGGCGGGCGGCAGCTCAGGTGCAGGCGGCGCTGCGGAGAACCGGGACATCTGCGGCGGGGCGGCGGGGCGGATACGGGTGCGCCACAGGCGCATCACGGGCCGGGGAGGTCAGCGGGGACCGGCGGCCCAGGGGGCATCCGCCGCGGCTGCGGCGCGACGACGACCTGGATGGTTTCCGATGGTGGCGCTTCAGCCCGGACCCTTTGCGCGCTGCGAGATGACTTGCAATCTAGTCCAAGGCGTTGGGGGCGTCAACGCGGCCCGCGGCCTTTTCGACGCCGCTGACGGTGAATCCGGCGGCCTCCACGGCCTGTACCAGCTCGGGTACCGCGAAGCCACCGCCCTGGATGCGTACGCGTCCGCTCCCCAGATCCGGCGTCGCCGCGGTGACCGTGTCCATGGCCTCCAGCGAGCGCTTCACGCTGCCGACGCAGTGCTGGCAGCTCATCCCCTGCACATGCAGCACTAAGCTGCCATCTGGGCTGCCATCTGGGCTGCCATCCGGGCTGCCATCCGGGCCGCTGTCGACTGCGCCCGCGACCAGTGCTGTGTCGGCGGCCGACGCGCGCGCCTGCCAGCGCCGCCACTGCAGCAGCCCCAGCAGCGCCAACAGCACCAGAACGGACAGGGTCGCAAGCCAGCCGCCGCCATGGTCATGGGCTGCGTCCAGCACGGGCGCCGCCGTCAGTACCTGATCGAAGAGCAGCCCGAAGCCGAGACTCATGACCACGACGGTGCCGAGATAGAGGCCGAGCACGACACCGCCCAGGGTGCGGAAGACCGCGCCGATGGTGGCGACGTTGGTGGCGGGGCCCGCCATCAGAAACACCAGTGCGGAGCCCGCGGGCATGCCGGCGGCGATCAGCGAGGCGGCGATGGGCACGGACGCCGTGGTGCAGACATAGAGCGGCAGCGAGATGACCAGCACCACCAGCATCCCCGCGAAGCCCTGGGCCCAGGCCTGCCCGGTGAAGAAGTCGCCGGGCACCAGGGCCGTGATCACGGCCGCCACCAGCACGCCGGCGATGAGCCAGTGATCGATGGCGGCGAGCAGGTCGAAGACCGCGTAGCGAACCGCGCCGGCCAGCCCGCGGTCGCTGCCCGGGACATTGAGGGCCGTTTCTCCCTCGGCACCGGCGGCGTGCTGTGCCCGCGTGAAGCGGTTCACCAGCACGCCGCCGACCACGCCGGTGACGAAGGCCGCGACGACCTTGAACAGGGCGAAGGGCCAGCCGAGGAAGGCGGCGCTGACGAGAATGGAATCCACGCCGGTCTGCGGCGTGCTGATCATGAACGAGGTGGTCGCCCCCTTGGATGCCCCCGACTTGCTGAGCCCCAGCGCTGTCGGGATCACCCCACAGGAGCACAGCGGCAACGGCACGCCCAGCAGCGATGCACGCACTGTGCTCGCGAGGTCAGGCCGGCTCAGGCGCTTGTGGATGGCCGCCGCGGGCACATAGACGTGCACCAGGCCCGCGATGAAGAGCCCGAGCAGCAGCGATGGCGAGAGCTCCAGCAGAATCTGCCAGAGCGCGGCGGGAAAGCTGGTGATGGCGTCCGGCATGGTCTGTCGTTGCGCTCAGGCAGTCGCTGCACGGGGAGGGGCGCACGCGCGGCGCGCGAGGCCCTCCGGGAGCCCTGGCTTCAGCCGTGTCTCCAGGGCTGGGGCAGACTCAATCGTCGTAGCGCTCCCGCGCTTCGCGCTCCTTCTGCTTTTGGTGCTGGTCATAGGCATAGCCGCCGAGGGCGCCCGCGGCGGCGCCGATCATGGCGCCCTTGCCGGCGTTCGCGCTGGTCGAGCCGATGGCCGCGCCGGCGGCGGCGCCGGCGGCTGCACCGGTGGTCGTGCGCGACGCCGTAGTGCCGCCGCAACCGGCGGCCAGGGTCGCCGCAACGGCGGCGACCAGCATCCATCTTCCAGGTGTGTTCATAGGGTCTCCACAAGTGTGCTCACAGGGTGGTTCAGCGCCGCCCGCAGCGAGCGGCCGGTGCTGCATGCGGCGCCGCATGCCGCACAGCCGCGCGCGATCAGTCGATATTGCCCTTTTGGTGCTGGTCCACCAGGTAGCCGCCGAGGGCGCCGGCGCCGGCGCCGATAAGCGCACCTCGACCCGCGTTGGCGCTGAGCGAGCCGACAAGGGCGCCGCCGGCAGCACCCATCAGGGCACCGCTGCCGGCACGCTCCCCCGTGGTCGAGCCGCAGCCGGTCAGGGTGAGCATGGTCAGGACAAGAACCGGAACAAAGAAGACTCGCGTCATGTCTGTGTGACTCCGATAAGGTGGTTCAGTTCGCGCACCCGCGTGATCCGCGGCGGCCATCAGCGACAGGGGTAACGGGCGGCGAGTGCACGCACCAGCCCCACCACCGGCAGCTCATCCATACGCTCGGCATTGTCCTTGTTGGCCTCCGCCCAGCTCAGGAAGGCGCGGCGCCCGTCGCCGACGGTGGCGTTCTCCGGATAGCAGATGAGCCGCCGCATCTTCTTCCGGTCGCTCACGGCGTCGTGGTACTGCACGGTGGCCTCGATGAAAGCGCGGCACGCAAAGGTCGCCGCCAGGTGCTCCGGCTGATCCGATGTGGTCGAGCAGACGGCGTACAGATCCTCGGTGGTATCGAAATTGAGATCCTCGTCCTCAACGGCGCCGGCCGGAGCGGCCGCGATGCCGAAGGCGCAGCAGATGGCCGCGGCTGCAAGGCGGTGATGGGCCTGCATGAACTGACTCCTCGTGGCTTTGGGTTGGTCTTGTGTGTTGTGGGCGCACGCTCACCCCGACGGGGCGCCATGCGAGCGGGCATGGGCGCGCCGCACTCCCGGGCTCACGCCGCGCACAGTTTCTTGCCACGCACCGCTGAGCTCACACTGTGGAGTCTAGCAACACGCCCGGCGGAAAGGCACAGCACCTGACGGCGACGGGTTACCGATCAGCAAAACAATCGGCGAGCCCGGCATCCAGGGTCGGATACCGCAGGGTCAGACCAAGCTCCCGAAGCAGCTTCCGGTTGCTGAGCCGCCGCGACTCCCGCAGGTAGGACAGCATGCCCGCCGAGACCTTACCCGGCGCCTGCGCGAGCGGGATCTGTGGCGGCGGCGCCACGCCGGCAGCGGTCGCCACGCGCAGGAAATAGTCCGTCATGGTACTGGGATTGCCGTCACAGACATTGTAGAGCGCGCCTGCCGGCGCCCGCTCCATGGCGGCGATACAGACGTCCACCAGGTCGTCGGCATGAATGCGGTTCGACCAGGGCGCCTCGTCGGCGCTCACCACGGGCTGGCCACTTTGGATGCGGGCGAGCGGCAGCCGGTCGCAGGCGTAGATGCCCGCAACGCGCAGAATCACCAGCTCCGCGCCGGTGGCCGCGCTCCAGGCGCGCAGGCGCTCCTCCGCATCCCAGCGGCGCAACGCCCGGTCGGCGGTGGGTGCGGGCACCCGTGACTCGTCCACCCAATCGCCGCCGCAGTCGCCATAGACGCCGGTGGTGCCCACGTACACCAGCCGCCGCGGCTGCCCCCGGTTGGCGAAGGCCTCGATGAGGCGCGCGGTCACCGGGTCCTCGCGGCCTTCGGCGGGGGGCGGCGCCAGATGGAGCACGGCCGTGCCTGCGGTGTCCAGCGCATCCGCCGGGTCCGACAGCAGGTCCAGCCGCAGCGCCCGGATGCCGAGCGACGGCAGGCGTGCGGCGCTCTCGGCGCTGCGCACCACGCCGGTGACGGCGGCGCCCTGGGCGGCGAGCCGGGCCCCGAGGAGACGGCCGATGTAGCCGCAGCCGATGATGATTACTGAGTTGCTCACGGTCCGGATTGCTCGGGTTGTGCAGCCCCGCGGTGGTTGCCATGGGGCCGGTGAAGGTGACCTGCACGGGCACGGCGGGGCTTGCGTGGCCGCCCGCGCATCGCGACATGTTAAGGTCCCCGCCCCTTGTCACAATGCCCAGCGACCGCACCGACAGCCTGTTCCGGAGGTGCGGCCCGGAGTACCAGGCCATGAGCTTCACCGTCAGCACCCTGCCCGCAGGTCACAATTTTTCCGTTGCGAGCGGCCAGACCCTGCTGGAGGCCGCCATCGCCCAGCGCATCGGCCTGCCCTATGGCTGCCGGGACGGCAAGTGCGGCAGCTGCACGGCACAGCTGGTGGCCGGCCGGGTCAGCTATCCCAGCGGCAAGACCGAGGCCCTGGCCGGACAGCCGGCGGACGCCTGCCTCACCTGCCAGGCGGTGCCCGAGAGCGACGTCACGCTGCGGGTGGCGGAGCTGGAGACCGTCGCCGACATCGAGGTGCGTATCCTCCCCTGCCGGGTGGCCGAGAAAACGCAGCTCGGCCACGACGTGATGCGCCTGCGGCTCAAGCTGCCGGAGACCCAGCGGCTTCAGTTTCTGGCCGGTCAATACC
The DNA here is from genome assembly GCF_913063425.1 of uncultured Thiohalocapsa sp. Classification (GTDB taxonomy): domain Bacteria; phylum Pseudomonadota; class Gammaproteobacteria; order Chromatiales; family Chromatiaceae; genus Thiohalocapsa. The sequence goes on from NZ_CAJXYK010000006.1 coordinate 52,638, forward strand.
TGGAGTTCATTCTCGCCGACGGCCGCAGGCGCGCGTTCTCCATCGCCAACGCGCCGCACGACGATGCGCTGATGGAGCTGCACGTGCGCCGGGTGCCCGGCGGCGAGTTCACGGATTACATCTTCGATGAGCTGAAGGAGAAGACCGTGCTGCGCATCCAGGGCCCCCTCGGCAGCTTCGTGCTGCGCGAGCAGTCGCAGCGGCCCATGCTCTTCCTCGGCGGCGGCACCGGCTTCGCGCCCATCAAGGGGCTGCTGGAGCACGCCTTCCACCTGGGCCTCGAGCAGCCGATGACCTTGTACTGGGGCGTGCGCGCGGCGCGTGACCTGTACCTGCCGGAGCTGCCGGAGCGCTGGGCCGCCGAGCACCCCAACTTCCGCTGGGTCCCGGTGCTCTCGGAGCCCGACCCGGACTGGAGCGGCCGCCGCGGCTATGTGCACGAGGCGGCGCTGGAGGATCACCCGGACATCGCCGCGTACGACGTTTACATGAGTGGCCCGCCGGCGATGGTGGAGGCCGGGCGCGCCGCCTTCGAGGGCCGCGGTCTGTCGGCGGACCACATCTTCTCCGACGCCTTCGAGTACGCCGCGGACAGCCCGAGCTTCAAGGGCTGAGCCCCCCGCAGCGGTTTGAGCGCACTCGTCAGCGCGCCGGCGCGGGCCGCGGCACCGCCATGGGCGCTCGCGCGGCGGCAGCACCGGGCCGTTGCAGGCCATCGCGCAGCGCAGCCAGCTCCGCCGCCAGCGCGCCACGGCGGGCGTCCTGAGGACCATGCGGCGTGCCGGCGAGCCGCTGCGCCGCGAACAGGGCCGCATCCAGCAGGGCCACGTCGCCAGCCGCCGCTGCGGCGGCCGCCACACCCAGCTGATCGCGCAGCAGCTGCTTGTTGACGGGCGCCGCCGCAGGCTGGGCCGCGGCCGAGGGCGGCAGCCGCGCTGCCTCCCGGCCGAGGGCCTCCAGCCTGGCGTGCAGCCTGGCCCGCTCCACGGGCAGCAGGCTTGCGCGCAGCGCCACCTGCCGCGGGCTGGGCGGCGGCGGCCGGTCCGCGGTGGTCTTGGTCTCGGGAGCCTCCGGCGCCGATGCAGACGCCAGGTCGCCGCCCGCTGCCGCAAGCGCCGCCGCGCGCTCGGCCAGGGCCGCTTCCGCCGCACGCACCCGGGCCAGCAGCCGCGCCTGCTCCCGCTGGGCGGCGCTCACGGAGGCGCGCATCTCGGCCACGCCCGTGCGCAGACTGGCCCAATAGAGCTGCGCCGTCGCCACCGCGCCGAGGGCCAGCAGCACCAACAGCACCGAGGCGAGCAACAGGGGCCTGCGGCTGCGACGCGCTGCCGGGGCGTCCCGAGTCAAGGCTCGCCAACCCCGTCGGCGGCACCCCCTGCATCCGCGGCGAGCGCACAGAGCGCCGCCAGCATGCCGTCATCACCCGCTTCGGGGGCGACGGCGACCCGCGCAAAACCGAGCTCACGCGCGGTGTCCGCATTGCGTGCGCTCAACACCGCGAGCGGCACAGCTTTGAGCCAGGCATGCTCCGGCCCTGGCACCAGCGCCAGCAGGTTGTGCAGCACCTCGTCACTGGTGGCGGTGAGGTAGCCGAGCGCCCCACGCCATCGCGCCACCGCCGCGGCGGCGTCCACGGCCGGCAGTCCGCGGCGGTACACCTCGGCGTAGCCCACGGTGGCGCCCCGCTCGGCGAGGGTGGCACCGAGCAGGGCGCGACCGCCCTCACCGCGCACGATGAGCACGCGCCGGCCGGCCACCTGCGCCAGCGCGGGCAGTGCCAGCAGGGCCTCGCTGTCGAAGCCCGTCCCGGGCACGAGCGACGGGCTGAGACCCGCGGCGCGCATGGCGGCGGCGGTGGCCCGGCCGACGGCGGCGAGCCCGGCCTGCTGCGCCCGCAGCGCGTCACCAGCGAGCGCCAGCGCCTGCTCCACCGCATTGCGGCTGATGAAAACGATGATGTCCCAGGGTGCGGCAAGCAGCGCCGCGGCGGCCCCCGGGTCCGCCGGCGGCTGGATGTCCACGGTGGGGAAGCGCAGCGGCCGGCCGCCGGCGGCGGCGATAAGCCGGCAAAGCCCCTCGGCCTGGGCTGCGGGGCGCGTCACCAGGACGCCGCTGCCGGCGAGGTCGCAACCGTCTGCAACCCGGCCCCCCGTCACTGCTGCCGGGGACTGATGGGCTTGGACCCGTTCGTCGGGCGCGCTCATGGGCCGCGGGTCAGTCCTCGCGCAGGTCCGCCAGGATGGCGTCGGCGCCCTGATTGATGAGGTCGTCGGCGAGGCGCTCACCCAGGGCCTCCGCCTGGGCCGCGCCGGCCCGGCCCTGCGCCCGCAGCACGCGCTTGCCGTCCGGCGTGCCGACGAGACCGCGCAGGAACAGCTGCCCGTCTTCATGCACCGCATGGCCGGCGATGGGCACCTGGCAGCCACCCTGGAGCTTGGCGTTCATGGCCCGCTCCGCGTGCACCCGCTCCGCGGTGGCCTGATGGTGCAGGGGCTCGATGAGGGCATGCACGCGGGCGTCGTCGCTGCGGCACTCGATGCCGATGGCGCCCTGACCGATGGCGGGCAGGCTGTCTTCGACGGGAATCGGCGCGCGAATGCGCTCGGCGAACCCGAGTCGTTTCAGGCCGGCGCTGGCGAGGATGATGGCGTCGTACTCGCCGTCGTCGAGCTTGCGCAGCCGCGTGTTGACGTTGCCGCGCAGGGGCTCGATGCGCAGGTCCGGGCGGCGCGCGGCGAGCTGGCACTGCCGGCGCAGGCTGGAGGTGCCGACGCAGGCCCCCTCGGGCAGCTCGTCGAGTGCTGCGTAGCGGTTGGAGACGAAGGCATCGAGCGGGTCCTCGCGGTCCATGATCACCGCCAGATGCAGCCCCGGCGGAAAGTCCACCGGCACGTCCTTCATGGAGTGCACGGCGATGTCCGCGGTCCCCTCCAGCATGCCCTGCTCCAGCTCCTTGACGAACAGCCCCTTGCCACCGACCTTCGCCAGCGGCGCGTCGAGGATCTTGTCGCCGCGGGTGGTCATGCCGACGATCTCGACGGCGAGCGCCGGATGGAGCCGGGTCAGCAGCGCCGCGGCGTGCTCGGCCTGCCACATCGCGAGGGGGGATTTGCGGGTAGCGATCTTCAGGGTCTCGGGCATGGGATTTCCGGGGTCGATGGGCTGGCGAGCGCGCCAGCTTGAAGCGCGTTGGTCAGGCTGCTGCCGCCGGGCTCCGCTCAGCCGTGGCGCAGAAAGCGGCGGATCTCCGGCAGATGGCGCCGGCTCACGGGCAGGCGCTCGTCGCAGCCGGCGAGCACGGCGAGACTGGCGCCGTCGGCGGCCTTCTCCAGGCCCACCAGCTGCTCGATGGCCACCAGCGCATTGCGGTGGATGCGCACGAATCGCTCTGGGAATTCCTGCTCCAGTGCCTTGAGCGATTCGTCGATGAGCATGCGCCCGCCGGCGTGGCGTACCGTGACATATTTCTGCTCCGCGAGCAGATAGAGGACCTCGTCGATGTTCACCGTCTGCACGCCGCCGCGGTAGTGGGCGCTCAGGTGCCGCCGCCGCCCTCCCGGCTCTTCCGGGGCGGTGGCGGCGCGCTGCGGCCGCGTGGTGCGCGGCAGACGCTCCAGGGTAGCCTGGAGGCGCTCGCGACGCACGGGCTTCACCAGATAGTCGGCCACATTGTGCTCGAAGGCGTCGAGGGCGTATTCCGGATACGCGGTCACCAGGACCACCGCCGGCGGCGGGTCCAGCTCGGCCAGCGCGGCGGCCGCCTCCAGCCCCGTCATGCCCGGCATCTTCTGGTCGAGCAGCACCAGGTCGGCTTCGGTGTCGCGCGCGGCAGCCACCGCATCGGCGCCGTTTGCCGCTTCGCCGACGACTTCGTAACCGTCGTCGAGCTCGTCGATGAGCCGCCGCATGCGCTCCCGCGCCGGTGCCTCGTCGTCCACGAGCAGGATCTTCATGACTGCCTCCATGGGTAGGGGAAGACCAGCCGCACCAGATAATCGCCGTCCACCAGCGAGCGCGTGACCCGCGCTGCGCCGGGAAACATGGCCTCCATCCGCTGCGAGACGTTTTGCAGTGCCATGCCGTTACCCTTGTGCCGGCGCGCCTCGTCCGCCGGCCGCGGCAGGGTGTTGCGGATGCTCAGGTTCACCGCGCCGCGGCGCAGGCGGCCGACGATGCGGATCTCTCCGGGCTCCGCGGATGGCTGGATACCGTGGTAAACCGCGTTCTCGAGCAGGGGCTGCAGGATCAGCGGCGGCACGAGCGCATCACCGGGCAGATCTTCCAGGTCCCAGATCACGCGCATGCGCGCACCGAGGCGCTGGGCCTCGATGTTCAGATAGCGCCGGGAGAGCTCGAGCTCCTCGTCGAGGGTCGTGCGGTCGGCATCGGTGGCGAGCGATGCCCGGAACAGGTCCGCCAGGTCTTCCACGACTTCTTCTGCGAGACGGGGGTCGCTCTGGGTCAGACTGGCGATGGTGTTCATGCTGTTGAACAGAAAATGCGGACGGATACGTGCCTGCAGTGTCTTGAGCCTCGCGTTGGCCACAGCCTCCACCTGTGCACGCCACTGCTGATGCAGGTAAAGGTACCGCAACATCAACGCCCCGACGATGGCCGAAATCAGCCCGGCGCGGATCAGGAGCCCGCGCGCCCCGTCGTCGGGGAACAGCCCCGCTCCTTCCGCCCAGGGCACGAGTATCGTACACATCCAGGCGACAGTCACGGCGCTCACGACGATGACCACAAGCGCCGTCGGCACCACCGCCACCCCGGGCATGCGCCGCAGCGGGGTGCGCAGGATGCACAGCAGGCTCGCGGCCAGCATGACGATGCCGAGCACCAGCAGGGACAGGGGGCCGAGCCGTGCCCAGAAGCCGGACAGGGGGCTGGGCGAGGCGAGTGCCAGCAGGATGGCCAAGAGCTCGCCGTAGAGCACCACGCCGAGCGCCATGGGCAGGCTGCAGAAATCGGGCAGCAGCGCCGGCGCAGGAACGGCCGGCTGGGCCTCGCGGGACACCCTGGACGGGCGTCGGGTCGGCATGCTCCTCGGCATGGGTTGCGTGTAAACTCCTGGCTGCGTCACCGTCGCAGTGGGCGGCAATGCCGTTTTCCACTGGCTCAACCCGCCAATTTACCAGTTCTGGAGCCCGATGACTGATTCCGCCGCAAAGCCCTGGTCCGGGCGCTTCGAGCAGCCCACGGACGCCTTCGTGGAGGCGTTCACCGCATCCGTGGGGCTCGACCACCGCCTGTACCGCCAGGACATCGCGGGCTCCATCGCCCACGCCCGGATGCTGGCCCGCCAGGGCATCCTCGGCGCGGACGAGTGCGATGCCATCGTCGCCGGGCTCACGCGCATCGGCGAGCGCATCGCCGCCGGGGGCTTCGCGTGGTCGGAGGCGCTCGAAGACGTGCACATGAACATCGAGGCGGCGCTCACCGCCGACATCGGCGATGCCGGCAAGCGGCTGCACACCGGGCGCTCGCGCAACGATCAGGTGGCCACCGATCTGCGGCTCTGGCTGCGTGACGAGATCGACGCGGTGCTCGCCGGCATCGACGCCCTGGTGGCGGCGCTGCTGGACCTCGCCGAGCGCGAGGCGGACAGCATCATGCCCGGGTTCACGCATTTACAGGTGGCCCAGCCCATCACCTTCGGTCACCACATGATGGCCTGGGTGGAGATGCTCGACCGTGACGCGGATCGCTTTCGCGACTGCCGCAAGCGTGTCAACGTGATGCCGCTCGGGGCCGCGGCCCTGGCCGGCACCAGCTATCCCATCGACCGTGCCGCCACCGCCGCGGAGCTGGGCTTCGCGCGGGCGGCGGAGAATTCCCTGGACGCCGTCTCCGATCGGGACTTCGCCATCGAGTTTGCCGCCGCGGCGGCCATCGCCATGATGCACCTGTCACGCTGCTCCGAGGAGCTGATTCTCTGGTCGTCGGCGCAGTTCGGCTTCATCGAGCTGTCCGACGCCTACTGCACCGGCTCGTCCATCATGCCGCAAAAGAAGAACCCCGACGTGCCGGAGCTGGTGCGCGGCAAGACGGGGCGCATCTTCGGGCACCTGATGGCACTGCTCACGCTGATGAAGGGACAGCCACTCGCCTACAACAAGGACAACCAGGAGGACAAGGAGCCGCTGTTCGACACCGTGGACAACCTGCGCGGCTCGCTCAAGGTGTTCGCGGACATGATGCGGCACGTCAGCTGCAACCGCGAGCGCATGCGCGAGGCGGCGCGGCAGGGCTTCGCCACCGCAACGGACCTGGCGGACTATCTGGTGCACCGCGGCATCCCCTTTCGCGACGCGCACGAGATCGTCGGCAAGGCCGTTGCGTTCGGCATCCGCAGCGGCCGCGACCTGGCGGACCTGAGCCTTCAGGAGCTGCGGCGCTTCTCCCCCGCCATCGGCGAGGACGTCCACCAGGTGCTGACGCTGGAGGGCTCCGTCAGCGCCCGCAATCACCTGGGCGGCACCGCGCCCGAGCAGGTGCGCGCGGCCATCGCCCGCAAACGGGCCGCCCGCGCCGCCGCCGGCACCGCAACGGACTGATCCGCAGAGCCTGCAACACCAATGCCTGACAGCCTCGATGAGCTGAGCGAGCGCCTGCTCGCCTTCGCCCGCGCCCGGGACTGGGAGCAGTTCCAGTCACCGAAGAACCTGTCCATGGCGCTGGCCGGCGAGGCCGGCGAGCTCCTGGAGCATTTCCAGTGGCTCACGGAGGCCGAGAGCGCGCGCCTGAGCCCCGAGAAGCGCCGCGCCGTGGCCCATGAGCTTGCAGACATCCTGAGCTATCTGCTGCGCCTCGCCGAGCGGCTCGACATCGACGTCGTCGCCGCCACGCACGACAAGATCGCCATCAACGAGGTCCGCTACCCTGCCGACAAGGTGCGCGGCGATGCCCGGCGCGCCGACGAGTACGACGACTGAGCCAGCCGCTTGTCCACCGGCGACGGCCCTGGACACCGGCGACGGCCCCGATCCGGCATAATGTCAGGGTATCCCTGAGTGGAACGCGGACCTTGGAGCAGACGATGAGCATCGATGCCGCCCTCTCCCAATGCCCGGTGTTCCAGGGCGTCCCCCTGGAACGGTCCCGCAAACTGTTGGCGGATGCGCAGCGGCGCACTGTCCACACCGGTGAAATCCTGATCGACGAAGGCGTCCCCAACGAGTATCTGCACCTGGTGGTGTCCGGGCGGCTGCGGGTCATGCTGCCGGCCAATGACTCCAGATTCCGCGCCGTGCATTTGGCAGACCTGGAGGCGGGCGCCATCACCGGCGAATACTCGGCCTTCGACAAGCGCGAGGCATCGGCCCGCGTCAGTGCCGTGGAGACGACCGAGCTGCTGTCGCTGCGCGCGAGTGAATTCGCCGCCGCGCTGGACCGCGATCCGGACGCGGCGAAGCACGTCTACCGCAATCTGCTGGAGCTGCTGATCGAGCGCCTGCGTGCCAAGGATGCGGAGGTGGATCTGATCATGCTGGTGTGAGCCTGCCAGCGGCCGACGCCGCTGTCGGCCGGACGCCGGTCCGTGCTGCGTCCCCGGCGCAGGCGCGGGCCGCAGGTTCTAGGGATGCTTAAGGGATGATGAGGCGCATCCCGAGCCTGAGCTCGTCCGGCCCATCAAGCACATCGCGATTGGCCTCGAAGATGCGCCGCCAGGCACTGGCGTCACCATAGACCTTGGCCGCAATGCGCGAGAGCGTGTCTTCCGCGCGCACTTCGTAGACCGCCTTGGTGCCGCCGCTGCTGCGCCCATCGTCCCTGCCGGGGCCTTCACCTGGGCCTGCGCCGGAGCGTCCGACCGGGCCGCCGCCAGCACCGGTCTGAGACGAGCCTCCGACAGCACCGGTCTGAGAAACGCTGCCTGCGCTGCTCGCGGCAAGGCTGCGGCCATCGGGCCGGCGATCGACAGCACCAGCCCCGGCACCGCCCGCTTGTGCCCCAGCCGCCGGCGCATCGCTCACCGGCGTCGCCGCACCCATGCCCGCGCGGGCCGTGACCGTCTCCAGGCGCTTATCCAGCTCCAGCACCCGCTGCACCGCCTCCGCCTGCCGCTCCTTCGCCGTCGCCAGCTCCAGCGACAGGCGCTCGTTCTCGGTGCGCACCCGGGCGTGGGCCTCTTCCAGGGCGGCGTGCAGCTTCTCGGCCTTGTCTGCCCGCAGCAGGGCCTCGTCGACCGTGAGCTGCTGCTGTTTCAGCCTGGCCTCCAGCTCGGCGACCCGGGCATCCAGCGCCTCGACCCGCGCCTGCGCCTCGGCCCGCGCGTGCTCAGAGGCCGCGAGCTGACGCTCAAGCGACTGCACCCGCGCAGCGTCCTCCAACAGCACCTCAGCGCTGCCCCCGACCTCCACCTCGGCGAGGCGCCCCTCCAGGCGCTCGGCGAGGGTGGCGAGCCTGGTGGCCTGCGCGTCCAGCCGCTCGGCCAGGGCCTGTTGCCCTTCCAGCGCGCGCAGCCGCTCGGTCAGCATCGCGTTCTCACGCAGCAGCCGCTGGTACTCGGGGGCCGGATCATCCGCCGGCGCAGGGGATGAGCCAGGTGCCCCGGTGTCCGCCGAGACCGACTGCACCGAGCCCAGGCACAGGGCCAGTAGTGCGACCAGCAGCCAAGGGCACCGCAGCCGCACGGCGGCAGGCAGCGTGGTGGGTCGGCACGCGAAGGCGGGTTGAACAGGTGTCATGTGGCGCAGGCGCTGTGGCCTCCGTTTGTGGTGAACGGTCGGACCGCAGCCACCGCCCCACCTGAGCCTCAGCGGGGCACCCCGGCGCGAAAAGCGGCTGCCAGGCGCATCAGCAGTGCCTGCAGACCGACACCGAGCCGCTGCCAGGGCGATTTCTTGGCCTGCCAATGCAGCCGGTACAGGTCACGCGCGGTGCGTGCGGCGAGCAGATGGTCGTCGCTGGTGCTGAGCTCGTCCACCAAGCCGAGGCTGAGCGCCTGCTCGCCGTACCAGTACTCGCCGGTGGCGACCTTGTCGAGGTCCAGCTCCTTACGGTACTCCCGAATGAAGTCCTTGAACAGTTGGTGTGTTTCCTCCAGGTGCTCGCGGAGCTTGGCCCGGCCCGCTTCGGTATTCTCGCCGAAGAGGGTCAGCGTGCGCTTGTAGTCGCCGGCGGTGTGCAGCTCGAAATCGATGCCCTGATGCTCCAGCCAGCGGTGGAAGTTGGGCAGCTGGGCGATCACCCCGATGGAGCCGATGATCGCAAAGGGCGCTGCGACGATGCGGTCGGCAACACAGGCCATGAGGTAGCCGCCGCTCGCCGCTACCCGATCCACCGCCACCGTCAGCGGGATACCACGGCGACGGATGCGCAGCAGTTGCGAGGCCGCCAGGCCGTGCTCGTGCACCGCACCGCCGGCGTTGTCCAGGCGCAGCAGCACCTCGTCGCCCTCGCCCGCCTCCTGCAGCAGGGCCGAGACGGTCTCGCGCAGGCCGCCCACCTCCGTGGCCAGCAGGTCGCCCTTGAAGTCCAGCACGAACAGCCGCGGGCGCGCGGCGCTGTCGGCCTTGGCGCGGGCCTTGTGGGCCTTGTGCTCGGCTTTGGCCCAGCGCTTGTAAGCCTTCGGCGGCTGCGTGGCGCGCTTCAGGCCATCGGCCATGTCATCGAAGCGATCGTTGAGGTTGGTGATCTCGAGCCGGCCGCCGTCGCCGTCGTGCCCGCCATGGTGGCGGGCGCGCACCAGCAGGGCCGCGAACAGCCCCAACAGGGCCAGCAGGGTCAGGGTCTTGGCGGTGAACAGGCCGTAGTCGATCAGGGCTTCCAGCAAGGCGCGGCCTCCAGTGCTTGGCGCCGGTTGCCGTCGGTATGCTCAGACGGCGATGGGGGCGCGGATGGGTGGGTGCGGGTCATAACCCGTGATGGCGATGTCCTCGAACCGGTAGTCGAAGAGACTCCGCGGGCGCCGGCGCAGCTCGAGGCGCGGCAGCGGCCGGGGCACCCGGGCCAGTTGCGCATAGACGATGTCCGGCGTCAGATGGTTCCGGTAAAGGTGGAGGTCGCCGAAGCTATGCACGAGCTCGCCCGGGGCCAGGTCGCACTGCTGCGCCACCATGTGCGTGAGCAGCGCATAGCTCGCGATGTTGAAGGGCACGCCCAGGAACAGGTCCGCGCTGCGCTGGTAGAGCTGGCAGGAGAGCCGGCCCTGCTGCACATAGAACTGGAACAGGCAGTGGCACGGTGCCAGCGCCATGCGCCCGGCGGCGGCGTTGTCGGCCGGGGACACCCCGGGCGCGGGCAGATCGGCCGGGTTCCAGGCCGAGACCACCAGTCGGCGCGAGTCCGGTTCACGGCGGATGGCCGCGACGATCTGCGCCAGCTGATCGACGCTGCGCCCGTCCGGCGCCGGCCAGCTGCGCCATTGGTGCCCGTAGATGGGTCCGAGCTCGCCGTCGGGCGCCGCCCATTCGTCCCAGATGGTCACGCCGTGGTCGTTGAGCCATTGTTTGTTGGTGGCGCCGGACAGGAACCAGAGCAGCTCGTAGACGACGCTCTTGAGATGCACCCGCTTGGTGGTCACCAGCGGAAAGCCGGCGCCGAGGTCGAAGCGCACCTGGCGGCCGAACACCGAGCGGGTGCCGACGCCGGTGCGGTCGTCCTTGTCCACGCCGTTGTCGAGCACATCGCGCAGGAGATCGTGGTATTGCTGCATACGGCGCTGGGTTGCTGGGAGAGGCGTCGCTGGGAGAGGCGTCGCTGGGAGAGGCGTCGCTGGGAGAGGCACAGTCCGGTGTCAGGGCGTGGTCGCTGCCGCGCAGGGATAGAGCCGCGCCATGATGCCCGGCACGACCTCAAGCGCCGGCGCCTGCTGCTGCGGCGCGGCCCGCAGTGCCGCCAGCACCTTCGGCAGCGCGGCATCGATGGACTCCGCCGCCGGCACACACCAGCGCGGCCCGGTGGCTGGTGCCCTGCCCTTGCAGTCGCAGGGGACGGCATACCATTCACACAGGGCCGCGTCCACACCGCGGTCGCCCGCGGCCCGTCCGCGCTCGCACGCCGCCAGCAGCTCGGCCACCGTCGGTCCGACTGGGGCCTCGGTTGGGGCCTCGGTTGGGGGCTCGGTTGGGAGCACCGCGGCCGGCAGCGCCAAAAGCCCAGCGCACAGGGCGCCAACCATCACAGTGCGGTGGCCAAGACTCAGGCAGACGGCGGGCTTGCGCATTATCAGGGGCGCTGCTGGGGCTCGACCGGCGTGGGTGGCAGGAGTTTACCCGAAGACGCCGCCGCGTGAGTCACCGTCCCCGCGGGCAGCAAGGGCACAGCACCAGGCGCCGCAGGACCCACCGCACGCCTTTCCGCGCCGCCCGGCACGACGCGGCCGGTCAGGCGGTTTATGATGTAGGGTGTTTTTTGACGGCGGCGGCGCCGCCCAGCGGGCGACGGCCGCCGCATCCTGACCAGCCACCAGCGCAGTCGGCGCCGCATCGGGCGCCCGGAGGACAAATGCCAGACCGAATCATCGCTTTTGTCATGGCCGGCGGCCAGGGCTCGCGTCTGCAGCCGCTGACCGCGGCCCGCTCCAAGCCTTCGGTGCCCTTCGGCTCGCGCTACCGGCTTGTGGACTTCGTGCTCAGCAACCTGGTCAACTCGCAGATCCGAACCATCTACCTGCTGGTGCAGTACAAGTCCCAGTCGCTCATCGAGCATGTGCGCAAGGCGTGGACCATCTCACCGCTGCTGAAGGATCAGTTCGTCACCGTTGTGCCGCCGCAGATGCGCTATGGGGAGTCCTGGTTCCAGGGCACCGCGGACGCCGTGCATCAGAACATCAACCTGGTGGAGGAGCACGCCCCGGACTACGTGGTGGTGTTCGGCGCCGATCACATCTACCGCATGGACATCCAGCAAATGGTGGAATTCCACAAGGAGCGGGACGCGGACGCCACCGTCGCTGCGCTGCCGGTGCCACTGGAAGACGCCACCGGCTTCGGTGTCATTGCCGCCGGCGCGGACGGGCGCATCGAGGCCTTCCAGGAGAAGCCCGCCAACCCTTCGCCGCTGCCGGACGACCCGGACAGCGCCTATGCGTCCATGGGTAACTATGTGTTCAGCGCCAAGGTGCTCATCGAAGCGCTGGAGGCGGCGCAGCAGGCCGGCGAGACCGACTTCGGCGGGCATGTACTGCCGCGCATGCTGGAGCGCGGGCAGCGGCTCTTCGCGTATGACTTCGCGAGCAACCGCATCCCCGGTATCAAGCCCTACGAGACGCAGGTGTATTGGCGCGATGTCGGCACCATCGACGCCTATTTCAGTGCGCACAAGGACGTGCTCGGCGGCGAGCCCGCCTTCGACGCCTTCAACCCGGACTGGCCCATCTACTCCAGCAACTACCAGGGGCCGGTGGCACGGGTATTGGGCGCCCACCTTGACAATGCCCTGTTGGGCGCGGCATCTGTGGTGCACGAGAATGCACACCTCGCCAACACCATCATCCGCCGCGAGGCCGTCATCGAAGAGGACGTGCTGCTCGAAGACTGCATCGTCATGGACTATGTGCGCGTCGGCAAGGGCTCACGGCTCAAGCGCGTCATCATCGACCGCCACAATGTCATCGAGCCCGGCAGCGTCATTGGTTACGACCGCGAGACGGACATCGCCCGCGGCTACACCGTCTCCAAGGGCGGCATCACCGTGGTGCCGGCGGGCCACCCCGGCGTCTTCGCGCGCGGTGGCGGTTACGGTGGCGGCTACTCCGAGTAGCCTGAGCGGGCGCCGACGGAAGTCGGCGTGCCCAGGGCGGACGCGCGGTTTGCGCGACGATCCGCTGGGGCTATAAGCCCATCTTCTCAAAGAAATGCCTGACGCCGTCGAGCCAGCTCGTGGAGTGGGGGCTGTGATGCTTGCCGCCGGAGCTTAAGCTCTCCTCCAGCTCGCGCAGCAGGTCCTTCTGCCGCTCGGTCAGGTTCACCGGGGTCTCGACGGCGACCCGGCAGATGAGGTCTCCGACGGGGCCGCCGCGCACGGGCTTCACGCCCTTGCCGCGCATGCGGAACATCTTGCCGGTCTGGGTGCCCGGTGGGACCTTGAGCATGACCTTGCCGGTGAGGGTGGGCACTTCGAGCTCGCCACCCAAGGCCGCGGTGGCAAAGCTGATGGGCACCTCACAGAAGAGGTGGCTTTCCTCCCGCGTGAAGATGGGATGGTCCTGCACCACCACCTGAACATAGAGGTCACCGGGCGGGCCGCCATGCTCGCCGGGCTCGCCCTCGCCCGCGAGGCGGATGCGATCGCCCGTGTCCACACCCGGTGGCACCTTGACGCTCAGGGTCTTTTCCTCGCGTAAGCGGCCGTTGCCGCGGCAGTGCCGGCACGGGTCTTCCACCACGGTACCGCTGCCGCGACAGGCGGGGCAGGTCTGCTGGATGGAGAAAAACCCCTGCTGCATGCGCACCTGACCGTGGCCGTGGCAGGTGCTGCATTCCTTGGGCTTGGTGCCCGGCTTGGCGCCGGTGCCGCCGCAGTGGTGGCACTCCACGGTGGTGGGGATCTTGATGCTGACGTCCTTGCCGGCGACGGCCTCCTCCAGGGTGAGCGAGAGCTCGTAGCGCAGGTCGGTGCCGCGGTGCGTGCGCCGGCCGCCGGCCCTGCCGCCGAAAATGTCGCCGAAGACATCGCCGAAGATGTCGGAGAAACCGCCGGCGCCGAAGTCTCCGGGGCCACCGCCGAAACCGCTCTGACCGCTGACCCCGGCGTGCCCGAACTGGTCGTAGGCGGAGCGCTTGCGGGGGTCGGTGAGGACGTCGTGCGCCTCTTTGGCCTCCTTGAACTTGGCGAGCGCCTCGGCATCGTCCGGGTTGCGGTCCGGATGGTACTTCATCGCCAGGCGGCGGAAGGCCTTCTTGATGTCCTGCTCGCTGGCGTTGCGGCTCAGGCCGAGAACTTCGTAATAATCGCGGGGCATTGGCGTGGTCTTGCGGGGAGTGCGTTCTTGTTCGGGATCGGGCGCTGAGCCCGCTGCAGGACTGCGCCCGCAGGGCGTGCGTCCGGCGCTTGGGCGTCGCTGGCCACCCGTGGCGCCTTTGCCCAGGGCGACGGCAGTGCGGTGACGCAGACACGCGTGGGCGCGGACCCACGCGTGCGTCGTCAGGCCATGCGCAGCGCTCGCGCCTTACTTTTTGTCGTCCTTGACCTCTTCGAACTCGGCATCCACCACGTCGTCACCGGCCGCACCGCCGCCGGCTTCCGCGCCGCCGGCACCTCCCGCAGCGCCGGCGTCAGCGCCCGGCTGATTCTGCGCATAGAGCCGCTCGGCCATCTTGGCGGAGGCGTCGCCGAGCTCCTTGGTGAGGGACTCGATGCGGTCCTTGTCCTCGCCCTGCATGGCCTCCTCGAGGTCCTTGATGGCGGACTCGATCTTGTCCTTCTCGCCCGGCTCCAGCTTGTCCTCGCCGAGCTGCTCCAGCGACTTGCGGGTGGCGTGGATCATGGTGTCCGCCTGGTTGCGGGCGCCCACCAGCTCGTGGAACTTTTTGTCTTCCTCGGCGTGGGCCTCGGCGTCCTTGACCATGCGCTCGATCTCGTCGTCCGACAGGCCGGAGCTGGCCTTGATGACAATGGACTGCTCCTTGCCGGTGGCCTTGTCCTTGGCCGAGACGTTCAGGATGCCGTTGGCGTCGATGTCGAACTTGACCTCGATCTGCGGCACGCCGCGCGGCGCCGGCGGAATGTCCGCGAGGTCGAAGCGGCCGAGGGACTTGTTGTCCATGGCCCGCTCGCGCTCGCCCTGGAGCACATGCACGGTGACGGCGGTCTGGTTGTCGTCGGCGGTGGAGAAGGTCTGGCTCGCGCTGGTGGGAATGGTGGTGTTCTTGTCGATGAGCTTGGTCATGACGCCGCCCAGAGTCTCGATACCGAGCGACAGCGGGGTCACGTCCAGCAGCAGCACGTCCTTGACGCCACCGCCGAGCACGCCGCCCTGAATGGCAGCACCGACGGCCACGGCCTCGTCCGGGTTCACGTCCTTGCGCGGGGCCTTGCCGAAGAACTCCTCGACCTTCTCCTGCACCTTCGGCATGCGGGTCTGGCCGCCGACGAGGATGACCTCGTTGATCTCGCCGGCACCGACACCGGCGTCCTTGAGCGCGGTGCGGCAGGGCGCGATGGTGCGCTCGATGAGGTCCTCCACCAGGGACTCCAGCTTGGCCCGGGTCAGCTTGACGTTGAGGTGCTTCGGGCCGGTCTGGTCTGCCGTGATGTAGGGCAGGTTGATGTCCGTCTGCTGGCTCGCGGAGAGCTCGATCTTGGCCTTCTCGGCGGCCTCCTTCAGGCGCTGCAGCGCGAGCGGGTCGTTGCGCAGGTCGAAGCCCTGCTCCTTCTTGAAGACCTCCACCAGGTGGTCGATGATGCGCAGGTCGAAGTCCTCGCCGCCCAGGAAGGTGTCACCGTTGGTGGAGAGCACCTCGAACTGGTGCTCGCCTTCGATCTCGGCGATCTCGATGATGGAGATGTCGAAGGTGCCGCCGCCCAGGTCGTAGACGGCGATCTTCTGATCGCCGCGCTTCTTGTCCATGCCGTAGGCGAGTGCCGCCGCGGTGGGCTCGTTGATGATGCGCTTCACCTCGAGCCCGGCAATGCGGCCGGCGTCTTTCGTCGCCTGGCGCTGCGAGTCGTTGAAGTAGGCGGGCACCGTGATGACGGCCTCGGTGACGGTCTCGCCCAGGTAGTCCTCGGCGGTCTTCTTCATTTTCTGAAGGACCTTCGCCGAGACCTCCGGCGGTGCCATCTTCTTGCCGTTCACCTCCACCCAGGCGTCGCCGTTGTCGGCCTTGACGATCTTGTACGGGACCATCTCCTTGTCCTTGGAGACGACGTGGTCCTCGAAGCGGCGGCCGATGAGTCGCTTGATGGCGAACAGGGTGTTGCTCGGGTTGGTGACCGCCTGGCGCTTGGCGGACTGGCCCACCAGCACCTCGCCGTCGCCGCTGAAGGCGACGATGCTGGGCGTGGTGCGATCACCCTCGGCGTTCTCGATCACCTTCGGCTTGTCGCCCTCCATCACGGCGACGCAGGAGTTGGTGGTGCCGAGGTCGATGCCGATGATCTTTCCCATGGTGTCTCTCCGAATCTGAATCGTGGTGAATCTGTGTGCCGCCCCCGGACCCTTGCCGTCAGCGGCTGAAACTGCGCTGGAGGTTGGGCAAAACCTTGAAATTCTCAAGCCTACTGCACAGCGCAGGCGCTGCGCTCCGGCGCGGACCTGAGCCATGTCACCCGCCGCCGATGGGCCGGCGCCCGGCTCCGCGGGAGCGCACGACGACGGCGCCGCGGGTCAGGCCTCCGAGGAGACCATCACCAGCGCCGGGCGCACCAGGCGACCGTTCAGCGTGTAACCGCTCTGGATCACGTTGGTGACGGTGTTCGCGGGCAGGTCCGCGCGCGGCTGCATGGACATGGCCTGGTGCAGCTCCGGGTTGAAGGGCTCGCCTTCCGGGTACACCCGCTCGACGCCGAACTTGCCCATGATGTCGCCCAGCAGCTTGAGCGTGAGCTCGGTGCCCTCGCGCAGCTTGGCCACGTCGGCATCCGGCTCCTGCGCGGCGGCATAGCCGAGCTCCAGGCTGTCGCGCACCTGCAGCAGCTCCTTCATGAAGCCCTCGAGCGCGAACTTGTGCGCGTTCTCAAGCTCCTTCGCCTGGCGGCGGCTCATGTTCTCCATTTCGGCGCGGGTGCGCAGCAGCTGGTCGTGGGCCTGATCGGCCTTGGCGCGGGCGTCCTCCAGCAGCATGGTGAGCTGGATTGGATCCGCGGCCGGCTCCGCGGCATCATCCGCGGCATCACCGGGGGGCTGCTCCACCTCGGCACCGCCCCCCGCCGCGGCCTCCGGCGGTCCCTCGCCGGGAGCAGGCTCCTGTGCGCTTGCGGACGCCGCCTCCGTGGCGTTCGTCTCGTTGTCGTGTTGGCGATCTCGCTCCGGATTCATGGTGTCGTCTCCAGGGACTGCCTCTCGTGGGCTTGCCTCTCCAGGGTGTGAAAGTCTTCCAAAGCCGCGTCTGCCGGCAGGCCGAGCGGCTGCCGGCGGCGGCGGGTTTTGTCCGGCGCCCGCTGCCACTGGGCCGGTCAGCGCCGCTGCGCGGCAGCCCGCGGCTGAGCCCCGGCGGGGCCGGGCGGCCCCGCGGCGGGTCGTCGCCGGCGCGCCGCTGGGCTGCGGTGGCCGCCGGGCGCTAGGGCCGGCGCAGCGCTGCCGCCAACAGCTTGGCAGTGACGTCCACCACCGGGATCACCCGCTGGTAGTCCATGCGGGTCGGACCGATGACGCCGAGCACACCGAGGATCTGATCCTCGACGCGGTAGGTGGTGGTCACCAGACTGCAATCGTCGAGCAGCGCGAAGCCGGACTCCTGGCCGATGAAGATCTGCACGCCGTCGGCCTCGATGCAGCGGTCGAGCAGATCCAGTATCTGTCGCTTTTCGGTGAAGGCCTGGAACAGCGACTTCAAGCGCTCCATGCTGGCGAGCTCCTCGAATTCCATCAGGTTCGTCTGCCCCGCGATGAGCACGTCGTCCTCGTGCTCGGCGCCTTCCACCACGCGCTGGGCCATTTCCATCGCCCGCATCATCAGCGCATCCATGCGCTGGTGGGTCTGCTTCAGGTCGTCCAGCAGGCGCCGGCGCACCTCGCGCATGTCCAGGCCGGAAAACATCTCGGTCAGGTAGTTGGATGCCTGCTGGAGGTGCGAGGCGGAGCACTCCTGATCGGTGTCGATGATGCGGTTGTGCACCTCACCGTCGGCGGTCACCAGAATCGCCAGCACCCGGGTGCCGGAGAGCTTCATGAATTCGATCTGGTGGAACACCTCGCGCTCGTGCCGGGGCACCATCACCATACCCGCGAGGTGCGTGACACCGGAGAGCAGGCGCGAGGCAGACTCGATCAGGGACTTGGACTCGGCCCCCGGGTCGAAGCCTGAGCGCATCTTGTCCACCAGGGCATCGTCCATGGGCGAGACGGTGAGCAGGCTGTCCACGAACAGCCGATAGCCGGAGACGGTGGGCACGCGACCGGCGGAGGTGTGCGGCGAGACCACGAGCCCCAACTCCTCCAGGTCCGACATGACGTTGCGCACCGTCGCCGGACTCAGATCGAGCCCGGCGTCGCGCGCCAGCGTGCGCGAGCCCACCGGCTGGCCGTCGCGGATGTGCCGCTCGATCAGCGCCTTCAGAAAACGCAGCGCGCGCTCGCTGATGTGCCCGCCGCCGGGCAGCGAGACCTTGGTATCACCGGTGCGCGATTGACTGCTGTTGGGCATGGCACTGCTGGACCGATAAGCGTTGTCCGCGCCGGCCGGCGAAGTCGCGTCGTGTCGCGGCGCCGGCGCGCCGGCATATCGCCTGCCTCGGCGGGAGCGCGGATTTAGCACTCCATAAGCGCGAGTGCTAATGCTGCCAATCTAGGGCGCAGCCCGTCTGGTGTCAACCGCCGCCACCGCCGCCGGGGCAACGCGCGGCCGGGTGCCCGGCCCGCCCGGCGCCGCCCCAGCGCGCGCTCCCGGGCCAAGGCGGAGCCGCCCCAGGCGCCGACCGCGGGCAGCAGTTGGCCTGTCTGCGGGGGCATGCTACCGTCCGCTCGCGTGCGGCCGGCGCGCGCTGAACGCGCCCGGCGTCTTCGCAGTAACCGACACATGAGCCAATTCCGAGTCGCCGGCATCATCGGCAAGCAGCACCGGGACCCACAGTTGTCCCGCACCATCGCCCGGCTGGCGGCTCACCTGCGCCACCGTGGGCTCACCGTGCGCTTCGATCCGGAGGCGGCGGCGGCCGCCGCCGACACCCTGGGCGAGGACACCACGGGCCTGCGCATCCCGGACCTGGGCGCTGCCTGCGATCTGATCATCGTCGTCGGCGGCGACGGTACCCTGCTTCACGCCGCCCGGGAGCTGGCGCCCGCGGACGTGCCGCTGCTCGGCATCAACCTGGGCAGGCTCGGCTTTCTGGTGGACATCTCGCCGGACCACCTGGAGGAGCGCCTGGACCAGATCCTCGCCGGCGAGTACCACGCCGACGCCCGGGCCATGCTGGAGGTCCACACCGACGGCACCGACGGCCGCGCCGTGAACGACATTGTCGTGCACAAATGGAACAGCGTGCGCATGATCGAGCTGGAGACCTGGATCGACGGCCAGTTCGTCAACGCCCAGCGCTCGGATGGCGTCATCGTCTCCACCCCCACGGGCTCGACGGCCTATGCCCTGTCCGGCGGCGGCCCCCTGGTGCATCCGGGCCTGGACGCCCTGCTGCTGGTGCCCATCTGTCCGCACACCCTGAGCAACCGGCCGTTGGTCATCGGCGGCGACAGCCACATCGAGCTGCGCATCCGCGACTACGAGCACGAGCTGGTGCGCCTCACCTGCGACGGGCAGATCAATCTGCCGCTGGCGGAGGGCCGCGCCATCCACATCCGCCGCAGCCCCCACCGGGTGAAGCTGCTGCACCCGAAGGGCTACGATCACTTCAGCATCCTGCGCGCCAAGCTCGGCTGGGCCAGCGAGCGCCGCGGCGACGGCGCCTGCTGAAGCCGGCGCTTCCGGGGCAGCGACGCACAGCACAGCCGCCGCAGTCACACGCACCCGCCACCTCAATCGGGCCATGCTCAGCCACATCGCCATTCGGGACCTCGTCATCGTGAGCCGGCTGGAGCTCACGCTCAGCGGCGGCATGACCGCGCTCACCGGCGAGACCGGCGCCGGCAAGTCCATCCTCATCGACGCCCTGGGTCTGGCCCTGGGCGAGAAGGCCGATGCCGGCATGATCCGCAGCGGCTGCGAGCGCGCTGAAGTCACCGCCGGCTTCGACCTCGCGCGCTGCCCGCAGGCCCGGGACTGGCTCACCGAGCAGGCGCTGGACGACGGCGACGACTGCATCATCCGCCGCGTGCTGGTGCGCGAGGGGCGCGCACGGGCCTTCATCAACGGCCGCTCCGCCAGCGGTGCGCAGCTGCGCGCCCTGGGGGACCTGCTGGTGGACATCCACGGCCAGCACGCGCATCAGTCCCTCTTGCGCCCGGTGGCCCAGCGCAGCCTGCTGGATGCCTACGGCGGTCAGGGTGAACAGGCGACGGCGGTGGCCGAGCTGCACCGGCGCTGGCGCGAGCTGGACAACCGCTGGCGCACGCTCACCGCCGCCCGCGAGCAGCGCGCCGAGCGCCTGGAGCTGCTGCGCTTCCAGGTGGAGGAGCTTGCCGAGCTGAATCTCACCGACGGCGAGCTGGACGCCCTGGACGCCGAGCAGCACCGGCTTGCGAACCTCGGCAGCCTGCAGGGCACGGCGGCGGCGCTGGTGGAGCTGCTCTACGCGGGCGAGGGCGCCCTGCGCGACCAGCTCGGCCGGGCGGGCACCGAGCTGGCGGGGCTGGTGGACATCGATGCGCGCCTCGCCGAGACCCGGGAGCTCATCGACAGCGCCACCGTGCAGGTGGAAGAGGCGGCCGCCAACCTGCGCCAGTACCTGGACGACCTCGACATGGACCCGGCCCGCCTCGCCGACGTGGAGGCGCGCCTCGGGCGCATCCACGACCTGGCGCGTAAGTACCGCATCCAGCCAACGCTGCTCATGGAGACCCTCGCCGAGCGGCAGGCGGAGCTCACCGCCCTGGAGCAGGACGATCAGGCCCTGGGTACCCTGGAGGCGGATCGGGATGCCGCCTGCGCCGCCCTGCTCGCGGCCGCCCGCAGCCTGAGCGATGCCCGCCGCGCCGCCGCCGAGCGCCTGGGCGAGACCGTCACCGCCTTCATGCAGGAGCTCGGCATGGTGGGCGGCCGGTTCGCCGTGGCGGTGGAGACGGGCGGCGATGCACAGGTGGGCGCGCACGGGCTGGATGCCGTCACCTTCCAGGTCAGCGCCAACCCCGGGCAGCCGCTGCAGCCGCTGGCCAAGGTGGCCTCCGGCGGCGAGCTCTCCCGCATCAGCCTTGCCATTCAGGTGGCCACCGCGGAGCTCGGCAGCATCCCCACCCTGGTGTTCGACGAGGTGGACGTCGGCATCGGCGGCGGCGTGGCCGAGATCGTCGGCCGCCTGCTGCGCCGCCTGGGTGAGGCCCGCCAGGCGCTGTGCGTGACCCATCTGCCGCAGGTGGCGGCCCAGGCACACCGTCAGCTGCGGGTGCAGAAGCAGGCCGTCGACGGCCAGACCTACACGGACATCAGCCCGCTCGGCGACGCCGCCCGCGTCGATGAGATCGCACGCATGCTGGGCGGCACCGAGATCACCGACACCACCCGCGCCCATGCCGCGGAGATGCTGCGCCGGGCACCCGACGACCCCACCTGAGCACCACCGCAATCACCCCAAAACCGGGCAAAAACGGGGACGGTAAACTTAATTATAATAGGGACCAAATCGGGGACGGGATACTTAATCGGGCAAATCCGCCTGCTCGGCGCCCCCTGCTCGCCCCTCGGCGACGCTGCGGGCGAGACGCCGCAGCCCTTCCAGCGCCTGCGGGAGCACGTCGTCGTCGATCCGCCGCGGGAACAGCATGTGCGCCGGATGGGCGTACACCGGGGCGTCGAGGACCCGGTACAGCCGCCCTGACGCCACCAAGGGCGCGGCCATGCGCTCGGGCAGGAAGCTCACGCCGCCGTTGCTGAGCATCAGCTGCACCGCCAGCCAGCCGACGTTGACCGTCTGCGGCGGCTGGCCCAAGTCCGGCCAGGTCTCTCGTTGCCAGGCGGCGAAGCCCGGGCCCCAGTCCACCTGGATGTAATCCTCACCGGGCCAGCGCGTATCCGGATCGGTGCTCACCATCACGAGCTGCTCATCGAACAGATGCTCCACGATGAGCTCCGGCACATGGGTTGGCGTGTACATGAGCGCGATGTCCAGCGTGCCCTCCTGCATGCGGCGCATCAGGTCGTCCTCGAAGCCGATTTCGCCCTGCACCCCCACATCCGGCAAGGTCCGGCGCAGCCAGGCCACCCAACGCGGCAGGAAGCCATCCCAGAGTGCGATTCGGGCGCCCATCCGGATTGTCGCCCGACAGCGTCCGGGCAGGCCCAGCTCATGGCGTGCCTGCTCCACGGTGAGCACCAGCGTCTTCGCATGCCGCAGGAAGCGCCGGCCGGCCTGTGTCAGGCTGGCGCCGGCACGATTGCGCACGAACAGCCGAACGCCCAAGTCCGCCTCCAGCTGGCGAATCCGGGCGCTGACCGTGGACTGGGTGACATGCAGTCGCTCCGCTGCGCCGACGAAGCTGCCGTGTGCAGCGATGGCGAGGAAGGTGCGGGCCTGGTCGATGTCCATGGAAGCCTCCCAGCGCAAGCGGTGCCCCTGCAACGGAGCATGCGCAAGGGCCGTGACTGTATCCCCCGCAGCCCCGGCGTTCCATCGGAGTCTTCGATAAGCAAGCCGAATAAATATCGTTTGTCTGCATCTTGGAGGCTGACTATGCTGGATTCCATCAGCAGCAATGAGGTCATCCCCATGCAGAGCATCTCCTTACAGACGCCACCGACCCGGCTCGACGCCCTCGCCCGCGACGAGGAAGGCTTCCTGCTGGACACAGACGCCTGGACGCCGGAGCTGATGCCGCTCCTGGCCGACGAGGCAGAGCTGGAGCTGACGCCGGAGCGCGAGGAAGTGATCCACTGGATCCGCGACCAGTACGAGCGCAACGACTCGGTGCCCGAGGCGCGCGCCCTGCTCGCACACCTGCGCTCCGCCTGGGGCAAAGAGCGGGCGACGCGCCGTTACCTGTACCAGCTCTTCCCGCGCGGCTACGGCCAGCAGGCCTGCAAAATCGCCGGCATGCGCAAGCCGCGCAAGCTGATGCTGGATGTGTGACGAGGCGCCTCAACAAACGGGGACAGTATACGTATCGCCTCGAGCCCAACATCACCTCTCAACCATCACTGGTAATGATGCCAGACCGGCTGTTCGCGTCGCCGGCGCGCGGACTCAGTGCCGGTGCGCAAAGAAATTGCCGATCAGCTCCTTGAGCCACGCGGCGTCACCGCTCAGCATGCCGTGGCCTGCGGGCTCTGCGAGGGAACGCGCCAGCGCCTCGCTGTGCGCGCGGCGGGCGGCGGCGATTTCCGCAAGTCGTGCCTGAAGCTGTTCGTTGCCGGAGAGGATGGGCGCGAGCTTGGCCTTTGGGATCTCGATGAGCCGGACATTGGTGGCGGCCCTGGCGGTGGAGTACCGCGGCTCGCCGGTGAGCATGGACAGCTCGCCGAAGCACTGACCCGTGCCCAGGCGCTCGATTTCCTTCATCCCGCCGTCGAGGCGGCGGCTCAGCACCACGATGCCGGTGGCGATGACGAACATGGAGTCACCCACATCGTCCTGCTCCACGATGCGCTCGCCGACACCCACCTCCCGCGGCGTCAGATCCTCGGCCAGGGTTGCGATCTCGGCATCCGACAGCGGCGTGAGCACGGCGACGTTGCGCAGCACCTCCGGCACGCTCGGCAGCGAGGCCACCGGCGCCTCCGCCCGGCGGGCGTCGATCTGGTAGGTGACGGCGGCCGGCGCGATGCCGGCGCGCTGGAACTGGGCGTGGATGGCCAGGTACAGCTCGTCCAGCGCGGCATAGCGCCAGGGATAATCCGGGAAGTGCACGAACACCATGTAGCGGCAGGGTCGGCCCAGTTGGCAGAGGTATACCAGGGGCGCCGGGTCCTTCAGCACCCGTCGGCAGGCGAGCGCCGCCTTCAGCAGCAGCTCCCGCACCAACAGGGGCGAGATCTCGCAGCTCACCGCCAGCTCGAGCCAGTAGGCGTAGTGCGGGCTCGGCCGCTGGTAGTTGTGCACGGTGCTGGTGGCGGCCTTCTTGTTGGGCACCACGTAGAGGCTCGCATTCCAGGAGCGGATGCGCGTGGAGCGCCAGGTGATGTCCACCACCTCCCCCAGCGTGCCGTCCTCGAATTCCACCCAGTCGCCGATGCGGTAGGGCTGGTCGATGCCGATGGCGACACCCGAGAACAGATCGCTGATGGTGTTCTGCATGGCCACACCCAGAACACCCGCCACGACACCTGTGGAGATGAGCACCGCACCCGTGTCCAGGTGCAGGATGCGGCTCAGCACGAGCAGCGCGGCGATGCTGTAGACGACCACGGTCGCCGCGCCCTGGATCACGCCCGGCGTCGCGGTGCCGGTGAAGCGGGGATAGGCACCCTCCCAGATCCAGATGCGAAGCCCCTGGTCGAGGACGTAGGCCACGGCGGCATACAGCAGCACAGTCGGCAGCGCCCCGGCGTAGCGCGCGAAGCCATCGACCGCGGCCGCATCGGCAAGCTGCCGCACCAGTGCATCGGCGGCCCACAACAGTAACGGCAGCAGCGCCAGCGCGAGCAGCCAGAGGAGCTTGCGGTGGCGGCGTCTGGATACGGGCTCAGGCATGTCAGGCTGACTCAGGGTCGCGACGAGGGCGCGCACGGCCCCCGCCCGCGCGCGTTGCAACCCTTTAGTCTGCGGTGGTGCCCGTGCGCCGTCACCACCGGCGGGTCGGCGCAGGCGACGCGCCGTCGCCCGTGGCGGCGCGGCAGCCGCGCCGGCTCAGTCTTCGACCGCCTCTTCGCGCTCGCGCCGCTGCAGCTCCCACATGGCCGCGTAGACGCCGCCGTCGGCGAGGAGCCTGGTGTGGCTGCCGTGCTCGACGATGCGCCCGGCGTCCATCACCAGAATCCGGTCCGCATCGACGATGGTGGACAGCCGATGGGCGATGGCGAGCGTGGTGTGGTGCTCCGCCACCTCGGCCAGGGTCTGCTGGATGGCCTGCTCGGTGTGACTGTCCAATGACGATGTCGCCTCGTCGAAGACCATGATGCGCGGGCGCTTCAGGATGGCGCGGGCGATGGCGACGCGCTGCTTCTCGCCGCCCGAGAGCTTGAGCCCGCGCTCGCCGACGACGGTATCCCAGCCGTCCGGCAGGCTCTCGATGAAGCGGCGGATGTGGGCGAGCTCGGCCGCCTGCTCCAGCTCCTCGAAGCTCGCGTCCGGGCGGCCGTAGGCGAGGTTGTAGCGGATGCTGTCGTTGAACAGCACCGTGTCCTGCGGGACGATGCCGATGGCGGCGCGCAGGCTCGCCTGGGTCACGGTGCGGATGTCCTGCTCGTCGATGAGAATGCGCCCGCCGGTGACATCGTAGGAGCGGAACAGGAGCCGGGCGAGCGTCGATTTGCCGGCGCCGCTGTGCCCCACCACGGCCACCTTCTCGCCGGGCTCGATGCGAAAGCTCACATCCCGCAGGATGGGACGCTCCGGCGTGTAGTGGAAATCCACGTGCTCGAAGCGCAGTGCGCCGCGGTCGAGCCTGAGCGCCGGCGCGCCCGGGGCATCCTCGATCTCGGGCTCGCGCTCCAGCAGCTTGAACACCAGGTCCATGTCCGCCAGCGCGTACTTGATCTGGCGGTAGACGATGCCCAGGAAGCCGAGCGGAATGAACAGCTGGAGCATGAAGGCGTTCACCAGCACCAGATCGCCGATGCTCATGGTCCCGTTCACGACGCCCTGGGCGGCGAAGAACATGATGACGGTGACGCCGAGCGCGATGATGCTGCCCTGGCCGAAGTTGAGCAGCGACATGGAGCTCTGGCTCTTGACGGCGTACTCCTCCCACTCGCTCAGGGTGCCGTCGTAGCGCTCCAGCTCCATCTGCTCGTTGCCGAAATACTTGACCGTCTCGTAGTTCAGCAGGCTGTCGAAGGCCTGGGTGTTGGCCTGGCTGTCCAGCACGTTCATGCGCCGGCGATAATCCATGCGCCATTCGGTGATGGCGAAGGTGAAGGCGACGTAGATGGCCACGGTGCCGAAGGTCACCAGCGTGAACACCAGGGCATACTTGGTGAGCAGCACGGCGGCCACCAGCGTGAACTCCACCAGCACGGGGATCACGCTGAACACCAGGTAATTCATGATGGTGGACACGGAGCGCGTGCCCCGCTCCAGGTCCCGGCTCACGGCGCCGCTCTGGCGCTCCAGGTGATAGCGCAGGGAGAGCCGGTGCAGGTGGTCGAGCACCCGGGTGGAGAGCCGGCGCATGGCCCGGTAGCGCACCCGCGCGAAGATCACGTCCCGCAGCTCGTTGAAGAGCGAGCCCGCGAGCTTCAGCACACCGTAGGCCAGCAGCAGCGAGACGGGCAGTACCAGCATCTGCGCCTCGGCGCTCTCGAAGGCGTCCACGATGTCCTTCAGCACGATGGGCACGCCGACATTGGCAAACTTGGCCAGCACCAGGCAGCCGAGCGCCAGCGCGGCGCGACCGCGAAACTCCCACAGAAAGGGCACCATGCCGCGCAGGTTGTGCCAATCGCGGCGGTCGTTGTGGATGGCTTCGGTGGCGAACATGCGGTTGACCATGGGGACGGCTGGCTCGAACGGCTGGCTGGATGGCTGTGAGGGTAACGAGTTTCGAGGGGCGAGTGTCGAGGGAAGAGAGTCACGAGTGTCGAGGGGCGAGTATCGATGTCGGGAGAAGCTGCGCCCTCGCCCCTCGCTCCTCGCCCCTCGAAACTTGGCTGGAATTGAGAGCCGAGCGCGCGAACCCAACCTGCCCCACCACAGCAACCGGAGCAGCAACCATGGCCAGAGACCCGAACGAGCCCATGCCCGACGGCAGCGGCTGCGCGATGCAGGAGCCCTTCGCCCTCCAGGTCCTGGGGGCGGACATGGAGCCCGAGTTTCCCGACAAGTGCATCGTCATCATCGAGCCGACGGAGGTCTGCCGCAACGGCATGTACGTCTTCGCAGAGGTCGAAGGCGTGCGCTGGTTCCGCCAGTACCTGCAGGACGACCAGGGCCGCGAGCGGCTGGTGGCGCTGAACGACATCTTCCCAGACATCGAGCTGAACGGGCTGGAGTGGAAGGTGCTCGGCGTCATCATCCAGCGCAACATCCGCCGCAAGATCAAGACCTACGAGTACGCGGACGGCCCGGGCAACCAGCCGCAGGGCAGCATCAACGCCGTGGACATCACCGCGTCGTGACAGCCGCCAGCTGGGGTATTGTTGCCTGCGGGCCACGCGCGCGCTCCACTCGCATGTCGCGACGGGGACGCCGCTCCCACCGAGCGCGCCCGGTACTGCGGGCAGCCGCCCTTGCCTGCGCCGCCGCCTTGTTCTCGGCAGGCTGTCAGCAAGCGGGCGACGACACCGCCACCGGCGCGGCGCCGCGCCCGGAGCGCCGCGGCCATCTGGTCACCACCGTCGTCACCGAGCGCGCCCCCGTCTCCACCCAGCACGAGCGCCCAGGCACCCTGCGCCTGCGCCGGGTGGTGCGCCTGTACGCCGAGGAGGAAGGGCGCATCGAGCAGCTTGACGTCTTCGAGGGCGACCGGGTCGAGCCCAGCGAGCTGCTGGTGCGGCTGGAGGACGACGTGCTGCGGGCGGAGCTGGACAAGGCCCGCGCGACGCTTGCTCAGGAGCGCCTCGACCTCAAGCGCTTCCAGGACCTCGCCGCGCGCAACGCCGCCTCCCAGGACGACCTCGCCCAGGCGCGCACGGCGCTGGCCCTGGCGGAGGCCGACCTGAAGCTGCTGGAGCTGCGCCTCGCCGACACCCGCATCACCGCGCCCTTCGCCGGCATCGTCACCCAGCGCTTCGCCGAGCCCGGCGACTTCGTCACCAAGAACACCCAGCTCCTGACCCTCGCCGATCCCGGCTCGCTGGTGGCGGAGATCTACGTCTCCGAGCTGGTGCTGCCGCACATCAGCGCAGGCGACCCGGCACGCATCCGCATCGATGCCCTGGGCGGAGAACGCTTCGCCGGCGAGATCCTGCGCATCCACCCCACCCTGTCCGAGGCCAACCGCCAGGCCAGGGTGGAGATCCGCTTCGACGCCATCCCAGCGGGCGCCCGCGCCGGGCAGTTCGTGCGCGCCGAGCTTGCCACCGCTGCCGTCGCCCGGCTGCTGGTGCCCTTCCGGGCGCTCCGCCAGGACCGCGACGGCCAGTTCGTCTGGGTCATGGACGAAGACGGCCAAGCCGCCCGCCGACCGGTGCGCACCGGCCTGCGCATCGCAGACCAGGTCGAGATCCTGCACGGCATCGACGCCGGCGCCCGCGTCATCACCCGCGGCTTCCTCGGCATCGCCGAGGGCGAAAAGCTCACGCGCGTGGACGACGACGAAGGCCCCTCCCTCGCCACGCCGGACGCCACGTCCGAGGCCGTGGACAGCATGCCGTGATCGGCTGGAAGGCCCTGAAACAGGCACTGCGGGAGCAGGAGGGCATCGACGAGGCATCGCCCAAGAAGGTCGTCAAGGCCTGGTACCTCGCCGGGCACCTCACCGAGGATGATTACGTCGCCCTGCTCGCCGCCATCGACGACCGCAACCGGCTGAGCCACGTCTACGACGCGCAGACGTTCACCGCCATCATAGCCCGACTGCCGGCACACGCCGTGCTGCTGCACCGGGTGCGGCAGTCGCTTCACGCAGGGCAGCAGGGCGACGGCGCGGCGTTGTCCTGAGGGCTCCCGGTCGCCGCCCCGAACGCAGCCAAAGCCTGCTGGCCGTGCCGCCGACGACCCAACGCCCCACTTGCAGCTTACGCTGACGCCATTAGACTCTCCTGGCACACACAGCGCACACGGGCAGTCGCGTGTCGGTCATCGACAACGTCAACAACCTCCTGGGAGATGACCTGAAGCGGACCCTGGTACCAGGGACGGAGCTGCGGATTGCCGCGGCCACTTTCTCCATTTTCGCGTACGAGGCGCTGAAGGCCCAACTGGAGCAGATCGACTCGCTCAAGTTCCTGTTCACCGCCCCTGCCTTCGTGCCCGAAGAAGTCACCGACAAGCAGCAGCGGCAGCCGCGTGAATTCCACATCCCGAAGGCCGAGCGCGAGCGCAGCTTCTACGGCAGCGAATTCGAGATCCGGCTCAGGAATCGGCTGACCCAGCGCGCCATCGCCCGCGAATGTGCGGATTGGATTCGCCGCAAGGCGCAATTCCGCTCCAACGCCACCGCTGCGCCGATGCAGCAGTTCGCCTGCGTGCGCGCGGAAGCCGCCGCCACGCTCTACCAGCCCTTGCAGGGATTCTCGGCCGTCGACCTCGGCTACCAGCGCGGCGAAGCCCTGTCCAGCCTGGTCACGCGCCTCGACGAACCGACCACGGTGCAGGCTTTCACCGGCATGTTCGATCAACTCTGGAGCGCATCGGACAAGGTCGAGGACGTCACCCAGCGCCTCATCGACCACATCGCATCGGTCTATCAGGAGAACGAGCCGGAGCGCGTCTACTTCCTGATGCTGTACACCATCTTCAACGAGTTCCTCGAGGATCTCAGCGAAGACGTGCTGCCGCGTGACAAGACGGGCTGGCAGGACAGCGCCATCTGGCGCACGCTCTACAACTTCCAGCGCGACGCGGCCACCGGCATCATCAACAAGCTGGAAACCTTCAACGGCTGCATCCTGGCCGACAGCGTAGGACTCGGCAAGACCTTCACCGCGCTCGCCGTCATCAAGTATTACGAGCTGCGCAACCGCGATGTGCTGGTGCTCTGCCCCAAGAAGCTCGCCGACAACTGGCTCACCTACAACCGCAAGCTCGTCACCAACACCCTCGCAGAGGATCGCTTCCGCTACGACGTGCTCTGCCACACCGACCTGCAACGCGACAGCGGGTCCTCGTTCGGCACGCCGCTGAACCAGGTCAACTGGGGCAACTACGACCTGGTCGTCATCGACGAGTCCCACAACTTCCGCAACGACGACGTCTACAAAGACCGCGAGACCCGCTACCACCGCCTGATGCAGCGTGTCATCCGTGCCGGCGTCAAGACCAAGGTGCTGATGCTCTCCGCCACCCCGGTCAACAACCGCTTCAGCGACCTCAAGAACCAGCTCGCCCTGGCCTACGAGGGCGAAACCGGCGCGCTCGATGAGAAGCTCAAGATCGGCCGCAGCGTCAACCAGGTCTTCCGCCAGGCCCAACGCGCCTTCAACGAGTGGTCCCGGCGCCCGCCGGAGGAACGCACCCCGGAGGCCATCCTGGGCGCCCTGGACTTCGACTTCTTCGAGCTGCTGGACAGCGTCACCATCGCCCGCTCCCGCCGCCACATCGAGACCTTCTACGACACCGCCGAGATCGGCAGCTTCCCGGAGCGCGCACGGCCGCAGTCCATCCACAGCGAGCTGACGCATCGACCGGACGTGATGGGCTTCAATGCCATCGTCACCGAGCTGAACCAGCTGTTGCTCGCGGTCTACATCCCGCTCAGCTATGTCTTCGACAGCAAGCTGGCCAAGTACCAGGCCCTCTACGACACTCAAGTCGGCGGCGGTCGCGCCGACCTGCGCCAGGAAGACCGCGAGCGTGCCCTGCGCGCGCTGATGCGGGTCAACCTGCTGAAGCGGCTGGAGAGCTCCGTGCACGCATTCCGGCTGACCCTCGACAAGCTGCGGCGCAACCATGCCGCGACGCTCGCGCGCATCGAGACCTTCCGCAAGACCGGACGCGATGAAGACGCGGACGGCAACCACAACAGCACCGCGCCGGACGACGACCTGTTCCAGGATATCGATGATGACGATGCCGCCGCCGGCCTCATCGGCGGCAAGGTCCGCATCGCGCTCGCGGACATGGACCTGACCTCCTGGGAGCGCGACCTGCGCGCGGACCTGGGCGTGCTGGACGCTCTGCACGCCGAGATGGCCCGCATCACCCCGGAGCACGACGCCAAGCTCCAGGACCTGCGCACCCTGATCAACAGCAAGCTCGCCTCGCCCATCAACCCGGGCAACCGCAAGGTGCTGCTGTTCACGGCCTTCGCGGACACGGCGGACTACCTCTATGCCAACCTCGCGCAGCCGCTGCGGCAAGCTCACGGCATCCACACCGGCAAGGTCACCGGCGCCGACGGCCCCAAGTCCACGCTCCCCAGATACTACGACTTTCAGTCCCTGCTGACCCTGTTCGCACCGCGCGCCAAGCGCAAAGCCGAGATCCTGCCGGACGAGCCCGCAGAGCTGGACCTGCTGATCGCCACCGACTGCATCTCCGAAGGGCAGAACCTGCAGGACTGCGACTACCTGGTCAATTACGACATCCACTGGAACCCGGTGCGCATCATCCAGCGCTTCGGGCGCATCGACCGGATCGGCTCCCCCAACGCCTGCATCCAGCTGGTCAACTTCTGGCCGGCCATCACGCTGGATGACTACATCAACCTCAAGGAACGGGTCGAGAACCGCATGGTCATCGTCGACGCCGTCGGCACCGGCAACGACAACCCGCTGAGCCCCGCTGCCGAAAACGACCTCGCCTACCGCAAGGAGCAGCTGCGTCGGCTCCAGGACGAGGTGGTCGAGATCGAAGACCTCAAGACCGGCGTCGCCATCACCGACCTCGGGCTCAACGACTTCCGCATGGACCTGCTGAATTACCTCAAGACCCACCGGGACCTGCCGGGTCTGCCCAACGGCCTGCACGCCGTGGTGCCCGCCGAGCCCGATAAGGGCCTGGTGCCGGGCGTGCTGTTCGTGCTCCGCAACCGCAACCACGGGGTCAACATCCAGCAGCAGAACCGGCTGCACCCCTACTACCTGATCTACCTCGCCGACGACGGTCGCGTCGTCGCCAACCACAGGGAGGCCAAGCGCCTGCTGGACCTGGCCCGCGCCGCCTGCAAGGGCCGCACCGAGCCCATGCACGCCGTCTGCCGGCGCTTCAACGCCGCCACCGACGACGGCCGCGACATGCGCCGCTGCTCGGACCTGCTCGACGCCGCCATCCACGCCATGATCGAGCAGAAGGCCGCCGACGACATCGACAGCCTCTTCACCGGCCAGCGCACCACGGCGCTGGTGGACGACATCCAGGGGCTGGACGACTTCGAGCTGATCAACTTCCTGGTGGTACTGGCGCCGGAGCCCGGCGCCGACCCTGCGGCATGAGCGGCTTGTTCGCCTTTCCGGATCGTGCCGCGGTCAACCGGCTCCTGCCCAAGACCCGGCTCACCGAGTTTCTGCGCCAGGCGGGCACCGGCGGTCGCGCACCGGTAAGACTGCGCGAGCGCCTCGCGGCGCAGGTGCAGGACATCGTCTGGGCCTACAAGCTGGCGCCGGAGACCATCAATCTGCCTGCCGGCAGCGGGGCCGAGGAGATCCAGGTCTTTCGCGTGCTGCTGAAGGGCGCCGAGCTGGACCACGACCTGTTGCGCGCCGTCGACCGCGCCGTCAGCTTTCCTGTCTGGTTCGAGCTGCATCACGCCCGCGGGGAGGGGGCGGACAACGGGCTGATCCAGCCCATCGCCGCACCCAAACGACCGCACGCCACCGACACCGCCAGACAGGTCCTCGGCGACTACCTGACGGGCGCGCCACAAGCCGCGAGCACCACCAGAGCACCGCTGCCGCCCGCGCTGAACCTGGGCGCCCTGCACACGGCCATGCTGCAAAGCCTGATCCCGCTCGCGCCACGCCCCGGCGAAGACCTGCGGTCGCAGCTCGAACGCCTCAACGAGCTGCGCGGGAAACAGCGCGAGCTGGACCGGCTGGAGGCACGGCTGCGGCGCGAGGCCCAGTTCAACCGCAAGGTGGCGCTGAACCGGCAGGTGCGGGCGTTGCGGGAGGCGCTTCAGGCGCTCGGCGCGGACTGAGCGACGATCCTCCGCACCGTCCCAGGGCAGTTCAAGGTGCGGTCCACGGTATCCGGAACAGGTGCTATGCTCCGACCTATTCAAGCCACGGAGCCATGCCATGACAGTCCGTTTTTCCGAAGATGTCGTGCCGCTGAGCGACCTCAAGACCAACCCCGGCCGCATCGTGCGCCACAGCACTGAGGCCCGCCGCCCGGTGCTGCTCACCAGCCGCGGCCGTGGTGTCGCCGTGCTGCAGTCGCTGTCGGCCTATGAGCAGGCTGCGGAGGAGCGCGAGTTCATGCGTGCCGTCGTGGCAGGTCTCGCCGACCTCGACGACGGACGCGAGGTCTCCCTCGCCGACGCCAAGGCCGAGCTCGGCATCGACTGACGCGCGGAACGCAAGAAGATCGAGCGCGTAGACGAAAAAGGCCAACACCGAACCGGTGCCGATGACCACCGCCATCAAGGCCATCGCCCGCACCGTGGTGCTCGGCAACCCCGGCGGCGGCAAGACCACCCTCGCCCAAAAGCTGGTGCACCTGCTGACCACCCGCCCCGACGACCCGCACGTCGCCGGTGGCCGGCTGACACCGCTGTTCGTCACCCTGCGGGGCTACACCTAGTACAACTTTGGAACGCCCGCACCGAGCCCCGACGGACGCACTGCCCTTCGGCCCATTGCAAGTCTCCCCCGGCCAGCAGCAGATCATTGAGGACTGGGTGACAAAGCGGCTCAGTATCGTCCGACATGAACCGCATGCCGAAACTAGCCGGTAATGCGGCGCGGCGTGGTCGACTCGCCGGCGGTCTTGATCGTAACTCCGACCACCACGTAACCAGGGCGACGGGACGCAGAGCGTCCGCCCCAGCTCCCACGCTGGAGCGTGGGAGCCAGAGGCCGGCCCGTGGTCGGACTTATGATCGACGCCTCGCCGGCTCATCCGATGCTGCTTGGTCGGGCAGAGGCTTGGGCTTTAGTGGAGCGCTTGTCCCAGCTGTGCCCCCCTCTCATCGTGTGATCGCCGAAGCTCGCGGCAACACGGCGAACGGGCCAGCTCCAGAGGTTGGAGAGATCGAGCTCCAGGGCGTCGAAGGGTGCGGCCTTGATGGCGTCGTTTCCCGATGCCTCGGCAAGGAGGCGCCAGTCTCCGTTGTCCAGACCGTAAGCCTCGAGGGTCTTGCCGACTGGATCGACCAGCCACGCGCAGCCGACGCCGTAGTGGGCGTAGATCGGCATCTTGACCTCCCGATCTTTGCTGGCGGTCGAGGGCGAGAGGATCTCGCAGACCCAATCCGGAACGACCTCGAAGCGGTGCCCTTCTGGAATCCGTGGCATGCGCTCTTTGCGCCAGCCGGCAAGATCGGGAACGACGACCTCCCGGTCGATGACGAAGTGGAGCTCCGGCTCCACCAGAATCCACCAGCCGCCGGGGCCGCCGCGCCCGCGACCGTAAGCGCTGCCGATGTCGATGCTGAGCTCGGTTTCCGCCCCCGCGTGGGGACCTGCCGGGCGCGGCTGGGTGTGCAGCTGGCCATTGAGGATCTCGCCGGTCAGGCCTTCCGGAAGCGCTTCGAGCTGCTCGTACAGCGTTCGTTTGCAGGCGTGTTGCATGGCTGCTGTGTTGTCCGGCCGCGGCGGGATGCCGGCTGCTTCGATGGCTGAAGATACTCCGATCTCGGGCTCGCCAACGAACAACCGGTGTCAGATTGCCTCGCCGACGGCCCGTCAAAGACATCGACAGCCTGTTCACGGGCGAGCCGCAACCGGCGCACACCCCGCGCGCACCGCTGCCGCCGGCGCTCGACCCGGGTACCCTGCAAGCGGCCATGCTGCAAAGCCCGATTCCGCTGCCGCCGCGCCCGCGTGCTGGGCAGCCTGCCCGCCGTGGCCGAAGGTCAGAACAGGCGAGGGCTGTTCGGTGCCTCAGAGGATGCCGTAATCGAGGTCCACGCGATAGGGCAGCGCCTGGCCTGCAACCGCGCGTCGCGCGCCCGGCATCTCGGTCTGTGCAGGGCTCCACCGACGGGCTACTCTGTACGTCTTCCGGTACAGATCAAGCCAAAGCCATGCAATCCCTCACCACCACGGAACTGCGCGCCAACCTCAAAGACGTGCTGGACCACATCAACGACGACCGTGAGCCCGTGACCATCCGCCGGGCCGGCGGCAAGGGGGTCGTGCTGCTGGACGCGGAGGACTACGCCAGCATCATCGAGACGCTCCACCTGGTGCGCCACCCGGCCAATGCGGAGCGGCTGCAACGCGGCATGGCTCAGCACCGCGCCGGCGAGGCCACCGAAATCGATGTTGCGCCTTACCTGGACTGAGACCGGTCTGGCGGATCTGCGCTGGTGGGCGCAGCAGCCCCCCCAGAAGGACCAGAAGAAGCTCAAGCGCATCATCCAGCTCTGCCGCGCCGCCTGCCGCGAGCCGACCACCGGCATCGGCAAGCCGGAGCCGCTGCGTTTCGACTACCAGGGCTACTGGTCGCGGCGCATCGACCGGGAGCATCGCCTGGTCTACGCCTTCGACGACGCCGTCGTCACCGTGATCCAGTGCCGCTGCCATTTTGAGCGCTGACCGTGCCCCGCACACCGGCCATAACGGACCCATCCCCAACAGACCGACCATGGACAAGCTGAAACTGCACAGCCCGGACTTCACCGACGCCAACATCGCCAAGCTCGCGGCACTTTTCCCGCACTGCGTCACCGAGACCCGCGACGCGCAGGGGCGGCTCAAACGCGCGGTAGACTTCGACCTGCTGCGCCAGGAGCTGTCCGACCACATCGTCGACGGCCCCCGGGAGCGCTACCAGCTGGACTGGCCCGGCAAGCGCGCCGCGCTGCTCGCCGCCAACGCCCCCATCGCCAAGACCCTGCGCCCCTGCCGGGCCGAGAGCGTCGACTTCGACACCACCCGCAACCTGTTCATCGAGGGCGACAACCTGGACGCGCTGAAGCTGCTTCAGGAGACCTACCTGAATCAGGTGAAGCTGATCTATATCGACCCGCCGTACAACACCGGGCGCGACTTCATCTACGACGACGACTTCCGCGACGACCGCCAAAGCTACTTCGAGCGCTCCCAGCAGCAGGACCCGGACGGCGTCCGGCTGGTGGCCAACACCGAGGCCAATGGGCGCTTTCACTCCGATTGGCTGTCCATGCGCTATCCAAGGCTGCGGCTCGCCCGCAACCTGCTGCGGGACGACGGCGCGCTCTTCATCTCCATCGACGACAACGAGCTGGCGGCGCTGCGGCAGGTGGCGGCGGAGGTGTTCGGCGAGCAGAACTTCGTCGCGACCATCGTGTGGCAGAAGGTCTATTCCCCCAAGAGCTCGGCCAAATGGTTCTCCGAGGACCACGACTTCGTGCTGGTGTTTGCGAAGCGGAAGTTGGAGTGGCAGCCGAATGCGCTGCCGCGAACCGAGGAGATGAAGGCCCGCTACAGGAACCCGGACAACGATCCGCGCGGGCCTTGGAAGGCAGAGAACTTTACTGCCCGCAACCGCTACGACGCCGGGGTCTACCAGATCACCTGCCCGTCCGGCCGCGTCATCCCAGGCCACCCCGCGGTCGCTACTGGGTCGTTGACGAAAAGACATTCAAAGCGTGGGACGCCGACAACCGCATCTGGTGGGGCAAGGACAGCAACAACGCACCTGCCATCAAGCGCTTCCTGTCCGAGGTCGCCGACGGCCGCACACCGCAAACCCTCTGGTTCTACAAGGAGGTCGGCCACACCCAGGACGCCAAGAAGACGCTCCTCAAGTACGTGCCCTTCGCGCACACCGAGAACGTGCTGAACTCCGTCAAGCCGGTGGAGCTGATCCAGCGCATGCTGCAACTGGCCACCGAGCCGGACGAGGAGGCCATCGTGCTGGACTTCTTCAGCGGCAGCGCGGCCACCGCTCACGCCGTGCTGGCACAGAACCGGGCCGACGGCGGCAACCGGCGCTTCATCGGCGTGCAGGTGGCCGAGCCACTGCCCAAGCCCGAGCCCGGCATGGCGAGCATCTTCGACATGGGGCTGACGCGCATCCGCAACGTCATCGCGGAGCTGTCGGAGCAGACGCCCGACACCGCTGAAGCGGATGCCGACCCGGAGTCTGCTGACCCGGCTGCCGATCCGCCCGCCGCCGCACCCGGCTTCCGCGTGCTGAAGATCGACAGCACCAACATGCAGGACGTCTACTACCGCCCGGACCAGCTGCGCCAGGCGGACCTGCTCGGGCTGGTGGACAACATCAAGCCGGACCGCGGCGCGGAGGACCTGCTGTTTCAGGTGCTGCTGGACTGGGGCGTGGACCTGACCCTGCCCATCGCCCGCGAGACACTCGCCGGGCGGGCCGTCTTCTTCGTGGACACCGACGCGCTCGCCGCCTGCTTCGCGCCGGACATCGACGAGGCCCTGGTGCGCGCCATCGCCGCCCGCCGGCCCCTGCGCGCCGTGTTCCGCGACGCCGGCTTCAGCGACGACAGCCTCAAGATCAACGTCGAGCAGCTCTTTCGGGCCTTGTCGCCGGGCACCGAGGTGCGGGCGATCTAGCGGTCATGGTTGCATCGGACCCAAGCGTACTCGCGCCCTTGCTGCCCGCCATCCGGGATGCGGTTAGGCAAGGCCGAATCTTCTGGAAACGTCACGCGTTGGAGAAGATGCTGGAGCGCGGTATCTCCAGGAACATGGTGACCCATGCCATTGGGCATGGCGAGCTCATTGAGGCCTATCCGGACGATTATCCCGCGCCGAGCATGTTGCTCTGCGGCCAGAGCCCGGAGCCGCTGCATGTCGTGGTTGCCTGGACGACCAAGGACGCGCATTGTCATGTCATCACCGCTTATCGCCCGGACCTCGCGCACTTCGAGCCCGGCTTTCTGCGTCGGAGAATGCAATGATTGAATCGTCAACGCCCTGCCCTCTGTGCCATGGCGGCACCAAGCAACCCGGCACCACCACCTTTACGGTGGACCTGGGCTTCGGCGTCGTCGTGGTGCGACAGGTGCCGGCCCTGGTGTGCGACCTGTGCGGCACGGACTGGATCGAGGATGACACGGCCGCGACGCTGGAGGAGATCGTCGCCCAGGCTCGCCTGAAGCATCCAGAGCTGGAGGTCGTGCGCTGGGGCGACCAGGATCACACCGTGGCGAACCAAGAGACATGACCATGGCTACACTGACCATCCGCCTGCCGGACGACCAGCACGCCCGGCTGAAGGATCTGGCCAAGCACCGCGGAATCAGTGTCAACAAGCTGATCGAGGAGTTATCAACCCTGGCGCTGGCGGAGTTCGACAACGAGGTTCGCTTTCGGGCTCTGGCGGCCGAGGGCGACCCGGCGCGCGGCCTGGAGCTGTTGGACCGGCTGGACCGACACTTCGGCTCGACGCCAGGCTGAACTCGTTGCCGTGCGCATCACCATGGACTTGTCGGAGGATCAGGCCAGCGCTGTCGATGCGCTCGCACGGCGGCTCGGCATCTCCCGCGGCGAGCTGATCCACCGCGCCGTCAGGGCCTACGCGGACGCGCACCCGGAGCTGCCTTCAGACGAGGCCTTCGGGCTGCGGGCGCCAGTCGGCGAGGACGGCGTCGAGTACCAGCAGCGGCTGCGCGCCGAATGGGAACGCTGAGGAGCGCCGCGTCATGAAGCTCAAATTCAAGCACCAGCCCTACCAGGCCGCGGCAGTGGACGCGGTGGCGGACTGCTTTGCGGGCCAGCCGCGGGTCACGGGCGAGGATTACAGGGTCGACCCCGGCCAGGCGCCCTCGCCGCAGCGCTCGCTGCTGGACGACTCCGGCTTCCGCAACCACCCGATCCGGCTGGACGAGTCGGCGCTGCTGGCCAACCTCCAGGGGGTCCAGCGGCGCGCGAATCTGCCCGTCTCCGAGCAGCTGGAGCCCAGCAAGGCGGCCAAGCTCAATCTCGACATCGAGATGGAGACCGGCACCGGCAAGACCTACGTCTACATCCGGCAAGACCTACGTCTACATCAAGACGCTGTTCGAGCTGCACCGGCGCTTCGGCTGGGGCAAGTTCGTGATCGTGGTGCCGAGCATCGCCATCCGCGAGGGGGTGTTGAAGTCCTTCCGCATCACCGCGGAGCACTTCCTGGCGGACTATGGTCAGCGGGCGCGCTTCTTCGTCTACGACTCCAGGCACCTGCACCAGCTGGAGGCGTTCTCGTCGGACGCCGGCATCAACGCGATGATCATCAACGTGCAGGCCTTCAACGCCCGCGGCAAGGACGCCCGGCGCATCTACGAGGAGCTGGACGACTTCCAGTCCCGCAAGCCCATTGATGTGATCCGCGCCAACCGGCCCATCCTGATCCTGGACGAGCCGCAGAAGATGGAGGGCGCCAAGACGCAGGCCGCACTGGCCGAGTTTGCGCCGCTGTTCGTGCTGCGCTATTCCGCCACGCATAAGACCCGGCACAACCAGGTGCACCGCCTGGACGCGCTGGACGCCTACCAGCAGAAGCTGGTGAAGAAGATCAACGTGCGCGGCATCACCGTGCAGGGGCTCTCCGGCGGCGCGGCCTACCTGTACCTGGAGGCCATCGAGGTGGCCGCCGGCAAGCCGCCGCGGGCGCGGCTGGAGATCGAGGTCAAGCGCGGCGCCGGCATCAAGCGCGAGCTGCGCCTGGTGGGCCGCAACGACGACCTGCATGCGCTGTCCGGCGAGCTGCCGGCGTACCGGGGCGGCTTCGTGGTGGCGGAGATCGACGCCCACCTGGACCTCGTGCGCTTCGTCAACGGCGTGGAGCTCACCGCCGGCGATGCCCTCGGCGACCTCACCGAGGAGGCCCTGCGCCGCATCCAGATCCGCGAGGCCATTCGCGCGCACCTGGAGAAGGAACGCGCCCTGTTTGCGCGTGGCGTGAAGGTGCTGACGCTGTTCTTCATCGACGAGGTGGCCAGGTACCGCCGCTACGATGACACCGGCGAGCAGCCGGGCGACTACGCCCAGGCCTTCGAGGCCGAATACGACCGCCAGGTCAACGAGCTGCTGGGGCTGGAACTCGAAGCGCCGGACAGCCCGGACGCCGCCTACCGCCGCTGGCTCAGGGGCATCACCGCCAGGCGCACCCACAACGGCTACTTCTCCATCGACAAGCGCAGCAAGCGGCTGGTGGACCCCAAGACCGCCGCGCGCAGCACCGAGACGGACGATGTGGACGCCTACGACCTGATCCTGAAGGATAAGGAGCGGCTGTTGTCCTTCGAAGAACCGACACGGTTTCTGTTCTCCCACTCCGCGCTGCGGGAGGGCTGGGACAACCCGAACGTCTTCGTCATCTGCACCCTGAAGCACAGCGACAGCAGCGTCTCGCGCCGCCAGGAGGTGGGCCGCGGGCTGCGGCTCGCGGTGGACCAGTCCGGCGAGCGCCTGGACGACCCGGCGACCGTGCACCAGACCAACGTGCTGACGGTGGTGGCGAGCGAGAGCTACCGCGCCTTCGTCGCCGGCCTGCAGCAGGACATGGTGGCCGCGCTGTCGGCCCGCCCGCGGCTCGCCAACGAGGCCTTCTTCACCGGCAAGCAGCTCGCCACCGCGGACGGGGCGTTGACGGTGGACGAGAAGATGGCGCGGCAGATCTACAAGTACCTGCTCAAGCACGACTATATCGACGACGACGACCGCATCGCGCCCGCCTATCACGACGCCAAGGCCGACAACACCCTGGCCGGGCTGCCGGCCGAGCTTGCGCCGCACGCGGCGCAGGTCTTCGCGCTCATCGACAGTGTCTTCAGCGAGGCGCAGCTGCCGATGCCGGATGATGACCGCCGCGCCAAGCCCAACCCACTGAACGCCAACTTCCAGAAAAAGGCGTTCAAGGCGCTTTGGGAGCGGATCAACCGTAAGGCCGCCTACACCGTTGCCTTCGACACCGACGAGCTGGTGG
This sequence comes from uncultured Thiohalocapsa sp., assembly GCF_913063425.1. Taxonomy (GTDB): domain Bacteria; phylum Pseudomonadota; class Gammaproteobacteria; order Chromatiales; family Chromatiaceae; genus Thiohalocapsa. The sequence continues at coordinate 93,075 of NZ_CAJXYK010000006.1, forward strand.
GCAAATGCACCGCGGCGCTGAACGGACATCTGGCCGTCACGCGACTGCGCTATCGGCTGGTGTCCGGCGAGCAGACCGACGACACGGACGCCGAGGCGCTGCGCCGCGGCACGGGATTCCGGGTGAAGGAAGAGACAGGCGAGACCTACCGCGGCGCCATCCAGTCACGGGTGCACTACGACCTGATCGGGCGCTTGGCGACCGAGACCCAGCTCACACGGCGTACCATCGGCGCCATCCTGCACGGGCTCCAGCCGAAGGTTTTCGGCCAGTACCCGCTGAACCCGGAGGACTTCATCCAGAAGGCCTCGACGCTCATCAACGAGCAGAAGGCGACGGTCATCGTCGAGCACCTGAGCTACGACCCGCTGGAAGACCGCCATGGGCTCGACATCTTCACCCGCGAGAAGCCGCAACAGGACTTTTCCAACGCAGTGCGGGCCGAGCGCCACGTCTTCGACTACGTGTTCACGGATTCCAAGGGCGAGCAGGACTTCGTGCGACAGCTCGACAGCTGCACCGAGGTGGCCGTCTACGCCAAGCTGCCGCGCGGCTTCTTCATCCCGACCCCGGTGGGCAACTACAACCCGGACTGGGCCATCGCGTTCCAGGAGGGCGCGGTGAAGCACGTCTACTTCGTCGCCGAGACCAAGGGCTCCATGTCATCGCTGCAGCTGCGCGAGATCGAGCAGCGCAAGATCGACTGCGCGCGGCGGTTCTTCAGCCGCATCACTTCCGAGCAGGTTCGCTACGATGTCGTCGATGGCTACGACAAGCTGCTGACGCTGGTGCAGTGATGGGCGAAACACCCTGCCGCGAGACCACCGGCGAGTGACTATACTGACGCACCGCAGACCGAGCAGGCTGAACCATGACGAGCAACGGCCACGATCAGGATTTCCATGCCTGGACCCATGAGCAGGCCGATCTGCTCCGTGCGGGTCAGTTCACGGCACTGGACGTCGAGCACCTGATCGAGGAGCTGGAGAGCATGGGGGCGAGGGAACGACGCGAGCTGACCAGCCGGCTCAAGGTGCTGCTCGCGCACCTGCTCAAATGGCAATTTCAGGGGCACCGCCGGTCTCCGAGCTGGGAGGCGACGATCAAAGAACAGCGCCTGTCCCTCGAGGATCTGCTCGACGACAACCCGAGCCTGCGGCCGACCCTGCCGGAGCAGGTCACCAGGGCCTATCGGCTGGCCCGACTGCTGGCGGTCAGGGAAACCAACCTCGCCGAAAGCACCTTCCCGGATATCTGCCCGTACGCGCCCGAGCAGGTGACCGATCCAGACTTCTACCCCGCCTGAGCGGCGTTCCGCGTCGCCTGGCCGGCGGGAGCAGCACGGCGCACCTGTCCCCCACGGGCCTGCCCCCAGCGACTCGCCCGGGGCGCAGAGCGCCCTGCACATGCGTGACACCGCAGAGCGGTATCACGAGCGCCAAGGGACAGCGCCTCCGGTGGCGGGCGGTCAGCCCTCCGCCGCCCGCAGCTCCGCGGCGCGCACGCACTTGAGCACCTCGTACGGGTACTGGCCTTCCAGCGCTTCGAACACGGGCTTGAGCGGCATACCGGGAGCGTCGGCGAGCTGGTGCAGGGCGTTTCGGATGCGCTTGAGGTCCGTGTCCGGCAGATCCACGACCTCCGACAGATCCGCGGCGCCGGCCTGGATGCAGCGCGCGAGGTGATCCCACACGGTGCGCTCGGCGAAACCGCGGCGCTCGGCGACCTGGGCTGGGCTCAGCCCCTGGCGCAGCAGCACCAGGGAGGCGAGGTCCGAGTCGCGGGCCCCGTCGCCCGGGTCGCGCGCGGGCCGGTGCGCCGGCAGGTCCCGGGTGCGGTCGCTGGGCAGGCTCGGCAGATCGGTGGGGCGACCGTGCTCGGCCTCGTGCTCGGCAAGCACGGCGAGGAAGTCCTCGGCGAAGCGCTCCAGCTTGACGGCGCCCACGCCGCTGATGCGGGCGAATTCCTGCCGGTTGCGCGGGCGGTAGCTGAGCATCTCCTTGAGCGCCGCGTCGCCGAAGATCATGTAGGGTGCCACCTGCTGCTCCGCGGCCAGCGCGCGTCGGCGCTCGCGCAGGCGCTCCCACAGGGCCTGGGCCTCCGGGTCGGTCGGCGCCGCCGCCGCGCTGCGGCGCGCGCCGCGGGCTTTTTGCTCCGGGTCGCGGCGAAAGCGCACGGGCTGCTCGCCACGCAGCACCGGGCGGCTCGCCTCGGTGAGCTTGAGACCGCCATAGCCCTCCACGTCCACCTCGGCGAAGCCCGCGGCCACCAGCTGGCGGTAGACAGACTTCCACTGGTTGGCATTGAGCTCCTTGCCGATGCCGTAGGTGCTGACCTGGTCGTGGCCGAAGCGCTGGATGCGGGCATTGGCCTTGCCGAGCAGCACGTCGGTGAGGTGCGCGGCGCCGAACTTCTGCCCGGTGCGGTAGATGCACGACAGCGCCTTCTGCGCCGCGACGCTGCCGTCCCAGGTGTCCACCGGCGTGAGACAGGTGTCGCAGTTGCCGCAGGGCTCCGGGAGCTGCTCGCCGAAGTAGTTGAGCAGGGTCCGGCGGCGGCATTCGGTGGTCTCGCACAGCCCCACCAGGGCATCGAGCTTGTGCTGCTCCACGCGCTTGAAGCGCTCCTCCGCCTCGCCCTTCTCGATGATCTGCCGGAGCGTGATCACGTCGCCGAGGCCATAGCAGAGCCAGGCGTCCGCGGGCAGGCCATCGCGACCGGCGCGGCCCGTTTCCTGGTAGTAGGCCTCGACGCTCTTCGGCAGGTCCAGGTGCGCGACGAAGCGCACGTCCGGTTTGTCAATGCCCATGCCGAAGGCGATGGTGGCGACCACGACGACGCTGTCGCCCTGGATGAACCTGGCTTGGCGCGCGCGGCGCTCCTCCGGCGGATGCCCGGCATGGTAGGCGATGGCGTCGAAGCCCTGGGCGCGCAGAAACTCCGCCGTCTCGTCCACCTTGCGGCGCGACAGGCAGTAGACGATGCCGGCATCATTCGGGTGCTCGGCGCGCAGGAAGTCCAACAGCTGCCGGCGGGGCTGGATCTTCTCGACGATGCGATAGCGGATGTTCGGGCGGTCGAAGCTGGAGACGAACTGCTCGGCCCGGCCCAGCTCCAGCCGCTTGACGATCTCGTTGCGGGTGGGGGCATCCGCCGTTGCCGTGAGCGCAATGCGCGGGATGTCCGGCCAGCGCTGGTGCAGGCGGTCCAGCTGGATGTACTCGGGGCGGAAGTCGTGCCCCCATTGCGAAACGCAGTGGGCCTCGTCGATGGCGAAGAGCGCTGGCCTGACCCGGCCCAGCAGCGACAGGAAGCGCTCGGTGAGCAATCGCTCCGGCGCCACGTAGAGCAGGTCCAGCGTGCCGTCCAGCAGCGCCTGCTCCACCCGCTGCTGCTCATCCGGCATCAGGGATGAGTTGAGAAAGGCCGCGCGCACGCCGAGCTGGCGCAGCGCATCCACCTGGTCCTGCATCAGCGCAATCAGCGGTGAGACCACGATGCCCGTGCCCGGGCGCAGCAGGGCCGGAATCTGGTAGCACAGCGACTTGCCGCCCCCCGTCGGCATCAGCACCAGCGCATCGCCGCCGGCAGAGACGTGCTCGATGATGCGCTGCTGCGCGCCGCGGAAGCTCGGGTAGCCGAAGACGCGGTTCAGGACGTCGAGCGGTGTATCGCTGTGGGCGGTCATGCGACAAGGATTCCACGCCTTGGGCACGGCAGGCAACGCCGGGACTATCCGCGGACCGAAAGCCGCACATCAGGCGGGGGCGGGCTCCTGCAGCGTCGCGCAGTGGATGCCCCCGCCGCCGGCCGCCAGGGCGTCGATGTCGATCTGCATGACGTCGCGCTGCGGAAACAGCTCCCGCAGGGTGGCCTTGGCGGCAGCGTGCGCTCGGCGGTCGCCGAAGGCCGGTGCCAGCACCGCGCCGTTGCAGACGTAGAAGTTGACGTAGCCGGCGGCAAAATCCGCGCCGGCGAAGCGCGGCCGCACCGTCCGCGGCGCCTCCAGCACCGCCACCCTGAGCCGGCGACCCCGGGCATCCCGGGCCGCACGCAATATCTCCAAATGGCGGCGGGTGACGCGGTAGTCGAAGTACCGCGGGTCCGGCTCCAGCGCCGCCACCACCACGCCCGGCGCGGCGAAGCGGGCATAGAAATCCGTGTGGCCGTCGGTGATGTCCCGGCCGGCGATGCCGGGCAGCCAGATGATGCGCTTGAGCCCGAGCAGGGGCTTCAGCGCCGCATCGAGGGCTGCCTTGGACAGCCCCGGATTGCGGTTGTCGTTGAGCACGCAGCTCTCGGTGAGGATGGCAGTGCCGTCGCCGTCCACTTCGATGGCGCCGCCTTCCAGAACCAGCCGCGTGGCAATGGACCGGGCCTTCGCCTGCCTGGTGACACAGGCGGCCACCCGGGCATCTGCGGCGTGTGCCTGCTTGTTACCCCAGCCATTGAAGTTGAAGTCGATACCGGCCGTTGACCCGTCGCCGTCCACCACGAAGACGGGACCCGTGTCGCGGATCCACACATCATCCAGCGGGCAGGTCACCAGCTCCACGCCCGCCCCCACCAGTTTGCGGGCGCGCCGGACCTCCGCCGGCGGCACCAGCAGGGACACCGGCTCGTGCTCGGCAACGGCGACGGCGATGGTCGCGAGATTGCGCTGCACCTGCGGCAGCAGGCGTCTGCCCCAGAGCTGCCGGCTTGCGCCGAAGGCCATCCAGGTGCGCCGGTGGGGCGCCGCCTCGTCGGGCATCCGCCAGCGGCTGCGCCCGGCGGGCAGCGGCGGGTGGGTCACCGCTGCGAGTGCGTCACCGGCTGCACTGCCCGCTGCACCGGCAACCAGCGCCTTCAGCAGCCGGCGGCGTCGCATGGAGGGTCGCATCAAGACAGGCACGCCGGTGGGCGGCACCCGTTGCACCAGTGTGGCAACGACGCAGCCGCGCCGGGTACGCCGGCTTCAGTCGGCACCCTGGGGCAGACGGCGGTCGGTCCGGCGGAGCCAAGCGCACCCCGGCATGCCCGCCGCACGCCTGCATGAGCCAGCGTCACAGCGCGGCCGGCCTCAGCGGACAAGGCTGGCGTGCAACGCCATCAGCGCACCCGCACCCCGTCCAGGCTCACCACCGGCTCATCGCCGACGACCTCCGCGGTGTGCATGGCGTGCTTCGGCACCAGCAGCAGGTCGCCCGCCTCCAGCACCCCCTCCTGGCCGCCCAGGGTCATGCGAAAGCGCCCGGACACCACGGCGTCGATCTTGTCCACGCCGTGATCATGGGGCGGAAAGAAGGTTCCCGGTGGATAGACACAGCGACTCACGGCATAGCCGCGGCCGGCGATCTTCTCGCGCAGGGCCTGCTCGGTGAGCAGACCGTCGCGGTCTTCGTGCCAGTGCTCGATCTGCATGGTTATCCTCCGCTGTGCGCTTGGTCGGTATCTGGAGTGTAGCGAACCGCACGCGGATGGCGGGGCAGCCGGTCTGCCTGCATCACGCCGGCCTGCAATCGGTATCGCCTGCAGGTGCGGGCCGTCGCGGTGGGGACCTCACTGAAACGGGCCACTGGGGCCGGTCAGGGCATGGACGCAGCTCCGCCGGGGTGTCATCAGGACAGTGCGCGGAGGAAATCCAGCACCAGCGCGGCTGCGAAGTCCAGATTCTCCGCCCAGGTGCTGCCCGACGCCTTGCGCGGCTTGAAGCTGTGCTCGCCGTCCGGGATCCAGGCCAGCTGCACCGACGGGCTCAGGGTGTAGCCGGCCACATCGTCACGGTTGCCGAAGGGGTCGCGCTCGCCCTGGCAGATGAGCGCCGGTGTGCGCAGCGCGGCCAGTGCTTCAAGGCGCGTGCGCTCCGGCTTGCCGGGCGGGTGGAAGGGATAGCCGAGACAGACGAGCCCGACGGCGCCCACCTCGTCTGCGAGCATCGCCGCCATGCGCCCGCCCATGGACTTGCCGCCCACCGCGACGGTCGCGCCACTGTCCTGCTCTGCGGCGATGACCTCACGCAGGGCCGAAAGCAGCTTGGCCTCGCCGTCCGGCGGGCGTCGGCGGCCCTCGGCGGCGGCCCGTGCCATGTAGGGGAACCAGGGCCGCACCACCCGCACACCGCCGGCGGCGACGCCCTGGGCCATCTGCTCCATGAATTGGGAATCCGGCGGCTGGCCTGCACCATGCGCCAGCACCAGCACCCGGTGGGCATCCGCAGGCCCATCGCAAAGTGGCTCCAATGCCATCAGGTCACCCTCTACCTCTGACCACGCTGCAAACTTTCACACTTCACCCTTCTCCCTTCCCCCTTCAAACTTCACCCTTCCCAGCCCCTCCGCTCCGGGCGCATCATGCCGACCCTAACGCCACGACGGAGGAGCCAAGACGATGCAGGCCATCCAGATGCGCCAACCGGGCGGCCCGGAGGTCCTCACCGAGACCGACCTGCCCGTGCCCGAGCTGCGCAGCCCCACGGACATGCTGGTGCAGCTGCACGCCGCCGGCGTCAATCCGGTGGATACCAAGATCCGCACCAAGGGCCCCATGCTGCCGGAAACGCTCACCGCCGTGCTCGGCTGCGACGGCGCGGGTGTGGTCGAAGCGGTGGGCGAGGCGGTGACGCGCTTCAAGCCCGGCGACGCCGTCTGGTACTGCCACGGCGGATTGGGCGGACCCCAGGGCAATTATGCCGAGTATGCCGTGGTGGACGAGGCCGTGGCGCAGCCCAAGCCCGTGTCCTTGCGCTTCGTCGAGGCCGCCGCGGCGCCGCTGGTGCTCATCACCGCCTGGGAGGCGCTGTACGACCGTGCGCGCATCGAGGCCGATCAGACCGTGCTGATCCACGGCGGCGCCGGCGGCGTCGGCCATGTGGCCATCCAGCTCGCGCACCTCGCCGGCGCCCGGGTGGCCGCCACCGTGAGCGATGCCGACAAGGCCGAATTCGCCCATGGCCTGGGCGCCGAATTCACCATCGACTACCGCAACGAAGACCTCGTCGGCGCCGTCGCCGACTGGACCGGCGGGCGCGGCGTGGATCTGTGCTTCGACACCGTCGGCCCCGAGGTCTTCGCCCGCAGCATTGAGGTCATGGCCGTCTACGGCGACCTGGTGACCATCCTGGACCCAGGCGCCGTGAGCCTGAAGGAGGCCCGCAACCGCAACCTGCGCATTTCCCTGGAGCTCATGCTGACCCCGCAGCTCAAGCACCTGCCGGAGGCCCTGGCCCACCAGGGCGAGATCCTGCGCCGCTGCGGCGAGCTGTTCGACGCCGGGCAGCTGCGCATCGCCGTGGCCGACACCTACCCCCTCGCCCGGGCCGCCGACGCCCACCGCCGGCTGGAGGCGGGCGGCATGCAGGGCAAGCTGGTGCTCACCACGCCCACCGCGGCGCGCTGAGCCGACTGTCGGGCGTGCCCGCCATGGTCCGCGTCGCCATCCTCTCCGACACCCACGGCGTGCTCGACCCGCGCGTGGCGGATGTGGTGGCCGACTGCGACCTCGCCGTGCACGGCGGCGATATCGGCTGTGCGGGGGTGCTCGCGGCGCTGACACCCCGCGGCGGCCGCGTGGCAGCGGTGCGCGGCAACAACGACGTGCCGCACAAGTGGCCGGCGGCGGATCAGCACCTGCTGGATGCGCTGACGCTCGAAGTCACCGAAGACCTGCCGGGCGGCCGGCTGGTGGTGGTGCACGGCCACCGCACGCCGGCCAGGGACCGGCACGCGAAGCTCCGCCGCCGCTATCCGGACGCCCGCGCCATCGTTTACGGCCACAGCCATCGCCTGGTGGCGGACCGGGACGCCGAGCCCTGGGTGCTGAACCCCGGCGCCGCCGGGCGGGAGCGGACCTTCGGCGGACCGTCGTGTATGGTGCTGAGCGCGGGTCATGGCGAGTGGTCACTGGATGTGCACCGCTTTCCCCTCGCCGGCGCCGCAAGGGGGCGGCGCCCTGCACGCTAGGCACGCCCGATGCTGCAACCCGGCGCAAGACGACCGTTCGTCGGAAAATCGCCGGTGGGACCGTGCACGCCCTGCAAGCGCCGAAATCTGGTCTACCCTGGAATGCAAGAAGACCTCACAACCGTGAGCCAACCCGTCCCCACCAGGGGCGCGCGCAGCCCGGGGCGCTATCCCCGGACAGCAAACAGGTCGGCGCCTTGGCGTCGGCCTTTGCTTTTTCTGCGCACGTGCTTCCCAGGCGCCCGCCTGCCGCGCCATGCTGCGCTCGCCACGGCGCTGCTGATGGGCCTGGAGCCGGCCGCAGCCACGCCGGTCGGCCTCCCTGCACAACTGCCGGCGCACAAGGCACATCAGGCACATCAGGCGCACCAGGCGCACCAGGCGCACCAGGCGCACCAGGCGCACCAGGCGCACCAGGCGCACCAGGCGTTGGACGACGCACCCGCACGCGCTCCGCTGGTCACCAGCCTGCCCGGCACCTTCACCGGGGCGGATGTGGCTGACCTCACCGGCGCAACCCGCTTCCACGCCGCCGGCATCACCGGGCAGCAGACGGTGTCCGTCAATGTCGAGGCAGGACACGTCTGGGACGGCCACGAGACACTCGGCCATGTGTCGGACTTCGTCAACGCCGCAAGCGTCTTCGACACCGATGGCGACCCGGCGACGCCGGAATACGACTTCCACGCCACGCTGGTGGGCATGATGCTCGGCGGACGCAACGGCGGCAGTATCCCGGGCGCCTGGCAGTCAGGCCTCGCACCGGACACGGATCTGCGCTCGGGCGCCGTCGCCACGCAGTGGGTGGGGGATGCCTACAGCCTCGGCTTCAACGTGTCCTCTGAGACCCTGCGGGGCGCCTATGGAGGGGCGTTCGGCACCGCGGATGTCATCAACAGCAGCTGGGGCGGCACCGACCCCGTGGGCGAGAGCGCGCTCGCGCTCATCACCGACGGGCTGCAGAACCTGCACCCGCGGACCACCTTCGTCGCCGCCGCCGGCAACAGCGGCCCCGGCGGCAACAGCGTCGAAGCCCCGGGGGCCGGCTACAACGCCATCACGGTGGGCGCCCTCCAGAACGACGGCAGCAATGCCTACGACCGCATCGCGGACTTCAGCAGCCGCGGCCCGCAGGACTATGCCGACCCGGTGAACGGCACCGTCGCCGGCGTGCGTGCGGCGGTGGACATCGCCGCCCCGGGCACCGAGCTCACCAGCGCCTTCTACGGCGGGCAGACCGGCGGCAACAACCCGACCCTCGGCGATTCCGCACCCTTCCCGGGCGACGACTTCTATCTCGGCGGGGTCGGCGGCACCAGCTTCGCCGCACCCATCACTGCGGCGGGGGCCGCCCTGCTGCACAGCGCCCGGGAGGCGGACGCGGCGCTCGCCGCCAATGCGCACGCCGACGACAGCCGCGTGATCAAGGCGACGCTCCTGAACAGCGCCCGCAAGCTGCCGGGCTGGGACAACGGCCAGGCATCCGCCGGCGGCGTCGTCGAGACCACGCAGTCACTGGACTGGGCCAGCGGCGCCGGCGCCCTGGATCTGGACCGGGCCTTCGAGCAGTACCTGACCGCCGGCACCCGCGACCTCGCCGGTCTCGGTGGCGGCAGCGTCGCCCCGGTGGGCTGGGACTTCGCTGAGGTCGGGCTCGGCGACAGGAACCGTTACGCCATGGATGCGAGCCTGCGCGGCGGCAGCACCTTTACGGCGACCCTGGCCTGGTTTCGGGCGCGGGAGTACGACACCCTGACCTCGGTCGCCGACGACATCGCCCAGGCCAACCTGGACCTGATCGTCCGCGACATCGCCACCGGCACCGTGGCCCGGTCCGTCAGCCTTTACAATCTGGTGGAGCACCTGTCGTTCGTGCTGCCGGCCTCCGGGCGCTACGCCATCGATGTGGTCTACGCCAGCAACACCTTCGACAGCCGCGGCGACTTCGCCCTGGCGGGTTACGGCCTCGCCTGGTGGGCGCAGGCTCCCGCGCCGGGGACGCCGCCGCTGCTGCTCGCGGGCACGGCTGCCCTGCTGCTGTCCCGCCGCCGCCGGCGCGGCATCACACGCGCCGCCCGCACTGCTGCAGGCACCTGAGGCCCCCGGGGCCGAGGCTGGCAGGACCGCGCCCGCCCCCGCTACACTCCGGCAGCATGCAAGCCCCACCGCCCCACGCCCCGCCCAAGCCCCCGCCCAAGCCCACAAAGGCCCTGCTGCGCGCCGTCGGCCGGGCCATCGCCGAGCACGACATGATCCGCGACGGCGACCGCATCCTGCTCGGGGTCTCCGGCGGCAAGGACTCGCTGTCGCTGCTCGCCGTCCTGCGTCATTTGCAGACCTATGCCCCGGTGCGCTTCGAGCTCGCCGCGGTGACCGTGGACCCGCAGGTGCCGGGGTTCGAGCCGGCGCGGCTCGCAGCGCACATGGATGCGCTCGGCGTGCCCTGGCTGCTGGAGGCGCAGCCCATCATGGAAGAGGCCAGGACGCGCATGACGGGCGACTCCTACTGCGCCTACTGCGCGCGCATGAAGCGCGGCATCATGTACCGTCTCTGCCGCGAGCAGGGCTGGAGCGTGCTGGCCCTTGCGCAGCACCTGGACGACCTCGCCGAGAGCCTGCTCATGTCGCTCTTCCGCGGCGGGCAGCTGCGCACCATGAAGGCCCATTACCGCAACGACGCCGGCGACCTGCGCATCATCCGCCCACTGGTCTATGTTCGCGAGCGCCAGACCGCCGCCTTCGCCGCAGCAGCGGACCTGCCGGTGGTGCCGGACAGCTGCCCCGCCTGCTTCGACATGCCCACCGAGCGCGAGCGCATCAAACGCCTGCTGGCGGCCGAGGAGGCGGAGAATCCGCAGGTCTTCCAGAGCATGCTCCGTGCCATGCAGCCTTTGTTGCACGAGGGCGACCCGCCCTGAGACAGGGGCGCCGCCGCCGATCATCCTAAGGAGCCTACCCGCCGTCGAGCCGACAACCGGTCCCATCGCCCGCCGAGGTGCCCCGCTTGGACTAGGCTTAAGCCATCGGCAACCCGCCGCGGTCACGGCACCTGCCTGCGGAGTGAACGGATGGGCATGCAGCGGAGTTATCGCGTTCTGGTGCACAGCGCCCGCGCCGTGCATCCACTGGTGCCGGACGGCATCGACACCTGTCTCGGCCTGCCGCGCCTCACGCCCCTGGAGCAGACGGCGCCCTGGGTGCTCGGCGCCTTCGACCTGCGCGGCGAGCTGGTGCCTGTGGTGAGCCTGGGTGTGCTCACAGGTGAGCGCACGCCGCCCGCGGCCGCGACGGACCTGGTGCTGGTGGTGCTTGCCGCAGGCTTCCCGCTCGGGCTGTACAGTGGGCGCCCGGTGTGCATCGAGCCCCTGCCTGCGCCGCGTCGGGGGCTGGCGCATGGCGCCCGCCGGCAGGGGGGCATCGACCTGAGCCGGCTGCGGCTCACGGCCACGGACAAGGTCAAAGGGCCGGATGCGGAGACCCGGCTCGCGCGCTTCGAGCGCCGGCTCTCGGCCCGGGCTTTGGAGCGTCTGGAGCTGCGCGCGCGCCGCTATGGCGACTTCGCCGGTGCGCCGCCGCCCACCACAGCCGCATGGAGCCCGGCACAGCACCGGTAAGCATGCCCCGCTGTCCGCCCCCGGCACCTCCGATTCAGACGCCGCCCAGGCCGTCGTCCGGCGCCAGCACCCCGTTGGTGATGTCGATGATCTGCTGGCGCTCCAGCGGCTTGCGCAGCAGCTCGAAATCCAGGCCTTCACCGCGGGCGGTCACCAGGGCGTCGAAAAACTCACGGTGGAAGGCGGTGGCGATATACACGGTCAGATCCGGCGCACGGCTGCGGATGCGCCGCAGGGTCTCGACCCCGTCGATACCGGGCATGCGCAGGTCCAGGTAGACGAGGTCGAAGGGCTCGGAGGTGGCCAGCGCCGCACCCTGCTCGCCGTTCTCTGCCTCCACGACCTCGTAGGGCTGCTGCGCCAGGGCGAGCTTGAAGGCCTCGCGCACGGCCACGTCATCGTCGATGATCAGGATACGCTTGGTCATGGCTGCTGTTCGGGCCGGCGCACGCCGGGCATCGCACGGCCCGCATGCGCCGGGGCCGTTGCATGCAGCGCCGTGGTGACCGCCTCAGGTGCGCCAGCCATTCAGGATCTCCATACAGGTGCGGTTCATGTCGCGGGCGCGCCGCGCGCTGTCCGCCTCGGTGTAGGCGCGCAGCTCCGGCGCGTTACCGGACGGGCGCAGATGTGCGATCTCCCCGCTCGCAAAGGTCATACGCACGCCGTCGGTATGGTCCACTGCCGCCACCTCGCCGAAGGCCGGGCCGAACACAGCGGCGGCGGCCGCGCGATCCGCCGCGGCGTCGCCGGTGGCGAAGGCGGCGAGCCGCCCGGCGCTGAGCTCGCTCGGGAAGTCCTTGATGCGGTCGCTGTAGGTGGCGCGCGGCGGCAGCTCCGCCGTGAGCGCGGCGACGGACAGGCCGCGGCGCCGGGCGGCACCGAGGATCGCCACAGCGACGATGACGGCGTCCCGGGTGGGCAGGGCCGGCAGGCGGCGGCCGTCGCGGGCGATGTCGGTTTCAATGAGGAAGCCGCCGTTGGCCTCGTAGCCCACCACCGGGGCGAGGCCGCGCTCGCGCAGGGTCTGCATGCCGGCGATGACATAGGGCGAGCCGATGCGCGTGCGCAGCACCGCATCGAACCAGCCGCAGCGCTCCACCGCCGTGTTGGAGCTGACCGGCGTCACCACGCCGGCCGCGCCGAGCTCGCGCGCGCAGAGGATGCCCGCAATGTCGCCGCGCAGCCAGTGCCCGTCGGCATCCGCCACCAGCGGCCGGTCGCCGTCGCCGTCGGCGGACACCAGGGCATCGAAGTCGCCCTCAGCTGCCCAGGCCTTGGCAAGGTCCACGTCCTCGGGGCGGATGGCCTCCGTGTCCACGGGGATGAAGGCGTCCGCGCGACCGAGCCGGGTCACCGTCGCGCCGAGCCCGGTCAGCACGGCATGGAAGGCGTCCCGGGCGACGCTGGAGTGCTCGTACACCCCCACCCTGAGCCCGGCAAGCCAGTCCCGGGGAAAGAACGCCAGGTAGCGGCTCACATAGGCCTCCAGCGCCGCGGACTCCGCCGGCGGCAGCGACGGCGCGGCGGCGAGGCTGCCGTCCGCGGCGAAAGCATCATCCGGCAGGTCCACCGTCTGCGCCCGGATGCCGGCCTCGTCGTCCTTCAGGATCTCCCCCGTCGGCAGATTGAACTTGATGCCGTTGCGGTCGTCGGGGATGTGCGAGCCTGTGACCATCAGCGTCGGCATACCGCGGGCAATGCCATGGGCGGCCAGCGCCGGCGTCGGGATGCGGCCGAAGTTGCGCGGCCGGCAGCCCGCCGCACGCACCGCCGCGGCACAGGCGGTCATGATGCGCCCGCTGCTCGCGCGGTAATCGCCGGCGATGCCGACATCGCCGCCGCCGGCGAGTCGGCCGCCGCGGCGCAGGTATTGCAGGAAGCCCATTGTGTAGGCGAAGCAGACGCGGTCGGTCATGTCCGTAACACGCCCGCGGGCGCCGCTGGTGCCGAACTTCACACCGCTTGCGGCCATCAGGTCGTCGATCTTGAGCAAGGCGTCATCCCGTGGAAGGCGTCTTCCGGCAGTGGCGAGAGGCGACATCTTACCAAGCCGGGCGCACCCGCCGGCGCGCCGCCGGACAAGCAGTCGGCGGACTGCAGGACGAACGGCGGCTGACATGCGGCCCGGAAATCGCGACAATCGGGAGGAATCCGTTGCGGTGATCGGCATGAACGACGCCCCCACCCGGCCAGCCAGCATCCAGGCGCAGACCACCGCCGCCCAGCGTCGGGCGTCGGAGCCTGCACAACCGCCGTGCGTGCTGCTGGTGGACGACATCCCCGCCAACCTGCGCGTGCTCTACGAGAGTCTGAACGGCCGCGACTACCGGCTGCTGGTGGCCAATGGCGGTGCGCAGGCGCTGGAGATCGCCCAGCGCTCGCGCCCGGACCTGATGCTGCTGGACATCATGATGCCGGACATGGACGGCTTCGAGGTGTGCCGCAGACTCAAACAGGACGCCGGCACCGCCGACGTCGCCGTGATCTTCCTGTCTGCACTGGATGAGGCCGCCGACAAGATCCACGGCCTGGAGCTCGGCGCCGTGGACTATGTCACCAAGCCCTTCCACCCCGAAGAGGTCGCAGCCCGGGTGGAGGCGCACTGCAAGATCCTGCGCCTGGAGCGCGAGCTCGGCCAGCGCAACCGCCAGCTGGAGCTGGTCCGCGACCGCATCCTGCACTCCATGGTCGAGGCTGTGGTGGGTCTGGACGCCGTGGGCCGCGTGAGCTTCGTGAACCCCGCCGCGGAGCGGTTATTCGGCCTGGCCGCAGAGCACCTGCTGACCCGGGACCTCTCCGACTGGGAGCCGACGGCCCTGCGCGAGACGGCCCAGCGCGTGCTCGCGGAGCGCCGGGAGCTGAGCCTCGATGAGGTCGCCCTGCCGCGCCCCGACGGCAGCACGCTGCCGGTGGAGCTGCGCGCGGCGCCCATTGCCGACGCCGCCGACACGGCGGGGGTCGTGCTGGTGCTGCGCGATCTCAGCGAGCGCCGCCGCGTGGAAGCCAAGCTGCACCGCACCAGCGACGAGCTGCACCGTTCCCACCGCGAGCTGCAGGCGGCGCAGATGCAGCTGGTGCAGGCCGCCAAGCTGGAGTCGGTTGGGCGGCTCGCCGCGGGTGTGGCGCACGAAGTCAAGAACCCGCTCGCCATTGTCCAGCTCGGCCTCGACTACCTGGAGCAGGTGGCAAGCTTCGATGACGTCTCCGCGCAGGTGCTGGCGGACATGCAGCAGGCCCTGTCGCGCGCCGACACCGTGGTGCGGGGTCTGCTGGACTTCTCGCGCGAGCGCGACCTCGACCTCAAGCCCTGCGCCGTCAACGAGGCCATCCAAAACAGCCTGCAGCTGGTGCGCCACGAGCTGACCCAGCGCAATATCGCCGTACGCACCTCGCTCGCCGAGGCTGTCCCGGAGCGTCCCTTCGACATCGACAAGCTTCAGCAGGTGTTCCTCAACCTGTTCATGAATGCCATGCACGCCATGGAGCGCGACGGCACCCTGAGCATCCGCAGCAGCTTCACCGCCCTGGCAGGTAACGAGCTCGGGCCGCATGCGCGGGACGCGGGCTTCCTGCCCAGTGACCGCGTCATCCGGGTCGCCATCGAGGACACAGGCCCCGGCATCGACCCGGAGGATCTCGGGCGGCTGTTCGACCCCTACTTCACCACCAAGCGCCAGGGCGAGGGTACGGGGCTGGGATTGTCGGTGACCCGCAACATCGTTACGCTACATGGCGGCAGCATCGACTTGGAGAACCGGCCCGAGGGCGGCGCCCGTGCGCTGCTGCTGTTTCACCCCGAATTCGCGCGGGCAGAGGCGCTGTCGCGCCCAAGCGAGGCCACGCTGCGCGCCCGCACCGCGCGCCTGCGAAGCGCCAACAGATGACCCGTCCCCTAAGCCCGTCCCTTTACATCCTGTCCTCCCAATCCTGTCCCCCAACCCGGTCCCGTGAGCCCGTCCCGTGAGCAAGAAAAGAATCCTGTTGGTCGATGACGAGCCCGCGCTGACCCGCATGCTGCGCCTGAACCTGGAGCAGACCGGCCGCTTCGAGGTGCGCGAAGAAAACCGCGGCACCAACGCGCTGCGCGCCGCCCGGGAGTTCCAGCCGGACCTGATTTTCCTCGATGTCATGATGCCGGATATCGGCGGCGACGAGGTCGCTGAGCAGCTGAAGCAGGACCCGGCACTGAGCAAGATCAAATACGCCTTTCTCACCGCCATCGTCACCAAGCGCGAAACCGGCACCGGGGCGGCCGAGATCTCCGGCGAAACCTTCCTCGCCAAACCGGTGAAGCGCGACGAGCTGCTCGCCGTCGTGGACGAGCTTCTCGACGAATGACGCCGGTCTCCCCGGCCCGCAGGCGCCGTTTTTCCCCACTGCAACCATGCTATGGTCCCCGTCGTCCGCGAGCCCGCGTGTGCGCCGTCGCGCTGCGCAGGCCAGCGGCGAAACACCTTCTCAAGGCAGCCGCACGGCCCAAGGTGCGGTCAACACATCGAGACCACTGACAAAGGAGCGATCCGCATGATCGACAGCAAACGTCTCCTGCCCGGCGCATCCGCCGCCGTGCTCGGCCCTGTGCTGGCCCTGTCCCTCGCGCCTGCCATGGCGCAGGGCGGGGCTGCGGCACCCGCGGCAGCACCCGCCACGCCCGCGCCACCCACGACGCCGGAGCAGGCCCGGGCCGGTATGGAAGAGCGCATGGAGGCTGCAACGGCCGAGCGCGACAAGCGCTACGCGGAGCTGCGCAAGCGCGCCGCGGAAGTGGGCCTGGAGCTGCCGGAGACCCCACCCTGGGCACAGGCCGGCATGCCGCCGAAGATGCCCGCGCCGAGCATGCCGCAACCCCCGGCGATGCCCGAGGGCATGCCCGAGCCCCCGGCAATGCCCGAAGGCATGGCTGAGCGCAAACCGATGACCCGCGAAGAATTCGAGGCCATGCGCCTGAAGCGTTGGGAGGCCATGCGCGAGCGTGCGAAGGAGATGGGCCGCGACCTGCCCGAGACTCCGCCGTGGGAGGCCGCCGCGCAGCGCCGTCAGGAGCTGCTGGAAAAGTACGAAGCGTACAAGGCCACCATCGAGGCCATGACGGATGAGCAGAAGGAGGCCATTGCGGCGCTGTTCGGCGCTCGCGCCGCGGAAGCGCCGCCGATGCCGCCGCGGCCCATGGGCGGCCCCATGGGCAACTGCCGCAAGGGCGGCCAGCCCTGTGCCCGCGGCATGATGCCGGGTTATGGCATGGGACCCGGTATGGGACCCGGCATGGGACCGGGCATGGGGCCCGGAATGTACCCCGGCAGCATGCCCATGACGCCTGGGGCAGATGCGCCGGCTGGGCCACCCGCGGGCGATCCGGGTGCCGAGGCACCCGCCACCGAGCCAACGGCGCCGGCTGATCCCGCCGGCTGAGCAGCGCTGGTCGCGGCCTGATGCGTCGGCGGGCCGCGACCACGCAAGGGGCCCAAGGCCGACGGCCACAGCACCCGTCGGAAACCGCCATGAACCTGATCCGCAACCTGCTCGCCGGCGTCGGTCTGCTCGCCATCCTGGCGCTGCTGATTGCCGCCGTGACCCTGGGCCCGCAGCTCGCCCGGCTGGACCCCGGCTTCCCGCAGGCGTACGGGGAGTTTGCCGGTCGGCTGCTGGAGACAGGCGATCCCGGCGTGGCCATGATGTGGTCGGAACCGGTGCAGGAGGGCTTGAGCGTCGATGACGTCGTCACGTCGCTGAAGAGCCTCGCCACCAGCAAGAATCTGCTCTTCGTGGGCGAGTCGCCGTTCTACCAGCAGGTGGAAGCCATCACCGGCGAGGACTATCGCTATGTGAACTTCCTGTCCTTCTGCGACGCCCAGGTGGGCAAGATGATGCTCGAATACCGGGATCACTACAGCGGCTTCATGCCCTGCCGCATCGCCCTGGTGGAAGACAAGTCGGGCAGCCTCGCACTCTATTCCATGAATCTGGACCTGATGATCCACGGCGGCGAGCCGCTGCCGCCCGAGCTCAAGCGTGAGGCGCTGCGGGTGCGCGACACCATTCGCGACATTATGCGCGGCGCCGCAGCAGGGGAATTCTAGTGCACCACCGTCAGGATCCGAAGACCGTTTGCAGGTGGTGTTGACCAACCGGTATCGGTAACGGTATCGATAACAAACTGACAGCTGCAGCACTTTCGATACCGACCCTGACCCCGATACCGACCCCGATCAGGCACAAGAACGGTCTGCGAGCCTCGACAGCACTGCACCGGCCGCGCGCTGCGCTGGAGCCCGGCTACCTGTCGGACGACATTTTTGTCGTTGTCGCCGCAGCCACCGGCCCGGGTCTCCTACCCCTGCGCAGTCTCCGGCAGCGCCAGCCAGTCCGCCAGCCGCGCCTGCGCCGCCTCGACGCCGAGGCCGGTTTCCGCCGAGAACGCCTCCACCGCAATCCCCTGCCCGGCGAGGGCGCCCTGTACCATCCTGCACTGCTGCTGCATGGCGCCGCGCTTCAGCTTGTCCGCCTTCGTCAGCAGCACCAGCATCGGCAGCCGAGCCGCGTCGCCCCAGGCCAGCATGTGCCGGTCGATGTCCGTGAGCGGGTGGCGGATGTCCATCACTACCACCAGGCCGCGCAGGCATTGGCGGCGGCGCAGGTAATCCTCCATCAGCGCCTGCCAGCCGGCCTTGACCGCCAGCGAGACCTTTGCGAAGCCGTATCCCGGCAGGTCCACGAGGCGCCGCTCGTCGTCGAGGCGGAAGAACACCAACTGCTGCGTGCGCCCGGGCGTGCGGCTGGTGCGGGCAAGCCGGCGCTGATGACAGATGCGGTTGATGGCACTGGACTTGCCGGCGTTGGAGCGTCCTGCGAAGGCGACTTCCCAGCCGCTGTCCGGCGGTGTGCCGGCGCGCGCCGCGGCCGCGGTGAGAAACGCAGCGCGCTGGAAAACAGGATGCATGGCGGACTCCGTGGCCGTCCGCGTCAGCGCCGGAACAGCCGCTGCCGCCAGGTGCGTGGCTGCGGCTGCGGTGTGACGCCGCGCTCGGCGAAGTACCGCGCATAATCCTGGTCGCACTCCATGATGTGACTGGTGAGCCAGAGCTTCAGGAAGTGCATGAGCTCGAAGCCGAGCGCCTTGCGCCCACCGTCGAACCGCTCGCGCAGGTCAGCGAGCTGATCCGCAAGCCGCGCATGCTCGCGCTTGTGCGCAGCGAGATCCGGATAGCCCAGCACGCGCATGAGCCCTTCTTCGACGGCGAAGTGGATGCGCGTGTACGCCTCCAGGCGCCCCAGCACCTGCCCGACGACTGCGTTGCCGTGGCGGTGCTCGATGGCATCGTTCAGCTCATTGACCAAGTCCACCAGGGTACGGTGCTGGGTGTCGATCTCCTCGATGCCCACGCTGAGTGAATCGGACCACTCCACCAACTTGCTCATCCAAACCTCCTCCAGCGCCGACGCCTATGCTGGCGCCTTGCGCAAAGCCGCAGCGGCGAGCCCCGCGGTCAGGGCTCGCGCTGCCAATGCCCGGAGCGCCCGCCGGCCTTCTCCAGCAGCTGCACCTCGGCGATCACCATACCGCGGTCCACGGCCTTGCACATATCGTAAATAGTGAGCAGTGCCACCTGCACGGCACAGAGCGCCTCCATCTCGACGCCGGTGGGACCCTTGGTTTCCACCGTCGCGGTGCAGCGCACACCGGGCGCCTCGGGCACCGGCTCCAGGGCGATATCCACCCGCGACAGGGGCAGCGGATGGCACAAGGGCACCAGCTCAGCGGTGCGCTTGGCGCCCATGATGGCGGCGATGCGGGCGACGCCGAAGACATCGCCCTTGGTGTGACCGCCGGTTTCGATCAGCCGCAGGGTCTCCATCCGCATGCGGATGACGCCCTCGGCCACAGCGCGCCGCCGGGTGCTGTCCTTGTGGCCGACATCCACCATGCGCGCAGCGCCGTCAGCATCGAAATGGGTGAGCTCGGACATGGCGTCTGACCTCCTCGCGGCGTGCTCGGGCCGCATCAGGCAGTGGATAAGGGCGCGCTGCCCGGATCGCACCATCCGGCGCGCCGGCAGCCCAGGCGCGCTCAACGGGCGGCGCGCAACAGCCGCCGCGCGCGCTCGATGGCATCGTAGTCGCGCAGGCCGCCCTGGTAGACCCGGGCCACACCCGCCGGGCGGCGGCGAAAGCGCCGATAGGGCCAGAGGTATTGCTCCGGGCAGACGGCGATGCAGTGCTCGATGCCCTGATTCAGCGCCGCCGCCGCCACCGCATCGTCCTCGCTGTCGATGCCCGCAGGCGCCGGCAGGCAGTGGATGCGGTAACCGCGCGCCCGCGGCAGGCGCTCGGCGAACATGAAGATCACCCGCGCACCGCTCTTACGTGCGAGCCGGTTCACCAGCACCATGGTCCAGGCCGGCATACCGAACAGCGGGGCAAACGCGGCGCCCTTGTCGGCGCGGGGCTCCTGGTCCGGCAGAATGCCGGCGTACTCGCCCGCGGCGAGCCCCTGCACCAGCGCGCGGATGCCCCGGGCCGTGGTTGGGGCGAGGCGTGCACCGCTGCGCCGCCGGGCCTCCAGGATGAGCGCATCCAGGCGCTTCTGCGGTTTGTAGAAGATGGTGGTGGGCCCCTGCGCCGCCAGGTACAGGCCGGCCAGCTCCCAAGCGCCCAAGTGCGGTGACAGCACAATGAGGCCGCGGCCATCGTCGCGCCGCAGCAGCTCGCCGCCGCGCACCTCCCGGATGAGCCCGAGCACCTCTTGCGGTGGCCGCTGCCAAAGCCGACCCATCTCGCAGTAGGTCCGCCCAAAGGCCATGAGACTTTGGTTGCGCAGCCGGATCAGCGCCCGGGTGCCGAGACCGGGACGGGCGAGGGTCAGGTTGATCAGGGCATTGCGGCGCTGGCGGTTCGGCGTGTGCGCGATGACCCAGCCGATGGCGGTGCCGAGTGCATGCAGCAACGGCAGCGGCCAGCACGCCAGTGCGCGCACCAGCCATTGCAGATAGGGCTCCTGGCGGGCGCGGGCCTGCGCCCGCCGGTCCGTGGGCGGTGCTTCGGGAGTGACCGGCAGGGGTCCGCCCGCTTGTGCGCCTGCGTCCGGCGGCGCATCCTGTGGGGTCATGGCGTCACCACCGCTGCTGGACACGGCAGCGCGCGCTGTCCGCCGTCCTTCGCCGGAGACCCGCACCATGACCGACCCCGAGGCCAAGCCCCCAGCCGCCCGCGGCCCCAAATCCCTGAGCCCCCAGGCCGCCTACGCACTGCTCCAGGAGAACCCGCAGGCGGTGCTCGTGGACATCCGCTCCACCATGGAATTTCTGTTCGTCGGGCATCCCCAGGGGGCCGTGCACGTGCCCTGGATCGACGAGCCCGACTGGACTGTGAACCCCGAATTCGTCACGGAGATCCGCAAGCTCCTGCTCGGCGGAGCCAGCTGTGCGCCGGAGGGTCCATGCGCACCTGTCGTGCTGATCTGCCGCAGCGGCAAGCGCTCGCTGGAGGCAGGCAAGACCCTGCTGGCGGCTGGGCTCGGCAATGTCTATCACGTGGACGAGGGGTTCGAGGGGGAATTGGACGAAGACCACCACCGCAGCACCCTGGGCGGCTGGCGTTTTCGCGGGCTGCCCTGGGAACAGTGCTGAGCGCGTCGACGCGCTAGGAGCGGGCGTTGGCGATGGGCCGGCGGGAGACGTCCCGCAGCGCCACCTTGGCCCGCTGCCCGCCCTCGACGGCCCCGGCCGCGTCGGTGTCGCAGGCGGGGGATTCGTCCGGGCGCCGGTCCACCAGGTCCTGCAGGCTGATGTTGGTGAGATAACCGTGGATGCGCTCGCTCAGGTCCATCCACAGGTCATGCGTCAGGCAGGGACCGCCGTCCTTGCAGTCGCCGCCGCCACCGCAGCGGGTGGTGTCCAGGTGCTCATCCACCGCCGTGATGACCTCGGCGACATGGATGGTGCGCGGGTCGCGGGCCAGGTGGTAGCCGCCCCCCGGGCCACGCACGCTCGACACCACACCGCACTTGCGCAGCTTGGCGAACAGCTGCTCCAGGTAGGACAGGGAAATGCCCTGGCGCTCCGCGATGTCCGCAAGCGCAATGGGACCCCGCCCCTCGTTGATGGCGAGATCGAGCACCGCTGTGACGGCATAGCGGCCTTTGGTGGTCAAACGCACGGCGTACCCTCCGAGGTCATGGTTCTGTGGCGCAAATCCTACGATAACCGAGTTTGACCATCAATTTCTTGTGGCATTGTCGCGCTGACCTGGCGCAGCCGCCGGCGCAATGCGGCGCGGCGCTCAGCGCTCGCTGCCCGAGACCGCCTCGGCGCCCGATGCCTCGGCCACGGCCGGCCGTGCACCGCCCGCCGGCGGCTCCCCGGCTTGGTCCGCCGGGGCATCCGGCATGGCCGGGTCGATGCCGCAGCCCTCCAGATCGCTCAGGTGCTCGAAGTGGCGGGTGATACCGTGCTCCTCCAGCGCCCGTGACATGGCCTCCATGCGGCGGTCCATGACATGGATGTGGTCGAGCATGCGGTTGATGGCATTGGCCACCGGGTCCGGGGCATCCCGCACGGCACCGTAGGCATCGAAGCCCATGCGCTTGGCCGTGTCGGCGCGCCGGCGGGTGGCCGCATCCGCCGCGCGCTCGATGACCCGGCCCGGCACGCCCACCACGGTACCGCCGGGCGGTACCGCCTTGACGACCACGGCGTTGGAGCCGATGCGCGCACCATCGCCGATGCTGATGGGCCCGAGCACCTTGGCGCCGGCGCCCACCACCACATCGCAGCCCAGGGTCGGATGGCGCTTGCCCTTCTGCCAGGTGGTACCGCCCAGGGTGACGCCATGATAGAGGGTGCAGTCGTCGCCGATGACGGCGGTCTCGCCGATGACAACCCCCATGCCGTGGTCGATGAAGAAGCGCCGGCCGATGACGGCCCCCGGGTGGATCTCGATGCCCGTGAAGAGCCGCGCCACATTCGAGAGCAGCCGGGCGGGCCACTTGAAGCCGCGCTGCCACAGTGCGTGACTGAGTCGATGCAGCATCACCGCATGCAGACCCGGATAGGTGGTGAGGATCTCGAAGGTGTTGCGCGCCGCCGGGTCGCGATCGAACACGCAGTTGATATCTTCCCGTAGCCTGTCGAACATGGTGCTGCTCCGTTGGGGCAATGCCCGCGGGCGTATTCTGCCCCGTGACGCTGCCGCCCGATCGATGCCCGCCAGACTAGCGCAGGTCGCAGCCGCAGGGCACGACGCCGCGCAACGATGATGGCGAAGGTCCGCCGCGCAGCCGCAAGCCTGTGCCGGTCGTCGGCTGTGAGCGCCCCCGGGACCGCCTGATCTGTGCCGGACTCCTTTGGGAACTGCGCCACGAATTGGAGCAGGCGCTGGGCCGACCGCTGGATCTGCACACACAGGACGATGCCCCCGTCTTCGTGACCAAGGCCATCGACCGCGGAGAGCCAATCTATGCCCAGGACACCTGAGCTGCCGATCGCCGGCGGCGATGTCGGGTGACGCTGTCGCTGACCTGCCTCAGCACCCGCATGTTCCGCTGTTTAAGGATCGCTGAACATGGCGGGGCATCCTGCCCCGCGCGGGAAACGCCGATGAACCGGCGTCTCCCTAGCGATCCGCGCCAAGCTCCTCGATGTGGTAGCCGCATGGGTAGCTCCGATGCCGCTGCCGGGTCAGGAGCCGCGGACGGCGCCGCGGCGGCAGCCGGCGCAGCAGCCGCCGACGCAGCGCCATACCGCCCAGCACCAGCGCCCGCACCGGTGCCGGCGCCGGATCGAAGCCCACCGCCCGCAGCATGGGCGCGTCCAGCAGCGAATGGATGACGGGTGCACCGAGCGGCCACAAGGCTCGGGGCAGGAACCAGCCCAGCATCAGATTCCGCGTCGCCGTCGCCAGCGCATGATTGTGCTCGCTGCAGCGGAAATTCGCCTGCTCGAAGTCGATGTTGAACCGCTCCAGCTCGGCGTAGTCGTCCGGGATATTACGGATGCCCATGCGCGCGCCGATGCGCCGCCAGACGTGGAAGGTCGCAAGCCGCTCGCCCTCGGTCATGCGGCGCCAGCCGAAGCGTTGGTTCCACCGAATCGGCTCGAAGACAAAGGTCGTCAGCGTATAGAGATACTCGTCCCGGGGGATGGCATAGCGCCCGTGCTGCTGATTCATGCGCTTGAGCGCCGCCCGTCCGCGGGGATGATCCACGCCGTTCTCCTGGATCTCCGCCAGGATCAGCGCCGTATCGTCATAGCGCTTCTGGGTGCGGCGGATCAGCTCGCCCGTCTCCACCAGGAGCGGCGTCCCCTTGGCGACACCGAAGGTGCGCAGCAGCGCCAGCTCCAGCGCCCGGGTGGTGTCCCAGGGGAACTCGCAGCTCGCCAGCAGGAAGCCGATCTGCTCGCAGTCCCGCTCCGGGTCCAGGGTGGCGATGTAGCGGGCGCGGGCAAAGCGGTCCCGCGGTGCCAGGATCTCCGGCGGGATCAGGGTCTGGAGCCAGGGCGGGTCGGAATTCCGCTGTGAGGACATCGGCAGCACGACGCTTGCAGCGCGTCGCGGGGTGATGCGGGCGACGACGC
Source organism: uncultured Thiohalocapsa sp. (assembly GCF_913063425.1). GTDB lineage: Bacteria > Pseudomonadota > Gammaproteobacteria > Chromatiales > Chromatiaceae > Thiohalocapsa. Next base: position 117,201 of record NZ_CAJXYK010000006.1, read on the forward strand.
CCGTTTACCAGAGCTTGACCGCGGCGACGATCAGGGCGCCGACGGTGCTGATGAAACCGATCAGCCACAGGAAGTGGCGGTCGTGGCGGCGGATCATTTCATCGAAGCGGGCATCCACCTGCTGGAAGCGCTTGTCCATCTGCTCGAAGCGCTTGTCGACCTGCTCGAAGCGCTTGTCCACCTGCTCGAAGCGCTTGTCCACCTGCTCGAAGCGCGCCAGCATGTCTTGTCGCAGTTCCTGGTGGCGTAGCTCAGCCAGCTCGAAACGCTTGTCCACCTGCGCAAAACGCTCGTCCATGCGCGCAAAACCTTCACGCATCAGCTCCCGCTGGTGCCTGAGCTCCTCCTCCACCCGCACCATCCGCTCGCGCAGCTCGATCTCGTAGACCGCGGGCGGCTTGCCGAGACTCTGCTCGGCCAGCCAATCGGCCATGTTGGCCTTGATGAAGTCGATGTCTTCCTTGGTCAGCGTCATTGTTGCGGCGTTCGGCAGCTTACCCGTCGTTGTGGCCAAGTCTAACAGGGGACCGGTACATCACATGGGGCGCGGCCGCCGGCCGCACGGCGCCGCGGCCGGCAACACGGGGGCAGAGGTGCGCGGGCGCGGACGCCGCGCTCAACCGCCCGCCTCGCCCACGCCTTCCAGCTCCAATGTGCACTCCAGCCCGGCCGGAATGCCGTGATCGGGATTCGCCACCTCCACGCGCACGCCGAAGGTACCGCTGGCGGCGTCGATGACCTGCTCGACGATGGTGACCTCGGCGTCGATGACCTGCCCCTGCGCCCCGTGCAGCAGCACGCGCGCCGGCATGCCCGCCGTCACCTGCCCATGCACGGCCCCCGGCAGCACGGCCTCCACGTTCAGCGGGTCCAGCTGTGCGATGCGCAAAATGGGCTGCGCCTGGGCGAACTCGCCGGGGTTCAGGAAGCGCCGGACCACCACGCCGTCGATGGGGCTGCGCAGCACCCGCTGCTCCAGCAGCGCGCGGCTGCGGGCCAGCTCCAGCTCCGCCAGGCGCTGCTGCTCGCGCTCCGCCTCCAGCTCCAGACGCGCCAGCTCCACGGCGGAGGCCAGCTCGTCCAGCTCGTCCGGCGAGACGAACTTCTGCGAGGACAGCTTCACCGCCCGCTCGTGCTTCTCCTGGTTGCGGGCGAGGCTCACCTCCCGGGCACGCACCGTGGAGCGCATGTCCGCCCGCGCCTCGGCCTGGGCCACCATGGCCTGCTCGATGGCGGACTCCAGCCGCGCCACCACCTCGCCGGCCTGCACGAAGTCACCCTTCTGCACCTCGACGCTGTCCAGCACACCTTCCACGGCGGTGCTGAGCTCCACCACCACGTGCGGCTCCACCAGGCAAGGGTAGCCCGCCGCCGGCAAGGCCGCCGGGACCAATGCCAGCAGCGCGCCCAGCAAGGTGCTCGCCAACAGCCCCGCTGGTAAGCCGGGCCAAGTCCGGGCGCGACGACGCTCGCCGACGCCGGCGCTACCCGCCGGGGAGCAGGTGGATGCGCCGGAGTCGTTGCAGGTACAGAGCATCATAGTGTCAGCTTCGAGTCACTGGCTCGGCCCGGAGAAGGCCATGCTGTCCGCCAGGCGCTCGTCCTGCTTCAGCAGGCGCTTGCGCAGGCGGCGGTTGCGCGCCTCCGCCCGGCGCTGGGCGGCGCGCAGCAGAGGCGCGGCGAGCCGTGCCCCGCCCGGCAGGCGCACCCAGAGCCGCAGCAGCGCCCGCGCCGCAGCGGAGAGATTGGTCGCAATGAGCTCATCGTCCAGGGCCAGAAAGGCGGCATGATCGCCCGGGTCGCCCTGGCGCGCACAGCGGCCATAGAGCTGGCGGTCGATGCGGCGGGCGTCGTGCAGCTCCGTGGCCAGCACCTGCAGCCCGCCCCGGTCCGCGACGCCGTCGGCCAGCCGGATGTCGGTGCCGCGCCCGGCCATGTTGGTGGCAACGGTCACCACGCCGCGGCCGCCGGCGCCGGCGATGACCTCGGCCTCCGCTGCATCCTGACTCGCGCTCAGCACCTGGTGGTCGATGCCGCGCGCCGTCAGCGCCGCACTGGCCCGGTCCGCGGCGGCCACGGTGCGGGTCCCCACCAGCACCGGCCGGCCGCTGCGCTGAACGGCCGCCACATGCTCTGCAACCGCCGCCCACTTGGCGTCGGCGTCCGCGAAGACCCGGGTCGGCAGGCGCCGACGCCGGCTCGGGCGGTTGGTGGGCACCCGCACGACGTCCAGGCCATAGACCGCGTGCAGCTCCGCCGCCAGCTCGCGGGCGGTGCCGGTCATGCCGCAGAGGTGCAGGTAGCGCCGAAAGAAATCCTGATAGCTGGTGCGCGCCAGGGCCTGGCGCTGACCGGTCACCGGCACGTCTTCCTTGACCTCCACCATCTGGTGCAGTCCCTGCTCCCAGGCGCGGTCCTCCAGCACCCGGCCGGTGTACTCGTCGACGATCTGGATCTTGTCGTCCCGCACCAGGTAATGCACGTCGCGCTGATACAGGTGCAGCGCACCGAGCGCCTGAGCCACCAGCTCCTCGCGCCGCCGCGGCCCGCGCCAGGGGCCGTCCAGGTCCTGCGCGAGGTCCGCCAGGCGCTCGCGGCCGACGTCCGTGAGCTCGATGCGCCGCTCCTGCGGAATGCGGCGAAAGTCCCGCTCCGGTGCCAGCGCCCGGCCGAGCGCCACGGCCTGGGCAAACAGGCCGTCGGCATCGCCGCCGGCAGCGGACGCGGAGATGATGAGCGGCGTGCGCGCCTCGTCCAGCAGCACGGAGTCGGCCTCATCGACGATGGCGAAGCAAAGCCCGCGCAGCAGCAGCCCCGCCAGCGCCGGGTCCGTCCCCGCGAGGCGCGCCAGGGAGACGCCGAGGCGGCGCCGGCGCCGGCCCAGGGTGACCCGGTCGCGCAGAAAGTCGAACGCGAGCTCCTTGTTGGAGGCATAGACCACCTCGCAGCCATAGGCCGCGCGGCGCTCGGCGGGCGCCATACCGTGCAGCGGATTGCCGACCCTGAGGCCCAGCGCCCGGTACAAGGGCGACAGGGTGCGTGCGTCGCGCTCGGCCAGGTAGTCGTTGGCGGTAATGACGTGCGCCGGCAGGCCTGCGAGTGCCGCGGCGCTCGCCGCCAGCGCCGCCGTGAGCGTCTTGCCCTCGCCCGTGTCCATCTCGGCAATGCGCCCGTGCAGCAGCACCCAGGCGCCCATGAGCTGGACGTCGTAGTGGCGCTGGCCCAGGGTGCGCGTGGCGGCCTCGCGCACCAGCGCAAACAGCTCCGCCACGGGCTCCATCGCGAAGCCCCGGGCCCGCAGCCGGGCACCCAGCGCCTGAGCCCGCCGGCGCAGCGCGTCATCGGATGCCGCCGCCGCTGAGGCGGCGTGGGCGGCGGCGCGGCGCACGATGGGCCGATAGCGGGCACTCGACCCCGCCAGCGGGCGCTTGAGCCGCCCCGCCAGCGCCCGCGCCGGGGCCTCGTACCAGGGCTCCCGGTGCAGGCGCCGCTCGGGATAAACCACGCCCGCGTCCGCGGCAAGTGACAAGACATGGGAGGTCATGGGCTGCCCGTCTCCATGATGGCCCGCTCACAGGGCGAAATGGCGTAGGAAGAGCCGCTGCAGCCAGCGGTACAGCGTCCAGCCCACGGGCTCCCAGCCATGGTCGAAGCGCACATGCACGCGCTCGCCGATCTGCGCAGCCAGTGCGGCGCCGGCGGCCACCAGGTCGAACTGGAAGACCTTCTCCAGGGCCTGCGCGCCCTCGGTGGCCGTGGGGTCCACCGGGATACGCCCGCCGCCGGTGCTGCCGAGCGCCGGGCTCGGCAGCTCAAGGCTTGCGCTCGGCACCTCGCCGTTGAGCTGCGCCGGCACCGCGCGGTGCGGGTCCTGGGCGCTGCGCAGGTGCACGCGGCGGGTTCGGTTGCGCACCAGGTCCACCTCGTCCTGGGTCACCACGGCGCGCACCAAAGTCTCAGCATCGTCGGTAACATAGCCCAAAAGCTCGCCCTGGCGCACATAGCGGTCCGGCAGGTCACGGGCGTCCGGCAGCACCAGGGTCCCGGTCCGCGGCGCGCGTACTTGCAGATCCGCCAGCTGCTCACGCTTGCGGGCAATGCGGGCGTCCAGGTTGTCGAGCTGCTCCTGCACGATCTGGGCGCGGGTGCGGTCCTCGCGCCGGACCAGGTCGTAGCGGGCCTCCAGCGCTGCGCGCTCGCCCTGAAGCACCCGGAGCTCCGGCTCCAGCAGCGGGTCGTTCAGGGTCACCAGCAGCTCCCCGAGTGTCACCGCGGCGCCGTTGGCGGCCCTGATCTGGTCCACGAAGCCCGCCGCCCGCGCCCGCACCTGGGTGCCCTCCGGCGCCCAGACCACCCCCTCGGCCACCGTTGCCAGCGGCACCGGCACCGCGAAGAGCAGCACCAGCACCCCAGCCAACAGCAGCCCGGTGACGCCGAGCGCCCGTGGCCGGCGGCGCCCAAGCTCGGGGCTGTTGAGCAGGTAGTGCGCACCTTTGAGCGTCGGCATCACGAACAGGCTGAAGGCGGCCCAGAGGGCCAGCAGCACACCGATGAAGAAGAACTGCCCGGCGACGAACACCACAATGGCCGCGAAGATGACCATGCGGTAGACGAAGGACGCCGGCGCATAGAGCAGGAACCAGCGTGCCTCGCCGGGGGCGCTCGCCGGACTTTCCAGCTCCTTGAGCCCGAACCAGTGCCGCTTGACGAGGTAGAACACATAGCGGTTGGCGCGGCTCGCCAGGTTCGGGATCTCCAGCAGGTCCGCCAGGATGTAATAGGCATCGAAGCGCAGCAGCGGATTGCCGTTGAAGAGCAGCGTCGACACGCCGGCGATGATCATGACGTTGTAGGCCAGCGCCTTCACCAGCCCCGGCTCCACCGCGAGCCAGACGAAGAGCGCCAGCGCCGCCAGCAAGACCTCCACCACCATGCCCATGGCACCGACGAGGGCACGCTGGTACTTGTCGCGGAAGGCCGTGGCGCTGGAGGCGTCCACATAGGGCACCGGCATGAACACCAGGAACATGATGCCGATCTGGTGCACCTCGCCGCCCCAGTGCTTGACGGCATAGCCGTGCCCCAGCTCGTGCAGGGCCTTCACCACCGGGAAGGCGAGCCACATGAGCAGCAGATTCTGCGGCGCCAGCAGCCGGCCCGAGACATCGGCGGCCAGCGCCTCCCAGTGCATGGCCGCCAGCACCACGGCCGTGCCCACCACCGTGAGCCAGAGCAGGAGGCCGAGCCAGCCGAACAGCGGGCGCACCAGCCAGGCGGTGGCGGCGAGGAAGCGCTCCGGGTCCACCAACGGCACCCGCACGGCGAGCGGCGACTTGAGCTGCTGCTGCCACTTGCGCCGGCGCTCGCGGTCGAAGCGGCGCACCCGCTCCTCGGTGTCGGCGTTGATGTCCGTCTGCAGCACATCGGCGGCGTGCAGCTGGTGCAGGAGCCGCAGGGTCTCGCCCTGGGTGGGCACGTCATCGCCCAGCTCCCGCGCGGCCAGCTCCCAGATGCGCCCCAGCGAGCGGCGGCCGTCCATGAGCCCGATGAGGCGGTGCGCGACGGCGGAGAAGCGGTGATAGCGCCCGGTGCCCGCGTCCTGGATGACATACCAGCGCTGGCCGCGGTAGTGGTGGCGGTGCAGCTGCACGTGCGGGCGCAGCCTGGGGCGCAGATCGGCGACCCGGTACCACTGGGGGTCTAGGAGCGGCTCGGGCATGCTGCTCGCTGGCGTCCGCTGAGGTGGCGGCGTTCAGGGCCACCAGGCCCAGAGCTTGAGCCGCGCCCAGTCCAGAAAGCCGCGGGTCCAGATCCAGATGAGCCGGCGCTCGCCGATGTCGATCTTGCCGACACCCTCCATGCCCGGGCGCAGGCGCTTCGGCGTCTCGGTGAGCCGCGCCTCCACCGCGAAGCTGTTCTGTCCGTCCACCACCGTGGCCACCGGGGTGATGAGCGTAACCTCCATGGGCAGGCGCTGCTCCGGCAGCGCCGCCAGCACCAGGGTGCCGGTCTGGCCCACGGCGAGGTCGTCGATGTCGCCCTCGGCGACCGCGAGCTGGACGCGGTAGGCATCCGCCGGGGCCACCTCGAACAGCACCTCACCCTGCTGCACCGGCGCGCCCAGGGACTGGCTGAGATCCCCCGAGACCAGAATGCCGTCGAAGGGTGCCGTCAGGCGCGTTCGCGCCAGCTGCTCGTCGATGAGGGCGAGCTGGGCTTCGGCCTGCTCGATCTGGGCGGTCAGGATGCGCACCCGGGCGCGGTCGCCCTCCGCTGCGGCCTGGCGGCGCTCGCGCCGGTACTGGGCCTGCTCGGTGGACAGGCGCACCTGCTCCAGCTTCAGGTCCCGGTCGTCCAGGGTCGCCAGCAGCTCGCCGGCGGCCACCTGCTCGCCGGCGCGGGCCTCGGCAGTCTCGATGTAGCCGGCGAAGGGCGCCACCAGGGCGCGCAGCTCGCCGCCCTCCAGGGTCGCATCGGCGCTGACGCGATACTGGCCCTTGGCAAAGACGAAAAAGGCCACCAACGCGACAATCCCGAGCACCGCGAGCTTGCGCCCCAGGTGCTTCGGCCCGAACAGGCGCTTGAGCTGATCGCTGGCGGACTGGCCGATCTTGGTCGCGATCCAGCGCTCTTCCTCACGCTTGCAGAGCAGCAGGGGCGCGGCCAGCTCCCCCGCGGTGGCGGCGAGGTCGGCGTCCAGATCAGACAGCCGCCGGCCCGCCGGGCGCTCCAGGGTCAGGGCCGCCGCCCAGTCGCCGTGGGCGCGCAGCGGCAGGGTGCAGATCTCCGGCGCCCCCTGCTGCTGCGCGAGGGCCTGGTGGGCGGCCATCACCACCAGCTCGTCGGTGCTCGGATAGGCGAGCCGGGTCTGCTGGTCCACGGCCTCGTCCATGGCGGCCTCGATGAGCCGGATCAGGTTCATCTGCCGGCCGAAGCTTGCGCTGTGGGAGACCGCCTGCACCCGCAGCTGCCGGCCCCGCCGCAGGCCCAAGCTCACCCGGTCGCAGTCGAGCCGCGTGGCCAGCTCCGAGACCAGCGCCGAGGCCGCGGCCTGGAAGCGGTCTTCTTCCACCACCGCCGCCACCAGATCCAGCACCGAGAACACCCGGCGGTTGGCGGCGGCGGCGGATTCGCGCTCGCGCCGGTGCAGCTCCAGCTCCATGCCCGCCGCCCCCCAGTGGATCTGCCGCAGCGCCTGCTGCACCGCGGCCTCGCCCGCCGCCGCCAGCTCCACCACCAGGGCCCCGTGCAGGGCTTCGCCCACCACCAGCGGATAGGTGAGATGAAACAGGCCCGCGTCGCCGGGGCGTGGCAGGGCCAGGCCGCGGCGCTCGCGCAGGGTGCGCTCAGCGGCGGGGGAGAGTGCCGTCACGTCCCGCTGCGGGTCGGGCCAGACGGCGGCGGGCGTGTAGGGTCCGCGCTCCGCCTCACCAAGCAGCAGCAGCGCCGACCGGGCACCGGCCAGCTGGCCACAGAGCAGGGACAGCCAAAGCGCCGGGAAGCGACTGCTGCCGGGGGCGCCGGCGAAATCGGCCCAGGCGGCGGCGGGCGTTGCAGCCGCGTCGGCTGCGGCCCCGGCGGCCGTGTCGAGGGAGGCGATGCTCATGCACCCGACCCGGGCTCAACGCGCAGCCGGGGCTGATGCCGCCGATACGGACCGGGGCAGCCCCTGCGCATCAATGCTTGGTGGCCTCCGCCGCCTCGTCGGCCTCCGACGCCGGCGCCGTGTCGGCTTCGGCACCGGTGGCAGGCTGCGGCATACGCTCGCCGATGAGACGCAGGTTGGCCAGCGAGTGCAGGTGCAGATAAATCAGCTCCAGCTCGTCGCGCTGCATCAGCCCGTGCAGGGTCTCGGCGTCCAGCTCCTTGAGCTTGGTCCGGTTCACCACTCGCAGGCCGCTCAGCACCCGGCGCTCGCCGCCGCCGGTGCCGAGCTGCGCCTGCACCGGCGCCAGCAGGCCGAGCTCCACCAGGCGCTTGCAGAAGGCCTGGGTACGCTGGTGCTGCACCTGGTAGGCGCGCTGGAAGTTGATCACCTGCTCCAGGTAGGCGGTGCGGCTGCCCTCGGCATCGAACAGCCGCTCGCCGCGGCCCTCGCGATTGCAGCCGGAAAAGCCCTCGTCGATGCAGAGCGTCAGGTTCTTGCCGTCCCCGGACTGAGCGAACACGAAGGGGTAGCGCCGCACGAAGGCCGGGATGTACTTTGCGCGCCAGCGGCCGTCGTCATCCACGTAGAGGTTCTGCTCCTTCTGGGCGCCAAGGATCACCAGCGGCACCACCTGGTCGTCATTGCCGGCGAAGACGATGGCGTACTCCAGCGCGGCCGCCGGCAGCTCCGCCGCCGTCAGCGGCACGGAATTCACCTTGGCGGCGAAGCCGTAATCGGCGCCCGTCTTCACGGACAGGTCCTTGTGCTCGGTGACGCTGACGGGCTTGGCGTCGGCATAGAAGAGGAGTTGGTTGGTCATGACTGCGTCGGCACTCCTTGGGGCTTGTTGCAAAACACAACCTGGCTGCCGCCGGCGGGCGCGGCGGTCATGCTGGCTTCATCAGCCGCAGCGCCCGGACGGCACCCATCCGGCAACACCCGGGTTTTCTCCGAATCGCCTTATCGGCGAAACCTCTGCAAGCTAGCAGATGCGCCGCGCGTGGACAAAGCGCTGCCGCCCGCCATCGAAGAAGTGGGCGAGTGCGCCGACGTGCGTGCACCCGCTGGTCCTGCGTCGGGGGGCAGGCGTCGGCGCCGCCCTCGGCTGAAGTCCCAGCTCCCACCAGCGCGCCTGGACGCGCTGGACGGACACGGGGATAGGCGGTGCCGAGCCGCTGCGCGAAGAGCGACACGCGCAGCTCCCCCCAGCATCCAGCGGATCGCACCCGGCCTGGGGTCGTCGCCGGCAGTGGCGCGGGCGGCGGCCTGGCGCTGGGCGAGATGCTCCAGCAGCGGCGTAAGCTCCGCCGGGCGCTGCTGATCGCAGCCGGCGGCGTAGAAGAGTGAGCATGATGAGCCGAGGCAGCTACGCCCGCATGGCCTGCGCGTCGCTGTGCGTCGAACCCGGCACCGAGATAAATATACTGTCACCGAATTTTTTCTGGGGACTCACAGCTTGCGGGCAGAACGCCGATCTGCCCGCAGTCCTGCGCCAGGTCCAGCGTTGCGGGCGGTCGCGCGCACCTACCAGAGCTTGACCGCGGCAACGATCAGGGTGCCAACGGTGGTGATGAAGCCGATCAGCCACAGAAAGTGGCGGTCGTGGCGGCGGATCATTTCGTCGAAGCGGCCGTCCACTTGCTCGAAACGCTTGTTCACCTGCTCGAAGCGCTTGTCGATCTGCTCGAAGCGTTGGTCGACCTGCTCGAAGCGCTTGTCCACCTGCTCGAAGCGTTTGTCCATCTGCTCGAAGCGCTTGTCCATCTGCTCGAAGCGCGCCAGCATGTCCTGCCGCAGTTCCTGGTGGCGTTGCTCAGCCAGCTCGAAACGCTTGTCCACCTGCGCAAAGCGCTCGTCCATGCGGGTAAAGCCCTCACGCATCAGCTCCCGCTGGTGCCTGAGCTCCTCCTCGACCCGCACCATCCGCTCGCGCAGCTCGATCTCATAGACCGCAGGCGGCTTGCCGAGGCTCTGCTCGGCCAGCCAATCGGCCATGTTGGCCTTGATGAAGTCGATATCCTCTTGCGTTAAGGTCATTGCGCGTCCTGACCAGGCTTTGCCATGCGTCGCCCTCAGTCTAATACAGCCACCGTCAGAGACCGAGCTCCCGCCAACGCGCCTGCACACGCTTGACGGACACCGGGTAGGCGGTGCCGAGCTGCTGCGCGAACAGCGACACCCGCAGCTCCTCCAGCATCCAGCGGATCTCATCCAGCCTGGGGTCGTCGCGCTCGGCGGCGCGGGCCGCGACCTGGCGCTCGGCGAGCTGCTCCAGCAGCGGTTTGAGATCCGCCAGGCGCTGCTGATCGCGGCCGGCGGCGTGGAAGAGCTTCTCGGTGCGCTGTTCGGCGGCCCTGAGATAGCGCGGATACTCCTTGAGGCGCTCGAAGGGCACCTGCTGCAGGAAGCCCCGAAACACCAGCGCGTCCAGCTGTGCGCGCAGGTCCAGCACCGAGGGCATCCAGTTGATCTGGGTAATGCCGGCGAGGCGCTTGCGCAGGCCCTGGTAGGCATCCAGGATGCGAGAGGCCAGGTCGCAGACCTCATTCGCGGTGGGCATGAGCCGGCCCTTGCAGGCCGTGAGCCTGGCCTCGAAGGCCGCCTGGTCGCGGATGGGCGGCTGGCCCTCGGTGAAGGTCAAATCGACGATGAGCGCCGTCAGCTCATCAGCCAGGTCCTGCGGTGCGCCCGTCTTGCCGCCCCCTTTGCGTTCCCAAGCACCGGTGGGCGCCTCGGATGGCGGCTCCGGTGCCTTGGCGTACTGCAGCCGCATCCGGTCCAGCCCCGGCAGGTTGCGCCTGAGATAGCGCATGTCCTGCCCCAGGGTCAGCATGATGAGCCGCCGCAGCCCCGCCCGCATGGCCCGCGCCGCGCTGTGCGCTGAGTCCAAAACCGAGATACATACACTGTCCCCGTTGTCTTGGAGGGCGGGGTAGCCGCGCAGGCGGATGCCGGCATGGGTGCGGTCGATATGCTCGGGCAGCGTACCGAAGTCCCAGCGGGTGATGCCGGTGCGCTCCAGACCCTGTGTGTCCGGCTGGGGCTTGGGGGCGGCGGCTGCCGCGTCGCCGTGTTGGCGCTTGAGCGCCACCAGGTCCTCGCCGGTCGCCACCGCGCGGCCGTCGGCGTCCACCAGCCGCACCTTCATGCGCAGGTGCTCGGGCAGCGCCGACAGGTCCCAGGCGTCCTCCGGCACGTGCACACCGAAGCGCGCCTTCAGCTCCTCGGCGACGGCCTGGAGCAGCGGGCGATCAGAAGGTTGGAGCCGGGCCGCGATACGCTCGGCGGTCTCCGGGACGGGCACGAAGGCCTTGCGGATGGACTTGGGCAAACCCCGCAGCATAGCGGTGATGCGCTCGGCGAGCAGGCCCGGCACCAGCCAGTCGAGCCGCTCCGGAGCCACCTGATTCACCAGCGCCAGCGGTACCACCAGGGTCACCCCGTCGGCCCGGTGGCCGGGGTCGAAGTGGTACTCCAGCGGCAGGTCCGTCGCACCCACCCGCAGGCTGTCCGGGTAGCGCGCTTCGGTGACCTCGGCGGCGTCGCGGGCGAGCACGTCGGACAGGCGCATGTGCAGGAGCTTCGGGTCCTGTTGCGTCGCCTTACGCAGCCACTGCTCGAACTGGGGCTTGGAGTAGATGCCCGTCGGCACGCGGGCGGCGTAGAAGGCGTAGATGGCCTCCTCATCCACCAGGATGTCCCGCCGGCGGGACTTGGCCTCGAGCTGGTGGACGGATTCGATGAGCTCCTGGTTGTGGCGCCAGAAGGGGGCGCGGGTGTCGAAGTCCCCTTCGGCGAGCCCGAAGCGCAGGAACACCTCCCGGGACTCCGCCGGGTTGATGGGGCCGTAGTTGACCCGGCGGCGGGCGGCGAGCGTGACGCCGAACAGAGTCACGGTCTCGAAGGCGGCCACCTGCCCGCGCTGCGACTGCCAGTGCGGCTCCGCCCAGCTGCGCTTGATGAGGTGCGCACCGGCCTGCTCGATCCAGCCCGGCTGTACCTTGGCCACGATGCGGCCGTAATCGCGGGTGGTCTCCACCCGCTCGGCGCAGACGATCCACTTCGGGCTCTCCTTGAACAGGCCAGAGCTTGGGTGGATGAAGAAGCGCCCGCCGCGGGCGCCGAGGTATTCCCGCTGCTCGTCCTTGAGGCCGATGTTGCTGAGCAAGCCCGTCAGCAGCGCCCGGTGGATCTCCTCGACGGTGCCCTCGGCGGCGTTCGGCTTGTGGCCGAGCTCCTGCATCTGCTCCTTCAGCTGGCCATGCACGTCGTGCCACTCCTGCACCCGGTTCCAGGACAGGAAGTGCTGCCGGCAGAGCTGCTGGAACTTGCGCCGGGACAGGTGCTTGCGCTCCTGCTCCAGGAAGGTCCAGAGGTTGACGAAGGCCAGGAAGTCCGACTCCGGGTGGTTGAAGGTGGCGTGGATCTCATCCGCGGACTGGCGCTGCTCCATGGGCCGCTCGCGCGGGTCCTGCACCGCCAGCGCCGCGGCGATGATCAGCACCTCGGCCAGGCACTTGTGTGCCGCCGCCGCCAGCAGCATGCGGCCGATGCGCGGGTCCACCGGCAGGCGGGCGAGCTGTTGCCCGAGCTTGGTGAGCTGGCCCTTGGCATCCAGTGCCGCCAGCTCCTGCAGTGTGCGGTAACCGTCGGAGATCAGCTTGGCGTCCGGCGGGTCGATGAATGGAAAGGTCTCGATGTCACCGAAGCCCAAGCGCTTCATCTGCAGAATCACCGCCGCCAGGTTGGTGCGGCGGATCTCGGGCTCCGTGTACTCGGCGCGGGCGTTGAAGTTGTCCTCGTCGTAGAGGCGGATGCAGACACCGGCGGCGACGCGCCCGCAGCGGCCCTTGCGCTGATCGGCGCTGGCGCGGCTGACGCGCTCCACCGGCAGACGCTGGACCTTGCTGCGGTGGCTGTAGCGGCTGATGCGCGCAAAGCCCGGGTCCACCACGTAGTGGATGCCGGGCACGGTGAGCGAGGTCTCGGCGACGTTGGTGGCCAGCACCACCCGGCGGCGGCCGTGCGGCTTGAAGACCCGGGCCTGCTCGGCCGGCCCCTGGCGGGCGTACAAAGGCAGCACCTCGGTGCTCGGCGGGTGATGTTTGCGCAGGGTCTCCGCGGTCTCGCGGATCTCGCGCTCGCCGGACAGGAACACCAGCACATCGCCGCGGCCCGCGCGGGCCAGCTCGGCGACGGCGTCGGAGATGGCGGTTTGCATGGCGTCGTCGCGCTCGCCGGCGGAGGGCTCCTCCGGTGGACGCCAGCGCACCTCCACGGGATAGGTGCGGCCGCTGATCTCGATGATGGGCGCGGGCTTGCCCTCGGCGTCGGCGAAGTGCCTGGCGAAGCGCTCCGGATCGATGGTGGCCGAGGTGACGATGAGCTTCAGATCGGGCCGCTTCGGCAGCAGTTGCTTCAGGTAGCCCAGCAGAAAGTCGATGTTGAGGCTGCGCTCGTGGGCCTCGTCGATGATCAGCGTGTCGTACTCCGTCAGCAGCCGGTCCTGCTGCAGCTCCGCCAGCAGGATGCCGTCGGTCATGAGCTTGACGGCGGTCTCCGGGTGCACCCGGTCGTGGAAGCGCACCTTGTAGCCGACGGTGGCGCCGAGCTCCGTGCCCAGCTCCTGCGACACCCGGCTCGCCAGGCTGCGGGCGGCGATGCGCCGGGGCTGGGTGTGGCCGATGCGCCCGAAGATGCCGCGCCCGCCGCCGCCTTCCCCCAGACCCAATGTCGGGTCCAGGCAGAGCTTCGGCAGCTGGGTGGACTTGCCGGAGCCCGTTTCGCCGCAGAGCACGACGACCTGATGGTGCCGGATGAGCCGCGCCACCTCGTCCCGACGCTCGCTCACGGGCAGCTCGGGCGGATAGCTGACCGTCGGCACCGCAGCACGGCGACGCGCCACGGTGGCCTGGGACGCCGCGACGGTCTCCGCGACCTTCGCCAGACCCCGGTCCACCGGCAGGCCCTGCTCGGCACGCCGACGCAGCCCGCGCAGCCGCCGGCGCAGCTCGTGACGGTCGCGGATCAGGCAGCCAGCGAGGTCGGCGTCGCCGGGCAGGCGCGGCTCGCGCTCAGGAGCCGGCACCGCGGCGGGAGACATGGGTGGCTGGAGACATCGTTTTGGGGGCGGGCATGTGCAGAGAGTTGGGGCGAGCGGCGGGTTCCGCACCGCCGAGTCCGCATTCCGGCACGCCGACGCCCGCCGATGCCTGCCTGGCGGCGCAGGCGACGCGGGCGGGCTGCCGGCCGAGCCCCGGCGGGCATGGGGCCCAACGTCCGCCGGCTATACTAAGCCGCAGCCATAGGGCGTCAACGATCGCCACGGGCATCCCGCTGTCACAACGACAGCGTAACCCGACAATCCACGCCTGACGGGTGCGCAGTGTCGGGTCACGCTGCGCTGACCAGACCTGCACAGGGGCTGTCGGGTGCAGGAGTGTAGGAGTGCAGGAGTGCAGGAGTGCGTAGAGTGTAGACCCGCACCTCGCCCCTCGCCCCTCGCCCCTCGTGCGTCGCCCCCAGCCCCTTTCAAAGCTCAGACATCCCATGCACCTCATCCGCTTCGAGACCCCCGACGGCCGCACCCTCTACGGCGAGCCCGTGGGCACAGACCGCGCCCGCGTGCTCGAGGGCGACCCCTTCGGCACCCTGACCCCCACCGGCGAGCACACCGACGTCGCCCGCCTGCTCCCGCCCGTGCAGCCGGTCAACATCTTCTGCATCGGCCTCAACTACCGCGCCCACGCGCAGGAGACCGGCGCGGCCATCCCGGAGCATCCAGTGGTCTTCATGAAGCCCACCACCGCCGTCATCGGCCCCGAAGACCCCATTCCGCTGCCGGCGGCCTGCGCGCATGGGCCGGAGGTGGACTACGAGGCAGAGCTGGCGGTGGTCATCGGCCGCAAGGCGCGCAACCTGACGGTGGCACAGGCCCTGGATTACGTGCTGGGCTACACCTGCGCCAACGATGTCTCCGCCCGGCGCTGGCAGAAGCACGGCGGCGGCGGCCAATGGATTCGCGGCAAGGGCTTCGACGGCTTCTGCCCGCTCGGGCCAGCGCTGGTCACCGCGGACGCGGTGCGCGACCCCCAGGCGCTCGATGTCGGCTGCCGCCTGAACGGGCGGGAAATGCAGCAGGGCAACAGCGCAGACATGATCTTCCCGGTGGCGGAGCTCATCGCGTTTCTCTCCCGCGACACCACACTGCTGCCCGGCACGCTGCTGCTCACCGGCACGCCGCCCGGCGTCGGCTTCGCACGGCGGCCGCCGGTGTTCCTCGCCGACGGCGACCGCGTGGAGGTGGCCATCGGCGGCATCGGCCGGCTCGGCAATCCCGTCGTCGCCGCCGCCTGAGCATCAAGCCGCAGCGCCGCCACCGCCGCCGGCTCAGAGCGGGCGCTCTGCGGCCTCCTCCTGCTGCTCCGCCGTGAGCCAGTCCGCAAGCTCCTGGCCCGGCGCAAAGCGGCGCGCCTGCGCCAGGAAATAGGCGCGCACCGCGATGCGCTCATGGAGCTGCGCACGCAGGCGCCGGGCGGCGGCCTCCGCGTCCGGCGCGGGCGCAGCCACCACGCCGGGGTGCTCCGCCGGCGGAGCGCCGTCCGGGTGGTGGGGCTTGGTCTCGGTTTTGGCCATGACAGTTCTCCAGCGAGAGTGCGGCAGCGCGCCGTCAGGAACGAGCGTGCCCGTAACGTGCCCGCGCCCCGGGTCCAGGCGCATCCCGAATCCGGCGGCCGCTGCCCGCCGACGGGGACCGGCGGTCCGCCTCACCGGGACCGCACAGGACGCTCGTCCAGGCTGCGTCCGCAGCACCATGACCGGCTCCCGCATGCGCCGCAGCCTATGCCGCCGTCGAGGTCCTCGAGGCGGTCTGTCGCGGTGCTGTCCAAGTCCACGGGAGCCGAGCTGGTAAATTTGCACAGACCCCGTTGATTCATTGACTTAGGTCGGTATGCTTGACTTATCCCAGCCGGGCGCGGGGCATCGTCCGGTACCCGGCACGGGGCCGCCACCGGGCGCTCGCACAATGGGCAGGAACGACTATGATTCCAGTATGGCCGCTGGGCATTAGGCGGGAGATCGGGCACTGTCCCAAACCCTTGCTACGGGCGGATGGGAAATTCCGCTCAGGCGAGCGCGCGCGGCACAGCCCCGCATAGAGTCCCCGGCCGTTTATCAGCAATTCGTGCACGAACGGTCGCTTGATTCTTGTCACACTTTAGGCTCATGGTGCTTGATACGGGTCAGAACGGCACGACCGGCAAAGCCTGAGTCCAGGCTCAGGGATAAGCCGGGTAGCCATCGGCAATGAGACTCGATCAGAGTCGCCAAGGCGCAGCCCGACAGACATCTGTGCCGGCCCAGCGGCAAAGCGCCGCCGGGCAAGCAAAACGACGCCGCCCAGCCGGGTCCACCCGCCGCATACCCCGTGCCGAGCGGGGCCGGAAAGAACCCAGGGGAGCGCAGGCGCACATCCATCGCCCGGCGCCGGCAGGCATCGGGTGCCACACATGATGGCGCGCCCGCGCAAAGGCAGCGCGCAGCACAGACGACTTCGACAAAGAGAGACACGAGGAGCTACCGTTTCATGGCGATTCATCCGAGCCGCATTCTGATCGTCGACGACCACCCCTTGGTCCGCGCCGGCCTGCGCAGCCTGTTCGACGACGAGCCCGACCTCACCATCTGCGCCGAGGTGAGCAACGTCCGCGACGCCATCGAGGTGGCGCGCACCCAGAACCCCGACCTCGCCCTCATCGACATCTCCCTCGACGACGGCAACGGCATCGAGCTCATCAAGCGCCTGAAGGTGCACACGCCGGAGCTCAAGATGCTGGTGTGCTCCATGCACGACGAGTCGCTGTTCGCCGAGCGTGCCATCAACGCCGGCGCCCGCGGCTACGTGAACAAGCACCAGGTGACGGAGCAGATCCTGGAGGCCGTGCGCCAGGTGCTGGCCGGGCGCATCTATCTCAGCGAGAGGATGGTGGAGCGCGTCATCAACGGCTTCGCCAAGAAGAAGGACGCCGGCACCTCCAGCATCGAGGACCTGAGCGACCGCGAGCTGGAGGTCTTCGGCCTCATCGGCCAGGGCCTGTCCACCTCCAAGATCGCCGAGCGGCTGCACCTGAGCGTCAAGACCGTCGAGACCCACCGCGAGAAGATCAAGCGCAAGCTCCAGCTCGCCACCGGCGGCGAGCTGGTGCGCCACGCCGTGCAGTGGCACATCGAGCAGGCCTGATCCCGGCGCGAGCCACCCCGGGCAGCACCGAACGGACGGCGCTGCCCGGCCCCGGCACAGCCGCCTGAGGCAGTCTGAGACGTCGTCCTTGTCAAGGGCGCACTCCCGGCGCTGGCGTACATCAAGCCGGAAACCGCACAGAGGCGCTGCAACGAGCCACTGGCGCCGCAAGGCTGCCACCTGACGGATCACCAGCCACGGGTCGGGCACAGCTGGAGCCGGTGCACTGACGCCCCGCCTGACGGCCCGCCTTAGGGCTCAGCGCGTTGCGCACGCGCACCCCCACACGCTTGCACTCAGTTCGCTTGCACGCCGCTTGAGCGGCGCCCCCAACAGCCATCGGACGCAGGCAGATGTCGAAACCACCCAAGGAACCCCGCGGCACCGAGCCTTCGGCCGCAGGGCAGGCGCACGCGCCGGAACCGGATGCCCCAGCCCCCGAGCGGCAGCCGACCGACCCGCCCCAGGGCGAGCCGACCCCGGTCGCCCCCGTGGACGCACCGGAGCGCGCACCCGACCCCACACCCGAGCACACAGCACCCGCGGACAGGGTATCCGGTGACCCCCGGCGCAGCGACCATCCGCAGCGCAGAGGTCCAGCGGCGGCACCCGTGGTGGGCGTCGTCTGCTCCGCCGGCGGGCTCAAGGCGCTGGAGGCGCTCTTCGGCGCGGTGCCGCCCGACAGCGGCCTCGCCTGGATCGTGATGCCGCACCTCGCCTTGGACCAGCCGAGCATGCTGGGGGAGCTCTTGGCCAAGCACACGGCCGTGCCGGTGCGCGCCGCCGAGGACAATGCCGTGCCCCGGGCGAACACCGTCTACGTCGCCCGCCCCTCCCAGGGCCTCACGCTGCGCGGCGGGCGCATGCGCATCGAGCCCCTGAAGCAGCCCGCCCAGGCGGAGGCAGCGCTGGACGGCCTGCTCACCTCCCTGGCGGAAGACCTGGGCCCGGCGGCCCTCGGCGTGATCCTCTCAGGCTCCGGCGATGCCGGCGTGGACGGGCTCCGATCCATCGTGGACGCCGGCGGCCTGGGCGTGGTGCAGCTGCCGGCGACGGCGCAGTTCGGCGCCATGCCCCAGGCGGCCATCGATGCGGGGCTCGCGGATCTGGCCCTGCCGCCGGCGGAGATCCCCGCGGCGCTGCTGGAGCATGTGCGCCCCGGCGGCGACCTGCTGCTGAAGGACTTCTCAGAAGACACCGCCGAGCAGAGCGCCCTGCGCAACATCCTGGCGCTGCTGCGGGTGCGCACCCGCTACGACTTTCGCGACTACCGCCCTAGCATGGTGGGCCGGCGCATCCGCCGGCGCATGGATCAGCTGAGCCTCGCGGATACGGCCGCCTACCTGCGGAAGCTGCGCGAAGAGCCGGCAGAGCTGGAGCGGCTGTACCGGGACCTCATGATCGGCGTCACCGGCTTCTTCCGCGACGAGGAGGCCTTCGCCACGCTGCGCAAGCAGGTCATCGAGCCCCTCGTGCAGCGCCACCGTGGCGACGAGCCGCTGCGGGTCTGGGTACCCGGCTGCGCCGCCGGGCAGGAGGCCTACAGCATCGCCATGCTGCTCCTGGAGGCCTTCAGCACCGGCGGGCGCGCCGCCAATGTGCAGGTGTTCGCCACCGACATCGATGATTCAGCGCTGGAGCAGGCGCGCCACGGCATCTACACCGAGGCTGCCATGCAGGGCCTCGGCCGCGCGCGGCGGGAGCGCTTCTTCACCACCTTGGGCGGCGGGCGCCAGCAGGTGGGCAAGGCGCTGCGGGAGGTGGTGGTGTTCGCGGCGCAGAACCTGCTGCGGGACCCGCCGTTCTCGCGCATCGACCTCATCAGCTGCCGCAACGTGCTGATCTATCTCAAGCCGGAGGCGCAGGAGCAGGTCATTGCCCGCTTCCACTTCGCGCTCAATCCGGGCGGTTATCTCTTCCTCGGCACCGCCGAGTCCGTCGGGTCCAACAAGGACCTGTTCGAGACCCTGTCCAAGCGCTGGCGTATCTTCCGGCGCACCGGCCCGAGCCGCCAGGACCTGATCGGCGTGGCCATGCCCCTGTCGGAGCCGCTGCGGGAGATGTCGGCGGCGAGCCCCTTCGCGGGCTTCGAGCAGCGCACGGACTTCAAAGAGACCGCCCGGCGCACCCTGTGCGAGCTGTTCGCCCCGGCGGCGGTGCTCATCAACGCGGGCTACGACATCCTGTACTACAACGGCCCCACCGCCAAGTACCTGGAGCAGCCGAGCGGCGAGCCCACGCGCAACCTGCTGGAGCTGCTGCGCCAGGGGCTGCTGGCACCGGTGCGCGGCGCCTGCCAGACGGCGCTGCGCGAGGAGCGCCCGGTACGGGTGGGCGATGCCGTCGCCCTGCGCGACGCCGAGCAGGTGCCGGTGGAAGTGCTGGCGCACCCGGTGCGCGAAAGCCGACTGGCCGAGCGGCTGCTGCTGGTGACCTTCCGCGACCTGGGCGAGCCGGCGGCGGCGGACACTCAGCCTGTTGCGGCGGAGCCCGAGGGCGCGGAGCTCAGCACCGTGGAGCAGCTGGAATTCGAGCTGCGCGCCACCCGCGACGACCTGCGCAGCACCATCGAGGAGCTGCAGAGCGCCAACGAGCAGCTGCGCGCCGCCAACGAGGAGGTCATCTCCACCAACGAGGAAATGCAGTCCACCAACGAGGAGCTGCAGACCTCCAAGGAGGAGCTGCAATCCCTCAACGAGGAGCTCGCCACCGTCAACAGCCAGATGCAGGAGAAGGTCGCGGAGCTGGAGGAGCGCAACAGCGACGTCAACAACCTGCTGGCGAGCTCCAACGCCGCCACGGTGTTCCTGGACCGGGGGCTGCGGGTCAAGCTCTTCACACCCGCGGCCAAGGATCTCATGAACCTGCGTCCGACCGATGTGGACCGCCCGCTGGAGGAGCTCAGCTTCCGCATCGACGACCAGGCGCTGCTGGCGGACTGCGCCGGCGTGCTGGACACCCTGGCCCCCATCGAGCGCCGCGTGAGCGGCGCCGGCGGCCGCCGCTTTCTGCGCCGGGTGCAGCCCTACCGCAGCAACGACGACCGCATCGACGGGGTCGTCATCACCTTCACCGACGTCACCGCCAGCAGCGCCGCCGAGGCGCGCCTCGCGGCCAGCGAGCGCCACTACCGCCACCTCTTCGAGGCCTCCCCCATTCCCATGCTGCAGCAGGACTGGTCAGCCGTGGCGCCGCTGCTGGCGCAATGGGGCACGGCGGCGCATGACCCGGCCTTCTTCCGCGCCCATCCGGACCAGGCAGCGGCCTGCCGGACCGCCATCCGGCTTCAGGCCGTCAACGCCGCCGCACGCAGGCTGCTCGGCCTGCCGGACGACTTCCCCCTGCCGCAGCCCCTGCCCGGCAACTGCTGCCCCGACGAGCTGGACAAGATCCTGGCGGCCCTGGCCGCCGGCGAGCGCGTCGCGAGCGCCGAGGCGCAGGTCCAGCGGCCGGGCGGCCCGCCGCATCCGATGCTGTGCCAACTGGCGCTGATGCCCGGCAGCGAGGCCGCCATGGACCAGATGCTGGTGCTGATGCTCGACATCCACGAGCAAAAGGCCCTGGAGCGCGAGCTGCAGACCAGCGAGCAGCGCCTGCGCCGCGCCCTGCGGGTGGTGCACGAGGCGGTGTGGGAGCACGACCTCCTCCACCGCCGCCTGTGGTGGAGCGACGAGTACGAGCGCCACTTCGGCCGGCCGACACCGTCACAGCCGCCGGCGCAGGACTGGTGGCTGGACGGCATCCATCCCGCCGACCGCGACGCCGCCCGCGCGCAGGTGCGCCAGGCCATCGACGCCCATGCCGAGGAATGGCAGGCGGAGTACCGGATGCGCCGCCCGGACGGGCGCACCATGCACGTGCTGGCGCGCGGGGCGCTCACCTGGAACGCCGATGGCGCGCTCACCAGCATGCTCGGCTGTATGCTGGACGTGAGCGACCTGAAGGCGGCGCAGGACGCGCTGGCAGAGCGCGAGACCCGGCTGCGCTCGGTGCTGGAGGCCGCCGCCGAGGCCATCGTCACCACAGATGCAGACGGCCGCATCCAGACCTTCAATCCCGCCGCGGAGGCCATGTTCCGCTGCACGGCGGACGCCGTGGCGGGCAAGCCGGTGCGTGGGCTCTTTGCCCGCGGCGACGGCGCCCCAACCGACCCGCTGGTGGAGCAGCCGGACCATCAGCCGCGACAGCTGGAGGGACGCCGCGCCCAGGGCGAGCCCTTCCCGCTGGAGCTCTCCGCGCGTTTCGTGCCGGAGCAGCAGCTGTGGGTGCTGGTGGGCCGGGACGTGAGCGAGCGCCGCCGGCTGGAGCGTGATGTCATCGACCTCAGCACCCGCCAGCAGGAAGAGGTGGGCCGGGAGATCCACGACGGCCTGGGCCAGGAGCTGACGGCACTGGTGATGCTGGCGCACAGCCTGCGCCGGCAGCTGGAAGACCAGCCCTCACAGGCCAGCGCCGACGCCTTCGTGCAGTTGGAGGACTACCTGCGCCATGCGCTCGAGACCTGCCGCAGCATCGCCCGCGGTCTGTCGGCGGAGGTGTCGGCGCCGGGGCTCGAGAACGCCCTGGCGGAGCTCACCGCCGGCATGGAGCGCGCCGCCGGCGTCCCCTGCCGATTCACCCACACCGGCAGCTGCGCCGGCATCGGCGAGCAGCAGGCAGCGCATCTCTACCGCATTGCGCAGGAGGCCATCAGCAACGCCATGCGCCACGCCCAGGCCCAGCGCGTGGACGTAAGCCTGGAGGTTGGGGAGACGGACGTGGTGCTGCGCATCCGCGACGACGGCCAGGGTATTTCGCCTGGCGCCAAGCGCGGGCTCGGGCTGCGGCTCATGGCCTACCGCGCCGGGATGCTGGGCGGCACCTGCGAGGTGGCGCCCGCCGACGGCGGCGGCACGCTGGTGGCGTGTCGGGTGCCGCGGCAGCGCTGATCGTCACCGCGCGGGCTTCAGCAAAAAAAGGGGGCCGATCGGCCCCCTTTCATCCACACAGCCCGGATGCCCGCGCGGGTCCAGCGCCGTGCGCTGTCCGCTTGGGGCTCCGGGATCTGCGTGTGACCTGCGACGAGGCCCGGCTCAGCCGCGCCGACGCAGATACTGCGCACCGAAGAGGCCGAACAGCCCGGCTGCCATCAGCAGCAGCGGCGCCGGCACCGGCGTCTCGCCCTCGCTCACGGTGGCGAAGGCCGCCGACAGGATGCGGACGTTCTCGCCGCGCTCAGGAGAGATGAACTCGGAGTCGAAGATGCCGTCCTGAGCGTCCTGCAGGGTCTCCGAGAAGCCCAGGATCTCCAGCGTCAGCTCCCGTCCGTTGAACGCAAAGGTATCGCTGGTGGTGAGCGTCTCGATGATCACCTGGTCTGCACAGCCGTTGGCGTTGTCGTCATCGTCGCCGTAGGGGCAGGGAACGGCGTTGTTCGGCGTCTCATCGTGCATGACCGCGAACTCGAAGATGGACTGGCCAAGATCAAAGACTTCGCCGCCGTCTTCAACGGTGATCATCGCGCGAAGGAAAAGCTCCACCGAGTCGATGGAGGTGCCCAGCGAAATGGGGAAGTTGAAATGCGTGAAGTTGCCCAGCTCGAAGATCGTCTCTTCCGGCTCGCTGAAGGGCGTGTCCCGGGGGTCGAACTCGTAACCAGAGGCATTCGCGAGGTCCCCTGCCAGTGCCCCTTGACCCCAGCGGATCTGCGCCGGCGCTGCATCGGGTACAAAGACATCGTCGATGGTCAGCACATTGCCGCCGGAGGGGTTGTCGAAACGGGTCTCGAGCACCGTCATCGTAATCGTCGCAGCGGAGGCGGTGCCGGCGAGCGGCAGCAGGGCCGCAGCGACCAGAGCAGGTTGCATGAGCTTCATTGAGGGTTCCTCTGAGGGGCTTTTATCGGAATGGTTGAGTCTCTACACGACCGCGCGACACCGGGAATGCGGGTCCCGACCATGTGCGCAGCCTTGTCACAACGGCACTCAGCAAGGCCTGTGCCATATGCCTCTTCCATTCGAAAAAGCTCAGTACTTCATACCCTTGAAACCCCCCTTCAGTCTGTTTGTCGTCACGCCCTCCTCTGAGATCACTGCGCTGTAAAGAAGCCTGACGAATCAAGCTGTGCTGTCATTTTTGCATCGGCGGAAGTCTGTCCAGTTTCATCAAACGAATACTTCCGACGGCAATCGGTTTTTCCCTGAGTATCGTATCGGTGTCTCTGTAAATTACTATGGATTGAGTCTGTTATTGCGACGCCTCGGCACGGATGCCCGCAGGTCCAGGTGTAAAAGATCCGTTACAGAAAAAAGCGCATCCAGCGCGCGGCCTGCCGTTTGGACCGCCGGGATGTCCTTCTCCACCCCGTCAAGCCGGCATCAAAACCGCAGCCAGTGTCCCCCGCCGCGCGGGCGGGGTGCACTGGTGCCTGTGCCGGTGCCGGAGCGGATGATCAGCCGGCGGATGCCCCTGCGGCGCGCCGGGTCAGCCCGAGCCCGAGCAGGCCGATGCCCACGAGGGCCGCGACGCCGGGCACCGGGATCTCGGGGATTTCCGTGACCAGCTTGTCCTCCAGTGCGCCTGCCAGCTCGCCGAAGCCCACACTGCCGAAGTCCGTGCCGACCACAGTGGGGCTGGTGACCCAGCTGCAGTCGGCACCACCACCGATACCGAGGCAATTGACTGCATCCAAGCCGCTGCCCAGCGCTGCCACGGAGGCCGGGTTGGGGAGTGCGCCGATGTTGTTGGCACCGTCGGTGGTGACGTCGATGAGCAGGTTGATATCTGCACCCAGTGCGGTCTCGAAGGCGATCAGACTGCCGGCGGCGGCGGTCACCGCATCGCCGATGGCCGTGGCGCTCGTGTTGATACCATCCCGGCCCGGGTCCAGCCCCGCGATGGCGGTCGTCAGGGCGCCGAGATCAGTGGGATTATTGATCGTCGTCACCGGGAAATACTCACTGAAATTCAGGCCGAAGACGCTGGCACCAATGGCGACGTTGCCGTAGAGCTGGCCACCGAACACGCCGAAGACATTATTCAGCGCGGCCACGTAGCCGTTCACCTGCTGGGTGAACTGGCCGCTGTTGATGCTGCCGGAGCCATCCATGGCCAGATACAGCGCGGTCGTCACCGCGGCATTGGCGGAGGAGACACCGATGCAGAGCAGGGCACCGGCGAGTCCGCCGGCGAGATGTTGCTTGAACCTGGGCTTGAACATGTGTAAGGAACCTCGGGCGTTTGAGTGGGAAGAGGACAGACGCTGCCCGCATACGCACCGGCTCCAGCCGGGCCGATCCACCACGGCAGCTGCGTACACGCGATGCAGTCTCTCAACTCACCCCGACGCTGTGGATAGGTTATACCCTGATCTCGTGATGGGGCTGCATAATGAATCTGTAATCCGCAATTATTCAGCATTACCCCACAAGGAGCGCCGGCACATATTCGCGACAGCCCCTGATACTGGATAAACGATGGCCTGATACGCTTGTCAGTTACGCGCTGAACAACGGCACCGGATGGACGCCTCGGGCACAGTGCATGATGGATGTGTCGGCGCCGCCTGTTCCAGCCCGCAGCGCCGCCTGCGACCGCCTGGGGGAACCGGACCCCAAGGGGTGTCCCGCGCGCGGCGCGGCCGGCTCCTCCAGATCAAGCCCGCCAGATCACGTCCCCCAGATCACCGTGCCCCAGATCACCGTGCCCCAGATCACCGTGCCCCAGATCACGGTGCCCCAGATCACGGTGCCCCAGATCACGGTGCCCAAGATCACAGGCTGCCAGATGCCGGCCGTCCTGGATGCGCGTCGGTGTCCAGGGAGGCATGGCGGGTGTTTGTCGCCGCGCACGGGCGACCACACCTCAGGGGGCGGCAGACGGCCGGGCCAACGGCCCACAACCTGCCCACACGATCACCACCTTGAGGAGCCCATCGAGATGCACAGAATCCACGCTGCCGCCAAGGCCCTGATGACGGCACTGCTGGCGGCGCTGGTCACCGGACCTGCACCCGCCGACACCCCGGCTCCACCGGCCGAGCCGGCGGCGGAGGGCGGCAACGAGGCGCGTCTGCTCGCCAACACCCGCCAGCTCATCTTCGAGGGCAGGCGCTCCGGGGAGGGCTACTTCAGCGCCGACGGACGCTGGATGGTCTTCCAGAGCGAGCGCGAGCCCGGCAACCCCTTCTATCAGATCTACCTGCTGGACCTGACCACCGGCGACACCAGCCGCATCTCCACCGGCACCGGTCGCACCACCTGCGCCTGGATCCACCCGGACGGCCAGCGGGTGCTGTTCTCGTCCACCCATCAGGACCCGGAGGCAAAGGCCAAGCAGCAGGCAGAGCTGGACAAGCGCGCCGCCGGCCAGGGCAGCCGCTACAGTTGGAGCTACGACCCGACCTACGAGATTTACGAGACCGGCCTGGACGGCGGGCCGCCGCGGCGGCTCACCCATGCCCGGGGCTACGACGCCGAGGGCTCCTACTCGCCGGACGGCAGGCACATCCTGTTCGCCTCCAACCGCCATGCCTACGCCGAGGACGCGGACGCGGCCACCCGCGCGGCGGTGGAAGAGGACCCGTCGCGCTCCATGGAGCTGTACGTGATGGACGCCGACGGCAGCAATGTCCGGCGGCTCACGAATCAGGAGGGCTACGACGGCGGCCCCTTCTACAGCGCCGACGGCAGCCGCATCGTCTGGCGCCGCTTCACGCCGGACGGCCGGACCGCGGAGATCTGGACCATGCAGGCCGACGGCACCGAGCCGCGCGCCGTCACCGACCTGGGTGTCATGTCCTGGGCGCCCTATTTCCACCCGAGCGGTGATTACATCGTCTTCACCAACAACGCCCACGGCTACGCCAACTTCGAGCTGTACATCGTCGATGCCGAGGGCGAGCGGGCGCCGGTGCGGGTCACCGACACCCCGGGCTTCGATGGGCTGCCGGTGTTCACCCCCGACGGCAACCGGCTCGCCTGGGCCAGCAGCCGCACCGCCACCAAGCAGGCGCAGATCTTCATGGCCGACTGGGACGACGCCGCCGCCCGCGAGCTGCTGGGGCTGCCGCCGGCCGGCGCCGCGTCCGATGCTGCGAGCACCCTGCCGGAGCCGGAGGTGGATCCGGCGGATGCCCCGGCGCTGCCCGCCACCACGCCCGCCATCAGCGCGGAGGACCTTCGGGCGCATGTCCAGGCGCTCACGGCACCCGCCATGGCCGGCCGCCGCACCGGCACCGCCGGCAGCCGGCTGGCGACGGACTATGTGGCGCGCGCCATGGCCGCCCTGGGGTTGGCGCCCGCCGCGGACATCGCCGGCGGCACGCCGGCGGACTGGTTCCAGCCCTTCGACTTCACGGCAGGGGTGACGGTGGCGGAGGGCACAGCGCTGCGCCTGCGCGGCGCCGGCGCCGCGGACACGCCGCTTGAGCTTGAGCAGGACTGGCGCCCGCTGCCCTTCTCCGGCACCGGCGCGGTGGCGCCGGCAGACGTGGTCTTCGCCGGCTACGGCATCGTCGCGCCGGGGGAGGACGGCACCCAGGACTTCGACAGCTACGGCGACCTCGACGTCACCGGCAAGTGGGTGCTGGCGCTGCGCGACCTGCCGGCCGGGATCGCTGCGCAGCGCCGGCAGGACCTGGTGGAGTACGCGGACCCGCGCTACAAGGCCCTGGTGGCCCGGGAGGCGGGCGCGCGCGGCCTGCTGCTGGCGCCCGGCCCGGACACCCCGGTGAAGGACCAGCTGCTGCCGCTCGACACCGAGGCGGGCGCCGGCGCCGGCAGCCTGCCGGTGGTGTCGCTGTCCGCCGCCGCCGCGGCGCGGCTCGCCGCGGCCGCCGGCGCAGACCTCGCCGCGCTGCAGCGCCAGGCGGACACCGGCGCGGCCGCAGCCGTGCCCCTGGACGGGGTGCAGGTGGCGGCGGACATCCGGCTGCGCCGCAGCATCGGCCGCGACCGCAACGTGCTCGGCAGGCTCCAGGCGGGCGACGCACCGAGCCGGCGCGTGCTGATGGTCGGCGCCCACGTGGACCACATCGGCGACGGCCGCGGCCTCTCCTCCCGTGACGAGCTGGAGGGGCGCGTGCACCCGGGCGCCGACGACAACGCCTCGGGCGTGGCCGCGCTGCTGGAGATCGCCGAGTCCCTGGCCGCACGGCATGCGGCGGGGGAGCTTGCGCTCGCGCAGGACATCGTCTTTGCGGCCTGGACCGGCGAGGAGCTTGGCCGGCTCGGCTCCACCGCCTTCGTCGAGGCCCTGGCCGCGGAGCTCGGCAGCGACGAGGGTGCGGTGTCGCCGCGCGTCGCCGCCTACCTGAACCTGGACATGGTGGGCCGGCTCGACGACTACCTGTACGTGCAGGGCGTCGGCTCCGGCGACGGCTGGCGCCGGGAGCTGGAGCGGCGCAACGTGCCCGTGGGGCTGCCGCTGCGGCTGCAGGCGGACGCCTATCTGCCGACGGACACCACGTCCTTCTACCTGGCCGACGTGCCCATCCTGAGCTTCTTCACCGGCGCCCACGCGGACTACAACACCCCGGACGACACCGCCGAGCGGCTCAACTACGACGGTCTGGCGCGCATCGCCAGGCTGGTGGGACTCATGTCCGGCGCCCTCGCCAAGAGCGACGCCGCACCGGCCTATGTGGCCCAGGAGAAGCCCGGCACCGGCGCAAGCCGCGCCAACCTGCGCGCCTACTTCGGCACGATTCCCGCGTATGCCGACGCCGACGTGGCCGGCGTGCTGCTCGACGGCGTTGCCAAGGGCGGGCCCGCCGAGGCCGGCGGGCTGCGCGCGGGGGATGTCATCACCGCCGTGGCGGGGCGCAGCATCGAGAACATCTACGACTACACCTATGCCCTGAACGCGCTCAGGGTGGGCGAGCCGGTGCTGGTGCAGGTGCGCCGCGACGGGCAGGCGGCCGAGCTCAGCGTGACCCCCGTGGCGCGGCAGTAACCCGAGCCACCGGCACCGCCGCGCCCGTCAGTCCGTTGTGTCCTTCTCGCCGATGCGCACCGCGAGCAGGTCACAGACCTCGTGGCGCAGCAGGGAGCGCGAGATGGAGCCGAACAGGTTGCCGAGCCAGGTGTGGTCCCGGGCGCCGACGATGATCAGGTCCACGCCGAGATCCTTGGCCACGTGCTCGATGCTGCGGCCCGTGGGGCCGAACTCCACGATACGGTCCTCCTCCGGGACACCGATGCGCTCGCCCAGGCCGTCGAGCTCCTTGCGGGCCACGTCCACCAGCTCGCGCTCCAGGTCCAGATCCGACGGCAGCACGGGCTCGGCCATGAAGGCACCGCCGGCGAGCTCGGTCTCCGGAGGCACGTACTCGACGACGTTGAGCAGCGTGAGGCGGGCGCCGAAGCGCTCGCGCATGGCCAGGGCGCGGGCGATGACGACCTCGGACTCCGGTGCAAAGTCCACTGCAAGCAGCATGTGCCGGTAGGGATTGTCGGACATGGTGCCCTCCTGCGATGGTTTGGGGTTCGCCCCAAAGTATATGAGACTGGCGGGCAATCCCAGCATTCGCATCGGTGCATGGGGCATGCCCCGCGCCACCCGGCGCGCTCCAGGCTGCCGCAGGCCGCCTACCGACGCCCTCCGGTGCCCATGCCGGTAGCTCGGCAGCGCCGGGCGTTGTACGATTTTCGCTGACAATATCCACCCCGACGCCCGCTGCCGTCCCGACGACAGACCCGACCATGCCGCGCCACGTGACCCCGCTCTCCCTCAGCAACGACGACGCCTATCGCCGCTGGCGCGACGCCAAGCTCGCGGACCTGCCCGGCTCCCCGGCGGACCTCGTGGTGGACGTGAACGACCCGCGCCGGCTCACGGACGCCGAGGCCGAGGCCATCCGCGAGCGCTGCCGGCGCTGGAACATGGCGGTCTACCAAGCCCGGGTCGGCGCTGATCCGGACAAGGACATCCCGCGCCTGCTCGGCGCGCGCTTCGGCCTGCAGCGACTGGACCACAACCCGGGCGCGGACGACGACGCCATCACCGCCGTCACTATCCAGTCGGATGCCCTGCACCGCGGCTTCATCCCCTACACGGACAGGCCCATCGCCTGGCACACCGACGGCTACTACAACAGCCCGGGGCGGCAGATCCGGGCCTTCATCCTGCACTGCGTCCGCCCGGCGGCGGCCGGCGGCGAGAACGCCCTGCTGGACCCGGAGATCGTCTACATCCGCCTGCGCGACCGCGACCCCGGCCATATCCGCGCGCTGATGCACAGCGATGCCATGACCATCCCGCCGAACGTGGTGGACGGCGAGGAGCTGCGCCCCGCCAGCAGCGGACCCGTATTCATGAGCTGCGCACGCGGACAGCTCGCCATGCGCTACACGGACCGCAAGCGCAACATCGAATGGCGTGATGACCCGGCAACCCGCGCCGCCGTCGAGGCGCTGCGGGAGGTGCTCGCGGCGCCGGACACCCCGGTGATGCGCCTGCGCCTGGAGCCCGGCTGGGGCGTGATCTGCAACAACGTGCTGCATGCACGCACGCGGTTCGGGGACGCCGGCGCGCCGCGGCTCCTGTACCGGGCGCGGTACTACGATCGCATCGAAGCCAGCTGAGGCCGCACCCCAGGTTGGGGTGACGCGGTGGCGCGCATCGGCGCAGCCGGCGCCGACGCGCCTCAGCGCCGCGCCAAACCACGGTAGGTCGGGTCAGCGACAGCGTAACCCGACAATCAGTGGGTTACGCGAGCGCCGTATCGGGTCACACGACCCTGACCCGACTTGCAGCAGATCCCTGCCGGCAGTGCTCAGCGCCGCTCCAGGTAGTACCGCAGCAACGCCGCGGTGGAGGCATCGTGCTCGGCGGTGACGGCGCCGGAGGTGAGCTCGCCCAGGATCACACCGGCGAGCTGCTTACCCAGCTCCACCCCCCACTGATCGAAGGAATTGATGCCCCAGATCACGCCCTGGGTGAAGATCTTGTGCTCGTAGAGGGCAATCAGCGCGCCGAGCGTACCGGGCGTGACCTGCTCCACCAGCAGAGTGCTGCTCGGGCGGTTGCCGTCGAACTGGCGCTGCGGCGCCAGGCGTGCCGCCTCGTGCGGGTCCGTGCCCGCGGCGAGCATGGCGTCGCGGGCCTCCTCCAGGGTGCGCCCGCGCATCAGGGCCTCGGTCTGCGCAAAGCAGTTGGCCAGCAGCTTGGCGTGGTGGTCGCCCAACGGGTTGTGGCTCTTGATGGGCGCGATGAAGTCCGAGGGAATCAGCTCGGTGCCCTGGTGGATCAGCTGGTAGAACGCATGCTGGCCGTCGGTGCCCGGCTGGCCCCAGACCACCGGCCCGGTGGCATAGCCGACCCGGCTGCCGTCGCGGGTGACGTGCTTGCCGTTGCTCTCCATGTCGCCCTGCTGAAAGTAGGCCGGGAAGTGCTCCAGGTACTGGTCATAGGGCAGGATGGCATGGGTGCGGGCGCCGGCGAAGTCGATGTACCAGACGCCGAGCAGGCCCAGGATGACCGGCAGATTGTCCTCCAGCGGCGCGGTGCGGAAGTGCTCGTCCATGGCATGGGCGCCGGCGAGGAGCTCCTCGAAGCGATCGAAGCCCACCGCCATTGCGATGGGCAGCCCGATGGCGGACCACAGCGAGTAGCGCCCGCCCACCCAGTCCCAGAATCCGAACATGTGCTCGGTGTCGATGCCGAATTCCGCCACCTTCTCGGCGTTGGTGGAGACGGCGACGAAATGGTTGCGCACGGCGGCATCCGAGCCCAGCCCGTCCACCAGCCAGCGCCGCGCGCTCTGCGCGTTGGTCATGGTCTCCTGGGTGGTGAAGGTCTTGGAGGCCACGATGAAGAGCGTGGTTGCCGGGTCCAGCTCCTTCAGCGTTTCGGCGAGATGGCTGCCGTCCACATTGGAAACGAAATGCGGCCGCGGCGCCGCGGATTGATACGGCGCGAGTGCCGTGCAGACCATCTTCGGCCCCAGATTGGAGCCGCCGATGCCGATGTTCACCACGTCGCGGATGGGCCGGCCGGTGAAGCCCTGCCAGTCCCCGCCGCGCACCCGCTCGCTGAAGCTGCGCATGCGCGCCAGCACGGCGTTGACGTCCGGCATCACGTCCCTGCCGTCCACCTGAATGGGCCGGTTCGAGCGGTTGCGCAGGGCCACGTGCAGCACCGCCCGATCCTCGGTGTTGTTGATGTGCCGGCCATCGAACATCCGCGCCCGCCAGGACTCGAGCTCCGCCGACCGGGCGAGGTCGAACAACAAGCCCAGGGTCTCGTCGGTGACGATGTGCTTGGCGTAATCCAGATGCACCCCGGCAGCGTCCGCGGTCATGCGCTCGGCGCGGTCCGGGTCGGCGGCGAAGAGATCGCGCATGTGCACCCGCGCCATGCGCTGCCAGTGGTGAGCGAGTGCCTGCCAGGCCGGTGAGGAGTCGATGAGGGCCATGATGACAGCCTTGGTCCTGAGGGTGGGTTGCGGTTCAGCGGCGCTGCGACGGCAGCCGGGTGCGCGCACGGCTCGGGCCCCGCGGGGGCCAAGCACGCCGGCATGAGGAGCCGGCACGGAGAACGCGTGCACCACTGCGGAGGTCGCGAGGCCGCCCCCGGGTACGCCGACTTCCAGTGGGTATCCTGGGACGAGCGGCCTTCAGTGCGCAGCCGGCGAGCACGCCTCCGGCTCGTCCTTCAAGGTTACGACCAAAAAGCGCGCGCGCACAAAAAAAGGGCGCAAGGCGCCCCGGAGTCTGCTGCCGCGGCGCCGCACGTCTGGGGTATAGCATACCCGGCGCGCGCGGCTCCAACCGCATGCATGATGGGCCGGGTGGTGTTTGCAGCCGCACCCGGCCCGCCGCCGTCAGGCGTCCAGATTGTCGAGCGCCTTCTGGAAGCGGTTGGCGTGGGAGCGCTCGGCCTTGGCCAGGGTCTCGAACCAGTCGGCGATCTCCTCGAAGCCCTCGTCGCGGGCGGACTTGGCCATGCCCGGGTACATGTCGGTGTACTCGTGGGTCTCACCGGCGATGGCAGACTTCAGGTTGGCGTCGGTGGCGCCGATGGGCAGGCCGGTCGCCGGGTCGCCCACCTGCTCCAGGTACTCCAGATGGCCGTGGGCATGGCCGGTCTCGCCCTCGGCGGTGGAGCGGAACACGGCGGCGACGTCGTTGTAGCCCTCCACATCGGCCTTGGAGGCGAAGTAGAGGTAACGACGGTTGGCCTGGGACTCGCCCGCGAAGGCGTCTTTCAGGTTCTGCTCGGTCTTGCTGCCTTTGAGCTCCATGATCGGAATCCTCTGGGTTGCTTGCTGGTGGGTTGCTTGCTGGTGGGTTGCTTGCTGGTGGGCTGCCTGCTGGATCGGCGGCCGGGGGTCGCCGCTGCGGGCCGCGCGCCACGGGTTGGCTTTGGGCTCACCGCCGGTTGACCTGGTGAGCGACGCCACCGCGCGAGCCCCGGGCCCGGCGCCCCGAGCGTCAGACGGTGGGGCGACAAGCCGGCGCCCAAGCTGCGGGGCCGGGGCCGCTGCGCGTATTCCACGCGGGACATTACCCCCCGGTGAATGGGGCAGCAATTGTTTCTTCCAATGAGCCCGATAGCGGTGTTTTATGAGGATCGGCCGACCGAATGATGGGTGTCGGCAGGCGCCAGTGCAATCCCGTCGCCCAGCTCAGCGCCGCGCACCGCGGCTGCGACGGCCTCCACCGCGCCGACGCGCGGAAAGGACTTGCGCCAGGCCAGCGCCACCCGCCGCGACGGCGCCGCGCCGGTGAAGGGCCGGGCGCAGACGATCTGCCCGCCCAGCCGGTCCTCCCGCGCCGCACTCATGGGCAGCACCGTGATGCCGACGTTGCTCGCCACCATGCAG
The DNA here is from genome assembly GCF_913063425.1 of uncultured Thiohalocapsa sp. Taxonomy (GTDB): domain Bacteria; phylum Pseudomonadota; class Gammaproteobacteria; order Chromatiales; family Chromatiaceae; genus Thiohalocapsa. Next base: position 149,895 of record NZ_CAJXYK010000006.1, read on the forward strand.
CGGATGGTCTCCAGCGAGCTGCCCTGCAGCCCACGGCCGAGGCCGTCAGGACCCTCCGCGCCGCCGTTTGCGCACTGCGGGCAGACCGCCAGCACCTGGTCGCGAAAGCAGTGCCCGGGGCCCAGCAGGAGGACGCGCTCGCCGGCCAAGTCCGCGGGCTCGATGGCCGGCCGGCGCGCCCAGGGGTGGCCGCCCGGCAGCAGCACCACGAAGTCCTCGTCATACAGGGGCAGCGTCTGGATGCCCGGCTCGTCGAAGGGCAGGGAGATGACGATCAGATCCAGTTGGGCGCGCTTCAGCCGCTCCGCCAGCACCGTGGTGAAGTCTTCTTCGATGATGAGCGGCATGGACGGCGCCGCCCGCGTCAGCGCCGGCACCAACCGCGGCAGCAGGTAAGGGCCGACGGTGTAGATGGCGCCGAGCCGCAGCGGACCCACCAGCGGGTCGCGACCGCTGCGGGCCACCGCCAGCACGCCGTCCGCCTCCTCCAGCACCCGCTGCGCGCGGGCCACCACGGCAGCCCCGATGTCCGTGATGGTCACCTCGCCGGTGCCGCGCTCGAAGAGGCTCACGCCGAGCTCGTCCTCCAGCTTCTTCACCGCCACGCTCAGCGTCGGCTGGCTGACGAAGCAGGCATCCGCGGCGCGGCCGAAGTGCCGCTCCCGGGCCAGGGCGACGACATAGCGCAGCTCGTTCAGCGTCATGGATCAGGCTCTCCCCGGTTGTCCTGCGCGGGCTGGACGTGTACGGTCGGCATCCAGAATACATGAACACGCTTCGGACACGGCCATGGATTGGGCAGCCATTGCCAGGGCGGGTCGGGGCCGCCGACGCGAAGGCCGACCCGGCGGCGGACTGGGAGGGGCCACACGGATTGCGATGTCTGTCACGAAAGCGTCATCCTCCCTTGCCCCAGGACCCACTACCTGTTAGTAGGTCAAGGATTTACGCGCAAGTTTTGCGGCAGCGACCAACACGCCATGGCCGACACCGATGCTCCCGCCCCGCGCACAGGCGGCAGCGGCCGATGCGGGCAGAATGCCGCCGTGCCCTTCCGCCTGCTGCAGCTGACCGACCTGCACCTGTATGCGGACCCTGAGCGGCGCCTACTGGGCCAGAACACGCGCCGCACACTGGAGTCGGTCCTGTCCCTGGCACAGACCCGGCACTGGCCCCCGGACGCCATCGTGCTCACCGGCGACCTTGTCCACGATGAGCAGCCGGCGGCGTATCGCTTCCTGCGCAGCCGCTTCGACGGCCTCGGCATACCCTACCACTGCATTCCGGGGAACCATGACCGCCTGGATCTGCTGGTGGGCCACCTGGACCGCAGCGCCGCCTCGGCCCTGCGTCTGGTGCCGGCGGGGGCCTGGGACCTGTTGCTGCTGGACTCCACCGTGCCGGCGGAAGAGGGCGGCCACCTCGATGAGCGGGTGCTCGCCGGTCTGGCGGCGCATGCCGCCGCCGACCGTCGCCGCCCGACACTCGTCTTCCTGCACCACCACCTGGCGCCCCTGGGAAGCCGGTGGATCGACACCATGCAGGTGGACAACGGCCCAGCCGCGCTGGCCGCCCTCGCCAGCCACCCCGACCTGTCGGCGGTCATCTGTGGCCATGTGCATCAGGACGCGGAGCAACGCCAGGCAGGGCTGCGCCTGCTGGCCACGCCGTCCACCTGCGTCCAGTTCCTGCCCGGCAGCAGGGACTTCGCGCTGGACCCGCTGACGCCCGGCTACCGCTGGCTGGAGCTCCACCCGGACGGCCGCCTCGACACCGGCGTCGAGCGCACCGATGCCTACCCCGAGCCCTTCACCCCGGCCACAGAGGGCTACTGAGCACCGGCAAGGTCGCGGCATGCCACAAGGAGCGGGGGCGCTGAGAGCCGGGCAGCCCGCAGGCGCGACAACGGGTGATCACCACCGCGGGCCGGCGCAGCGTCGCACCAGGTCGAGCGCCACCGCCGCCCCCACGGCAATGCCGTCAGCGGTGTGCACCATGCGCACCGCCAGCAGCTCCACCCCGGCCGCCGCGGCGGCGAGCAGCGCCTCGCCGTAGGCCGGGTCGATGTCCCAGGCGGGCCCGAAGCGCTCTCCCTCCGGGCGGTTCAGGGCGAACAGCATGACGCCGCGCCGCCCGCTCGCCACCGCCGCCGTCAGCAGGGCCAGGTGCTTGCGCCCGCGCTCGCTGCGGGCATCCGGAAAGCGCAGGTGCGCGCCGTCCAGCAGGGTCACGTTCTTGACCTCCACCAGCGCCGGCGGGCGGCTGCCCTCCTCGAGCGCAATGTCGATGCGCCCAGCCTCGCCGGCCTCGGCCTGGAACGCCACCTCGCGGCGCAGGCGGCCATACCCGGCCAGCTCCGGAATGCAGCCGGCAGCGATGCCTTCGGCCATGACCTGATTGGGGCGCAGGGTGTTGACGCCGATCCAGCCGCCGCCCATGTCCACGCGCTCCAGCGTCCAGGGCAGCTTGCGCTTGGGGCTCTCGGCGCGGGACAACTGCACCGGCGCGCCAGGCACCCAGCAGGTCATGAGGGTGCCGGTGTTCGGCACATGGGCGCGGACCTGCGCGCCGCCGGCGAGCGCCACCTCGGCGACGAAGCGGTTCGGCCGCGCCAGGATGCGGCCCGGGTGCAGCGGCGGCAGTTGCAGCGCAGGCGCCCTGGCGTCAGCCGGTGGTGAAGCCGCTCACGGCCCGGTACTCAAGGGTCTCGCAGGCGACCCCGGTGACGTCGGCCTGGGGCGGTCCACGACGCAGCCAGTCGCGCAGGGCGTTGACGGCCTCGGGCTCGCCGCAGGCGAGCACCTCCACACTGCCGTCCGGGAGGTTGCGGGCGTGGCCGCTCACGCCGAGCCGCAGCGCCTCCTCCCGCGCCGAGGCGCGGAAGAAGACCCCCTGCACGCGTCCCGCCACGGTGCAGCGCATACAGACGTGATTGGCGTTGAGCTCCGATGCCGTCATTGCGATCCTCCCCGGGCCGGCGCACGCCCGTCAGCGTGCCGCCTGGCGATCGTCCGCATGGGCGCGCTTGTACTTGGTGAAGGTGGTATCGCGGTAGGCGCCCTCCACGACGTAGCGGCCGAGCAGCATGAACTCCTCGGCATCGCGGGTGGCGCCGGTGTAGCGGGCCACCAGGTTGCCGTCAAGGTCGAAGAAGGCGAACACCGGCGTCGCACGCACGCGATGGGTCTTCAGCGCGAAGTCCTTCTGCGCCAGGGTGTCGCCGGCAAAGTCAGTGACCTCCACATCGCCCTCCACGTCCACCGGAAAGATCAGGAAGTGCTCCTTGAAGTAGTCCTGCACCGCGGGCTGATTCAGCACCGTGGTCTTCATGCGGTGGCAGAAGGGGCACTCGTCCATCTCGAACATCAGCAGGATGCCCTGCTTGCCCTCGTCGCGGGCGAGCTGGAGCTCTTCGGTGAAATCGCCGAAGGTCTGGTCGAAGAAGTGCTTGCCGGGGTCACGGGTGGCGGCGGCATGGCCCGGCACCGTGGCGGCAGCGAGGAGCAGCAGGCCGAGGGCCAGGGCGAGGGGCGGGGCGAGGGGCGGGGCGAGGGGCGGGGCGGCCGGCGCACGTCGGCGTGGGCTGCGGGTCGGCAACTGGGTCATGTCAGGACTCCCAGGGGTGGAAACCCGCCGATTGTGCTGTGGCGGGGACGCCTTTTCAACGCTTGACCGCGGCGCCGGCACGCACGGCACAGGCTGCAGCCTGACGCGCACGCCGGCGCGCGCAGGGCGCTACACTCCCACCGGGCCGGTCTGCCGCGCCCCTTCGATCGAGCCGGACAAGGGGACCCTGGATGACGGAATTGTTGTTGCAGGCGGCGCGCGGCGCGCTCGGCATCGGCGTCCTGCTGGCCATCGCCTGGGTGCTGAGCGAGACGCGCGGCGCCGTGCGTGTGCGGCTGGTGCTGGGCGGGCTTGCGCTGCAGCTGGCCCTGGCCGTGCTGCTGCTCAAGCTGCCGGCGGCGCAACAGGTGTTCGTCGCCGTGAACGGCCTGGTGCTGGCGCTGAATCAGGCCACGGAGGCCGGCACCAGCTTCGTCTTCGGCCATGTCGGCGGCGGCGCGGCGCCCTATGAGGTGGCCTACCCGGACAACAGCTTCGTGCTGGCCTTCCGCGCGCTGCCGCTGGTGCTGGTGATCGGGTCGCTGTCGGCACTGCTGTTCCACTGGCGGGTGCTGCCCGTGCTGGTGCGCGGCTTCGCATGGCTGCTGCGGCGGCTCCTCGGCGTCGGCGGGCCGCTCGGACTCGGGGCGGCCGCCAATGTCTTCATCGGCATGGTGGAGGCGCCGCTGCTGATCAAGCCCTACCTCGCCGGGTTGTCCCGCAGCGCCCTGTTCGCGCTCATGACCACCGGCATGGCCACCATCGCCGGCACCGTCATGGTGCTCTACGCCACACTCATCGGTGCGGCGGTGCCGAACGCGCTGGGACATATCCTCACCGCCTCCCTGGTGAATGCGCCGGGCGCCCTGGTGATTGCCGGCATCCTGGTGCCGGCGCCCACCAGCGGCGGGCCGGACGCGGCTGAGGACGTGCCGCCGGTGCGCCAGGAGTACGCCGGCGCCATGGACGCCATCACCCGCGGCGCCCTGGATGCCCTGCCGCTGCTCCTCAACATCATCGCCATGCTCATCGTCATGGTCGCGCTGGTGAGCCTCGGGAACGCGGCCCTGGCACTGCTGCCGGCGGTGGGCAACGCCCCCCTGACGCTGCAGCGCCTGCTGGGCTGGGTGTTCGCGCCCGTGGTCTGGCTCGTCGGCATCCCGTGGCAGGAGGCCACCGCGGCCGGCCAGCTCATGGGCATCAAGACGGTGCTGAACGAGCTGCTGGCCTACATCGAGCTCGCGGGCCTGCCGGCGCAGGACCTGAGCGAGCGCAGCCGTCTCATCATGACCTACGCGCTCTGCGGCTTCGCCAACTTCGGCAGCCTCGGCATCATGCTGGGCGGTCTCGGCGCGCTCGCCCCGAGCCGGCGCACCGAGGTGGCGGCACTGGGGCTGCGGGCGATCCTCGCGGGCACGCTGACCACGCTCATGACCGCAGCCCTGGTGGGAATCCTGCTTTGACCAACGCGACGCTGCCGGCGAAGCCGAGCGGGCGCGCGCCGGGTCGCCGTTCAGATTAAGCCTACGGCAGCGGGGCTCAGTCGGCTGCCTTCGCGTCGGGGCGCTCCAGCACGAACATGGGCCGGCTCTCGGGCCCCGTGTCGTGCACGGAGGGGTCCAGCGCACGGTCGGTGAGTGACGGCCGAACCTTGAGGGACAGGGTGGAGAGATCCACGCCGCGCATCCGGCGTGCCTGCTCCCGCGGCGTCAGACCCCGGCGGCCGCCCGCGCTCGCCCCAGCGCTCGCCATGGCCGGGGTCAGGCTGATGCCGGTGATCTGCCGGGCCTTGGCGGAATACGCGCTCACGCCCTTACGCTGAAGGTAGGTGGTGAGCACACGATGGGTGTAGCGCTGCGTCTCGGCATAGGTGACGAAGCCGCCGTGGCGTTGCAGCGCCCCCTCGCCCGCGTTGTAGGCCATCACGGCCTTGCCGATGCCGTAGCGGGAGACGAGCCGCTTCAGGTGCCGGGTGCCGATGCGCACGTTGGTCTCCGCGTCGAACAGGGCGGCCACCGAGCGCACGCCATAGTCCGCGGCGGTCGCCGGCATGATCTGCATCAGACCGACGGCACCTGCGTGCGACACCGCATGGGCGTCGTAGCCGGACTCCGCGCGCACCACGGCGTGCACCAGCTCCCGCTCCAGTCCAGCGCGCCGCGCGTAGCGGTCCACCAGCTTGTTCACGGCGGCGCGGCTCGGCCGCGGCGTGCCCGGCGGCTGCGGCAGCTGCTGCGCTGCGGCGGTGTCGGACGCCCGGGTGGCTTCGGCGCTGCCGGGCGCATCGGCAGCCGCCGGCGCGGCCGCAAGACCAGGGGTCAGCCACGCCGCAAGCCACAGCACGGCCGACAGCGAGAGCCCCCGCCGCCTGTGCAGCGGGCGCCGGCGAAGCACGGCTCTGGGTGGATGTCGGTGCCGTCTCAGTCGCACGGTTGAGGTCTCCCGGCTGGCGGTTTCCTGTGGATTTACCGGGCGGGCCCTGTGGGTGGTCCCGGCGGGTGAATTGTGTGGGCGCACCCGGCATGGTGATGGCTGCGGCCCGCCTGGACAGCGTGTTCGCACCACCCGACGCGCCCGCCCGCAAGGCGCGGCGCCGCAAACGGCGCCGTCGGCGAGACGGACGGTTCCCGGGCATTCCCTTCATCATAGACGCTCTCAGCGCAACAACCAAACACTTTCAAGCGCTTGCAGCAGAAATGGTAGGTCGTTTGCGCAGTTGCAATGACACATTCAACGCGTCGAAAATGTTGCGCTAGAGGGCCGGTTCCGGCATCGGGGTCCGCCCATGGGCCGCGCCATCCGCCCCAGCTGCCGTATCGCCACCGCCGCCGCGTCGGAGTCAAGCTGTTCAGCATGCCGTTGGAGTCTCACCACGCACCCGCCCAGGGCGGCACCGACACCGACAGAGGGCCACAGAACGGCGCCAAGGCCGAGGTGAACGGGCACACCTGTATCTACATGGACGGGTACTGGATCAAGTACTACGAGCCGCCCCCGGAAAGCCTTCAGGCCAAGAAGGCGCTGATCGAGGCCCTGACCCGGCGTCTGTTCAATCACGTCGAGCACGGCATCAACATCCCTGGCATCCGCCTCGCGGAGGCGCGCGCCGCCTATGAGCGCGAGACCGACCCCGAGCGCAAACGGGTCAACGGCGCCATGCTCGCCGGCGCGCTCTTCAACCGCGCCACCACCATCTTCACCAAGCTCGTGGAGCTGCAGGCCGACGGCGTCGAGGTGGAGCCCGACGACGCCCTGATGCAGGAGTGCGGCGATTATCTGCTGGAGGCCCTGGAGCTGGGCCGCCTGGTGCGTCACCGCGGCGGCGACGAGGGCATCGACGAGCTCTGGGGGGAGCCGTTCAAGGCCTTCAGCCAGCCCATCGCCACCTTCTACCAGAGCCGTTATGTCAAGATCGCGCAGACCATGCGCGACATCGACCGCATCACCGCCACCATCGCCGCCACCTTTGCGGGCAGCACCCAGCTGCCGGCGATCCAGCCGCTGCTGCATGAGCTCGCCGAGAGCGCCAAGCGCAAGACCGAGACCCTGCGCACCGACCCGGTCATCTTCAGCGTCTGGCCCGCCTTCGTCGTGGCCAGCGACAAGCTGCGGCGCATGCAGCCGCACCTGCCGCCGGCGCCGACCCTGCGCGAGATCCACGAGGCACAGGAAGGCAACCGCATCCTCAAGGTCGGCACCGCGCTGGTGAGCCACATCGTACGCGCCCGCGTGCCCATGCCGAAGAGCACCCGCGAGCTCATCGACCAGTGCGACCGCTTCCGCCGGACCTTTCTCGACCCGCAGGGCGGGCCCGGCGAGCCGCCGTCCGGCGCCGCGCAGGCGGGCAGCATGGCCGGCGAGCCCCCCGCGCGCTGACCGCCCGGAAACGCCGGCGCCTGCCCGTCGTGACGCGCCGACGCCGCATTCAGGCCGGCCGAACGCCCCATTTCGGTGCGCCCCGCCCATCGCCTGCACCGGCGCGGGCGCGCAAGGCCACCGGCTGGCCCCGGTGCCGCACTTCGCCGAGATGGCACCAGGATTGCTTGCAGCGCCTGTACCACGGACCACGACCATGAAGGCGCCGGGAGCGCAGAGGGGGCAGCTTTGGCGCAGACAAGCAGCACAGGCCGGATGCGGCAGATCTTCAACCACGACATCATGGGCTGTACGGCCGATGGCGTCAGCGGCAATCACCTCTACTCCGGTCGCGCCCTGGGCCTGAGCGAGCCGGGCGACGTGGTGCAGCTGCATCCGGACCTCGCCGGCGAGTGGGACGCCATCCGCGCCCACTACGAGCGCGTCGGGCTCCAACACAGCACGGACATTCTTTGGGATGTAAGCCACGCCCGGCTCGCGGAGTACCCGGAGCATACCGTGTCCGTGTTCTTCTTCGGCCCGGATGAGCATGCCGTGCGCCCGGATCAGCGCTGGCTCGACAGCGTCGCCGCCATCAACTCCAAGAACACCTTTATGGCAGTGGCGGACGAGCTCGGCGTGCCCGTGCCGCGCACCATCCCCTTTGCGACCGTCGACGCCATCGGCGAGGCCGACATCGCCGCCGCCCCCTACCCCTGCTACCTGAAGGCGGCGGTGTCCGTGTCCGGCGTCGGCATCCATCGCTGTGCGGATGCAGATGCCCTGCGGGTCGCCATCGGGCAGTTCGCGCCCGGCACGCCGGTGCAGATCCAGCAGGAGGTCGCCACGGACGTCTTTCTCAACCTGCAGTACCGCTGCGATGCCGACGGCGTCTGCCGCCACGCCGCCACCGAGCAGGTGCTCGACGGCTTCGTGCACCAGGGCAACCGCCATCCCGCCCGGCACACCCCGTGGGACAGCGTCGAGGCCATGGCCCACTGGCTGCACGACGCCGGCATGCAGGGGGTCTTCGCCTTCGACGTGGCCGTGGTGGGCAAGGATGCGGACCCGGAGTTTCTCGCCATCGAGTGCAACCCGCGCTACAACGGCGCCAGCTACCCCACCGGCATCGCCCACAAGCTCGGCATCGAGCCATGGCTGGCCAAGGCGTATCACACCCGCCACCGCAGCCTCGACGCCGTGGACCTGAGCGGCATCGAGTACGATCCCGCCAGCGGCACCGGCATCATCCTGGTCAACTGGGGCCCCATCCTGATCGGCAAGCTCCTCGTGCTCATCGCCGGCGACGAGCCGACCCAGGCCGCGCTGGAGCAGGCGCTGCTCGCCCGGCTGTAGGCCCGGGGGCTCGCCTTCGCCACGGGCGCCCCCATCGTCACCAGCATCGCAAACCTGTCCCCGCGGCGCAGCGCTGACGCCAGCCGGCACCGGCGCCGCCGCGGGCGCACCAACAGGCGCCCTGCCGGGCGCCGAGGTCGAGAGCGGCATGCAAGACAGCTTCTCCCTGATGGTCCACGGCGGCGCCGGGGCGCTCGACAACGTCAAGGACGAGCGCACCGCCGTGCGCTATCTGGAGAGCATCCGCGTGGTGCTGGAGCACGGCCGCGCCATGCTTCAGCAGGGTGCGAGCGCCGTGGAGGCGGTGGAGTCCTGCGCCTCGCAGCTGGAGGATGACCCGCTCTTCAACGCCGGCTGCGGCTCGGTGCTCAACGAGAACGGCAAGGTGGAGATGGACGCCGGCATCATGGACGGGCGCGACCTCGCCGCCGGCGCCGTCGCCGCCGTCGGCAACATCGCCAACCCGGTGCAGCTCGCGCGCCTGGTCATGGACGGCAGCGAGCACGTGCTGCTCATCTCCGACGGGGCGCTGCACTTTGCCGAGCACTGCGGCATGAAGCTCACCCCGGATCACTATTTCTTCACGCCGGACCGCATCAAGCAGCTGGAGCAGGCCAGACTGCGCGGGCGCATCATGCTCGACCACGACGAAGACGGCGACGCGCAGAAATACGGCACCATCGGCGCCGTCGCCCGCGACCGCGACGGCAACCTCGCCGCCGCCACCTCCACCGGCGGCATCGTCAACAAGCGCATGGGCCGCGTCGGCGACTCCCCCATCATCGGCGCCGGCGTCTATGCCGACAACGAGACCTGCGCCGTCTCCGCCACCGGCTACGGCGAAGAGTTCATGCGTACCGTCTTCGCCAAGACCATCGCCGACGCCGTGGAATTCAAAGGCGTCGACGCCGCCGGCGCCGTGGACTACGGCATCGGCTACCTCACCCGCAAGGTCCAGGGCCGCGGCGGCGTCATCTGCATCGACGCCGCCGGCCGCTGCGCCAGTGGCATGACCACCCCCAAGATGATCCACGGCTGGATCGAGCACGGCGGCGACACCGTCTGCCGCTTCTGACGCCGACGCGACGGCGCTGGGCCGCTCCTCGCCCCTCGCCCCTCGACGGCAGATTGACCGAACACGCCAACCCCGCTATCCTGTGCTGCTCGATAGGGCGCGTAGCTCAGTGGGAGAGCACTGTCTTCACACGGCAGGGGTCGCTGGTTCGAAACCAGCCGCGCCCACCATGCAAATCAAAGACTTAAAAGCCGGCTTCGTGCCGGCTTTTTCGTTTGTGCCCATTCTGTGCCCAAGCTGTGCCCCGATGCGGTGGGCGATCTGACCGGGGTCATGGGCAGGCGTGACTCCTACCCGCAGTCGGGAGATGCCTCCGGCGGCATTGCCACTGCCCCGTCCGGCATGACGAATCTCGAAGTCTCGCGCCCACCTGCCGGCCCTGATGTCCAGGCAGTCTGTCTTGGTTGCGGGGCCATAGCTGGAGACGGTCGCGCGCCATAGGGCGGGTTGGCCAGGCGCGGACAATGTGGCGCTGGGTGTAGAACTCGCCGGCATAGCCGGCGGAGTCGGCGGCGACCTGCTTCAGCAGGTCCTCGTAGATCTCGGACAGCACGTGCACGTCGGTATCGTCGGCGAAGTGCAGCCGGTCGATCTGCGCGACCACACGGGCGAAGGTGATACCGCGGCGGCAGTAGTTGCGCACGTTCTGGAAGATGCGCCGGAAGCGCTCGGCCAGCTCGTCGTCGCCGAGGCCCTTGCCGGGCTCGGTGCTGGTGAGCTTGGTCCAGAGCCTGCGCCGACTGACTTAGGGTCGGCGTCAGCCGCAAGCGGCGCCGGCACTTGGGCTACACTCGACAGCGTGGACTACCGGATCGCGCCATGACCCTCACCCAAGAAGACATCGACTTCATCAAGGCCAACATGGCCGACTGGCTGGCCGAGCAGAGCCTCGGCAAGCCGCCGGCCGTGTACGAGATCGAGCTGCGCGAACGCATGGTGCGGGTGGAGGAGGAGCTCAAGCACCAGCGCGAGCTGATGCTTCAGGGCTTCGCGCAGATGGACAAGCGCTTCGAGCTGGCCGAGAAGCGCCACGACGAACTGCGCGAGGACATGCTCGCGCGCTTCGAGCAGGCGGATAAGCGCCATGAAGCGCTGCGCGAGGACATGCTTGCGCGCTTCGAACAGGTGGACAAGCGCTTCGAACAGGTGGACAAGCGCTTCGAGAGTGTGCAGCAGGACATCCGCGAGCTGCAGCGGCGCATGGACCGGTTCATGGTCTGGTCCTTCGGGACCACCTTGGGTGTGGGCGGACTGGTGGTGACGCTCGTCAAGTTCTGGAATCCTTGAGCCCGCGACCGCCGGCGCCGCCTGTCTCCTTCAGCGCTGCATCCAGGTGCCGCCGCGGTGGGACCCTAACCGCCCGTTGGCCGTCACGGGCAGCCGGGCACCTCGATGGGCGTCGGCAACAGGTCGACAGCAGCGTCGTAGCCGCTCTCGCAGCAGCTGAGCGTGCCGCCGGACCAAGGTTGGCTCCTGGGCGACGGTGACTGCGCCTATCTCGGCGGCGTCAAACATCGGTGCTGCTGCGCCCGTCTGGTTCATGATTGACTCCTGCCTGAAGCACGGCGGTAGATATCCACCTTGGTCTCCAGGCAGGGTCGCAGGCTGAAGTCGTTGGCGCCGATGGCGTACCAGCTGTCCGGCTTCTGGTAGAAGTCCAGCCCGCGGCCGATCTTGATGCACCAGCCGTTGTCGAGCCGGATCTCCCGATCATGCAGGTGCTCGTTGACGCGCACGTCCAGCACCACGTCGATCTCGAGCAGACTCTGTTTCAGCGCCTCCATGGCCTCGTGCAGGGCCTTGAGGTCGGTGTGCTCGTCACAGCTGGTGGTGAGCGTGATCCGGCGCAGCCCGGGCTGCTTCACCACGGCCTCGCAGAAGCGCACGAAGTTGCCGATCTGGTGGCGCGCACGGATGTATGGATCTTCGATCTCCACGGCCCTCGCACCCGCCAGGTAGGGACCGATGATGGCGTCGTAGGTGTAGCCGGTGGCACCGTAGTGGATGGTGAAATGCTGTTCCTGCGGCTGCGCCGTTGCGGGTGCCTCAGCTTGGACGCGCTCTGGTAAGGCGCCGTCAGCAGCCGCGGGGGTCGTCTCGTCGGTGGACCCGGCGACCTCCGCCGGCGGCCCTGATGTCGCAGTCGCCTTGTCCGGCGCCGCGTCCTCCGCTGTCTCGCTCAGGCGCCGACGCATCGGCTCCAGCGTGGCCGGTGCATTCCGGGTCTCCGGGCAGTGCACGGTCACCTGGTTGCCCTCGGCGTCGAGGTAGGCCAGATCGATGCGTGCAAATTCGTCATCCGGCTTGCGCTTGTTCATCTGCTCCTTGATACGCCGGCGGCCTTCCACCGCGTAGGCGACGTACTCGTCGAATTCCTCGTCGCTCGGCGGCTCCAGCGGGTGCAGAATCTTCAGGAAGGCGCTGACGGTCTTCTTGATGCCCTTCTCGTCGCGACCCTCGACATTGCGTCCCAGGCGGATACGCTTGCTGACCTCATCAAAGCGGTTGGTGTGCTTCAGCTGGTAGTGGAAGGCCTCGGCCAGATAGTCCGTGATGAGACCATAGCGGTCGGTGAGGTACGCGCTGCCGGTCTTCGGCATCTCCCAGCCGGGCAGATAGCAGGCGAAGCGGTCCATCACCGCCAGGTCGAACTGGGGCGGCAGCGGCTGGAAGAGGTCGTATTCCGTGGAATTGACGATCTGCTCGATGGACTGGTCGATGTTGCCGACGAAGGCCATGCTGGCATCGGCAATGACCTCGACGCCACGGGAGAAGCGGCCGTTGGCCATGTAGTCCTTCAGGATCTGGATGGTGTCCGGGTCCTTGACCTTGATGCCGCCCACCTCGTCGAAGGCCACGGTGTCCCAGAAGCCCACCAGCCCGATCTTGCTGCGGGCGTTGTTGTAGAACAGCACCGCCTTGGTGGCCTGGCCGCCGCTGATGAGCGTCGAATAGGGCGAGAACTCACTGAAGAAGTAGGACTTGCCGGTACCGCGCGGGCCGAGCTCGATGAAATTGAAATTGGCCTCCACCAGGGGCGCCAGCCGGGCAATGAAATGGAGCTTGCGCCGGCGGTCCAGCCTGCTCGGCTCCAGCCCGACGGAGCGCAGCACCACGTCCAGCCATTCGTCACGCGTGAACGCGGCGCGCCCCTCGCCATAGGCGTCGAACTTGAACCGGCTCAGCTGAATGGGGCTCAGGTCCTCGACGTAGAAGGCGTCGTTGTCGGCGTCCACATCGTTGTGGGCGACCACCACCTCGGCCCAGATGCCGCCCTCCAGCAGCCGCTCGTTGTCCCGGTAGAAGCGCTCGCCGACGGCGATGCGCTGGGAGGCGATCTCCGCCGGCTCGTCGCTGGCGCAATAGCGCGCCAGCAGGAACTCCAGCACGAAGGTGGGCACATTGGTGCCCTTCTTGATGCGGTGCAACAGGTCCTTGCGAACGACCTTGCCCGCGAAGACGGCGTTCAGCTTGCGGTCCAGTGCGTCCTGTGCGGCGGTGTCGTTGACCTCACTCATCGTTGCATCACCGTGAAGAACATGCACCGGGACCGGGACGGAAGCGAGTCTGCATCTTTAATGCACTGAATGCCTGCCATGGTTCCCATGCCGCGCGTCTGGGTCGATTGGTTGCGTGCCCCGGCGACCGGAAGCGGAGCTTCCACGGCGGCATCGCGAAGCAGAGCTTCGCGACGAGATGGAACAAGCCTCGCAGGCCCCTCGCGCCTCGCAGGCCCCTCGCGCCTCGCAGCCCCCTCGCGCCTCGCAGCCCCTGGCCGCGACGCTCCAGCTTCGCGACCCAAGCGGCGAAGCTCTGCGTCGCGAATCGCCGGCAGAGTCGGTCGCAGGACCGGCCGGAACCATGTCCTGCATGGCGCCTTTTCACACCGCGTAGTCCGTCTCCAGCGCCAGCTCAGCGTAGGTTTCGAGCGTCGTCGGGTTCAGGGCCTTGAGCCGGAATTTGCCCTCGAAGTCCATCTGCATGCGGATGGTCACCTGCCGGCTCTGCCCCGGCTGCAGGGTCACGGTGCCCGTGGCCGGGTTCACCGGGCCGCCGGCCTTGGCCTCGCCGACGATCCTGCCCTGCTTGTCGTGCGCCTCCAGCAGGATCTCGACGCTGCGCAGCACCAGCAGATCCACCTGCGCCGGGAGCTTCGCCTTGCCGCGCGCGAAGTCCGTCAGCTTCAGCGCCTCGAAGCGATCACCGAAGCGCTTCTTCAGCACGTCGAGCCGCTGCGCCAGGTTGGCGGCGGGCGTGTCGTCCAGCATCGGCACCAGCGCATCGTCCTGCCGGGCGAGGTACAGCCGCGACCCGGCGCCCGGCAGCAGGCTTGCCATGCCGACGGACGTGATGGTGGGCAGCTGGGCTGCGGCGGCCAGCAGCTCCACCGCCTCGTCCTCGGCCAACTGCTGTTGCAGCGCGACCCCCAGCTCACAGCGCAGGGCATCCACCAGGAACAACGCACCCCCCCGGCCGCTCTGGCCGAGCACCGGCGCGACGAAGCGGTCGAACACACCGGCATTGGCCAGGCCCCCGGACGGCGGCCAGCCTTCGGTCTCCAGATGCTTGGTGAACACCAGCTGCACATCCTCGGCGAGCTTGCGGTAACGCCCGCGGGCCTGCTCGATGAGCGCGTCCAGGGTGCCGTCCGGGTCCAGCACATCGCTCACCGCCTGCTCCAGTTCCCGCTGGCAGCGGTCCATTTCGCGCAGCCGCGTGACATAGAAATCCGCACAGGTCCTCCACCAGCGGCCGGGCCGACGGCAGGGCCTTAGTGGCGGCGTCCGCGTCGGCGCCCCCTTCAGGGGAGACATCGGGCAGGTCGAACACGAGCTCGCTGAAGAGCAGAAACCGCCAGAGCTCCGCGGCAATCGTGGACCAACCCTTGGCGCGCGTCTTGAGCTTGAGCCCCGCGGCCGACAGGAACAGCTCCTTGGCCTCCGACACCCAGGTGTCGTCCTGCCTGAGCGCCGCCTCCTGGGCGTCGGTGGGCGCCAGCAGCGCCATCAGGATGTCGCGGCTGGACTCCACCTGAAGCAGCCCCCGCAGCCGCGGCCAGCCGACGGCATCCACCACCGCGAAGCCGGGCTCGGGGTCGTCGGCGAAGACGCGCCGGAGCGCGGTCTTGTGGTCCGGCTTGGCCTTCAGGCAAAGGTCCAGATAGCTGTCGCCATCGCCGTCCGGAAACACGGCGCCGGCGGCCTCGTAGACAGAGAAGGGGTCGCGCTGACGCGCCTCGTCCGTGGCCGGGCGATCTGCCGGCACATAGACCAGCAGCCCCTGCACCGGGTTGCCCGGCCGGCCCAGCCGCACGAAGCAGGCCATGGCCTCCTCGCGGGCCAGGATGCTGCCCCCGCCGGTGTCCACCACCTGCACGGCATCGCTCGCGAGACCGAGGCAGACCTCCCGCCAGCGCCGTGCCGGGTCGTAGACCACCAGCACATGATGGCGCTCCAGGCGCGGGCGCAGGACCTCCTGCTAGACGAAGGTGGCGATGGACATCAGCGTATTTCCCTGCGCCCGTTGGTGCGGTGCCGAGCCCGCCCGGTGGGACGCGAACCGGCCTCACGCGGCACCGGGCAGCGGGTGGAAGGACTCCTCGTTGACAAGGTCGCCGGCGAAGGCCAGGGCCGCCTGGATATCCTCGCGAGTCAGGTCATACTCCGCCTGGATCTCCTTGAAGTTCATACCGCCGGCGAGACTGCCGACGATGATGGCGACAGGAACGCGCGTACCGCGAACCACGGGCCTGCCATGGCAAACGGAAGGGTCGATTAGAATGCTTTCATGAGCGGACATTACGCCTCCGGCCGTTGAGCTCAGCAGGTTCGGAATGGACATTCTCCGCCTCTCGCGGCGCTTGTGCGCATCGGTGCGCCCCGGGAAGCAAGCGCGGTGATGAGCCGCTCACGCGGTCTCTTCGGCCGGCGTCCGCGCCCCTCGCCGAATGCCTGGTCGGCAACCTAGCCAAGCCGCCCGGTCCGCGCAAGGTGCACGGCCCTGCGCCCTACCCCGCCGGCGGCTCATACAGCGCCTCCCGGCCGTGCGCGATGGCCAGCGAGCGGTCGCTGCGGCACTTCTCGCGCGCGCGCCCGGGCCAGTAGTGCATGGCGAGCCGCGCCCAGTCGTAGTGGCCGCGCTGGAGCTTCTGCCAGGTGTCCTTCAGGGTGCGCTGCCAGGGGCCGTGGCGGAACAGCGGCCAGAGCGGCGCAGCGGTGATCTGCACGCCGTCGTCGTGGTGGGGCTTCCAGCCGGGGGCGATGTCGAGCAGGGCCGTGCGCAGGTCCATCAGCTCCGCCTCAAGGTCCGTCAGGCGGGCCGGCTCGCACTCGTCCGCGCCGCTGCGGGCGGTGTCGGCGCGCAGGGTGCGCAGGGTCTCGCCGGTGCGCCGCGCTCGATGTCGCCGAGGTAGCTCAGGCTCACCGCCCCGGCGCCCGCCGCGCGGCGCATGTACGCGACGAAGGTCGGCTGGGTGAAGCCCGCGCGCTTGCGCGCCAGGCGCAGGTTCCGGCACACGCAGCGCGCCTGCTCCTCAGCGCTCAGGGCTTCGAACGGGGCATCGGGCAGCTCGGGCGGGGCGACTTCGCGGCGTGGCATCGGGGACAATCTCCAGGCGGCAGCACCGGACGGCACTGATGACAATCTGGCAGTACGAGCGGCGCCGAAACCGCATCAAGCGACACCATAGCCCGCTTGAAGCGGTTTTGCACTCGGCTACCGCACAGCGCGACAATGCCGCATGCCCGACGCCGCCGTCATCCCCATGAAGACGTCCCCCAAGTCCCCCATCGACGGCGCCCGCCTGCGCGCCGCCCGCGAGCGCGCCGGCCTCTCGCAGATCGAGGTCTCGCAGCGGCTCGGGCTCTCACGCGGCGCCTGCGGCGAGTGGGAGCGCGGTGAGAAGGCGCCGCAGCTCGCAACCTTCGCCGCCCTCTGCCGGCTGCTGGAGGTCACCCCCAACCACCTGCTCGGCTTCGGCCCGCAGGACCAGGCCGGCCGCCACAGCGCCGCCGGCACCGGCGCCCGGCCCCGCGCGGGCGCCAGCCCCGCAGCCGGCCCCGCAGCCGGCCCCGAGGCCATCCTCGCCGACGACAGCTTCCCGGACGGCCTGCGCGCGCTGGCCGACTCCGTCAGCCACCAGGCGGCGCTGCGCATCACCCCGCCCGAGTGGGCCGCGCTCGCCTCCCTCGACCTCCCCGGCGGCCTCACCCGCGAGGGCTACATCGGCCTGCTCGTGCTCCTGCGCGCCGCCGCCGTACAGCGCAGCTACGCCGCCCGCGAGCCCGCCCCGGCCCCCTTCGACGAGGCACGCGGCGAGGCGCGCGACAGGATGATGTAGAGATGGCAAAATCGCCCGACGTACGGGACCGGGCAGGAAGGTGATATCCCAGCCCCAAACCTGGTTCGGGCTGTCGGCGGTGTGGCTCGGCGGCGGTGCCGGTGCGCGCAAGGCCTTGGCCCCGCCGCGGTGGTGCTGGGCGTCGGCGGCGCGCAGCACGCGGTAGAAGCTGGATTCGGAGGCCTTGCAGATGCCCTGGTCGGCCAAACACGGGACGATCTGGCTCGGCGGCAGGCTGGCGTGCTCGGGGCTGTCGCAGATGGTGAGTACTTCGCCGCGCTCGGTTTCGCTCAGCGCGTTGGGCGGGGTGGGCCGCTTGGCGCCGGGGCGGCGGCCTTCACCCGCCCCGCCGTCGCGGGTCCAGCGCTGCACGCTGCGCAGGCTCAGGCTTAAGCGCGCGCACGCGGGCGCTTTGCGGGCGCCGGCGGCAACGGCATCGTCGATCAGCTCGATGGCTTGACGGCGATCTCGGGTGCTGATCATCCTAAGAGGGGTGACTGCGCCATCTTCGGTGCGGGCGATGCGCCGCTGCTGCGGGTCGATGCGGTAGCCGACGGCAGCTTCGGGGATCGGCCGCGGTTGGACCGGCGTGTAGCTGACTAAGCTGTCCTGGTGGTCGTAAGTGTCAACCTGCGCGCTGTTGACCTGGGTGCGGCTGCCGTTCGGGGTGGTAGCCGTAGTCGATGGGCCAGCTGCTGCCGTCCTCGGTAGTCAGCGTCTCGGCCGCGAGGTGCAGCTCTGCATCGTAGTCGACGGCGAGGGTGGCATTGGCGCTGCCGGCTGCGCTCTCGGTGAGCGGCAGCAGGCCGTTGTGGGTGAAGGTGAGGCTCTCCCCGTCGGTGCTGGCGAGGCGGTGGACCTGGCCGGTGGCGTCGTAGGCGCTGTCGATGGTGTTGTCGATGCGCCAGAGGCGCCGGTGGGCGCGGTTGCTCTCGCGCCGCGGTTGCTCGGGGTCGAAACCGCGCTCGTAGCGCAGGGTAATGGCGGAGCCGTGGTCGGGGGCAGTTAGGGTCGGGTCGCCGTCGGCATTGTAAGGGGACGCTGGTCACGATCTGGGATGCCACTCCTCCGCTGTTGCGGATATCGATAGCAGCGATGTGCAATGGGCGAGCCGACCCCGCCTCCGCTCTTCGCCAGTGCCGCCGATGCTGGGTTGCAAAACCTGGCCCCATTTGCCGCACCTGCAAACCGCCGCAAGATGCAGAAGGCGCAGCACGAGCGCAAGGCGGAGATCGCCAAAAAGCTGTGCTGCGGCAACCAGGCATACGCGGCCGATCGGCATCAGCGTCCTGCGTAGAGCTGGGCATACGCCTCCGGCTCGAGAATCTCCCGAATATCCACGAAGCTGCCGCTCGGGCGCTCCCGGAGCCGGGGCAGGACGTCCAGCACGCGGGCCGCGGCGGTGGCCGGATCAGGCATGCGCTCGCTGCCGCGGGCGTCTTGCAGGCGCTTGAGCGCCGGGAAGGCGTCGGCGTCCGCCTCGTCGCAGAGGTAGTCCATCATGGCGGTGTCGATGATGCCGGGAGCCAGCGCCGTGATATGGGTGTGCGGGAGCTCGTGGGCGTAGAGCTTCGCCAGCATGTTGAGCGCGGCCTTGGAGAGGGCGTAGGCGCCCCAGCCCTTGTTGCCGAGCACGGCGGCGCCGGAGGAGATCATGACCAGCTGATCCACCGGGCGGCCCCGGGCGTGGAGCCGGTCCATGACGGTCTTGTTGGCCCAGAGGTTCACGTCCATGACCTGCTTGGCGTCTGGCAGCGGCGTCTCGGCGAGCAGGCGGATCTGGCCGACGACGCCGGCGTTGAGCACCACGAGGTCGAGCCGCTCCACGCCTGCGAGCAGCGCGTCCAGGGCGGCGGGGACGGCGTTGGTGTCGGTGAGGTCGCAGGTGGTGTCGCAGATGCCGGGCAGGTCGCAGCCACGGCGGCTGACGCCGTAGACGGCCCAGCCCTGTTGCAGGAGCCGTTCTGCCAGGGCGCGGCCGAGGCCGCTGCTGGTGCCGGTGATGAAGGCGTTGGGCATGCGCTCCTCCGTTGCGTGCTCAGACCAGCAGCCGCCGCCGCGCCAGCGCCAGCGCCAGATAGAAGCCGGCGCCGGCGTAGAGCACGAGCACAGCGACATGCAGGGCCACGTCCGTCACCGGCAGCCCCGCCACCAGCGGGCGCGCCAGCGCCACGGCGTGGGTCAGCGGCAGCACCTGGATGGCCGCCTGCATGGCCGGCGGCAGCCCCTCGATGGGGTAGAAGACGCCGCAGAGGATGAGCATGGGCGTCACGGCGAGCACGAAGTAGTAGTTGAAGAAGTCGTAGTTGCTGGAGACCGCACTCACCACCAGGGCGAGCCCGCCGAAGCAGAGGCCGATGAGGAAGGCCACCGGCAGCGCCCAGAGCGCTTCCCAGCCGCCGGTGACGCCGAGCAGGGCGGCGACGGCGAGGATGGCGGCGGCGCTGAAGCCGGCCTTGGTGGCGCACCAGAGCATTTCGCCGGCGAGGATGTCGTCCAGCGTCAGGGGCGTGGCCAGCATGGCGTCGTAGGTGCGCTGCACGTCCATGCGCGTGAACACCGAATAGGTGCCCTCGAAGCTCGCCGTGGTCATGGCGCTGGAGGCGATGATGCCCGAGGCGAGGAAGGCCAGGTAGGGCATGCCGCTCATGGTGTCGATGAAGGCGCCCAGACCGAAGCCCAAGCCCAGCAGATAGAGCGTCGGCTCGCCGAAGTTGAGCACGACGGCGGGGCCGATGAGCTTGCGCCAGACGCGCAGGTTGCGCCGCCACACCGCAAGCGCGCCCCAGCCCGGCTGGGGCAGTGTCCAGTCAGCTTCCATCAGCCGCATGCTTACAGATCCCACAGTCAGGAATGCCCGGGCTCAGTCCCGCAGGTCCCGACCGGTGATGCGCAGGAAGACATCCTCCAGGCCCGCGGGTCGGTGCAGGTAGACGAGCGCCGGGTCCTGTTGCAGGAAGTCCAGCAGCGGCGCGCTCTCGTGGCCGTAGCAGTACAGGCTGTCGCCCTGGGCCTCGAGCCGGCAGCCGTGACGCTCGGCCAGGGCGGCGAAGCGGCGCGTGTCGCCGGCGCGGACCTCGATGACCTCGGGCTCCACATGGCGCTGGATCAGCTCCCGGGGACTGCCACGGTCCAGAATCCGTCCGTGGTCCATGATCATCAGCTCGTCGCAGAGGCGCTCGGCCTCTTCCATGTAATGCGTGGTGAGCAGCAGCGTGGTGCCGCGGGCGCGCAGCGCGGACAGCCTGGACCAGATGACATGGCGCGCCTGCGGGTCGAGCCCCGTGGTGGGCTCGTCCAGCATCACCAGGTCCGGGGCGTTGATGAGCGCCCGGGCGATGGTGAGCCGGCGCTTCATGCCGCCGGAGAGGGTGTCGGTCCTGGCGTGGCGGCGCTCGGTGAGGCTTGCGAATGCCAGCAGCTCCGGCACCCGTGCCCGGGCGGTGGCGGCGTCGATGCCGAAGTAGCTGGCGTGGACCTCCAGGTTCTCGTCCACGCGAAAGTCCGGGTCCAGGTTGTCTGCCTGGGGCACGACGCCGATGCGCCGGCGGATGGCCCGGCCCGCGGCCGGCATGGGCAGGCCGAAGACGCTCAGGCTGCCGGCGGTCATGGGCGTCATGCCCAGGATCATGCGCAGCGTCGTGGTCTTGCCGGCGCCGTTGGGCCCGAGCACGCCGACACAGCGCCCCGGGGCGATGTCGAAGCTCACGCCGTCCACGGCGGTGAAGCCGCCGTAGTGCTTCACCAGGCCGGCGGCGCTGACGATTGGGGTCATGCGGGGTGTCGGACGGCGTGTGGGCGGTGGCTTGACGGCGGCACGGGGCTCACTGGGCGCTGGCGGCGGGAGCGAGGCGTCGCTCGCTTGTGCGTCTTCAGCTGATTCCGCGCGCCGCGGCGGACCTTGCGTTCAGCAGTGCGGCCGAGCGGGCAGCGGATGATACGGCTGCACACGCAATGGCTCACCTCCCCGGGTAGCCGGGCGCACCACGCGCTTACGCCGAAGAGCCGCGGACCAGCTGCAGCGACGCCCCCGCGCGCAGCCGCTTGGCGGCGGCATACTCCTCATCGGTCATCTGGCTGCCGACGATGTTGCGCAGCAGATCGGCGTCGGCGTCGCCCTGCTCCACCGCCAGGGACAGCCAGTAGTGCGCCTGCGCCAGGTCGATGGCCACGCCCCGGCCCTCGGCATAGATGAGCCCGAGGGCGTACTGGGCGTCCACCTCGCCGCGCAGGGCGGCGTCGCGCACGACGCCCACCTTGCTCGGGTCGTTGCGCAGCAGAATCAGGTCTTTGAGATAACTGTTATCACTCATGGCGGTTGGCTCCCGCGCCGCTGCGCGCCGGGGTCGTTCATCATATTCATCAAAGCTTGTGGACAGCGCCTTCGCTGTCGGCAGCGCAATCGCAGACCCTGCCCCGGAGGTCCAGTCCCGGGCTCACTCCGACCGCGGCGCCTCGTAGCTGCTGAGCAGCGCATCATAGGCATCGAAGCCGACGATCTCCCGCACCTGCTCGAAGCTCACCCGGTACCTGGGCGTCTGGCCCGAAGCCAGCTGCGCCAGGGCCACCTGCATAGCATGCACGGCGCAGGCGAGCAGCGTCAGCGGATAGGCCGCGAGCCGGTAGCCGAGGTCGGCGAGCCGCGCCGGGGGCAGCAGCGGCGTGATGCCGTCCTCCAGCATGTTCACCATATGGAGACCCGGCACCGCGCGGCAACAGCGCTCCATCTCGGCTTCGCTGCGGGGGGCCTCCAGAAACAGCACGTCGGCGCCGAGGTCCGCGAACGCCTTGAGGCGGTCGATGGCCTCCGCCAGCGCGCGCTCGGGGCCTGCGGCCGCCTCCAGCGCGCTGCGGGCGTCGGTGCGGGCGACGATCACCAGGTCGGTGCCCGCATCCCGGGCAGCGACGGCGGCGCGAATGCGGCGCTCGGCCTCGGTGCGGTCCACCACCTCCCTGACCCCGGTGTGGCCGCAGCGCTTCGGGGCCACCTGGTCCTCGATCATGATGCCGGCGAAGCCCGCGCGGGCGAACTGCGCCACGGTGCGGTGCACGTTCACGGCATTGCCGTGGCCCGTGTCGCCGTCGCCGATCACCGGAATGGACACTGCGTCGCAGATGGAGCGGCCCTGGTCCAGCATCTCCGTGACGGACAGGAGCCCCGTGTCCGGCAGCGCAGCGCGCGCCGCCGAGACGGCAAACCCGCTCATGAAGCTGAGTGGAAACCCCGCCTGCTCAACCAACCGCGCAGAGAGCGCGTCGAAGCAGCAGGGCATGGTGCGGCAGCCGGGCTCCGCGAGGAGGCCGCGCAGCCTGGCCGCGGGGGTTGGTGTATCGGGCGAAGACATGGACGCGATCACCAGGGAGGCAGCAAGCGCAGGATGGACACAGCGGTTTTGGCACTTGACGGCCTGAGACCACAAACGCGCCGGGGCTGTTCCACAGCGCCCACGACACCCACCCGCCGCCCGCAGGCGCCCCACCCTGCGCACAAAGAAAAAAGCGCAAAAGAAAAGGCGGGGATCACCCGCCCATCTTACGTCCCTTGATCGGCCGTGCGGGTGCTGGTGACACCCCGGCCGGCGGCTGCCGCTTGCCCGCAGCCCGGGAAGCCGGCCCCGGGCGTGCGGCGCAACGGCGAGCGCCCTTCAGCTCTTGACCCAGTTACCGAAGTTGTCGGTGCTCTTCCCCTCGCCGTCGGTATAGCCCGCCTCGTAGGCGTCGGTGATGCGCTGCTCTTCGCGCTTCGGGTTCTGCAGGAAGCCGCATTGCCAACCCTGCACGTACTCGTCGTCGACACCCATCTGTTCCATCTTGGTCACGGCGTCGTAGTAGAACTGGTTCATCTCCGCTCTCCGCAATCGCGTTCTTGGTGTTGCGCTCTCGGCCCGCGGCCTACAGCCGGAGGCGTTGCTGACGGGCGCCGCCTGCTTGAGACCGCCCCCGCGTTGCACCGCCCCGGGGCTGCATGTCCCGGGCCACTCGATACAGCCTGCTGACCGGCCCCGAGCCGCCCGCCGCCGGCGCACCGGCGGCTCAAGACTGGACGACTGCGATCCCCGACCGGCTTGGTCAGCTTAACGAATAAGCATACCGTTTTTTTCTAATGCGTGCCAGCGCGGACGCCGGGCGGCAGCCGGGCGACACTGGGACGGGCGCCGCAGGTACTTGCGACGCGGCACCGGGCGCACCATGTCTGTAGGTCGTGTCGAGCATCACTGCCCGGGCTCAGCCACGGCGCCCACCGGTCGCTGGACACTGGCCGGCCCGACGCGGCGTGACAAGGCTCACAGGCGCCCCCGAGGCGCTCACAACAACCTCACTCAGGAGATTGCCGCGCATGCGCCCCGCCCAACTGCTCCGCGTCTTAGAGCGCGAATTCGCCAGCACCGCCGAAGGTCATCACACCCCGGTGATGCTCTGGGGGCCGCCGGGCGTCGGCAAGTCGCAGATGGTGGCCCACATCGCCGAGCGCCACGGCGTGCCGGTCATCGACATCCGGCTCTCGCAGATGGAGCCGAGCGACCTGCGCGGCATTCCCTTTCGGGTGGAGGACAAGGTGGAGTGGGCAGTGCCCGCCATCCTGCCGGACGCCGAGCGCCACGGCCCCGCGGGCGTGCTCTTCCTGGACGAGATCACCTCGGCGCCGCCGGCGGTGTCCGCGGCAGCCTATCAGCTGATCCTGGACCGCCGCCTGGGCGAGTACGAGGTCCCGGAGCACTGGGCCATTTTCGCCGCCGGCAACCGCCAGGGCGACCGCGGCGTGACCTACAGCATGCCGGCGCCGCTGGCCAATCGGTTCTCGCACTTCGAAGTGGAGACGCACCTGGACGACTGGGTGGCCTGGGCCTACGCCACCGGCATCGACGAGCGCGTCATCGCCTTCCTGCGCTTCCGCCCGGAGCTGTTGTTCGACTTCGACCCGGCCCACAACCCGGTGGCCTTCCCGTCGCCGCGCTCCTGGGAGTTCGCGCACCGGGCGCTGCGCAAGTTCGAGCAGGAGCCGCAGCTGCTCCAGGGCACGCTGCAGGGCTGCGTCGGGCCGGCGGCGGGCGTGGAGGTGACGGCCTTCGTCAACAGCCTGGACCAGATGCCTGATCTGGACGCCATCTGCTCGGGCGAGGACGTGTCGGTGCCGCGGGAGATCGACCTGCAGTACGCCGTCGCCGCGGCATTGGTGGGCAAGGCCATCCGCGCCAAGGATAGCGAGGACGGCCGGCAGGTCATCGGCAACATCCTGGCCTACGCCGGGCGCTTCCCGCAGCGGGAGATGGGCGTCATGCTGGTCTCCGACCTGCACCGGGCCATCGGCAACGATCTGTTCGAGGTGCCCGCGTTCGCGGACTGGGCCAGTGCCGTTGCGGATGTGATGCTTTACGAATGAGGGCGGAGGGCCAGCGGCCAGGGCGCGAATCCTCAGCCCTCAGCCCTCAGCCCTAGAGTCGCACCTGCCGGAGCAGACGGATACGCACCCCAATGACCGACACCACCGACATCGACCTGAGCGCCATAGAAACCAAACTGGCCTCGGCACGCACCCGGTTGATTCTGGACAAGCCCTTCCTCGGGGCGCTGGTGCTGCGCCTGCCTATGGAGCCGGCCAACGCCGACTGGTGCCCGACCACGGCGACGGACGCCAAGCGCTTCTACTACAACCCGAGCTACATCGACGCCCTGTCGCTGGACGAGACCCAGTTCATGCTCGCCCACGAGGCGCTGCACTGCGCGCTCTCGCACTTCGCCCGCCGCCAGCACCGGGTCAAGCATCGCTGGGACCTCGCCTGCGACTACGCCATCAACCCGCTGCTGGTGGACGACGGCCTGAAGCCGCCGCCCAACGCGCTGCTGATGCCCATGTACAAGGGCATGACGGCGGAGGAGATCTACCCGCTGCTGGACGACGACGACCAGTCCGAGACGCTCGACACTCACGCCTACGACAGCGAATCCGACGGCGGCCAACCAGGCGAGCAGCAGGGCGAGCAGCAGGGCGAGCAGAGCAGCCTGGACGAGCGCGACATCCAGCAGCAGCAACAGCAATCCCGCGGCGAGCAGGGTGACGACGGCGAGCGCGGCGGCGCCGAGCCCCGGGCCGACGGCACCAGCGGCAGCAGCCGCGGCGGCGAGCCGGCGGACGACGACAGCCGCAGCGGCGCCGGGGCCGATGCCACGCCCGAGCCCGAGCCCGACCAAGGCAATGACGGCGCCGACAGCCCGCCCCCGCTCACCCCCGACGAGCGCGAAACCCTCCAGGTGCAGTGGCAACAGCGCATGGCGGGCGCCGCCCAGCAGGCCATGCAGGCCGGCAAGCTGCGCGGCGAGCTCAAGCGCATGATCGACCACCTGCTGCAGCCGCAGCTGCCCTGGCGCATGCTGCTCGCGCGCTACATGAACAGCATCACCCGCGAGGACTACAGCTGGTCCCGCCCCTCCCGGCGCGAGGGCGACCACATCATGCCGAGCCTGCGCAGCCACCAGCTCGATCTGGTGGTGGCCATCGACACCTCGGGCTCCATCAAGGACGGCGAGATGCAGGAGTTCATCGACGAGGTGGATGCGCTGAAGGCCCAGGTGCGTGCCCGGGTGACCCTGCTGCCCTGTGATGCCTCACTCTGCGAGGGCGCGCCCTTCCTGTTCGAGCCCTGGGAGCAGTTCCAGCGCCCGGCGCGCATCGGCGGCGGCGGGGGCACCAGTTTCCGGCCCGTGTTCCGGTGGGTGGAGCAGCAGGGACTGCGGCCTGACCTGCTGGTGTATTTCACCGATGCGGACGGCGAGTTTCCCACCGACGAGCCCGCTTACCCCGTGGTCTGGCTGGTGAAGGGCAAGAGCCAGGTGCCCTGGGGGCAGCGCATCCAGCTCAACTGAGGCTGCTTGACTGCATGCTGTGTCGGGTCACGCTGCGCCGACCCCACCGACGGCGTGCCCACAAGTCCCGGTCCCGCAACCCGGCACCCGAGGTCCCGGCGCCCGGACGCGCCACGGCCGTCCCGCAGTCGCGCATTTGCACGAAATTTGTGCGAAATTCTGGGGTCTCAGGTGCACACTGCACTGCCGCCGGATCTTTCCCCGGCGCCGAGCATCCCGAGCCCGTGATGTCGCTGCGCAAACCAGTCTTCCCGCCAATGCCGCCGCTGCCGGCCAGGCTCCGCGCCGTACTCGTCGGCTGCCTGCTGGCGCTCGCCGTGGCGGGGCCGGCGCAGCAGGCGCAGGGTGATGCGCTGGACCTGCCCGACTTCGGCAGCAGCGCCGACACCATGCTGTCGCTCGCCGAGCAGCGTGAGCTCGGGCTCGAGTTCATGAAATGGGTGCGCAAGACCCTGGACGTGAGCACGGACCCGCTCTTGACGGACTATGTGCAGTCCCTGGGCCGCAAGCTGGTGCGGGCCAGCCGTGAGACCAGCGGTCGCTACGATTTCTTCGTCGTCGAGGACCCGCGCATCAACGCCTTCGCAGGTCCCGCGGGCAACATCGGCATCAACGCCGGGCTGATCCTCGCGGCCGAGACCGAATCCGAGCTCGCCGCCGTCATCGCGCACGAAATCGCGCACGTGAGCCAGAACCATCTCCTGCGCTCCTTTGCGGCGCAGAAGCAGATGACCGTGCCGGCCACGGCGCTCCTCATCGCCGCCGCCGTGCTCGGCGCCGCCGTGGATCCGCAGGCCGGCGCCGCTGCCCTCATGGGTGCCCAGGGTGCCCTGGTGCAGCGGCAGATCAACTTCACCCGCGCCAACGAGGAAGAGGCCGACCGCATCGGCATCGACACCCTGGCCCGTGCCGGCCATGACCCCTATGCCATGCCCGGATTCTTCAAGAAGCTCACCCAGGCGGGCCGCATCTACGAGAGCGGCGCACCGGAGCTGCTCCGCACGCATCCGGTGACCACAGACCGCATCGCCGACGCCCTCGCCCGCGCCGAGCGCTTCGGCGCCAGCCAGAAGCCGGACAGCCTGCGCTTCCATCTGACCCGGGCGCACCTGCGCGAGCAGCGCTACAACCGCGCGGAGCAGGCCATCGATCACTTCCAGGACACACTGCGCAAAGGCCGCTACCGCAACGAGACCGCAGAGCGCTACGGCTATGCCCGCGCCCTGGCCCGCGCCGGCCGCCTGGACGCCGCCACCAAGACGCTGGCGCCGCTGCTCAAGCAGTATCCGAGCCAGGTGGAGCTCGTGGCGCTGCAAGCGCAGATCGACCGCCGCGGCGGCGACGCCGCCAAAGCCGTACGCGACCTCAAGGGCGCCGTCGGCCTGTCCCCCGGCAACTGGCCATTGCAGCAGGCCTACGCCGAAGCGCTGCTGGACGCCGGCGAGCCCGCCGCCGCGCTGGCCACACTGGAGCGGCTCATCGCCCTCGAGCCGAATGTGACACCCGTCTACGACCTCATGGCGGATGCCGCCGGCAAGTCCGGCGACCAGGCGGCCGCCATGCGCTGGCGCGCGGAGCGCCTGTTCCGCAGCGGCGACCTGGAGCCCGCCATCCGCCAGCTGGAGCTCGCGCTGCGACAGCCGAATCTCGACTTTCACGCGGCCGCCAGGATTCAGGTGCGCCTGGACGAGCTGCAGGCCGAGGAGCGCCGGCGCGAGGCCCGGCGCTGAGCAAGCCGCTGAGCAAGCCGCTGAGTGAAACCCTCGCAAAACCCCGCAAACCTCGAAGTTTCAGCCGGGAAACTGGCTATTTTCCCGACCCCCGCGATGCGCTATGCTGCGTCCTACGTCGACGTTAGCCCGCCCCGGCTTATCCGCTCGCCCACGGACTGACGGTGCTGAACCGCACTGAAATTTCCGGATGGCTCAGCGCTGCACGGCGGCGACTCAGGCACGAAGTCCCGGCCACAGGGATATTTGATCGGCGAGAGAGAGAAGAACACCTGGAGGCTCGTAGTTGTACCCGTCGCGCCCCGCGCGCATCGCCACCTCGTTCACTGCTGAGACCGCGGGCGGTACGCTTGCGGCGGCGACCACGCAAGCGTGCGGCAGCGCAGGCAGGCGTGCCGACGCGCCACCAGCCACACCTTCCCCCAGGACTTCAACCGTGCGCCGCAGACCCCGCCCCGCCTGCCTGGCCCGACGGCCCCGGCGTGGAGCGCGGCCGAACGGCAGGACGGCGAAGGGGCCACGCACGCCGGTAACCGCCGACACGGCGTCGACCTGAAGAGACCGGCAGCGTGCTGCCGGCCCCGATCGAACGATCGACCCACCCGAACCAACCAACCGATCCAGAGGAGATTCCCCATGATCGATGCGAAGCGCAGAATCCTGCTCAAGGGCTCCCTCGGTGCCGGCGCCGTCGGCGTCGCCGTAGGCGCCGGCCTGCTCGCGCCGCGCGCCGTGCTCGCCGCCTGGCCAGAGGCCGCCTTCATGGCGGAAGACCAGTCCACCGCACTCAAGGACCTGCTCGGCTCCGACACCATCGAGGACAGCGACAAGGTCAAGATCAAGGCCCCGGACATCGCCGAGAACGGCGCCGTGGTGCCGGTCACGGTCGAGGGCGAGGTGGACAGCGCCAAGTCCATCTCCATCTTCGCCGCCGGCAACAACACCCCGCTCATCGCCTCCTTCGAGATGAGCGACAGCTCCGTGCCCTTCGTCTCCACCCGCATCAAGATGGCCAAGACGGCGGATGTGGTGGCTGTCGTCCAGACCGGGGATGGCCTGCTCGGCGCAGCCAAGCCGGTCAAGGTCACCATCGGCGGTTGCGGCGGCTGATCCCGGACCACCGGAGTCTCCCTCAACCCCACCGATCACCGACGGCAACAGCTTCTGAGGTAAACCCACATGTCCGACATCAAGATCCGCGCCAAGAGCAGCAACGGTGTCACCACCGTCAAGTCCCTGATGAGCCACGTGATGGAGACCGGCCTGCGCAAGGACAAAGAGACCGGCGAGCCGATCCCGGCCCACTTCATCCAGGAGGTGACCGCCAAGTGGAAGGACGAGGTCGTCATGACCGCGCTCTGGAGCGGCGGCGTCTCGAAGAACCCCTACCTGTCGTTCAAGTTCAACGGCGGCGAGGCCGGTGACCCCATCGAGATCACCTGGGTGGACAACCAGGGCAACAGCGAGTCCGGCACCGCCGAGATCAGCTGACGCATGAGCGGATTCGGCCGGCGCCGACTCCGCTATGGGCAGACCTGCCGCCGCCGGCCCAGGGCCGGCAGCGGTTTTTTGTTTGCGCGCAGCAGCAGGGGCTTTACGCGTCGCCTCCCCTCGCTGCGCTCTCGCCAGCGTCGCCGAGATGCGCCACCAGGTAGTCCACGAACACCCTGACCTTGGCGGGCACGAAGCGTCGTGACGGCCACACCGCCGAGAGCATCAGCGGCGGGGCGCGCCAGTCGCCCAGCACGCATTCCAGCGCACCGGAGTCCAGGTCCTCGGCGACGATGAACCGCGGCAGGGTGCAGATCCCCATGCCGGCGATGGCCGCGTGGCGCAGCAGATCACCATTGTTGGCGCAGAGCGGCCCGGTCACCTCCAGGGTCTGCGTCGTGCCGGGGTCCTCGCGCCGATGCAGCGTCCACTCTTCCCGCACGCCCAGATTGCTGTAGCGCAGACAGGCGTGGTCGCGCAGCTCGGCCGGCGTGCGCGGTCGGCCGCGCCGGTCCAGATAGGCAGGCGCCGCGCAGAACACGCGCTCAAAACGCGCAATGCGCCGGGCTACCAGACTCGAATCCGTGAGCGGTCCGATGCGCAGCGCCAGGTCGGCACCGGCGGCCACGATGTCCACCATACGGTCATCCAGGTCCAGCAACAGGTGCAGCGCGGGATACCGGGCGTGGAAGTCCGGCAGCAGCGGCGCCAGCGCCCGCACGCCGAACGACAGCGGTGCCGCCACACGCAGCTCGCCGGACGGCGCCTCGCTCAGGTGCGAGACCCGGTCTTCGGCCTCCGACAGCGCCTGCAGAATGGCGGATACATCCCGATAGTAGTGCTCGCCGGCCTCGGTGAGATTGAGCTGCCGGGTGGTGCGGTTGATGAGCCTGAGCCCCAGGTGGCGCTCCAGTGCGGCGATGCGACGGCTCACGGCGCCCGCGGTGGTATCGAGACGCTCCGCAGCACGACTGAACCCGCCGTGGTCCACCACCGCGACGAAGGTCGCCAGGGTCGTGATGTCCGGCAGGCTCAAGCGGCTGACCCGCTCGCGGGTGTCGCCGACGGGCTGCTGTCCGGCGCCGGCATCTCAGAGGTTGTGAAAAATCTGCCGGCCGTCGCGAGGGCGTCTCCGGGCGTGCCAGGCAAGGCGCAGGGAGCCGAAA